>NZ_JBSFVM010000028.1:0-91337 GCF_053592315.1 Streptomyces sp. NPDC002754
CACGGGGCTCTGCCCCGGACCCCGCTGCTCAATCGCCGCAGGGGCTTGAAAGATCGCCTCAATCGCCGGCGGGGCTTGATAGATCAAGCCCCGCCGGCGATTGAGGCGATCTTTTCAGCCCCGCCGGCGTTTGAGGCGCGGGGTCCGGGGCGGAGCCCCGTGGCGTCAGCGGACGTCTACCGGACCGTCGTCGCCCCCGCGCGGAGCGGCTACGTAGGGCTCCACGGCCGAGCCGACACCGTCCCCACCCTCGCCGGAGAGGTTCTTGCGGACCGAGTCCAGGATGGTCAGGCCCTGGCCGACCAGACCCGCCGCGATCTCGCCGAGGCCATCCGCCCCGTTGAGGACGTTGACGTTCGCCCCGGCGAGCCCCGCCGACGCCTCCTTCACGATCTGCGGAAGCTGGTCGATGAGCATGCGGTCGAGCGCGACCCGGTCGTACGACGCCGCCGCCTCCGCCTGGATCTTCATCCGCTCGGCCTCGGCGAGAGCCAGCACGCGGATGCGCTCCGCATCGGCCTGCGCCGGCTTGACGATCTCCGACACCAGTTGCTTCTCCCGCAACTCGGCCTGCCGCATGGCCAGTTCCGTCTGCGCCGCGAGGACCTCCTGCTGGGCGTGGGCGAGCGCGAGCGGTCCCGCCTGCTCGGCCTGCGCCTTGGCCCGGTCGACCTGGGCGTTGTACTCGGCCTGCACGACCGCGGTCTCCCGCGCGTACTCGGCCTGCTTGCGGGCCGCCGCCTGCTCGGCCTCCGCCGAGGCCTGCGTGGCCTGCGCCTGCGCGATCTGCGCCTGCCGCTGGATGGCGGCCTTGTGCGGGCGCGACATCGCCTCGATGTAACCGGTCTGGCCGTCGTCGATGGACTGGATCTGCAGCGAGTCGACGTGCAGGCCGATCTTCGCCATCTCCGACTTCGAGGTGTCGAGCACTTCCGTCGCGAGCTTCTGGCGTTCGGTGACGATCTCCTCCACCGTCATCGAGCCGATGATCGAACGCAGGTGGCCCGCGAAGATCCGGCCGGTCAGGACCGACATCTGCTCCTGGTCGGAGAGGAACCGCTGCCCGGCGTTGACGATCGACTCATGGTCGTTGCCGACCTTGAAGGCGATCACCGCGCGCACGGTCAGGGCGATGCCCTGCTTGGTCACACACTTCTCGACGACCTCCGCCTCGCTCATCGCGAGCGACAGGAAGCGGGTCTTGCGGAACACCGGGAGTACGAACTTCCCGTGCCCGGTGACGACGCGGAACGGCGCTCCCCCAAGTCCCCGCCTGCCGCCCGAGATCAGCATCGCCTCGTCGGGTGCGGGAACGCGATATCCGAACATGCCTGTACGTCTCCTTAGCGGGCGTCGCCCTCGCCGTCGGAGAGAAGAGGGTCGGACCAGGCCATGACCACGACCTGCCGGCAGCCGCGGGACTCGATCACGAGCACGGTGGCGCCCCGCTCCAGGGGGTCGTCCGAGTACGCGAGAAAGGTCTCGGTCCCGCCCCTGACCTGCACCAACACCTCGCCCGGACCATCGGCCCCACGTGTGCCGAGGACCAGCTTCCCCGTTTGGCCGACCACTGCCTCGTCCGGCGTCATCGGCGGGCGCCCCCTTGTCGTTCCAGCTCGTGAGAGCCCTTGGAGGCCGAAGATACGCCTCTGCGGGCGTCCCTTCCATGAAGGTGCGGCAAAGATCGGCTGCACCGGGGTTGCGGTTGCGGGGCGCTGTCCCGGACCCCGCGCCTCAATCGCCGCAGGGGCTTGAAAGGCCTGCTCAATCGCCGCAGGGGCTTGAGAAGCCTGCTCAATCGCCGCAGGGGCTTGAGAAGCCTGCTCAAACGCCGCAGGGGCTTTAAATGACGGACTGGTACGTCACCGGGTCGCTGTCCGTGACCTGTTCCACGCGGCCCGTTTTCTGGAGGCGGCGCAGGTGGGCCTCCGCCTCGGAGACGGCGATCGTGCGGGAGCCGTAAGGGATTTGGGACCACGGGCGGTTCCACTCCATGCGCTCGGCGAGCTGCCACGGGGTGAGGGGAGTGGCGAGGAGGGTGAGGAGGCCGGTGAGGCGTTCCTCGTGGTGGTCCAGCAACTCGCCCACGCGCGCCGGGGCGTCGGTGAACGTGTGCTGGTGCGCCGGGAGGACCTCCGCCGGGTCGAGCCGACCCACCCGCTCGAGCGAGTCGAGGTAGTCGCCGAGCGGGTCCGTGACGGTGGCGTCGTCCGGGTCCTCGTACAGGCCGATGTGCGGGGTGATGCCGGGCAGCATGTGATCGCCGGAGAAGAGGCGGCCGTTGCCGGGCAGGTTCGCCGGGTGGTCCTCTTCCATGTGCAGGCATACGTGGCCGGGGGTGTGGCCCGGCGTCCAGATCGCGCGCAGGCGGCGGCCCGGCAGGTCGAGGAGGTCGCCAGGGGTGATGGTGCGGTCCGGCAACGCGGGTGCGAAGCCGGGGAGTTGGTGCTGCTTCCCGGAGTCGCGGGCCGCGATCAGCGGGGCGATGTGTTCCTCGGGCGCACCGGCCGCGACCAGCTTCGCCACCATGAACGCGTACCAGCGCGCCGGCTTGTTCTCCCGGGTGCGCCTGACCACCGCCACGTCCGCCTCGTGCATCGCGATCCAGGCCCCGGACGCCTCCCGGACCTTGGCCGACAGGCCGTGGTGGTCCGGGTGATGGTGGGTGATCAGGACGCCGGTGAGGTCCTCGACGCGCGTGCCGCAGGCGGTCAGGCCGGTGGTGAGCGCGTCCCAGGACGTCGGGTCGTCCCAGCCCGTGTCGATGAGGACGGGGCCCGCGTCGGTGTCGACCAGGTAGACGAGGGTGAAGCCGAGTGGATTGTCCGGGATCGGCACGCGGATGCTGTGCACGCCCCCGCTGTGGTCGGTCACCTGCGTCGCCTCTGCCATCGGACACCCTCCGCCGCTCCAGCCGAACTGCCGCCACTGTACGGGAACTTGTAGAACTTGTTTCAATGGTCGCCCGAGCGCACGACCTTCAGGGTGCGCAGCACCCTTCCGGATCGCAACTAGAACTGGTATCAGTTCTGAAACACCGTCAGAAATGTCGTGCGTGAGGATGCCAGCCATGACCGAGCTCGTGGAACACGGACAGCTGTTCATCGGCGGAGAGTTGACCGACCCCCTCGGCAAGGAGGTCATCGAGGTCGTCTCGCCACACACCGGAGAGGTGTTCGGCAGGGTGCCGCACGCCGCGCCCGCCGATGTCGACCGCGCCGTGGCCGTCGCCCGCCGCGCCTTCGAGGACGGCCCCTGGCCGCGGATGAGTCTCGACGAGCGCATCGAGGTCATCACGAAGATCAAGGACGCGTTCGCGGTCCGGCACGAGGAGATCGCCCGCGTCATCAGCAGCGAGAACGGCACCCCGTACACCTCGGGCGTCATGGTGCAGGCGCTCGCCGCGATGATGGTCTGGGACTCCGCGATCAACGTCGCCCGGAACTTCACGTACGAGGAGACGCGCGACGGCGCCCTCGGCAAGCTGCTCGTGCGGCGCGAACCCGTCGGCGTCGTCGCGGCCATCGTCCCGTGGAACGTCCCGCAGTTCACCGCCGCCGCGAAGCTCGCGCCCGCGCTGCTCGCCGGGAACCCGGTGATCCTGAAGACCTCGCCGGAGACGCCGCTCGACGCGTATCTGCTGGCCGAGATAGCCACCGAGGCCGGGCTGCCGGAGGGCGTGCTCTCCATCCTTCCCGCCGACCGCGAGGTCAGCGAGTACCTGGTCGGGCACCCGGGCGTCGACAAGGTCTCCTTCACCGGGTCCGTCGCCGCGGGCAAGCGCGTCATGGAGGTCGCGTCGCGCAACCTCACCCGCGTCACCCTCGAACTCGGCGGCAAGTCCGCGGCCGTGATTCTGGAGGACGCCGACGCGGCGGCCGCCGTCGGCGGCATCGTCCCGTTCGCCTGGATGATCAACGGGCAGGCCTGTGTGGCGCAGACCCGCATCCTCGTCCCGCGCTCGCGCTACGACGAGTTCGCCGACGCGTTCTCCACGGCGGCGTCAGCGTTGAAGGTCGGCGATCCACTCGACCCGGCCACCGAGCTCGGCCCGCTCGTCGCCGAGCGGCAGCAGCAGCGCTCCCTCGACTACATCCGCATCGGCCAGCAGGAAGGCGCCAAGATCCTCACGGGCGGCGGCGTTCCGAAGGGCTTCGAGCGGGGCTGGTACGTCGAGCCGACCCTCTTCGGCGACGTCGACAACTCCATGCGCATCGCCCGCGAGGAGATCTTCGGCCCGGTCATCTGCTTGCTCCCGTACGGCGACGAGGCCGAGGCCATCAAGATCGCCAACGACTCCGACTACGGCCTCAGCGGCAGCGTGTGGACGGCCGACACCGCGCACGGGGTCGACATCGCGCGGCAGGTGCGCACGGGTACGTACAGCGTGAACACGTTCAGCCTCGACATGCTCGGGCCGTTCGGCGGCTACAAGAACTCCGGGCTGGGGCGGGAGTTCGGGCCCGAGGGGTACGGGGAGTACTTCGAGCACAAGATGATCCACCTGCCCGCGGGGTACGAGCCGGAGGCGAGTTGAGCATGGGTGACCGGTGGCATGTGGAGGTCGACCGGAGCGTGTGCATCGGCTCCGCGATGTGTGTGAACGCGGCGCCGGACGGGTTCCGCCTCGACAGTGCGCGGCAGTCCCATCCGGTGGAGGCGGATGGCGATGCGAACGAGCGGGTGCTCGCGGCGGCGGAGGGGTGCCCCGTGGAGGCGATCACCGTCACGCTGCTGGACACGGGCGAGGTCGTCTTCCCGCCGGAGGACTGATTGTTGCGCCACACCGTGGTTGCGGCCTCGGGGCTCCGCCCCGGACCCCGCTGCTCAATCGCCGCAGGGGCTTGAAATAACAAGCCCCGTCGGCGGCGGTTGAGCAAATCAAGCCCCGCCGGCGATTGAGGCGCGGGGTCCGGGGCAGAGTCCCGAGGCCGCAATGCCGGTGCAGGTCACGGATGACGGGGAGCGGAAAGATCGATCAGGCGGCACACCATCTCGATGTCGATCTTGACCTGGGCGATGGACGCCCGCCCCGACAACCACGTGATGAGCGCGGAGTGCCACGTGTGCTCGATGACCCGGACCGCGGAGAGCTGCTCCAGAGTCGGATCGTCGAGCTCCATCGCGTCGAGAATGATCGCCGTGGTCTGCCGCGACACCTGGTCGACCTCCGGACTCACACTCCGGTCCGCGAACGTCAGCGCCCGCACCATCGCATCCGCGAGATGCGGCTCCCGCTGCAACGCGCGGAAGGCGCCCATCAGCGTCTCGGCCACCCGCTCGGCGGGGGAGTCGCCGGACGGCGGCCGCTTACGGACGGTGGTGTGCATGTGCTGGAGTTGATCCTGCATGGTGGCGACCAGGAGGTGCACCTTGCTCGGGAAGTAGCGGTACAGCGTGCCGAGCGCGACCTGGGACGACTCGGCGACCTCCCGCATCTGCACCGCGTCGAAGCCGCCGCGCGCCGCGAGCTGCGCGCTCGCGTGCAGGATCCGGCGGCGCCTGGCCTCCTGACGCTCGGTGAGCGCGGGGGTCGAGCGGGTGGTGGTTCTCGCGTCCGGAGCTGTCATCAGAAAGCTTTCCGTGTCCCGTGGAGCCCGCCGTGGCGTGAATCACCCGATCCACCTCTCGCGGCCCGGCTACCAGCCGGTAGATTCGATGCTCTTGAACGATCAAGTCTGAAACTTGTTCTAGATTAGCGTCCCCACGTAGTGTCCACGGGCAAGCAGGAAGAAGGGTGGCCTGGAGTGACCGCGGAGTCCTTGCGTATCGCTCTCCTCACGTACAAAGGCAACCCGTTCTGTGGTGGTCAGGGCGTCTACGTCCGGCACCTCTCGCGGGAGCTGGTCCGGCTCGGGCACCGCGTCGAGGTCATCGGCTCCCAGCCGTACCCCGTGCTCGACGAGGCGGCCGACGGCGCCGCCCTCGCGGGGCTCTCGCTCACCGAGCTGCCGAGCCTCGACCTGTACCGCAGCCCCGACCCCTTTCGTACACCCAAGCGCGACGAGTACCGCGACTGGGTCGACGCTCTTGAAGTCGGCACCATGTGGACCGGCGGCTTTCCCGAGCCGCTGACGTTCTCGCTGCGCGCCCGCCGCCATCTGAGGGCCAGACGCGGCGAGTTCGACGTCGTGCACGACAACCAGACGCTCGGCTACGGGCTGTTGGGCGATGTCGGCGCTCCGCTGGTGACCACCATCCACCACCCCATCACCGTGGACCGGCAGCTGGAGCTGGACGCCGCCGAGAACCGGCGGCAGCGGATGTCCAAGCGCCGCTGGTACGCGTTCACGCGCATGCAGAAGCGGGTCGCGCGCCGGCTGCCGTCCGTGGTCACCGTCTCCGGCACCTCCCGCGACGAGATCGTCCAGCACCTGGGCGTGCGTCCCGGGCGGATCAACGTCGTGCACATCGGCGCCGACACCGACCTGTTCTCGCCGGATCCGGCCGTGCCCGAGGTACCGGGCCGGATCGTGACGACCTCCAGCGCCGACGTCCCGCTCAAGGGCCTCGTCTATCTCGTCGAGGCGCTCGCCAAGGTGCGGGCCGAGCAGCCGGACGCGCACCTCGTCGTGGTCGGCAAGCGGCCCGAGGAGGGGCCGGTAGCGCAGGCCATCGCGGGGTACGGGCTCGAGGGCGCCGTCGAGTTCGTCAAGGGCATCAGCGACCAGGAGCTCGTCGACCTCGTGCGCTCGGCGCAGGTCGCCTGCGTGCCCTCGCTCTACGAGGGGTTCTCGCTGCCCGCCGCCGAGGCCATGGCCACCGGCACCCCGCTCGTCGCCACCACCGGCGGCGCCATCCCCGAGGTCGCGGGGCGCGACGGCGAGACCTGCCTGGCCGTGCCGACCGGCGACCCAGGCGCGCTCGCCGCGGCCCTCGGCCGGCTGCTCGGCGACCGTGAACTGCGCGCCCGGCTCGGCGCGGACGGCCGCACCCGCGTCCTGGAACGCTTCACGTGGGCGCGCGCCGCGCAGGGCACCGCCGAGCTCTACCGTGAGGCGATGGCGGCCGCGCCCCGGCCGAATCGCCCCGCGCGCACCGAAGTTGTCACCGAAACTCCCCAGGAAAGCAGGGCCACGTGCTGACCGTCGACTTCACCCGTTTCCCGCTCGCCGCGGGCGACCGCGTCCTCGATCTCGGGTGCGGGGCCGGACGGCACGCGTTCGAGTGCTACCGGCGCGGGGCGCAGGTCGTCGCCCTCGATCAGAACAAGGACGAGATCGCCGAGGTCGCCAAGTGGTTCGCCGCGATGGCGGAGGCGGGCGAGGCCCCCGCGGGCGCCACCGCGACCGCGATGGAGGGTGACGCGCTCCAACTCCCCTTCCCCGACGAGTCGTTCGACGTCGTCATCATCAGCGAGGTGATGGAGCACATCCCCGACGACAAGGGGGTGCTCGCCGAGATGGTCAGGGTCCTGAAGCCGGGTGGCCGGATCGCGGTCACCGTGCCGCGCTACGGCCCCGAGAAGGTGTGCTGGGCGCTCTCCGACGCGTACCACGAGGTCGAGGGAGGTCACATCCGCATCTACAAGGCGGACGAGCTCCTCGACCGGATGCGCGAGGCGGGCCTCAAGCCGTACGGCACGCACCACGCGCACGCGCTGCACGCGCCGTACTGGTGGCTCAAGTGCGCGTTCGGCGTCGACAACGACAAGGCGCTGCCGGTGAAGGCGTACCACAAGCTCCTGGTCTGGGACATCATGAAGAAGCCCGCGCTCACCCGGGTCGCCGAGGGCCTCCTCAACCCCGTCGTCGGCAAGAGCTTCGTCGCGTACGCCACGAAGCCGCACCTGCCGAAGGCCGACGGGGCCGCTGAGTGAGCAGCCCCGAGCGGACCGAACTCCTCGTACTCCCCGGTGTCCTGACGGCGGATCAGGCGGCGCAGACCGTCGACGGGATACTCGGCGCCCAGCGCGCCGACGGGGCCATCCCGTGGTTCCGCGGACACCACCTCGACCCGTGGGACCACACCGAGGCCGCCATGGCGCTCGACGTGGCCGGCGAGCACGAGGCCGCCGGGCGCGCCTACGAGTGGCTGGCCAGGCACCAGGCCGAGGACGGCTCCTGGTACGCCGCCTACCGCGACGGCGACCCGGACGACGTGACGGACCACGGCCGCGAGTCCAACTTCGTCGCGTACGTAGCCGTGGGCGTCTGGCACCACTACCTCTCCACCGGCGACGACGCCTTCCTCGACCGCATGTGGCCCGTCGTGTGCGCGGCGACGGAGTTCGTGCTCCGCCTCCAGCAGCCCGGCGGCCAGATCGGCTGGAAGCGCGAACCCGACGGCACACCCGTCAACGACGCGCTCCTCACGGGCAGTTCGTCCGTGCATCACGCCCTGCGCTGCGCGCTCGCCATCGCCGAGCAGCGCGAAGAGCCCCAACCCGACTGGGAGTTGGCGCTCGGCGCGCTCGGGCACGCCATCCGCAGTCACCCCGAGCGGTTCCTCGACAAGGGCCGCTACTCGATGGACTGGTACTACCCGGTCCTCGGCGGCGCTCTCGGCGGAGCGGAGGCGAAGGCCCGCATACAGGCCGACTGGGACACGTTCGTCGTCCCCGGTCTCGGGGTGCGCTGCGTGGTCCCCAACCCCTGGGTGACCGGCGGCGAGAGCGCCGAACTCGCCCTCGCGCTCTGGGCGGTGGGCGAGTCCGACTGGGCCCTCGGGATCCTCCAGGACATCCAGCACCTGCGCGACCCGAAGACCGGCCTGTACTGGACGGGCTACGTCTTCGACGACCAGGCGATCTGGCCGGAGGAACTGACCACGTGGACCGCGGGCTCGGTGCTGCTCGCGGTGGCGGCACTCGGCGGTGACGAGGCCACCTGCTCCGTGTTCGGCGGCGAACTGCTGCCGACGGGCGTCGAGCCGGACTGCTGCGCGTAGCCGGTTCCGCGGGTCAGTACCTGCGCAGCCGGTTCGCCACCGCGTGGCCGACGAACAGGTAGACGACGGCTGCGAGGCCGTAGCCGGCGACGACGCGTGCCCAGCTCGCGTCGAAGGTGAACAGGTCATGGGACCAGCCGGCCAGCCATGTGGACACGTCGTGGACGAACTGGACCAGGTCGTTGCCGCGGTTCGCGTCCAGGAGATACATCAGGATCCACAGGCCGAGGATCACGGCGAATACATCGGCCACGATCATCACGACGCGGGCTGCCTCGTTGGTGCCTCGATAGTGCCGGTTCGCAGACATGACGACCGGTTGCCCCCGAAGCCTGCACTGAAACACGTACGGGCTCGCCCGAGTGGCGCACGCCGCGGGGCCGGGTGACGCTGCCACCAATGCCCGCTCAAGGCCCGGAGGTATGCGGTGGTACCCCGTTCACCCCTGTCCGTACGACGTCTGCTCACTGCGTTGCTGCTGTGCGGCGCGCTGCTCGCGGGCGCGACGGCGTGCGGTTCCGACAGCGAATCGGCGTCCGCGACCAAGGCCTCGTCGAGTGCGAGCGCCACCACGAAGGCCGAGAAGCAGAAGTTCGCCAAGACCCGGTTCGCGGCGAACGCGGGGCTCGCGGCGGGGGCCACGTATCAGTGGATCGTGAAGCCGTACCGTGCCGGCAAGTTCAAGTCCGGCGCGGACGGCCGCAGGTTCGCCATGGTGAAGGCGGGGCTCGCGGGCGCGTTCACGTACAACCGGCTGAAGGCCGCGCAGAAGAACGCCGAGGGTGACCCGACGCTCTCGAAGGCGGTCGCGCCGCTGTCGGCCGGCATCGCGTCGCTGAAGGGCCTGTCGACCAAGCTGCGCAAGGGTGAGGGCCTCGGCGACGTGACCTCCTCCTTCAACGACGTCATCAACGACGTCAAGGGCGCGGGCAAGGACGCGGGCGCCGAGGTGACGAACAAGGTCCCGTCGGCCTCGCAACTCACCAAGGGCTCGTAGCGCCCTTAGACGTCTAGTCGTCTACGAGTTCAACTCCGCCAGTACGCGCAGCGTGTGCGGGTCCGGGGACAGGGCCAGCAGGTCCGTCACCGGGCCCTTGCGCCACAACTCCAGGCGCTCCGCGATCCGTTCGCGCGGCCCCACGAGCGAGATCTCGTCGGCGAACGCGTCCGGCACGGCCAGCACCGCCTCTTCCCTGCGCCCCTCGGCGAACAGGTCCTGGATGTGCCGGGCCTCGGCCTCGTACCCCATCCGTGCCATGAGGTCGGCGTGGAAGTTGCGGGTCGCGTGGCCCATGCCGCCGATGTAGAAGCCGAGCATCGCCTTCACCGGGAGCAGCCCCTCGGCGACGTCGTCGCAGACCTTCGCGCGGGCCATGGGCGCGATGGTGAAGTTCTCGGGCAACTCGGTGAGCGACGCCTGGTACGCATCCGTCCGCGTCGGCGACCAGTACAGCGGCAGCCAGCCGTCCGCGATCCGTGTGGTCTGCGCGATGTTCTTCGGCCCCTCGGCGCCGAGCAGGATCGGCAGATCGGCGCGGAGCGGGTGCGTGATCGGCTTCAGGGCCTTGCCGAGCCCGGTGCCGTCGTCCCCGTTGTACGGATGCGAGTGGAACCGCCCGTCGACCTCCACCGGCCCCTCGCGCCGCAGCACCTGCCGTACGACGTCCACGTACTCGCGGGTGGCCGTGAGTGGGGAGCGGGGGAACGGGCGCCCGTACCAACCCTCCACGACCTGCGGTCCGGACAGGCCGAGCCCGAGCATCATCCGGCCGCCCGACAGGTGGTCCAGGGTGAGTGCGTGCATCGCGGTCGTGGTGGGGGAGCGGGCCGCCATCTGCGCGATCGCCGTGCCGAGCCGGATCCGCGAGGTGTGCGCGGCGAACCAGGTGAGCGGGGTGAAAGCGTCGCTGCCCCAGGACTCCGACGTCCACACCGAGTCGTAGCCCAATTCCTCGGCGTCCCGCACGAGTTGAAGGTGATCGGGGTCCGGCCCGCGACCCCAGTAGCCGAGTGCGATTCCGAGCCGCATCTGTGCCCCCTGCCCGTGAACTGAGCTGAACTGACGGTATGTCAATTTGCGCGAGCGAGACTACGCGAAAGGCCCCTCACCCGGAAGACGGGCGAGGGGCCTTGAACTGCTTTGATCCCCGTGGAGGGATCGGGTCAGCCGCGCTGGATCCCCGAGGTGTCCTGGAGCACACCGCGGCGGCCGTCCTGCGTCTGGGCGACGAGGCCGGGGCCCCGCTGCTCGACCGCCAAGTACCAGGTACCGGGTGCCAGTTCGGCGATCTGCGCCTGCGAGCCGTCCTCCGCGAAGAGCGGACGCGGCACCGGCACGGCGAACCAGAACGGCGAGAAGTCCGCGGCGGGCGGCTGCGCGGCGGCCTGCGGGGCCGGGGCACCGGCCTGCTGCGGTTGGCCGCCGTACGGCTGCTGCTGACCCGGGCCCGGCTGCTGCGCGCCGTAGGGCTGCTGCTGGCCGGGGCCGCCGGGCTGCTGCTGGGCGCCGGGGTAGCCGTAACCCTGCTGCGGCTGGCCGCCGTACGGCTGCGGCTGCTGCGGGCGCGGGGAGCCGAGGAGGGCGCCCTTGAGGGCCGGGACGAGGGGGGTCGCGATCGCGGCGGCGGCCATGATCAGGGTGGCGACGAGGCTGAGGATGAGGCCGATGCCGGCGCTCGGACCGTCGGAGGAGGCGCTGCTGCCGACGTTGTTGATGCCGCCCGACGGGTCGAAGATGTTGCCGAGCGCCGCCCACGCGGCCAGCACCGTGGCCGCGATGCCGAACTGGCCGAGGTCGATCCCCGCGACCTTGCGCGGCTGCGCCGTCCCACGGCTGATCACGATGAGCACGGCGCCGATGACGCCCGCGAGCACCACGCTCATGAGAAGCGGGCCGCTCTCCCAGGAGTTCGGGAACTCGACGCTGTCGGGCGCCCCGTCGACGGAGTAGATATCGAGGAACGAGGCGATCAACAGCAACACCGCTGCTCCGATCACCACGCCGTCGCCTCGAGTGAGGGAGCGGATATTCACTTCAAGTCCTTCGTCAGTCGTCCGGTCATCGGTGGAGGCGGCGCATAGCGCAGGGGTGGCCCCACATCGTACGGAGGACACTATCGCCCGGGTCCGGGGAGTGTCTGCCGAGATCCATAGGGTGACAGTTACCCGCCGAGGAAACTCACGATTCCTTCAGAGATGCCCTGCGCCGCCTTCTGCCGCCACGCGCCCGACGTCAGTCGCTCGACGTCCTGCGAGTCCCGCATGTTGCCACACTCGATGAAGACCTTCGGAACCTTGGAAAGGTTGAGTCCTCCCAGGTCACTGCGGGTGTCGAGGCCCGTGCCACCACCGATGTAGTTCGACGGGGCCTGGCCCGTGGCCTTGAGGTACTTGCCCGCGATCCGCTCGCCGAGGTCGCGTGAGGGCTTCACGATCGGGGTGGTGTCGGCGGCTCCCGCGCGCACGGATGCGGGAAGGATCACATGGAAGCCGCGGTTGCCCTGGCCCGAGCCGTCCGCGTGGACGGAGACGACGGCGTCGGCCTTCGCCTTGTTGCCGATCTCGGCGCGCTCGTCCACACACGGTCCCCAGGACCGGCCCCCGTCCTGCGTCAACCGCACGGTCGCGCCCTGCCGTTCGAGGACCGTCCGCATGCGCTTCGCCACGTCCAGCGTGAACCGGGCCTCGGTGTAGCCCGCGTTCGTCGACGTACCCGTGGTGTCGCACTCCTTGGAGCCGTTGCCCACGTTCACGGACCGGTTGATCTCGGTGGCGTGCTTGAAGTTGCCCGGGTTGTGGCCGGGGTCGATGACGACGAGCTTGCCCTTGAGGGGTCCCGAGCCGCCGGCGGGCTTCGCGGGGGCTTTGGACGTTTTCGGGGCGGAGGGGCTGGCGGTGGCGCTCGACTTCGACTTCGACGGGGCCGTCGGGCTCGGCTCCTTCGCGTCCTGCGAGGGCGAGGCGGTCGAGGACTGACCGGGCGCGGGCAGCACCTTCGGCGGCTCGCTGTCACCCGGCCCGCTCACGACCTGCCACACCAGCCACGCCGCGAGCGCGGTGGGCACCAGCGCGGCGAACGTGACGAGCACGGGGCGCCCGCCGAAGCGGCGCCGAGGCGCGCCCTCGCGGTAGTAGTCCTCTTCGAAGCCATCGGGTTCCGGACCTGCGTACGACACGTTTCCGACCTTAACCGCGCGCTCAGATCCCTGCGCCACTTCGACGCAGGACGCGCAGCGAGTCGCACTTTGAGACCTCGGTGAACGCCCCGGACGCGAGTGCCCGCTGGTACACGCGGTACGGCGCCTGCCCCGTCCACTCGTCGTGCTTCACGGGAAAGACGTCGTGGATGAGGAGAAGGCCGCCCTCGACGACGTGCGGGGCCCAGCCCTCGTAATCGGCTGTGGCGTGCTCGTCCGTGTGCCCGCCGTCGATGAAGACGAGCCCGAGCAGCCCGCCCCACACCTTCGCTACCTGCGGCGACTTTCCGACGAGCGCGACCACGTGGTCCTCCAGCCCCGCCGCGTGCAGCGTGCGCCGGAACGTGGGGAGGGTGTCCATGATCCCCACCGCCGGGTCCACGGTCTCGGGGTCGTGGAAGTCCCAGCCCGGCTGCTGCTCCTCGCTGCCGCGATGGTGGTCGACGGTGAGCGCCGTGACCCCGGCCGCGCGCGCGGCGTCGGCGAGCAGGACGGTGGACCGCCCGCAGTACGTCCCGACCTCCAGAAGGGGGAGGCCGAGCGCCGCCGCCTCGACGGCGGCGGCGTACAGCGCGAGCCCCTCACCGCGCGGCATGAATCCCTTGGCCGCCTCGAAAGCGGCCAGGATCTCCGGGGCGGGGGCGTGGCTGCGGCTTGTGATGCTCATGCCGATCACTCTGCCCTACGTGGAGCGTGGCTGGAGTTGGGGGGTGGGCGTGGGACTGTGACGCGTAACTACGAATCACTCGTAGTTACGCGTCACAGTCCCCTGGCCGTCCCCCGCGGGAGCCGTCAGCAGCCCTGCCAGAGCCGCGTCATCACCCGCACCCCGAACCGCAGCCCCTCCAGCGGGACCCGCTCGTCCACGCCGTGGAACAGGCGGCCGTAGTCCAGGTCGGCGGGCAGCTTCAGGCCCTTGAAGCCGAAGCAGCGGATGCCGAGGTGGGTGAAGGCCTTCGCGTCGGTGCCGCCCGGGTTGCAGTAGGGGACCGGGTGGCCGTCCGGGTCCTCGGCGCGTACGGCGGCGCACATGGCGTCCACCAGTGGGCCGTCGAAGGTCGTCTCCATCGCGATGTCGTGGTTGACCCACTCGCGGGAGACGGACGGCAGGAGCAGCTCGTCGATGGCGTCGATCAGCTCCTGCTCGTGGCCGGGCAGGAAGCGGCCGTCGACGCGGGCCGTCGCCTTTCCGGGGATGACGTTGGTCTGGTAGCCGGCCGTGAACATGGTGGGGTTCGCCGAGTTGCGGAGCACCACCTGCATGAAGTCCGCGACGTGGCCGAGCTTGGCCAGCTCCGCGTCCAGGTCCTCGGCCTCGAAGTCGAGCTCCACGCCCTGGAGGGCGGCGGCCTCGGCGAGCAGGGCGCGGACCGGCTCGATCAGGCGGATGGGGAACGTGTGGCGGCCGATGCGGGTGAGGGACTCGGCGAGGTCCGTCACCGCGTTCTCGTCGTTGGGGGAGGAGCCGTGGCCCGCCCGCCCGTTCGCCGTCAGTTCCATCCAGGCCATGCCGCGCTGGGCGTTCTCGATCGGGTAGAGGCGGCGGGTGTCGTCGAGGGCGTAGCTGAATCCGCCGCCCTCGCCGATCGCCTCCGTCACGCCCTCGAAGAGGTCCGGGCGGTGCTCGACCAGCCAGTGCGCGCCGAACTTGCCGCCCGCCTCCTCGTCCGCGAGGAACGCGAGGACCAGGTCGCGGGACGGCTTGGTGCCCGTACGTGCGAAGTGGCGGGCGGTGGCCAGCATGACGGCCACCGTGTCCTTCATGTCGATCGCGCCGCGGCCCCACAGGTAGCCGTCGCGGATCTCGCCGGAGAAGGGAGGCACCTGCCATTCGGTCGCGTCCGCCGGGACCACGTCCAGGTGGCCGTGGACGAGGAGGGCGCCCCGGGTGCGGTCCGTGCCCTCGATGCGGGCGATGACGCTCGCCCGGCCCGGCGCGCTCTCCACGAACTCGGACTTGATGCCGACCTCGGCCAGCTTGTCCTCGACCCAGCGGGCGCAGGCCTGTTCGTCGCTCGTCGGGTTGGAGGTGTCGAAGCGGATCAACTCGGCGCAGAGTTCGACGACTTCGCGCTGTGCGTCCTCGGAGGCGAGGGTGGCTGGGGTGGTCATGCCGCTCCTACGGGGGTGTGGTTGGCCTGGGCGGGGAGCGTGTCCTCGTCGTCGGTCAGGGTCGTGGTGCCGTACGTCCTGATCCAGCCGAGCAGCCCGAGGACGGTGTAGAGGACGAACGCGGTGGCCAGGGAGTTCAGGGCCGGGATGCCGCCGTCGTAGAACTTGCCGACGCAGAAGGCGGCGGCCCAGATCACGAGGGACAGGGGGACCCAGGTCGGGGACGTGGTGGGCAGGGTGCCCGCCTCGCGCGTCTCGTCGAGTGGCTTGCGCATCTTGCGGACCACCCAGTACTCGGCGACCACGATGCCTCCGATGGGCGGGATGGCCACGCCGAGCACGGAGAGGAACTCCGTGAAGTGGGTCATGATGCCGACCGCGGAGAGGGCGGTGCCCGCGATGCCGAGGCCGATGGTGACGGCGCCGCGGTGCAGGCGCTTCTTGAAGACGACCTGGAAGAAGTTGACGACGCCGAGCGAGGAGCCGTACAGGTTCCAGTCGTTGATCTTCGCGGTCGACATCAGGACGACGAGGACGCCGAAGACGCCGGACGTGGAGAGCACGATCTGCGAGACCTGGTCGCTCCTGACCATGTGGCCGAGGAGCACGCCCGTCAGGCCCACGATGTACTCGGAGAGGATCATCGAGGACGCCGTCTGCAGGAAGACGTGGCTGCCCTTCTTGTTGTAGCGGGTCATCTCGGGCGCGACGATCGCGCCGGTCATGTAGCCGCCCGCGATGGCGGTCGCGGCGACCGAGAGCGGGATGGCCTGGCCGGGCGGCGGGGAGCTGAGCAGGTCTGCGATGGAGTGGTCGGAGAGCGCGTCGATGACGGACCAGGCGACCATCGCGAAGAAGAGGGGCGTGACGATCTTCGCGAAGATCGCCATGTAGCGGAAGCCGAACATCACCAGGACCGTGATGGCCAGACCCGCGACGATGCACCACAGCCACGACGGGCCGCCGACGAGCGACGAGACGCTGTCGCCGAAGATCGTGTTCTGGACGCCGAACCAGCCGACGAGGCTGATCGCGATGATGAAGCTGACGAGGGCGGAGCCGTTGCGGCCGAAGCCGGCCCAGCGGGTCAGCAGCGGCGTCGCGAGACCCTCGCGCATGCCTGCCATGCCGATCAGGAAGATCACGACTTCGAGGATGACCGCGCCGAGCGTGAAGGCGAGGAAGGCGTCGCCGAAGGTCATGCCGACGCCGATGGTGGCGCCCAGGGTGAACTGCGAGATGGAGCCGGACTGGGCGAGCCACTGGAGCAGCATCGTCCAGAAGCCGAGCCGCTTGTCCTTCGGAACTCTGGACAGCGCGTAGTCGTCGCTGCCCACGCTCTTCGTGGTGGTGGCCATGGCGTCACGACTCCGTAGGTGCGTTGCCGAGGGTCTGCAGGTGGGCGAGCGAGCCGTAGCGGCTCACGAGGGCGTCGAACTCCTCGGCGTCGTGGAAGTCGAGGCGACCGCCGCCGAAGGCCTTCGCGGTCTCGACGGCGAACCGGGCGGCGGCCGCGATGTCGGTCTCGTGGCTGGCGCCGGTCTGGCAGCCGGGGACCGCCGAGGCCGAGGTGACCGCGAGGCCGACGACCGGGGCGGCGGTCGCCGTGGCCGGCTGAAGGATCGAATTGATGTGATGTGCCCCGTTACCGTACGGCGTGATGTCCTGCGTGGTCACGGGGTACGTGACCAACGGCTCACCGGTGACGACGGCGAGCAGCTCGCCCAGCTCCTCGCTGACCCGCAGCACCCACCCCTCCTTGACGGTGGGGGACAGGGCGAGGCCCTTGTGGTTGATGATGCGGTTGCCCTTGGTGGTGTCGATGGAGAGCACGGCCTCCATGTCGTCCGTCACCTCGTGCCGGTTCATCGTCGCGATGTCGACCGGCGAATCCATGAACGGCACCGGGTCGTGCGGCGCGGTCGGGGCGTCCGGGCAGATGTGCGTGGCGACGACCACGTCACCGTCGAGCACGTCGCCGCGTCGGCGCATGTCGAGGAGCTTGGCGGCCGTGGCGAGCGCGGCGGCGGCGCCGTCCGCGTCGGAGACGAGCCCGGTCATCTCGGGCCGGGCGCCGACCCCGCCGAGGCGGCCGACGACGCCGAGCGTGCGGGCGCTGCCGCCGCGGCTGCGGCCCTTCGCGCCGGGGATCCGGGCGAGCACGAAGTCGGTGGACCCGCGCTCGCCGTCGACCGTGGTCACCTCGGCTCCGGAGCCCTCCGGGCCCGCGACAGAGTCGAGATACGCGACGGCGCGCTTGCCGTCGGCGTCGGGGTCGTCCAGCAGATCGACGACATCGAGGACGTACTTCAACATGCGGGGTCCCTCTCGCTGCTCCGTGCCCGGTCGCGATTTACACCGGTACTGACAGCAGATTCGGGATCGGATAGCGTTGTCGGCAAGCATTTCCCGTTATTTGCAATACAGGTCTGGATGGTGAGATGGCGTGCCGGAGATCCCGCTCGACCGGAAGACCCCGGCCGGCGCGCTACAGACCGTCGACCGGGCCCTCCTCGTGCTGCTCGCGTTCGAGCGGACGCGGCCGGACTGGGGAGTGACGGAGGTCGCCACCGAGTTCGGCTGGGACACGTCGGTCGCGCAGCGGCTGCTCTCGACCCTGGCCGGGCGCGGCTTCCTCGTCTCGGACCCTGTGACCCGGCGCTATCGGATCGGGCCCGCCGTACTCAGGCTGGGCAGGCTGTGGGAGCGCTCGGGATCCCTTGAGCTGCTGGCGGGTCCGGTCCTGGAGGAGTTGCGGGCGGCGACCGGTGACACGGTCCTGTTCTGTCTGCCCGACAGCTTCCACATGCGCTGCGTCGCGGCGGTCGAGGGCGAGGAAGGGCCCCTGCGCTACTACCCGTTGGTGGGCGAGCTGTACCCGGCGCACGCGGGCGCGACGAGCAAGTCGTACTACGCGTTCCTGCCCGACGAGCAGCGCCACCGGCTGTTCCGCGGCCGCCCCATGGCCCGCTTCACCGAGCGCACGGTGACCGACGCGGACGAGCTGGAGCGCGAGTTCCTCGCGGTCCGCGCCCAGGGGTACGCGTGGACGGTCGGCGAGTACGACGCCGGGATCGGTACGGTCGCCGTGCCCGTCTTCCTCGGTCGCGAGCCCTACGGGAGCCTCAGTCTCGGCGCCGCGAAGGAGCGCTTCCCCGACGGTCCCGGCGACCGTCTCGACGCCCTGCGCAAGGCCGCCCACCTCCTGGAGCGGCGCCTGACGCACCCGCCGCAGCCCGCGCGCCGCACCCGCGCGGCCACCAACTGACCTTTGTGCACAGCCTGTTGATTACGTTGATCGGAGCGACCCCGTCGTGAACCTTCTGCTGCTCTCCAACTCCACCCAGCACGGCCAGGGTTACCTGGAGCACGCGCTGGACACCGTCACCGGCTTCCTGCCGGCGCGGGCCCGCCTCGCGTTCGTGCCGTACGCGCTCGCCGACCACGACGCGTACACGGCGAAGGTGCGCGGTGCGCTGGAGGGGGCGGGGATCGAGGTGCGGGGCGTGCACGAGGGCGGCGATCCGCTCGCCCAACTCGCCGCGGGGGACGCGGTGTTCATCGGCGGCGGCAACTCGTTCCGGCTGCTGAGCGCGCTGTACCGCACGGGCCTGCGGGAGGCCGTGACGGGGGCGGTCCGTGCGGGCCTGCCGTACATGGGCGCCAGCGCCGGCACCAACATGGCCGCGCCCACCCTCCGTACGACCAACGACATGCCGATCGTGCAGCCGCCGTCCTTCGAGACGCTGGGCCTGGTCCCGTTCCAGATCAACCCGCACTACCTGGACCCGGACCCGTCCTCCACCCACAAGGGCGAGACCCGCGAGCAGCGCCTCACCGAGTTCCTGGAGGAGAACGACGTGCCGGTGCTCGGCCTGCGGGAGGGCTCGTGGCTGCGGGTTTCCGGGGACCGGGCGTCGGTGGCGGGCGCGCACCAGGCGCGGCTGTTCCGGCGGGGTGCGGAGCCGCAGGAGCTGGCGGCGGGCTCCGACGTGTCCGAACTTCTGGGTGTGGAGGCGCGGTTCGACGTGGGGTGCTGACGGCTCCTACGGGACTTCCGGCAGCTTCAGCCACTCCTGCCAGCTGATGTCGCGGCCGATGAGGCGCGGCTGGCGGAACGGCCACTCGGCGGCGATCCACTCCGGCACGAACGCGTCGAGCGCCCGCTCCTCGGCGCCCCCGGCGAGGTCGTCGACCACCCACCACGAGATCTCCCCGTCGGCGCCGGTGCGCTCGGGCGGGTCGATGTAGACGCAGCCGAGGAGTGCGGTCTCCTCCGCGTTCAGCAGGGCGTAGTTGAACGACTGGTGGGCCGCGATCTCCTTCTCGTGCCGCAGCAGGTCGACGCGGTCCGCCTCGTACGTCATGGTCTCCGCGGGCCAGCCCCACGCCGGGCCGAAGATCTCCCACAGGCGCTCGCGCGAGCCCATCACGGCGGGGTAGTCGATCGCGGCGTCCGCTTCCCGGATCGGCCGCAGGTGGAGGGCGGTTCCGGGAACGGGTGTGTGGGTGGGGTGGACGAAGTCGTGCGGCAGCCAGCTCATGGGCGGTGAGATTAGCGGGGTGCCTCCGGCGTGTCCCCCGAGTTTCCGCTAGACCCGTCCGCCGACGACGCCCGCCACGAAGGCGCGGAATGCGCTTGGCGTGATCCGGAGGTGGTTGAGGTCCGGGTCCTTGGAGTCGCGGATGGCGACGGTTCCGGTGCCGGTGGCGCACTCCAGGCAGTCGCCAGTGGTGCCGCTGTAGCTGGACTTGCGCCAGACGGCGCCGTCCAGAGGGGCGCACTCGATGCACTCGCCCCCCGTGTTGCCGCTGTAACTGGACTTACGCCACTGGGCGTTGGCCAGGTCCCGGGTGCTGCCCATAACGGTCCTCCAGTACGAGCTTGATCAGTGCCGCCGATTCCTCCACGGAGAGGGCGGTGGCCTGCAAGCTAGCGTAACGAAGGGTCGCTTCCCGAATGGTTTCCGGGTTGGCGGTCATGTGCCCCTGCACGAAATCCTCGGTGTAGACGAGGTCGGGGTCCTCGTCGAATCGGAGCAACGTGAACGATCCCGCCAGGCTTGCGTGTTCGCCAACCCGGAACGGCAACACCTGGAGCTGCGCCAACCGTTCACGCTGGACGTCCAACAGATGGTGCAGTTGTTTTCGCATCGCCGCCCTGCCGCCCACCGGGCGGTGCAGCACCGCCTCGTCGAGGATCACCAGGCCCAGCGGCGGCTGCTCGCGCCGCAGGATGCGCTGGCGCTCCATTCGCGCCGCGAGCAACTCGTCAAGCTTGGCGGGCCGCCCCGTGGCCAAGACGGCCCGCGCGTACTCCTCCGTCTGCAACAGCCCATACACCAGCTGGCACTGGAACGTGGAGATGTACGTGGCCCGCGCCTCCATCTCGGCGTACGCCTGAAACCAGGTCGGAAGTTGGCTTCGCAGGACCAGGCCCACCAGGCCCGAGAAGAAGCCGTCCGTGCCCAGCGCCGCGTCCACCCGCTCGCTGAAGTCACGCGTCGGCACCTTCTTGGCGCACTCGATCTGGCCGATCAACGACCCCGTACAGAAGACGCAGTCGCCCAACTGGCCCAGCTTCAGGCCCGCGTCCTCTCTTCGGCGACGCAGTTCGAACCCGTAGTAGTCGAGCGGCGAGGCGCCGGGGTCGAGGTCACGGCGGATGTTCGGCACGGGCGGTCACCCCAGACGTGCAACGCCTCGCGGCGTTTCGATCACGACGTAGCCGAGAGTAATCGAACCGTCCCACGCTGGTGACATGAATCACGCAACTGACGCCCCGGACGCGGGACTTGCCGAGTTCTACGGTTTCGGCCTCACCGTGGGTGAGCACAGCGCCCGGCACCTGCGCCGCATCCTGCGGATCCACCTCGAGGTGTGGGAGCTGGGGGAGCTCGCCGACGACGCCGAACTCGCGCTGACCGAGCTGATCGCCAACGTCGTCCGCCATGTGCCGGGACGGAGCTGCACCGTGCGGATGATGCGGGCGGACGCCGGGGTGCGGGTCGAGGTGGCAGACGCCCACCCCGTGCTGCCCGAACCGCGGGACCGCCGTGAATGCGCCGAGTCGGGCCGGGGTCTTGCCATCGTGGCGGCCGTGGTCGACCGGTGGGGCGTGGTGCCGCACCGGGCGCCCCGGGGCGGGAAGACCGTCTGGTTCGAGTGCCACGCGAAGAGGGCGCGCCACGCACCCGCGTGACGCGCCCTCCGCCGAAGCTGCCCGTCGGCCCGGCGCCCCGCCTACCGCACCGACTCCGCCAGCGCCTCCAGCGCCAGGTCCACCCGCACCGGACGGTTCTCGCCGTGGTGGGTGGCGGCCGAGGCGCGCGGGGCGTGGCCGGAGGCGGTGGTCGCGAGGACGTAGGAGCCGCCCGCCGGGACGTCGAGGGCGTAGCCGCCCTCCGTGTCCGTGAGGGCCGAGCCCGCCTGGCGGCCGCGGCGGTCGATCAGGGTGACCTTGGCGCGGGGCACGGGAAGGCCCGCCGGGTCGAGGACGCGGCCGTGGAACCGGGCGGCGAGGGCCTCCTCCACGCGTTCCAGGACCGTGTCCTCCTCGCTGCTGGCGCGGAGCTGGACCGTGGGCTTCTTGCGGCCCGGCAGGCCGAACGCGAGCAGCACGCCGACCGCGACCGCGGCCGTGGCGATGAGGAAGGAGACGCGGAAGCCGTGCATCGTCGGGACGGCGGCGCCGTGCACCTGGTTCGCCGTGTTGGCCAGGACCATGCCGATGACCGCGGAGGACACCGACGTACCGATGGAGCGCATCAGGGTGTTGAGGCCGGTGGCCGCACCCGTCTCGGACGCGTCCACCGCGCCGATGAT
Source organism: Streptomyces sp. NPDC002754 (assembly GCF_053592315.1). Lineage (NCBI taxonomy): Bacteria > Bacillati > Actinomycetota > Actinomycetes > Kitasatosporales > Streptomycetaceae > Streptomyces > Streptomyces sp. NPDC002754. The sequence continues at coordinate 22,023 of NZ_JBSFVM010000028.1, forward strand.
CAGGGCCGGCAGCGAGGAGTAGGCGAGGCCGATGCCCGCGCCGATCAGGACCGAGATGATGATGGTCTGCCAGGCGGCGCTCATCAGGCCGAGGCCCGCGCCGTAGCCGATCGCGATGATCAGCAGGCCGAGCAGCAGGGTGACCTTCGGGCCGAACTGGGCGGACAGCCGGGCGTAGAGGGGCGCCATCAGCATCATCGTCAGGCCGAGCGGCGCGACGCACAGGCCCGCGACGACCATCGACTGGCCGAGGCCGTAGCCCGTGGCGGACGGCAGCTGGAGCAGCTGGGGGAGGACGAGCGAGATCGCGTAGAAGGCGACGCCGACCATGATCGAGGCGAGGTTCGTGAGCAGGACCTCACGGCGGGCCGTCGTGCGCAGGTCGACCAGCGGGGCCTTCAGGCGCAGTTCCATCGCGCCCCAGGCGAGGAGGACGACGAGCGCGGCGGCGAACAGGCCGAGCGTCGTGCCCGAACTCCAGCCCCAGTCGCTGCCCTTGGTGATGGGCAGGAGGAAGAGGATCAGGCCGAGGGTGAGGCCGAAGGCGCCCACGATGTCGAAGGAGCCCTGCGCGCGCAGCGGGCTCTCCGGGACGAAGAAGAGGGTGAGGGCGATCGCGACGACGCCGAGACCCGCCGCGCCGAAGAACAGCGCGTGCCAGTCGGCGTGCTGGGCGACGAGCGCCGCCACCGGGAGGGCGAGTCCGCCGCCGACGCCGATGGACGAGGACATCAGGGCCATCGCCGAGCCGAGCTTCTCGCGCGGCAGCATGTCGCGCATCAGGCCGATGCCGAGCGGAATGGCGCCCATGGCGAAGCCCTGCAGCGCGCGGCCCACGATCATGACGAGCAGGTTGTCCGTGAAGCCGCAGACCAGGGAGCCGAGCACCATGATGGCGAGGCTGGTGAGCAGCATCCGGCGCTTGCCGGCCAGGTCACCGAGGCGGCCCATGATGGGGGTCGCGACGGCGCCCGCGAGAAGGGTCGAGGTCATGACCCAGGTCGCGTTGGAGGGGGCGGTGTTCAGCAGCTCGGGCAGGTCCTTGATCACCGGCACGAGCAGCGTCTGCATGACCGCCACGGTGATGCCGGCGAAGGCGAGGACGGGGACGACGCCGCCTGAAGGGCGGGCTTGAGTCGTCGGCTGGGACATGAAGGAAGGCCTCCGGAAGGCGGTCTCGGTCCACGTACTGAGACGTGACTCTTGGGACGGCGAACGCGCGCCGCCGGGGTCGGGGCGCGCGCTGTGCGGTCGGTATGCGGTGGTGTGCGGGCGGTCTTGCGGCAGGTTGTGTGTATGTCGAACCGGTTGGCTGGGGCGACTATTCCGACGTTCGTCGTACGAGCGGGATCCTTTACCTCTTCATTACGTCACCGCTCGGTGAACGGTCGTCTCCGAAGTTCCTGACCCAGTGTCAGATTTGGTCTTCCGGTCTACTGGAACGTGTTCTACCGTGCGCCGCATGGGCATCGCCATCACGCAGGAACAGCGGGAACTCGCGGACGCCGTGCGCGGTTGGATCGCGCGCGCCGTACCGCCCGACGAGGTGCGCAAGCTGCTCGACGCCCCGGCCGCCCCCGGCCACCGCCCCTCCCACTGGGACGGTCTCGCCGGGCAGGGCCTCCTCGGGGTGCACCTCCCCGAGTCGTACGGCGGCGGGGGCGGGACCCTCCTCGATCTCGCGGTGGTCGTGGAAGAGGCGGGGCGCGCGGCGCTGCCCGGGCCGTTCGCCGGCAGCGTGCTCGCCGCCGAAGTGCTGCGCAGGGCCGGACGGCGCGAGCTCACCCGTGCCCTCGCCGAAGGGGAGCGGATCGGCGCGGTCGCGTTCGGGCCCGGCGGGCTCAGCGCCGTCGCGGGCCCCGACGGACTCGTGCTCGACGGGGCAGCGCCGCCCGTCCTCACCGGCGCCGACGCCGATCTGCTGGTACTCGCGGCGGAGAGCGCCGAGGGCGTGGTGTGGTTCGCCGTCGACGCCGAGAGCCCCGGGCTCACCGTCCGCGCGCACGAGAGCGGGGACCCCACCCGGCCCACCGCGGAGGTCACGGCGAGCGGAGTGGCCGTCCCCACCGACCGGATCCTGACGAGCCTCGGCGCCACCGTCGTACGCGACCTCGCCTGCGTACTGCTCGCCGCCGACGCCTGCGGCACCGCGGCCTGGGCGCTGCACGCCGCGGCTGAACACGCCAAGGTGCGCGAGCAGTTCGGGCGGCCCATCGGGCAGTTCCAGGGCGTCAAGCACCTGTGCGCCGACATGCTGGTGCGGGTGGAACAGGCCGCCGCGCTCACGTGGGACGCCGCGCGGGCCCTGGAGGACGACAGCCCCGGCGATGTGCGCGGGCTCGTCGCCGCGCTCGCCGCGGGAACCGCGCTCGACGCCGCGTACACCTGCGCCAAGGACTGCATCCAGGTCCTCGGCGGCATCGGTTTCACCTGGGAGCACGACGCCCACCTCTATCTGCGCCGAGCCGTCGTCGCCCGCCAACTGCTCGGCGCGGGGGACGCGCACCGGCTGCGCGCCGTACGGCTCGCCGAATCCGGCGTGCGTCGCGAGCTGCGATTCGAGCTGCCCGCCGAGGCGGACGCGCACCGGGACGCGGCCCGAAGCGTCATCGAGGGGGCGCGAGGACTCGACCCGAAGGCCGCACGCCGTGCCCTCGCACCCACCGGCTACGCGGCGCCGCACCTTCCGCCCCCGTACGGGCTCGGCGCCGGGCCCGTCCAACAGCTCGCCGTGCAGCAGGAGTTGAAGGCGGCCGGGGTGAAGCTCAGCGACCTCGGCATCGCCACGTGGGTCGTGCCCTCCCTCATCTCCTACGGCACCCAGGAGCAGCGCGACCGCCATCTCCCGGCGACCCTGCGCGGCGAGACGCTGTGGTGCCAGCTGTTCTCGGAGCCGGGGGCCGGATCCGACCTCGCCTCGCTGCGTACGCGGGCGGAGCGGATGCCCGACGGGCGGTGGCGGATCAACGGGCAGAAGGTGTGGACGAGCGCCGCGCAGTGGGCGGACCACGGCATCCTGCTCGCCCGGACCGACCCGGACGCGCCCAAGCACAAGGGCCTCACCTACTTCGTCCTCGACATGAAGAACACCGACGGCATCGACATCCGGCCGTTGCGCGAGATCACCGGGGACTCCCTCTTCAACGAGGTGTACTTCGATGACGTCGTGCTGCCGGCGGACGCCGTGGTCGGTGAGGTCGACGACGGCTGGCGGGTCGCCCGGCACACGCTCGGCAATGAACGGGTGCACATGGCCGACCAGTTGACGTTCGACACGGGTCTGGAGGCGCTGCTCGCGCGGTCCGGTGACCTGGACGGCGCGTACCGGGCGAGGATCGGCGCGCTCGCCGCGGAGGCGCACGCGCTCGGCTGTATCGGCCTGCGTACGACCATGCTCCAGGTCGCGGGCGCGGAACCGGGAGCGGGCGCCTCGGTCAGGAAGCTGGTGCAGACCCCGCACCAGCAGAAGGTCGCGGAACTCGCCCTCGAACTCCTGGGCCCGGCAGGCGCGTTGCGCGAGGGCCCAGGAGAGCGGGCCCTCCACGGCTTTCTGCTGTCCCGCTGCCTGACGATCGCGGGCGGGACGACTCAGGTGCAGCTCAACGTCGTGGCGGAGCGGATTCTTGGTCTGCCCCGTGACTGACGTCGTCGGCCGATGACAGCTCCGGGTGGGCGTTCTTGCCCGGAACGGTCTTCACGAACTTCAGGCCGACCACGCAGAGGATGATCCCGGCGAGGAAGACGACCTTCAGCGGCTTGGCCGCCTCGTCGCCCGTCACCATCGCGTAGGTCACGGTCAGTGCGGCCCCGATGCCGATCCACACCGCGTAGGCGACGCTGATCGGGATCTTCTTCATCGCGTAGGCGAGGCCGGACATCGAGATGATCAGTCCGACGACGAAGATGATCGTCGGGCCGGTTTCGGAGAAGTTCTTGGAGTGCCCGAGCGCGGTGGCCCAGACGGCCTCGAAGACGCCGCTGAGGACGAGGATTCCCCATGCCATGGTCAGCTCACCGCCTTCAGGCCCACGACGCAGCCGATCAGGCCGACCAGCAGCAGGCTCTTCGCGGGTGTCGCCTTCTCCTGGCCGCGCACGATCGCGTACAGGGCGGTCAGTACGGCGCCGATGCCGACCCACACGGCGTACGAGGTGCCGGTCGGCAGCTCGTGCATGGCATGGGCCAGGCCTGCCATGGAGCCGGTCAGGGCGACGATGAAGATCACGGTGGGGACGGGGCGCTTCAGGCCGTGGGACGCGCCCAGCGCGGAGGCCCACACCGCCTCGAGGACCCCGGAGAGAATCAGAACAACCCACGGCACGACGGACTCACCTTCCAAGGCAGTCTTGTCGCTCAGCGGGTACTGCTCCCTCGTCCGCGAGCCCTTGATGAGGGCTTGATTTCTGTATAGCAAGCTTCGTGCGAAGGGGCAAACGCCAGGTAAAGGGGGCTGCGAGCGCCCGGCCCGTAGGGTCGCCCCGTGGAGCTGAAACACCTCACCGGATTCGTGGCCGTCGCCGAGGAGCTGCACTTCGGCCGCGCCGCCGAGCGCCTGCACATCGCCCAGTCGCCGCTCAGCCAGCAGATCAAGCTGCTCGAACGCGATCTGGGCGTGAAGCTCTTCGACCGCACCACCCGCACCGTCCGCCTCACTTCCGCGGGGCAGGCGCTCGTCGAGCCGGCCCGGAAACTGCTCGCGGACGCCGCCGCCGTGCACCGGACGGTGCGGGCCGCGCACCTGGGCGAGGTCGGCCGGGTATCGGTCGGCTTCGCCGGGGCCAGCAGCTACGCGGCGCTGCCCCTGCTCACCCGCGCCGTCACCTCCCGACTGCCCGGCATCGAGCTGGTGCTGGAGGGGCAGACCTACAGCGGCGAGGCGCTGCGCCGGATCACCGACGGCACCCTCGACATCGGCTTCGTGGCACTGCCGGTGCGGCGCGGCATCACCGCCCGCGTCGTCCGCATGGAGCGCCTCGTCCTCGCCCTGCCCGACAGCCACCCGCTCGCGGACCACGCCGAGATCCCCGTGCGCGCGCTCGCCGACGAACCCGTCGTCACCTTCCCGCTCTCCCGCGAGTCCGCGGTGCGGGACGCCATGACGCAGGCGTGCCACGACGCCGGGTTCGCGCCCCGGATCGCGCAGGAGGCCCCGGACGCGTACACCATGCTGGCGCTCGTCGGCGCGGGCGTCGGCGTCGCGGTCGTCGTCGAGTCGGCGCGCGACATCCACCTGGAACATGTGGTGTTCAGGCCGCTGGCCGGGGGAGAGGCGCCGGTCCTGCCGATCGCGCTCGGCTGGCGCAGCGGCAACCCTTCGGCGGCGTTGCAGGCGGTGCTGCGGGTGGCGCGGGACGTGCTGCCGACGCCGGAGCCAGGGAGCTGATTGCGCGCGATCGCCGCTCAGTTCGCCCCGGAATTGGTCTTGGACAGTACCTAATGCGCAGGGGCAGAGTGATCCGCGTATCGCGACGGGGCTCTGCCCCGGGCCCGCGCCTCAAACGTCGGCGGGGCCGGATCGTCCACCCTGACCTGGGGGCCCCATGAACCATGCCGACCGTGACCCCGCCCTGCGTCCCCTCCTCGACCGTGTCCTGTCCGCCGAGGACCGCGCCCGCGTCGAACCCCTCCTCGCCGAACTCGGCGAACTGGCGGGGGGCGAACTCGACCGCCACGCCGCGCTCGCCGACGCCAATCCGCCGAAGCTCGTCCAGTACGCCCCCGACGGCACCCGGATCGACGAGGTCACCTTCCATCCCGCCCACGACGCAGCGGCGGCCATCGCCTACGAACGCTTCGGCCTCGCCGCGATGTCCCACAGGCCCGGCGTTCTCGGCTGGCCCACCAAGGTCCCGCACACCGTCAAGTACGCCCTGTCCTACCTCTACGTACAGTCCGAGTTCGGCATGGCCTGCCCGCTGTCCATGACCGACTCCGCCGCCCGCATCCTGCGCCTCTTCGACCCCGAGCGGTACGCCGACGAGATCGCGGCCCTCTCCTCCACCGACCCCGAACTCCGGTCCACCGGCGCGATGTTCATGACGGAGAAGCAGGGCGGAACGGACGTCGGCCTGACGGAGACCGTTGCCACCGACCGGGGCGGCCACTGGACCCTCACCGGCAAGAAGTGGTTCGCCTCGAACCCGTCCGCCGATGTCGTCCTCACCCTCGCCCGCGTTCCGGGCCAGGGCGAAGGCACGCGCGGCCTCGGCATGTTCCTCGTGCCGCGACTGCGCCCCGACGGCAGCCGCAACGCCCTGCGCATCGACCGCCTCAAGGACAAGCTGGGGTCTCGCTCCATCGCCAGCGGCGAGGTCACCCTGGAAGCGGCGTACGCGACCCCCGTCGGCCAACTCACCCACGGATTCCGGCAGATGGCCGAGATGCTCAACGTCTCCCGCCTCTCCAACGCCATGCGTGCCACGGCCCTGATGCGCCGCGCCGTCCGCGAGTCCGTCGACCACACCCGCGAGCGCCACGTCTTCGGCAAGTCCCTCTTCGACCAGCCGCTGATGCGGGCCACGCTGCTCCCGATGATCCTCGACACGGAGGCCGCGCTGCACCTGGTCATCGAGGCCGCGGCCCGGCTGACCGCCGCCGACGAAGGGGATCCCGGCGCCCGCGCGCTCGTCCGCGTCCTCACCCCCCTCGCCAAGCACACCCTGTGCAAGCGCGCCCGCACCGTCACCGGCGAGGCCATGGAGATCCGCGGCGGCAACGGCTACATCGAGGACTGGGTCAACCCGCGGCTCGTCCGCGACGCCCACCTCGGCTCCATCTGGGAGGGCTCATCGAACGTCATCGCCCTCGACGTGCTGCGCTGCATGCGCCGCCAGAACGCCCACCACACCCTCGCCGACACGTACGGGAGCCCGCATGTGGCGCCGGAAGGGGTGCCTGCTCGGAAAAATGTCGCACTGACACCTGTCAGTGCGACATTTTTCCGAGCACACACCTTGCTCGACGACCGATGGGAGCTCCTCCGGGAGAAGGGCGACGCACTCCTTGAACTCCCGGCGGACGAACAGGAGATGCGCATCGGCCGCTACGCCGACGAGCTCACCCGCGCCGTCATGGAGGCGCTCCTGTACGAGCAGGCCGAGCACGAGGCCCGTACGAGCGGTGACGGCCGCGCGCTGCTCGTCGCGCGTACGTACACGGCGCTCGCCGACGATCCGGACGCGCCGCCCCGCACCGCCCTGGACCACTTCGCCGCGCTGGCCGACGGCGGCCAGGTCCCGCTCGCCGAGATCCGGGCCTCTGGGCCCTTCCGTCGGACGGCTCGCCCTGCCACTATCTGACGAACCGTCAGCTAATACAGGCAGTGGGTAGCGGCAGGAGGGGTGCGCAGCCATGAAGTCGTACATCGTCGGCGTCGGCATGACCAGGTTCGAGAAGCCCGAGACCAAGGACTGGCAGTACTGGGACATGGTGAAGGAGGCTGGCACCACGGCCCTCGACGACGCCGGGATCTCCTACGCGGACGTCCAGCAGACCCCCGTCGGCTACTGTTTCCAGGCGTCGACGGCGGGCCAACGCGCCGCGTACGAACTGGGGTTGACCGGCATACCGGTCTACAACGTCAACAACAACTGCGCGACGGGTTCGACCGCGCTGATGATGGCCCGCCAGTTCGTCGAGGGCGGGATCAGCGACTGCGTGCTCGCGCTCGGCTTCGAGAAGATGCAGCGCGGCGCGCTCGGGGGAGGGGCCGACGGAGGGGCCCGCGGCGGAGCCGCTGATGGATTCGGCAAGACATCCCCCGTCGCCCGCCACTACGGGATCATGGCGGCCCGCCACGGCTTCGAGATGAGCCCGCCCACCGCCCAGATCTTCGGCGACGCCGCCCGCGAGCACATGGAGCGGTACGGCACGACGGAGGCCCAGTTGGCGGCGGTGGGCGCCAAGAACCACCGGCACTCGGTGAACAACCCGTACGCCCAGTTCCAGGACGCGTACACGGTCGACGAGATCCTCGCCGCCAAGACCATTCACACGCCGCTGACGAAGCTCCAGTGCTCGCCCACCTCGGACGGCGCGGCAGCGGCGGTCGTCGTCTCCGAACGCTTCGTCGAGGAACGAGGCCTCGGCGACAAGGCGATCGAGATCGCGGCCCAGTCGATGACCACGGACACCGACGAGTCCTTCGCGTCCGGATCGTGCATCGACGTGGTCGGTCAGCCGATGTCGCGGGAGGCCGGGCGGCAGGTCTTCGAGGCCTCCGGGGTCGGCATCGAGGACGTGGACGTCGTCGAACTGCACGACTGCTTCTCCATCAACGAACTCCTCACGTACGAGGCGCTCGGCATGTGCGCCGAGGGCGAGTCCGGCAAGCTCGTCGAGTCGGGCGCGACGACGTACGGCGGTAAGTGGGTGGTGAATCCCTCCGGCGGCCTCATCTCCAAGGGCCACCCGCTGGGCGCCACCGGCATCGCCCAAGCCGCCGAGCTGACCTGGCAGTTGAGGGGCGAGGCGGGGCCGCGCCAGGTCCCGGACGCCCGGGTCGGCCTCGCCCACAACATCGGCCTCGGCGGCGCGGCGGTGGTGACGATGCTGCGACGCGGGTGACCCCCAGGCCCCAGGCCCCAGGCCCCAGGCCCTAGGTCCGGGGGCCTACCCTGGGTGCGGCGAAATCCGGATGTACGGGGTGCCGGGCGACTGAGACCATGACACGCATGGCCCAGACTCCCCCCGACGCCGCTCCCGAAGCGGCCTCCGACGACGCGATACGTTCCCGTGGCCGTGCGGCCGCCGCCCCGCCCGCCTGGCTGGTGGTGGCTGTGGCCTGCGCCGGACAGTTCCTCGTCGTCCTCGACGTGTCCGTGGTGAACGTGGCGCTGCCGTCGATGCGCACCGACCTCGGGCTCAGCGCGAGCGGGCTGCAGTGGGTGGTGAACGCCTACTCGATCGCGTTCGCGGGCTTCATGCTCCTCGGTGGCCGGGCCGGCGACCTCTTCGGCCGCAAGCGGATGTTCCTGGTCGGGCTCGGCCTGTTCACGCTGGCCTCGCTCGCCGGCGGGCTCGCGCAGGAGGGCTGGCAGCTGCTCGCGGCGCGCGCCGTGCAGGGCCTCGGAGCGGCGGTCCTCGCACCGTCCACCCTGACGATCCTCACCTCCGCCGTCCCGGAAGGGGCCGCAAGGGCGCGGGCCATCGCGACGTGGACGGCGGTCGGCGCGGGCGGCGGCGCGGCCGGCGGACTCGTCGGCGGCGTCCTCACGGAGGGCCTGAACTGGCGCTGGGTGCTGCTCATCAACGTTCCGCTGGGCGCGGTCGTCCTCGCGGCGGCGGCCCGCTGGATCAAGGAGTCCCGCGCGGGCGGCGAACGCCGGCTCGACCTGCCCGGCGCGGTCCTCGTGACGGCGGGCACGGCGGTCCTCGCGTACGGCATCGTGCAGACGGAGGAGCGGGGCTGGGGCGACGCGGCGACGCTGGTGCCGCTGGGCATCGCGCTCCTGCTGATCGTCGCGTTCTTGCTGGTGGAGGCGTGCACCCGGCTCCCGCTGATGCCTCTCGGTCTGTTCAAGGTGCGCTCGGTGGCGGTCGCGAACGCGGCGATGTTCGTGTGCGGCATGGGCTCGTTCGCCATGTGGTTCTTCATGACGCTGTACGCGCAGAACGTGCTCGGCTACACGCCGATCGAGGCGGGCCTCGCGCTGGTGCCGAGCTCGCTGGCGGTGGTGTTGGGCTCGAAGTTCGCACCGCGCCTGATGCCCCGCTACGGGGCGCGGAACGTGGCGGTGGTGGGCGTGCTCGTGACTGCGGCCGGATTCCTGTGGCAGTCGACGATGAGCGCGGACGGCGCGTACGTCACCACGATCATGCTGCCCGGAATCGTGATGATGGCGGGCGCAGGATGCGCGATGACCCCGCTGGCCTCACTGGCGACATCGGGCGCCGCGCCGGGCCACGCGGGCCTGGTCTCCGGCCTCGTCAACACGTCCCGCACCCTGGGCGGTTCCCTGGGCCTGGCCATCCTCTCCACAGTGGCGACGTCCCGCTCCGCGGGTTCGGTGGCCCCTGCCGCACTGACCCGCGGCTACGCGGGATCATTCGCGGTGGGGTCGGGAATCCTGGTGGTGGCGGCGGTGGTGCTGCTGGTGGGCATGCGGCCTGCAAAATCAAGCTGATCATGCCGATTGAGCCCCACTATTAAGCCCCTGCGGCGATTGAGCAGCGGGGTCCGGGGCGGAGCCCCGCAACCGCACCCCCCTCACAGCCACCCACGCTCGGAGGCGACCCGCAGCGCCTCCGCCCGATTCCGCACCCCCGCCTTCCCAATAGCCGCCGACAGGTAATTCCGCACGGTCGACTCCGACAGATGCAGCCGCGCGGCGATATCCGCGACGGTCACCCCGTCCGCAGCCGCCCGCAGGGCATCCGCCTCACGCACGGTGAGCGGACTCGGCCCCGCCGACAACGCGGCAGCGGCAAGCGCCGGGTCGACCACCGTCTCCCCCCGCAGCACCTTGCGGATCGACTCGGCAAGCTCCTCGACCGGCCCGTCCTTGACGAGGAACCCCGCCGCCCCTGCCTCCATCGCGCGCCGCAGATACCCGGGCCGCCCGAACGTGGTGAGGATCAGCACCCGGCAGTCCGGCACCTGCTCGCGCAGCTCCGCCGCGGCGTCGAGCCCGCTGCGGCCGGGCAGTTCGATGTCGAGCAGCGCCACATCGGGCCGGCACGTGAGCGCCGTGTCGACGATGGTGTCGCCGGCCGCGATCTGGGCGACGACCTCCAGGTCCGGCTCGAGACCGAGCAGCAGCGCGAGCGCGCCCCGCATCATCCCCTGGTCCTCCGCGAGGAGCACGCGGATGCTCTTGGCCGGGCGTTGGTCCTGCGGCATCTCCGTCACAGGGGTGAGCGTACGGCGCGGACCCGCCCGTGGCGCCTTATCCGTGCCGGGCGAGACCGGCGTCCGTCGGGGCGGCCGCCGCCGGCTCCAGGTCCGCGACGGGGAGCTGGGCCCGTACCTCGAAGCCGCCGCGTGCGAGGGGCTGCGCCGTCAGGGAGCCGCCCGCGGTGGCGAGCCGTTCGGTGAGTCCCTTCAGCCCGGTGCCGCCCACGCCGGTGACGGGCGGCGCGGCGGCCGCGCCCACCCCGTCGTCCGTGACCCGCAGCAGTACCCGCTCCGCCGCCCCCTCGACGCTGATCGTGCAGGTGGTGGCCGAGCTGTGGCGCACCGTGTTCGTCACCGCCTCCCGCACCACCCAGCCGAGCAGCGCCTCCGTCTGCGCGGACACGGGCGGGCCCGACTGGCGGACGACGGGTTCGATGGCGGCGGCCGTGAGCGCGGACCGCGCCCGGTCCAGCTCCGTGGCGAGACTGCCCTCGCGGTAGCCACTCACCGCCTCCCGGATCTCGGTGAGTGCCTGCCGGCCGACCGCCTCGATGTCGGTGATCTGCTCCAGCGCCGCTTCCATACTGCGCGGCGCGACCCGGCGGGCCGCCTCCGACTTCACGACGATCACCGAGAGCGTGTGCCCGAGCAGGTCGTGCAGGTCCCGGGAGAAGCGGAGCCGTTCCTCCTCGACCGCCCGGCGCGCCAACTCCTCGCGGGCGGAGCGCAGTTCACGTACGGCCTCGGACAGCGAGAGGATCGCCGCAGTCACCATCATCGACAGGAACGTGCCGTACACGGCCCCCACCGCGTCCCAGCCCTCCTTCAGCCCGGAGACGACGCCCGCGAGCGCGCTCAGACCGAGCCCGGCCCTGCCGAGGTGCGGGCCGCGCAGGACCGCACCTGCCGCGAGCCCGAGCAGCGGGAAGAACGCGATCCAGCTGCCGCCGAAACCACCGACGAGCGCACAGGTCAGCAGCGTCATCACGGCCAGCACGACCCGCGTCGACGTCGCGTTGCGGGTCTCCTTGCGAAATGCCCTGAACACCACATAGATGTAGAGGGAGTTGAAGGTGAGGAGGCCGAGTCCGCCGAGCCAGGGGTTGGTGTCCTTGCCCTGGAAGATGTTCGACAGCGCGCCCATGCCCATGAGCAGCCACGGCAGCAGCGCGAACCCGGTGGGTGGCGGGCCCAGTTCCTCGGGCAGCCTGCCGTGCTCGCCGCGCGCCCGCCGCTCCGCCTTTACCCGCTCGTTCTCGGCCTTCCACTCGGCCTGCGCCGCACGCAGCTCGCGGAACTGACAGTTGACGTTGCTCCACCAGGACATGTCCGGTCTCCGTCTTTGAAGGTCAGATGGTGCGCGCGGCCTTGCGGTACGAGACCACAGCGTACGAACCGAAGGCGAGCAGCCAGGCGGACAGCACCGCGAGAGCCGCGAGCGACGGCGCGTGTCCGTCGGCGACCGCCGTGCCGAGCTGCGCGAAGCGATTGGTCGGCGTGTACGAGGAGACCGTCTGCAACCAGCCGGGGAACAGTGCCACCGGGAACCACAGCCCGCCGAGCACCGCGAGCCCGAGGTAGCAGAGCATGTTCATGCCGCCCATGGCCTGCGAGGTCAGCCGGTAGCCGTTGCCGAGCCCGAGCATCGTGAACGGCAGCGAGCCCAGCCACAGCAGCAGCGCGATGACCGGCCACTTCCAGGCGTCGAGCCGCACCCCGTTGACCAGGGCTCCCGCGAGCAGCACCGCCGTGATGGCGGGGAGGACCGTCACCGCGCCGGTCAGGGCCCGTCCGACGACCCCCTGGCGCGGGGTCATCGGCGTGACCCGCAGCTGCCGCAGCCAGCCGATCGCCCGGTCCTCGGCGACTCCGGCCGCCGTGTTCATGGCCGCGCCCACCGCACCGTAGGCAGCCATCCCGATCATCGACGCGGTCTTCCAACTTCCGGCGTCAGAGCCGATGTTGGTGAACAAGAGGTACATCATCACCGGCATCGCGACCGTGCCGATCACGAACCGGCCGTCGCGCAGTGTGCGCCGCACTTCAAGCAGCAGATAGTCCCGCATCTCACACACGCTCCAGGTCGCGGGGGTCCGCGGTCAGCGCCATGAAGGCGTCGTCGAGGGAGGCCGGGGCGACCTCCAGATTGCGTACGGCGTCCAGGCCGGCGAGCGCCATGACGGTCGCGTCCGAGTCCTCGGTACGCAGCCGGGCCCGGTCGCCGCGGACCTCCACGGACACGACGCCCGGCAGCAGTGAGAGCCCTTCCGTGCCGCGCCCCGCCAGGTCGAAGGAGACGAGGCTACCGCCGCCCGCCCTGCGCAGCTCGTCGCCGCTGCCGTCGGCGACGACCCGGCCCCGGTCGATCACCACGATCCGGTCGGCGTTGGCATCGGCCTCCTCCAGGTAGTGCGTGGAGAACAGCACCGTGTGGCCGCGCCGCGCGTACGCCCGCATCGAGGTCCAGAACGCGTGCCGCGCCTCGACGTCGAGGGCCGCGGTCGGTTCGTCGAGCACGAGCAGCGCCGGGTTGCCCGCGAGCGCCACGGCGAACCGCACCCGCTGCGTCTGCCCGCCCGACAGCTTGTCGACCCGGCGCCCGGCGAGCTCCTCGATCCCGGCGAGCCGCAGCGCCTCCGCCGTGTCCATGGGCTCCGGGTACCGCCCGGCCACGAACCCGACCAGCTCGGCGACCGTGACCCGGGGCACGGCCCGCCCCTCCTGCAGCATCGCGCCCACCCGCCCGGCCCGGACCGCGTCCTGCGGCGCCGTGCCGAACAGCTCCACGTGCCCCTCGTCGGGCTCGTCCAGGCCGAGCAGCAGGGCGAGGGAGGTGGACTTCCCGGCGCCGTTGCGGCCGAGCAGTGCCACGGTCTCGCCTGCCGCGATCTCCAGGTCGAGCCCGGCCACGGCCCGTATGTCACCGAACGTCTTGACGGCCCCCGCGAAGGACACTGCCGCCGCCTTCATCGTCTTCATGGCGATGACGCTACGGATCCGGGGCGAGCGGCGGCAGATGCGATTGTCCGTACCTCGCCGGTACAAATGTCACTGTCGTTCACGGCCCACACTTTCTGACGTTCCGTCAGAAAGGTGCGGCGCGGCCCTTCCCAAGACATGCGCTCTTGGCTATACATGGGTCGCCGGGTGAATTGGAACAGGTTCTACCCGGCCCGTGACGACCTCGGTGCGGCCGACGGTGCGGACGGTCGCACCGAGGTCTTCGACCAGCCCTAGGAGCGCCAGCGCATGCCCATCGACGCCGCGAAGGCCGTAGCCGCAGAGCCCAGGTCCGCCGAGATCACCTGGGACCACAAGGATATTCAGCTCTACCACCTGGGTCTCGGCGCGGGCCGCCCCGCCACCGACCCCGACGAGCTGCGCTACACGCTCGAGTCGAAACTGCACGTCCTGCCCAGCTTCGCGACCGTCGCGGGCGCGGGCATGGGTGTCGTCGGCGGCCTGTCCGCGCCCGGCATCGACGTGAACCTCGCGCACGTGCTGCACGGCGGCCAGACCATCGAGCTGCACCGCCCCATCCCGGTCAAGGGAAAGGCGACCACCACCTCACGCGTCGCCGCCGTGTACGACAAGACCAAGGCGGCCGTGCTCGTGCTGCGCAGCGAAGTCGCCGACGCGGACGGCCCGTTGTGGACGGCCGACTCCCAGATCTTCGTACGCGGAGAGGGCGGATTCGGCGGCGACCGCGGCCCTTCCGAGCGCCTGGAAGTCCCCTCCCGCGAACCCGACCGCACCGTCGAACGGACCATCCGTGAGGACCAGGCCCTCCTCTACCGGCTCTCCGGCGACTGGAACCCGCTGCACGCCGACCCGGAGTTCGCCAAGCTGGCCGGCTTCGACAAGCCGATCCTGCACGGCCTGTGCAGCTACGGCATGACCCTGAAGGCGGTCGCGGACACGGCCCTCGGCGGCGACGTCTCCCGCATCACCCGCTACAGCACCCGCTTCGCCGGGATCGTCTTCCCCGGCGAGACGCTGCGCATCCGTATGTGGGAGCAGCCGGGGAGGGTGCAGGTGACGGTCACCGCGGTGGAGCGCGAGGACGCTCCGGTGCTCGCGGACACACTCGTCGACCACAACTGACGCAACCAGCAGGCAGATCGATCGCGAAGGAGCCGCACGCCATGCGAGCAGCCGTACTGCACGAGATAGGCCAGGACAAACTCGAGGTACTGGACGACGTCGAGGCGGTCGGCTTCGGGCCGGGCAAGGTGCGGGTCCGGCTGCGCGCCACCGGCCTGTGCCACTCCGACGTCTCCGCGATGAACGGGGTGCTGCCGCAGCCGGCCCCGTTCATCCCCGGCCACGAGGGCGCGGGCGAGATCGTCGAAGTCGGCGACGGAGTAACGAACCTGACGCCCGGTCAACGAGTCCTGATGTGCTGGCTGCCCGCCTGTGGCACCTGCCCCGCCTGCAAGCGCGGCCAGACCGAGCTCTGTCTCGCCGGATTCATGAACGCGGGCACCCCCAACTTCAAGCGCCCCGGCGGGGACGTCTTCGGTTTCGCCGGGACCGGCACCTTCACCGAGGAGGTCGTGGTCAACGCGGCCTGCGCCGTACCGATCCCCGACGACGTGCCCTTCGACATCGCGGCGCTCATCGGCTGCGGCGTCACCACCGGGCTCGGCGCCGCGATCAACACGGCGGACGTACAGGCGGGTTCGTCCGTCGCCGTCATCGGCTGCGGCGGCGTCGGCATCTCCGCGATCCAGGGCGCGCGGCTCAAGGGCGCGGCGCAGATCGTCGCCGTGGACCCGGTGGAATCGCGGCGCGAATCGGCCCTCAAGTTCGGTGCGACGCAGGCGATCTCACCGGACGAACTGGCCGACGCCAAGCAGAACATCACGGCGGGCGAGGGCTTCGACTACGTCTTCGAGGTCGTCGGCAAGTCCGCCACCGCCCGCACGGCGTACGAGACGACGCGCCGCGGCGGCACGCTCTGCGTGGTCGGCGCCGGGGCCATGGACGACTTTCTTCAGCTCAACATGTTCGAGCTGTTCTTCGACGAGAAGAAGATCCTGCCGTCGATGTACGGGGGCGGTGACGTCCTGCGGTCCTACGAGCGGGCGATCGCCCTGTGGCGGGCGGGACGCATCGACCTGGAGTCCCTGATCACGCACCGGGTCCCACTGTCGGAGATCAACGAGGCCCTCGACCAAATGCGCACGGGTGTCGCCCTGCGGACCTGTATCGAGCTGTAGCCGCACCGGCGTTGCGGGCGCGGGGCTCCGCCCCGGACCCCGCGCCTCAAACGCCGGCGGGGCTTAAAAGATCGCCTCAATCGCCGGCGGGGCTTGATAGATCAAGCCCCTGCGGCGATTGAGCAGATCTTTTCAGCCCATGAGCGGCGAGTGGGTAAATCAAGCCCCTGCGGCGATTGAGCAGCGGGGTCCGGGGCGGAGCCCCGTGTCCGCAACGCCGTCGCGGCGCAAACACCCCCGAGAGGAAGCAGAACCGTATGTCCACGCCGCTCACCGGCCGCACGGCCATCGTCACCGGCGCCGGCCGCGGCCTCGGCCGCGCCGAAGCCCTCGAACTCGCCCGCCTGGGCGCAAACGTCGTCGTCAACGACTTCGGCCAACCCGGCCGCGACGGCTCCGGCGAGGCCACGACCGGCCCCGCGGAACAGGTCGTCGCGGAGATCGAGGCCACGGGCGGAACCGCCACCGCCCACACCGGCGACGTCGCCGACCACCAACAGGCCCGCGAACTCGTCCAGTTGGCCATCGACACGTACGGCCAACTCGACATCCTCGTCAACAACGCCGGCATCCTCCGCGACCGCATGATCTTCTCGATGACCGAGGAGGAGTGGGACTCGGTCATCCACGTCCACCTCAAGGGCCACTACAACACCAGCCACTTCGCGGCCCGCCACTGGCGCGAGGCCTCGAAGGCGGCAGGCGCCCCGGTCTACGGGCGCATCATCAACACCTCGTCCGAGGCCTTCCTCGCGGGCTCGGCCGGCCAGCCCAACTACGCCGCAGCCAAGGGCGGCATCGTGGGGCTCACCACCTCCACCGCGCTCGCCCTCGCCAAGTACGGCGTCACCGCGAACGTCATCTGCCCGAGGGCCCGCACCCGTATGACGGAGGACGTCTTCGCCGGGTTCGCCGAGCCGGAGGACGGGCTCGACCCGCTCGCGCCCGAACACGTCGCCCCGCTCGTCGGCTACCTCGCCGCGCCCGCCGCAGGGAACATCAACGGCCAACTGCTGGTGGTGCACGGCGGCATGGTCGCGGTCGTCGACCGGCCGAGGGTGCAGGCGAAGTTCGACACGGCCAAGGGCGCGTTCACGTTCGACGAGCTCGACGCGCTGCTCACCCCGCACTACAAGGACCGGCCCCCGAACGAGACGTTCGCGGCGGCGGAGGTGCTCGGCCTCAAGCACGGCTGAGCCCGGCCGACCGCCATCGACACGACACGACTGAGGGGCCCGGCTTCTGCCGGGCCCCTCAGAGATACGTTTCCTCACATCGAGTGTCGAGCGTTACGCCTCGTCGGCGCGCGCCCCACGGTGCCGCCCGCGCGGCCTCGACTCCTGGTCGCCGCCCGCCATGGGCGGCGAGGACACCTCGCCGCGGTGCCGACCCGAACCGACCCGCGCGTGGCGCGTCGCCTCCGCGTCGAACTCGACATTCGTGCCGTTGCCTTCCACCATCGGAACATTCACCCCGTAAACACGTACAAGATCCTTCAGTTGCAGCCGGGAGAGTCTAACGGTCCGTGGTACGGCCACCGAGGGGCGCCTGCGCCAACGGCACGGGGCGTGTCGCGGTGGGCTCGGGCGGGGCGGATTCCTCCTCCGGCTCCCGCTGCCCCGCGCGGGGTTCGGGTGCCTGGAACCTCGCCAGACCGCACGGCACCTCCTCGCTGACGTACGGCAGGGAGAGCACCCCCTCGCGCGAGAGGAACCCGCTGCCCGGAAGCCAGCCGCCGGGCGCCGCGACCTGGTGCATCCGGCTCTCGGCGGGCCGCCACAGGCCGAGCCACGGGGAGCCGCCCTCGGTGCTCGCCACGTGCAGCGCCACCGCGCAGCCCTCCGGCATCAGCGGCTGGCCCGGCTGGATGGCGAAGGGTGTCAGCTCGCAGTCGGCGAGGCGCAGCGACTCCGGGAACCGGATCGGCAGCGTACTGCCCAACACGCCCCAGCCGAGCCGGAGTTCACCCGGCGTCGGGGCGTCCGAGCGGAGCAGGATGAGGCCGCTGTCGAGATCGGCGAGGAGCAGCCGGTCCTCGCTGTCCTCGGCGACCTGAAGGAGCGGGGAGACCTCGCCGCCCCGGTCCAGATCCACCACCACCGTCTTCACCGGGCCGCCGCCGTCCGCGTCCGACGGTGCGCGGTCGAGCGCGAGCAGCCGGGCCTCGCGGGACAGCCAGACCCCGCCCGAGCAGCGCCCCGGCACCTCGGCGAGCAGCTCGGGCCCGGAGCCCGCGCCCGCCACCTGCCACACCGCGGTCGACTCCGCGCCGGCCGCCAACGCGTAGGCACAGCGCCCGTCCGGAGTCGGCGGCAGCAGGGTGAGCTCCGCGCACTCCACGGACCCGAGCGGCACCTCGCCCGTGCCCGGACCCGTCGGGTAGAGCAGCGAGAACATCTGGCGTTTTGCCGCCGCGCGCTGGATCAGCACCCGGCCGTCGGTCAGGGGCAGCACGGCGGTGCCGGGCTCCTCCGGCTGTGGTCCCGGCAGCGGGACCGCGTACGGCTCGGGTCCGTCCAGGGTCCAGCGCTCGGGGAACCGGGCGTCGGGGCTCGCGCCGTGCCGCGCGAGCCGCGCCGCGTACGTCGCGTCCATCGTGACCACACATCTGGTGTGCGGCGGTCGTGGCGGCATTTTCGGCATTTCCGGTGTATCCGGCGTGGGTTCCGTGGCCAGGGCCGTCATGGGTGTTCCAGCCTCCTTCGTGGAGACCCCCTCAAAGAAGGGGATCCATTACGGATCGTTCACCTCCGCTTGTCCGGGCCGACGCTAGTTTTCGCACGTACCTCCGTGGCACCTCGCGCCCGCCGTTTCACACGAAAGGTGGGCCATGCCCCGAATTGGCTGTGAACGGTGGGTCCTCTGTGCTCTCCTGCGCCCCTTACGGGAAAGGCCGGGCTTGGGGGTGGGGCGGGCGGCGCGGGTAACCTGTCTGCGTGCCCCGTCTGTCTGAAGTAACCGCCGCCCTCGAAGCCCTCTGGCCCCCGGCCCTCGCCGAGGGATGGGACGCGGTGGGCACGGTCGCCGGTGATCCGGACGCCGAGGTCGGCCGGGTGCTCTTCGCGGTCGACCCCGTCCAGGACATCGTCGACGAGGCGGTGAAGCTCGGCGCGGACCTGCTGGTCACGCACCACCCCCTCTACCTGCGCGGTACGACGACGGTGGCGGCCTCCACGTTCAAGGGCCGCGCCGTCCACACGCTGATCAAGAACGACATCGCCCTGCACGTCGCGCACACCAACGCCGACAAGGCCGACCCCGGCGTCTCCGACGCCCTCGCGGGCGCGCTCGGCGTCCGCGTCGTCCGCCCCCTGGTCCCGGACCCCACCGACCCCGCCGGCCGTCGTGGCCTCGGCCGGGTCTGCGATCTTGAGCACCCGCTGACGCTGCGCGAGCTCGCGGGCCGCGCCGCCGACCGGCTGCCGGCCACCGCGCAGGGCATCCGCGTGGCGGGGGACCTCGACGCGACGGTGCGTACGATCGCCGTGAGCGGTGGCTCCGGCGACAGCCTCTTCGACGATGTGCGTGCGGCGGGCGTCGATGCTTTCCTTACCGCGGACCTGCGCCACCACCCGGTGAGCGAGGCCCGCGAGACCACCCCTCTCGCGCTGCTCGACGCGGCGCACTGGGCCACCGAGTGGCCCTGGTGCGAGCTGGCCGCGGCTCAGCTCGAAGAGGTCTCCGACCGCGAGGGATGGCGCCTGCGGGTCCACGTCTCGAAGACGGTCACCGATCCCTGGACGGCCCACGCGGCGTCCACCCGCCCGTCGCCCGCCACCACCCCTTCAGCGAGCGCTACGCGCACCCCTTCTGACTCGCCTGTATCTACTTTTGGAGCCCCCAACTGAACGCCGCGCCCGCCGATCAGATCCGTCTTCTCGATCTCCAGGACCTCGACACCCGCCTCCAGCAGCTCGCGCACAAGAAGCGGTCGCTGCCCGAGCACGACGAGATCGAGTCGCTGACCAAGGACCTCACGCAGCTGCGCGACCTGCACGTCGCCTCGACGACCGAGGAGAGCGACTGCGCCCGCGAGCAGACCAAGGCCGAGCAGGACGTCGACCAGGTCCGCCAGCGCGCCGCCCGCGACCAGAAGCGCCTCGACTCCGGCGCGGTCACGTCCCCCAAGGACCTGGAGAACCTGCAGCGCGAGATCACCTCGCTGGCCAAGCGCCAGGGCGACCTGGAGGACGTCGTCCTCGAGGTCATGGAGCGCCGCGAGTCCGCGCAGGAGCGCGCGGGCGAGCTGGCCGAGCGGCTCTCCTCGGTGCAGGCCAAGGCCGACGACGCGACCTCGCGGCGCGACGCGGCGGATGCCGCCATCGACGCCGACGTCTCCGCCGCCGCCAAGGAGCGTGCGGTCGTCGCCGGGACGATCCCGGCGGACCTGCTGAAGCTGTACGACAAGCTTCGCGAGAAGGAGGGCGGGGTCGGGGCGGCGAAGCTGTTCCAGCGGCGTTGTGAGGGGTGCCGGCTCGAGCTCAACATCACGGAGCTGAACGAGGTTCGGGCGGCTGCGGCGGATGAGGTCGTTCGTTGCGAGAACTGTCGGCGGATCCTGGTTCGGACGTCCGAGTCGGGGCTTTAGGACCACTCAGCCTCGCCGGCGATTGAGGCGCGGGGTCCGGGGCAGAGCCCCGAGACCGCAACGCCGTTGGGCCTGCCGCAAGGGAGACACGTGACACCCCCGGACCTCGGGTCACCCGCCACCTTCCTCCTGCTCCGGCACGGGGAGACCGCCCTCACGCCCGAGAAGCGGTTCTCGGGGAGTGGGGGCGGCGACCCCGCGCTCTCCGACACCGGTCGTCGGCAGGCGTCGGACGCCGCCGCGGCCCTGGTCGCGCGCGGTGACGTCGACGTCGTCGTGGCATCGCCGCTGAAGCGGTGCCGCGAGACCGCCGAGGTCGTCGCCGGGCGGCTCGGGCTCGGCGTGGAGGTCGACGAAGGGCTGCGCGAGACGCACTTCGGGGCGTGGGAGGGGCTCACGTTCAAGGAGGCCGGCGCCCGCTACCCGGACGACCTGAACGCCTGGCTCGCCTCGTCCGACGCCGCCCCGACCGGTGGCGGCGAGAGTTTCGCGGAGGTCGCGGAGCGGGTCGCCGAGGCGCGGGACCGGCTGACCGCCGCGTACCGGGGGCGTACCGCCGTGCTGGTCAGCCATGTGACGCCGATCAAGACGCTGGTGCGGCTCGCGCTCGGCGCCCCGGCCGAGGCGATGTTCCGCATGGAGCTCGCGGCGGCGTCCCTCACCACGGTCGCGTACTACGCGGACGGGAACGCGAGCGTGCGCTGCCTCAACGAGACAGCGCACCTCACATAGTTCAGCCGGCTCAACGCAGCGAGGACGCCTCGCGGGCCAGGGCCTCGACCCGGTCCCAGTCCTTCGCCGCGATCGCGTCGGCGGGGAGCATCCAACTGCCGCCCACGCAGCCGACGTTCTTCAGCGCCAGGTAGGTGGGCGCGTTCGCGGGCGAGACGCCGCCCGTGGGGCAGAACCGAGCCTGCGGCAGCGGACCGGAGAGCGCCTTCAGGTAGGGGGCGCCGCCCGCGGCCTCCGCCGGGAAGAACTTCATCTCGTGCACGCCGCGCTCGATCAGCGCCACGACCTCCGACGTCGTGGAGACGCCGGGCAGGAACGGCACGCCCGACTCCTTCATCGCGTCGAGCAGCGTGTCCGTCCAGCCGGGGCTGACCAGGAAGCGGGAGCCCGCGGCCACCGAGTCGGCGACGTTCGCGGGCGAGATCACGGTGCCCGCGCCGACGACGGCGTCCGGGACCTCGGCGGCGATCGCCCGGATCGCGTCGAGCGCGGCGGGCGTACGCAGGGTCACCTCGATAGCGGGGAGGCCGCCCGCGACGAGCGCCCGCGCGAGCGGCACCGCGTCGGCGACGTCCTCCACCACGACGACGGGGACGACAGGGGCGAGATCCAGCACGGAGGCGGAGCCGGCAGAGGCGGCGGCAGTCGAGGTCATGGCCCCATCCTGCCCCGCCCGCAGCAACATGCGCAAAGGTCGTTGCGCATGCTGCAATCCGGCTGGTCTTCTTAGCGCCTCTATCTTTTCAGGGCCTCTAGTGGACCTCGTCCACCAGCACGTCCAGGTTCCACGGCCGACCGGCCTTCGCGGGCTCCTCGACCTCCACGACGTACCCGAGGTCCCGCAGTACGTCGACGAGCTCGGCGGGACCGGCCGGCGCGGACCCCGCCGTCAGCAGCGACCGGACGATCCGTCCCTTGGTCGCCTTGTTGAAGTGGGAGACGACCTTGCGGGTCGGCGCGTGCAGCACGCGCACCGTCGCGGTCCGCTCGGCCACGTCCCCCTTCGGCTTCCACGCGCTCGCGTACGCCGACGACCGCAGGTCCAGTACGAGCCCGTCTCCGGCGGCCTGTGGCATCACCTCGGCCATGGGCCCCCGCCAGTACGCCCCGAGCGCGCCGAGTCCCGGCAGCTTCACGCCCATCGAGCAGCGGTAGGAGGGGATCCTGTCGGCGACACCGACCGCGCCCCACAGTCCCGAGAACACGAGCAGCGACCTGGCCGCCCGCTTCTTCGCCGCCGCGTCGAGGGAGGCCAGGTCCAGGGCGTCGTACAGGACGCCGGTGTAGATCTCGCCGGCCGGGCGCGCGCCCGCCGTGCGCAGCTCCGTGTTCTTGGCGATCTCGCCGCGCAGCCCCTCGCTCAGGCCGAGCACCTCGCGCGCCTTCTCCTCGTCGGCCGCGCACAGCTCCACCAGCTCGTCCAGGACGGCCGCCCGCGCCCCGGCGAGCCCCTG
The DNA here is from genome assembly GCF_053592315.1 of Streptomyces sp. NPDC002754. Classification (NCBI taxonomy): domain Bacteria; kingdom Bacillati; phylum Actinomycetota; class Actinomycetes; order Kitasatosporales; family Streptomycetaceae; genus Streptomyces; species Streptomyces sp. NPDC002754. Next base: position 44,853 of record NZ_JBSFVM010000028.1, read on the forward strand.
CAACGAGAGGCCCTCCGGCTTCAGCGGCGCCCCGCGTCCGGAAGCGGCCTTACCCTCCGACGGCGGCAACAGCACAAGCACGGGGCACTCCTCAAGCACGTACGGAACAACTGTCGATCGACGCCCCAGCCTACGGCGTGCCAACCCGGCCACCGCCTTCTACGCTCGTGGCATGCCCCGTCGCCACCTCCGTGTGACCGGCGCGGCGCGGGAGCCGCTCGGCGCCGTGCTGCGCGAACTGCGTACGAAGCTGGACGTACCCGAGGAGTTCCCGGCCGATGTGCTCGCGGAGGCGGAGCGCGTCGCCGCCGATCCGCCGTGGCTGCCCGACCGGGACGAGACGGCGATCCCCTTCTTCACGATCGACCCGCCCACGTCGACCGACCTCGACCAGGCCATGCACCTGTCCCGGCGCCCCGGCGGCGGCTACCGCGTGCGGTACGCGATCGCCGACGTCGCCGCGTACGTCACACCGGGCGGCGTCCTCGACGCCGAGGCGCACCGCCGCGTCACCACCCTCTACTTCCCCGACGAGAAGGTCCCGCTGCACCCCACCGTGCTCAGCGAGGGCGCCGCGAGCCTGCTGCCGGACCAGACCTGCCCGGCCGTCCTGTGGACGATCGACCTCGACGCGGACGGGCGCGCCGAGACCACCGACGTCGTCCGTGCCCTCGTCCGCAGCCGCGCCAAGCTCGACTACGCGGGCGTGCAGAAGGCCATCGACGACGGGACCGCCGAGGAGTCGGTCGCCCTGCTCAAGGACATCGGGTCGCTGCGCGAGCGGTTGGAGGTCGAGCGCGGTGGCATCTCGCTCGACGTGCCCGAGCAGGAGATCGTCGCGAGCGCCACCGCGTACGAACTCGCCTACCGGGCCCCGCTCCCCGCCGACTCGTGGAACGCCCAGATCTCCCTCCTGACCGGCATGGCCGCCGCCGACCTGATGCTCGCCGCGGGCACCGGCATCCTGCGCACGCTGCCCGCCGCACCGGACGGCGCGGTCGGCCGGCTGCGCCGCACCGCGAAGGCCCTGCACATCGAGTGGCCGCACCACGTGTCGTACTCCGACCTGGTCCGCTCCCTCGACCCGCGGATCCCGCACCACGCCGCGTTCCTCCAGGAGTGCACGACGCTGCTGCGCGGCGCGGGCTACACGGCGTTCCGTGGTGGCGAGACCCCGGCCCTCGCCACGCACGCCGCCGTCGCCGCGCCCTACACCCACTGCACGGCCCCGCTGCGCCGCCTCGTCGACCGCTACGCGTCCGAACTCTGCCTGGCCGCATCCGCCGAACGGGGCGTTCCCGAATGGGTGTTGACGGCTCTGGAAGACCTCCCCAAGGAGATGGCGGAGGGTACCCGGCGCGCCAACTCCGTGGAGCGCGAGTGCGTCGACATCGTCGAGGCGGCGCTCCTCGAGCACCGGGTCGGCGAGGTCTTCGACGCGGTGGTGGTGGACGTGAAGGACCGCGAACAGGCCTCCGGGACCGTCCAGTTGACCGAGCCCGCCGTCGTCGCCCGGGTCGAGGGCGGCGCGTCCGCGCTGCCGCTGGGGGAGCGGCTGCGGGTCCGGCTCGCGCAGGCGGACCCCGGCTCGACGAAGGTGCTGTTCACGCCGGCGTGAGCCGCTGCTCCAGGGTGCGCGCGAGCCCGTCGGGATCCTCCGCGTGCAACCGCACCAGGCTGACATCCAACGGGCGGCCGAGGAACGTGAAGTGCCGTACGGGAGCGGCCAGTTCGATGGTTATGCTGGTCTGGGCGCCGACGTCCAGGTTCAGCTCGCCCTCCGTGGGCTGGTGCGTGTACTTGTTCTCGCGGCGTACGGCCCCGATCCGCTCCAGCGGTATCCGCAGGTCGACCAGGGCGCCGCGGCGTACCCGCAGGGTGTCGGCGGTCACGACGTGCGGCCGGGTCACGGCCGCGGCGTGCAGGCCGAGCACCCACACCACCGTGTAGACGTCGAGGACGAGCACGACGCGGTGCAGCAGCGGCCAGTCGTGCAGCAGAGCCCACATCGCGACGGTCTCGACGAGGCACACGAACGCGAAGGCGTACATCATCACGGCCTGCCCCCGCGCGTACGCGAAGGCGCTCGCCCCCGCCGGGACGCCATCGCGGCGCCGCGTCACCCACAGCCAGTAACTCCCGAGCACCCGCAACTCGTGCCCGACGAGCCGGCGGGCCTTGGCGGGCACGACCTCCCGCACGGCGTCCCGGCCGCCGCGCCGGTACAGCACGGCGAGCCCGCAGACCTCGACGACGATGACGACCACGACCGCCGCCTCGACGACGCGGGGCGGCCGCGTACCCACCAACAGGCATCCGGTGACGACCAGTTCGGCCGCCAGGGCCGTATAGGCGAGGGCGCGCAACGTCGTACGCAGGCCCGTCACGGCGCACCGCCCTCGGCGGCCATCCGCATCGCGAGCCGGACGGCCTCGGCCTGGGCGGGGGAGAAGTCGGCGAGGAAGGTGTCGAGCAGGGTGTTCCCCTCCGCGAGCGCCTCGCCGACCGGCAGCTCGGCCGGCATGCACGCGGCCAGCGCCCGCGCCGCCTCCGCCACCCGCGGGTCGTCCGGGCCGGCGTCGGCGAGGGCGTCGAGCCGGGCGTAGACCTCGTGGGCCGCGGCCACGGCGCCCGGTGCGGAGAAGGCGGGCAGCAGCGCCGCCATCAGCTGCTCGCGGGCCTCGGGCGGGGCGGTCGTGTCGATGAGCGCGAGCACCTCGCGGTCCTTGGCGGCCATCGGCGACTCGACGTCGACGTCACCCAACTCGTTGAAGAACGCGGCGAGTTCGGGCGACACCGGTCCCTCGGTGGGCAGTCGCCCCCGCTCGGCCTCCGTGAGGAGACCCCGCAGCCGCTCCCGCCGCTCATGGATGGCCGCCTCCTGCCGGGCCAGATCGGCGTCCAGCTCGGCGAGCACCTCCACGAGATCGCGCCCCGCGTCCTCCGCGAGCACGTCCCGCACCTCCGGCAGCCCGAGCCCCAGCTCGGTCAGTCGCCGGATCCGGGCGAGCTCGATGGCATGCCGCAGCCCGTACTCCCGGTACCCGTTGCCCAGCCGCTCGGGCTCGGGCAGCAGCCCGAGGTGGTGATAGTGCCTGATGGCGCGTGTGGTGACACCGACGATCCGGGCCAGCTCTCCGATCCGCATGCCTTCAGTAGAAACCTTGACGCTACGGCAGGGTCAAGCGGACGGCGCCGCGAGGGGCCGGCGCGCTCTTGGAGGAGTCCGGGCCCGACCCCCGCACCCGAGTAGCCACGGCCGACGCACGGCCGAACCCTGACCGATTCCATGACCCTGTGCCACGATCGAGGGAACGACTCCCGATCCGAGGGACGGCTGATCACCCATGTCCCAGTCTGGCGAACGACCGAAGAAGGGACGTGATGGCATGCCCGCTCTCGCGCACGAGCCGCTCACGCAGGAAGAGGTCCTGCTGGAGGGTTTCCTCTCCCTCGACACCCCGGAGGGCTTCCGGGCGGAACTGATCCAGGGGGAGATTGTCGTGACACCACCGCCGGACGGGGATCATGAGGACTACATCAACCTGATCCTGAAGCAGGTGATCAGGCGCTCGCGGACCGATATGGACTTCTCCGGGAACAAGGGGCTGAAACTGCCCAGCGGCGGAGACTGCCCGAGAAACCATCTGATCCCCGACGGCACCTTCGCGCCCACCGAGCGTCGTCTCTTCCGCGGCGCCGACTCCTGGATGCCCTGCGAGGGCGTCGCGATGGCGGTCGAGGTGACCTCGTCGAAGCCGCAGCAGGACCGCGAGGCGAAGCGGCGCTGTTACGCCCAGGGCGCCATCCCGCTCTACCTGCTCATCGACCGCGACAAGTCCTCCGTGACCCTCCACAGTGACCCGTCGAAGGGCGACTACCGCCAGTCCTGCACGCTCCCCTTCGGCAAGGCCCTCGCGCTGCCCGAGCCGTTCGCCTTCGACCTGGAGACGGCCGAGTTCGTCTGATCGGCCAGGTAGACTGGCCGCACGGCAGACGAGCCGGGCGGGCGGCCGCGTGGGATCCCTTCGGGGGTCTCCCGAGGAACGTCCGGGCTCCACAGGGCAAGGTGGTGGCTAACGGCCACCCGGGGTGACCCGCGGGACAGTGCCACAGAAAACAGACCGCCCAGCGCTCAGGCGCTGGGTAAGGGTGAAACGGTGGTGTAAGAGACCACCAGCGCCTGAGGCGACTCAGGCGGCTAGGTAAACCCCACCTGGAGCAAGGTCAAGAGGGACCGCCTCTTCGGAGACGGTCCTGCGCGGACGATCGAGGGCTGCCCGCCCGATGTTCGCGGGTAGACCGCAGGAGGCCGGTGGCAACGCCGGTCGTAGATGGATGGCCGTCGCCCCGACGACCGCGAGGTCCCGGGGCACAGAACCCGGCGTACAGCCCGACTCGTCTGCCGCTCCGCCTTCTGGTCGGTTAAGGCACAGGTCTGGTGCCCTTGCTCGTGGACTTGCGGCCGTCGCCTCGCCCGGGGCCGCACCGATTCAAACCGGACCTCACGGCAGCGAAAGCAGCCACGCGTTTCCGGATCGGAGCCTGCGTGGGGGCGGTCTTGGTGCCGGGAAAACAGCACGCACTGCCCCGCGTATCCCTGGGACCGTCACTTGTTCACGAGCGGTGCCGCGTGGAGCTGCCCGATCCCGGCGTCACGGCAGCTCGTGCTGAGCAGCGTGGTCGACGAACGGCCGGGCGTGCAACGCGGGACTTGATCGAGTCGGAGGGACCTGATGCGTCGGAGCCAATGTGTTGGCGCGCCCGTAGTGGAGATCGGGCCCGACATCCGCCGCCACTCCGACCACCGGTAGTACTGCCAGTCCCGCCAGGTACCCTCGGACACATCGTCAACGCGGCCCGACGGGCTTCCGTTCCACCTTGGTGGAGTCTCGAAGGATATGCCCCCACCCGCACGAGTCTCTTCGTGCTGCCTGGGGGAAGTCCTTGCTGTTCCGCGCGTCCGCGAAAACGGTCGCCGTCATGGCACTTGACGGTTCGCTTTTCCTGCATCTCACCGAGCAGTTCGTCCATATGCATGGCTATAGGCCCGGAGCCTCGGAGACGCGTTCCTGGGAGCGCAGCATCCCTCTATTGACCGCCGCGCTCGACGACGCCGGCCTGGGCGACGTCGAGGTCATGCTTGAGTACGCGCTACCGCTGAACAGCAAGCGTGCCGACGTCGTCCTCGCCGGCTTGCACCCGGTTACGCAGGAGCCGTCCTACGTCGTGGTGGAGCTGAAGCAGTGGAGCCAGGCGGCTCCGCATGAAGATGATCCCACCTTGTGCCACGTTGACGCCTACGCGCACCCCGTGCTCAATCCGATCGAGCAGGTGCGGCGATACTGCGACTACCTGGTCAACTTCAACGGCGCGGTGTCTGAGCACAGCGACCGGATCCAGGGAGTCGCCTTCTTGCACAACGCCACCGAGTTCGGGGTGGCGGGGCTGCGGGAAATCGAACGTGACGCGCGGGGGCTGCTCTTCACCGGGGAGAGCCGAGGAGCGTTCCTGGACCACCTCCGGTCGAAGCTGAGCAATGAGCACGCCGGAGCTCGTGCGGCGGACGAACTGCTCGCGGGCGCCACCGTGCCGTCGAAGCAGCTGATGTCCGTGGCAGCCCAGGAAGTTCGGGAGCGACAGCAGTTCGTCCTCCTCGACGAGCAGCAGGTCGCCTACCGCATGGTGCTCAACGCGGTGGAGAGGGCGAAGCGCGCCGACCGCAAGGAAGTCGTCATCGTCACCGGTGGCCCCGGAACCGGAAAGAGCGTGATCGCGCTCCAACTGCTCGGCGAGCTGTACCGGAGGGGCGTGGCCGCGGTCCACGCGACCGGCTCCCAGTCGTTCACCAAGACGATGCGCAAGGTGGCCGGCTCCCGGAAGCGGGAAGTCCAGGATCTCTTCAAGTACTTCAACAGCTTCATGGCCACGGAGAAGAACAGCCTGGGTGCTCTGATCTGTGACGAGGCGCACCGTATCCGTGAGACGTCCGCCAACCGCTACACCCGCGCGGCACTGCGGACCGGCAGGGCGCAGATCGACGAACTCATCGACGTCGCCCACGTACCGGTCTTCTTCCTCGACGAGCACCAAGTGGTGCGTCCCGGTGAGATGGGAACCGTTGACGAAATTCGTGAGGCCGCGGCCAGACGCGGCATCGACTGCCATGTCATCCCCCTGGACAGCCAGTTCCGCTGCGGAGGCAGCGACGCCTACCTGCGCTGGGTGGTCCGGCTCCTTGGGCTTGAGCCCGGCGGGCCGATCGGGTGGGAGCCCGACGGCCGCATGCAGTTGCTGGTCGCCGACAGTCCTGAAGAACTGGAGGCGTTCCTCGATGCCCGCCGTGCCGAGAACCATGGTGCCCGGATGTCCGCAGGCTACTGCTGGCGATGGTCGCCCGAGCCCAAGCCCGGCTGTCCACTGCCCCTCGACGTCGTCATCGGTGGCTGGGCCCGGCCCTGGAACCTGCGGGGGGACCGGTCGGTCTCCGGCGCGCCACCGTCCGCGTTGTGGGCCACCGACCCTGCGGGCTTCGGGCAGATCGGCTGTGTCTACACCGCCCAGGGGTTCGAGTACGACTGGTCCGGCGTCATCATCGGCCCGGACCTGGTCTGGCGGGGTGACCACTGGGTCACCGACCGCGCTGCCTCAAAGGACCCGGTCTTCAAGAAGTCCACGTCGGACACCGATGTGGACCGGCTCATTCGGAACACGTACAAGGTGCTGCTGACGCGTGGCATGGTGGGCACCATCGTCTACTCGACCGATCCGGAGACCAGACAGAGGCTGCGTGACCTGGTGTCATCCCGCCTGGAGTCACAGCCGGCCGCGACGGAGGAGCCACTTGTGTCGCGTTGAGCGCGTGGTATTCAGCCATGATGTCCGTGCTTCCAGCCGACCTCTGTTTCATATGTGTCTGGACGGGACGTCACTTCCCTAAGATCCAAAACATCATTGCGGCCCGACGGGCTTCCCAGGTGGACATGCCCCCATCCGCACGAGTCACTCGTGCCCTGGGGGATCCACCTCGTGTCCATGCTCCTGCTGAAACTGGCGGCGCGGGATCTGCTGAACCTGAACTCAAGACGCCGCATGGTGCCTCACCTCGCCGCGAGGTGGAAGCACTTCCTCAACACCGACGCTTCGCTGACCGAACGGTCCGCTTGGGCAGAGAGCCTGGTGCATCTTGCCGAGGAACTGGTAGCTGCCGACCGAGGTAACGTCGAGATGGTCGTCGAGTGCGCGGCCACGCTCGACGAGACCGATCGCGCCGGAGACCCGCGCCTCATCGATGTCGTCCTCGTAGGCCGTCATCCCGAAGAGGATGCACTGTCCGTCCAACTCGTCGAGCTGAAACGCTGGTCGACGGTGACCCGGGTGGAGCGAGCCACTGGGGAACTGGTACACGTCCCCGGCATGGGGCCCAAGAAGCATCCCGCGCTGCAACTGCGCGAATACTACGAGGCGTTCACCGGTTTCAGAGGGCCGCTGCAAGGACTGCAATTCGAGTGTGGCGGCTTCGCCTATCTGCACAACGCCACCGACCTCTCGGTGCTTCCGCTGGTCGGCGTGGACGCGCCGACCGGTTCTTACGCCCGCGTCTATACGAGTGATCGCCGTGCCCAACTGCTGTCGGACCTGCGTAACAGCTTCGCCGCCGACGGTGCCCAGACTGCGGCCGAGAACCTGTTGCGGGGTATGGGGCTGCGTAACACCCCACTGCTCGACGCCATGATCCGCTCCAGCGGGGAGGACACGGTCTTCACCCTTCGCGGCCGTCAGAAGAAGGTCGCGGATCAGATCCTCGACACTGCTGCCAAAGTGCTGCCCGATCCCCGGCGGCCCGCGCTCCTCCCCGACGAGCGAAGGGTGGTCTTCCTCGTCACAGGAGGGGCCGGAACCGGCAAGAGCGCCATCGGCCTCCAACTCAAGGCCGAGCTGGAGGCGGAGGGGCGTACGGTCAAGTACGCGAGCGGCAGCAGGGCATTCAACGGCGCCCTCCAGGAGCATGTCGGCTATGGCGACCGGGAGTTCAAGGAGAGCTTCACCTACTTCAGTAACTTCGTCACCCCACCCGATCCGCCTCTGAACGTACTGATCTGCGACGAGGCCCACCGCTTGCGCGACCGCTCCACCAACCGCTTCTGGGATCGCGCGGACTATGGAACCAAACCGCAGGTGGATGAACTCCTCGACGCCTCCCGGCTGACGGTCTTCTTCCTCGACGAGGGGCAGTCCGTGCGCCCGCATGAGGTCGGCACCGTCGCTCTCGTGGAGGACGCGGCACGACGCTACGACGCGCAGTTGGTCCGTTACCGCCTGCGGGAACAGTTTCGGTGCGGCGGCAGCGACGCCTATATCCGCTGGGTGCGTGGGGCGCTTGGGGTGTCGGACGCGGAGCCGGAGGAGTGGACGCCGGACGGGCTGATGCACGTCGAGGTCGTGGACAGTCCGGAGGAACTCGAACGGATCATCCGCTCGGAGGCCGTGGCGGGAGCATCCGCGCGCATGGTCGCCGGATACTGCTGGCCCTGGACCAAACCCCTGGGCGAGGAGAAGCGGCTCGAGCCCGACGTCCGGATCGGCGAGTGGCACCGGCCGTGGAACGCGTTCAGCGAGTCCTTCTGCGAGAACAAGACCGTCCCCCCTTCCAAGATTTGGTCCGTGCACGAGAACGGCCTCGGCCAGATCGGCTGTGTGTACACCGCGCAGGGACTGGAGTGGGACTGGTGCGGCGTGATCATGGGCGACGACATGGTGCGCCGGGGTGACCGCTGGGTGTTCCGCCGGGGCAAGGAGCGGGCCGACAAGGAGGCGGGCGTCAAACGAGTCGGCGTTCCCGGGTCGTTCGATCCCAAGGTGAAGCCGAAGAGCGTAGACGACGACGAGTTCGCCCGTCTCGTTCGGCACGCGTACCACGTGCTGATGACCCGGGCGAGCCGGGCGACCGTGCTCTACTCCACGGACAAGGAGACCCGGGACCACCTGAAGAAGCTCGTCGGCGAGGCCCAGATCCACGGTCTGCGACCCACCTGGGAGAACTTGCCGGAGCAGGCTCGCCAGCCGCATTTGCCCCGTCCCGGCCGAGGACAGCGCCGACGCAGGAACCGTCAGAAGAAGGACACCCTGCCCGGAGAGATGCGTCTTTTCTGAAGCGGCGACCAGTGCTTGGAGTGGCGGGCTCTCCCGGGCCCGCCACTTGCCGGTCAGAAGACCAGGCGTGCTGCCGCGATCAGGGCCGCCACCAACAGATTGGTGACGACTCCCACCGTGACGTCGGCCAGAATCTGACGAATCAGGTGACGACGTGCAGGCTTGTACTCAACGGGGTTCATCGGTTTCCACTCCTGAGCGTGAGCTGGGAATGGCAGGGATCGCCCTACCGGGCATCCGCAGTCACACCGCGTACGGAACGCGATGGAGACCACTCGTCGCTCAGCACCGAGGAACGGCACCTGGAACACCGCCGACGTACCCTCCGGGAAGGTGCGCAGCAGGTAACCACGTTAGTGCACGCGCCAGTTGGTGCAGATCGTTTTGGGACCTGAAGGTGTAAGTGAGGCTCACTCTGAAGCGGGACGAGTACCTGATCCAGTACGGCGACAAGCTGGACATCCTCGGCCGCGCGGCAAGAAGGGCCGGGTCGTGGGGGAGGAGACCGCCTGGCTCACCCCGAACCTGCGGATCTCCGACTGGCAGATCGCCACCCAGCGCAGCACCGACTCCTCCCAGAGCCACCCGGCCCACCTCGATGTGTACGGACTCGGCGCCCTCACGTACCTCCTGCTAACCGGAAAGGCTCCGGCCGTCGGCCAGGCTGAGGTGCTGGCCCGCCTGGAGGCGGGCGAGGGACTGCGTCCCAACTCTCTGGTGGACGGTCTGTCGGAGGGCGTGGACGACTTGGTGCAGGCCGCCACCGCGTACAGGCCCGGTCAACGTCTGTCCAGCGTGGACGAGTTCCTGGAACTCCTCGGGGTCGTCGAGGACTCCCTCACCGCACTGGCGCAGGCGGCCACCGCTACGGGGGAACCCGGCGACGAGCGCGACGACACCGGGCAGGGCATCCGCCCCCAACTACGCTGTCACTTCAAGGCCCGAATCCCGGGCAGTTTGTGGACGGGGCGATCTGCCAACCTGACGACGCGAGACGGACACGACCATTCTGAGTCGCCGACGTCCCCATTACGCCAGGCCGGAAGCGGAATCCAGGTCTTCATTTAGCTGCCGTTTACAGCTAACGTCTGCGAGCATGAGTGAGCAGGGCGTCACGGGGGCAGCCGCCACCCCGGACTTGAACGACACGACGGACCCGGTCAGCAGGCTCGACCGGCTGCCCGTCGGTCCGTGGCACAAGCGGCTGACCGCGATCGTCGGCATCGGAGCCTTCTTCGACCTCTACGAGGTGTTCCTCGGTGGCGTGCTCGCCGCGGCGCTCGCCGAGTCCTGGCAGCTGTCGGGCACCGAGAAGTCGTGGCTGATCGCCTCCGGGTTCCTCGGCATGTTCGTCGGCGCGAACGTGCTGTCCGTGCTCGCCGACCGGTTCGGGCGGCGGAAGATGTTCCTGGTCAACCTGGGGCTCTACTCGCTGTTCTCGCTGGCCTGCGCCTTTGCCCAGGACGCGACCCAGCTCTCCGTTCTCCGCTTCCTCGCCGGTCTCGGCCTCGGCGCCGAACTGGTGCTCGTCGACACGTACTTGGCCGAGTTCCTGCCGCGCAAGGTGCGCGGCCGCTACATCGCCTGGGCGTACACCCTCGGCTTCGTCGGCGTGCCCGTCGCGGCGCTGCTCGGCGCGCGACTCGTCGCCAAGCACGAGCTGTTCGGGGTGGACGGCTGGCGCTGGCTGCTCGTCGGCGGCGCACTCGGCGCCGCCTTCATCCAACTCCTGCGCACCCGCCTACCGGAGTCACCGCGGTGGCTGGTCTCGCGGGGGCGGACGGCCGAGGCGGAAGAGGTGGTACGGGGGATCGAGTCACAAGCCCCGCCATCTCAAGCCCCGCCGGCGATTGAGGCGCGGGGCCCGGGGCAGAGCCCCGCAACCGCAACACCGGACGCCCAAAAGGTGCCGCTCGGCCAGATGTTCAAACACCCCTACGCCCGCCGCACGGTGATGTGGTGGATCTTCCAGATCCTCCAGACCGTCGGCTACTACGGCTTCGGCTCCCTCGCCCCCGTCGTCCTCCAGGCCAAGGGCCACACCGTCACGGAATCCCTGACGTACGCGGCCCTCAGCTACCTCGGCTACCCGGTGGGCTCGGCACTGTCCGTGCCGCTGATCGACCGGATCGAGCGCCGCACACTCATCATCCTGTCGGCGCTCGGGATCGCCGCGTTCGGCCTGGTCTTCGGGTTCGCGGAGGCGTCCTGGCTGATCGTGGGGGCGGGCTTCCTGCTCACCGTGTGCTCCAACGTCTTCTCGAACGCCTTCCACGTCTACCAGACGGAGATCTTCCCGACGGGCATGCGTTCCAGCGCCATCGGCATCGCGTACTCGCTGTCCCGGCTCACGTCGGTGGTGCTGCCGTTCATCGCGATCGACGTGCTCGAGGACCTGGGCGCGAACGCGGTGTTCATCGGGTCCGGCGTGCTGATGCTGATCCTGTGCCTGAACGTACGGATCCTTGGGCCACGTACGACGGGGCGGAGCCTGGAGTCGATCTGAGGGCCGCTGTCATGCAACCGGTCACGGCCGTACCGGCACCACCAGGGGCGCCCCGGTACGCGGATGCGGCAGCACCTCGACCGGGTGCCGGTACACGTCGCTGAGCAGGGGCCCGTCGAGGACCTCCGCCGGCGGGCCGACCGCCGTGATGCGCCCGTCGTGCAGCACCGCCACCCGGTCGGCGTGCGCGGCGGCCAGGCCCAGGTCGTGCAGGACGACGACCACCGCGTCGCCCGCTGCGGCCCGTTCGCGGCACACCCGCAGGACCAGCTCCTGGTGGCGCAGGTCGAGCGCGGCCGTCGGCTCGTCCAGGAGCAGCAGCCCCGTCGACTGGGCGAGGACCCGGGCCAGGGCCACGCGGGCCCGTTCGCCGCCGGACAGCGCCGAGAAGGGGCGGGCGGTGAAGGCCGCGGTCTCCGTCGCCGCGAGGGCCGCCGCGACCGCCGCGTCGTCCTCGTCCTCGCGCTCCGTGCCCGCCCACGGCGCCCGGCCCATCCGGACGACGTCGGCCACTGGGAACGGGAAGGAGAGCGTCGCCGACTGGGGCAACAGGGAGCGGCGCAGGGCGAGTTCGGCCGGTGTCCAGGCGTCGGCCGGGCGCCCGTGGACGCGCAGCTCGCCGGAGGCGGCGGGCAGGTCGGAGGCAAGCGCCGCCAACAGGGTTGACTTCCCCGCCCCGTTGGGGCCGACCAGGACCAGTACCTCGCCCGCCCGCACGTCCAGGTCGACGCCGGTCAGGACCGGCCTGCCGCCCAGGCTCACGTGCAGGGCGCGCGCCTCGGCGACCGTGTCCCCGGCGGCGTACCGCTCGGGCGGTGCGTGGTGCCGCGGGCCCCGCAGCAGCGTGCTCCAAAGGGCCTTCATGCCCAGCCTCCTTGCTTACGGCGGGTGCGGCGCAGCAGCCAGAAGAAGAACGGGCTGCCGGTCAGCGCGGTGAGCACCCCGATGGGGAGTTCGGCGGGGGCGGCCACCGTGCGGGCGGCGAGGTCGGCCGCGACCAGGACGGCGGCGCCGCCGAGCGCACTGCCCGGGACCAGGAAGCGATGGCCTGGGCCCGCGAGCATGCGCAGCAGGTGCGGGACGACCAGGCCCACGAAGCCGATGACGCCGGAGACCGCCACGGCCGCCGCCGTGAGCAGTGCGATGACGAGGATCAGCGTGATCCGGAGCTTCTCGACGTCGACGCCCAGGTGGCGGGCCGGGCGTTCGCCGAGCGACAGCAGGTCCAGCTTCCTTGCGTACAGAGGCGCTACGAGCAGGCCGACGGCCGCGCAGGGCAGCACCGCGAGCACCTTCGGCCACGTCGCCTGGGCCAGCGAGCCGAGCTGCCAGAACGTGATCTGGTTGACGGCGGCGGCATCGGCGTAGGAGAGGAACAGGCCGATCAGCGCGCCCGCGAAGGCGTTCACGGCGATACCCGTGAGGATCAGCGTGACGACCTCCGTGCGGCCGCCCGAGCGGGACATCACGTAGACGATCAGGACCGTCGCGAGGCCCGACACGAAGGCGCAGGCCGTGATGGTCCACGTACCGAAGAAGTTGAGGCCGAGCGCGATGCAGGCGACCGCGCCGACCGCCGCGCCCGACGAGATGCCGATGACGCCGGGCTCGGCGAGCGGGTTGCCGAACACGCCCTGCATGAGCGCACCCGCGCAGCCGAGCGAGGCGCCGACGAGGAGGGCGAGGACGACGCGGGGCAGGCGCACGTTCCACAGCACCGATTCCCCGACCCGGTCGAGCGCGGCACCACCGAGACCGAGCCGGTGCTGCACGGACCCGAGGATGTCGCCGGGCGCGATCTCGTACGCCCCGATCCCGGCCGAGGCCAGGGCGAGCACCACCAGCGCCAGGGCGAGACCGACGGTCAGCGGCCAGGCGGCGCCGCGGCGCGCCTTGGTGACCGGGACAGTGCCCGCGGGCCGCGTCGCACCGGCCGCGCGGGGGCGTGTCCCGTCGGGGCCGTCGGGCGTGATGCCCTGATCCGGCAGGTGGGCGGGATGGGCGGCTGTGGGCTCGTCCACCGGTGACCGGTGCGGCGTCGAGGGCTGAGGGGTCGTCATGGTCAGGAACCCGCCTTCGCCGCGCCGGAGGCATCGCCGTACAGCTGGTCCACGATCGAGCGCAGGACCTGGTCCGTGCGTGGGCCGTAGTTCAGCAGTACGCCGTCGTCGACGGAGACCACCCTGCGGTCGACGCCTGCCGGGGTCTCGGCGACGCCGGGAATCTTCACCAGGCCGTCGATGCCGCCGACGGATTCGAGTCCCTTGGTCATGACGAGGATCGCGTCCGGCGCGGCCTTCGCCAGGGCCTCGCTGGTGATCGCGGTGAAGTCCTTCTTCAGTCCCGAGGTCGCGCCCGCGTCGACCGCGCCCGCCGCTCGGAGCAGCGAGACCGCGCCGGACTCCTTGCCGCCGATGAGGTAGACGGAGGCCGAGCCGCGCAGATAGAGGAAGGCGACGCGCGGCTTGTCGCCCTTGCTCTCCGTCCTCGTCGGGATGTCCTTCTGTACCGCCGCGATCCGGTCCTCCGACCGCTGCGTCAACTCCCGCCCGGCAGACGGGACTCCGAGCGTGTCCGCGACCGCCTGGATGCGGGTGCCGACGTCGTCGAGGCCCTTCGCCGGGTCGATCACGACCACCGGGACGCCCGCGTCGCGGATCTGCTCCATCGCCTCCTCGGGGCCCGAGGTCGTCTCGGCGAGCACCAGGTCCGGCTTGAGCGAGAGCACGTTCTCCGCGGAGACGTCGTGGTTGCGGGTGACCACCGGAAGCTTCTTCGCCTGGTCGAACGTGGCCGTGATGTCCCGCGCCACGACCCGCTCACCCAGCCCGAGGGTGAAGGCGATCTCGCTGAGGCTGCCCGACAGCGGAACGATCCGGTCGGCCCGCTTCACCGTGACCTTCTCGCCGCCTGCCGAGGCGACCGTGGCGGGCAGCTCCGGATTCGGCGTCGAGGCGAGCGGTTCGAGGCGGTTCGAGGTCGCGGCCGTCTTGGTGTCGTCCACGGATCCGGCTCCGGCCGATTTCGTGGAGCCGCCGCCGCAGGCCGTGGCGAACAGCGCGAGGACGGCGACGAGTACGGCGGTCAGCACACCGGCCCGTCGCGTGGCGGGTTGAGCGGGAGCGGCTGGCGTCGGCACGCGGGGACCGTCCTGTCGTAAGGGGAGGGGCTGAGCAGCGGGACTAAGCAGAGGGGCTGTTGGCGGAAGCGATCATAGTTTAGGTTAGCCTTACCTAAGTCGCCAGGGTCTGGTGACGTCTGGTGCTGGAGTGCTGGAGTCCCGGAGGAATCGTCATGTCCCGACGCGCACCGATACGCGTCCTTGCCGTCACCCTGCTCGCCGGCCTGTTCACGGCGCTGCTCGCGGCCCTGCTGCCCGCCCCCGGAGCGCACGCCGCGACCCGCACCGTGCAGGGCGGCCGACTCGACTGGGGCGTGAAGTCGTCCTTCCAGAGCTACATCACGGGGCCCATCGCGAAGGGGAGTTACACCCTGACCGGGGGAGCGGCGACCATCGGCGCGAGCCGGTTCCGCTTCCACTCGGCCAGCGGCGGCTACGACGGTTCGACCGGCACCTTCACCTCCTCGTTCTCCGGCGGCGTGCACTTCGTCGGGCACAAGAAGGCCGACGGTTCGCACGAACTCGACATGACGATCAGCAACCCGAGCGTCCGCGTCGCGGGCGGCGGCGGGACGCTCTACGTCGATGTCGTGAGCAGGGCGAAGGGCACCGGGACGGTCACGTCGTCCCGTCAGGTGCCCTTCGCCTCCCTCTCCCTGGGTGGGATCGACATGAAGGGCGACGGCAATGCCGTCACCCTCAACAACGTTCCCGCCACGCTCACTTCGCAGGGCGCCAAGGCCTTCGCCGGCTACTACACGGCGGGCACCGCGCTCGACCCGGTCAGCCTGTCCGCCGACGTGGAGCCAAAGGTCGAGGCCGGCAAGAAGACGACCTCGCCGTCCCCCTCCGCCACGGCCACCAAGAAGACCAAGGAGGCCGACTCCGGCACCGTCCGGGACGGAGCCGTCGACTGGGGCGTGCGCCGTACCTTCCGCGAGTACGTCACCGGGGGCATCGCCCAGGGCGAGTGGAAGCTCGCCGACGGGGCGCAGGACGGCGGCGCGCTGTTCCGCTTCCCCAAGGGCGAAGGGTCGTACGACAAGAAGAAGCGGACCCTGGAGGCCGGGTTCACCGGGTCCGTGCGGTTCACCGGCGAGCACGGGCTCGACCTGAAGTTCGCGGACGTGTCCGTCGACGTGGCCGACGGCAAGGGGACGTTGCGTGCCGACGTCACCGGCGAGGGCCGGACCCGTAAGGACACCGCGGTCGTCACCTTCGACGTCGACGAACTCGCCGCGAAGGACGGGCTCGTACGGGTCGACGAGGCTCCGGCGAAGCTCACCGCCGCCGGGGCGAAGGCCTTCGGCGGCATGTACCGCAAGGGGGCCGCGATGGACCCGGTCTCCCTGGCGGTCGCGCTCGACGCCGACGCCGAACTGCCCGCGCTGCCGGACCTCGGCAGCTCCGCCACGCCGAGCCCCGACAAGAGCTCCGCGGCCCCCAAGGTCAAGTCTGCCTCGGCAGCGGACAGTTCGGGACTGTCCGGTGGCGCGGTCTCCGGGATCGTCGCCGTCGTCGCCCTCGTGCTCGCGGGCGCCGGATTCCTGGTCCTTCGCTCGCGCCGTTCCCCGCGTCCCTGAACGGGCGCTCCCACTCGAAGAGTTGAGGAAAGAAGCAGATGTCCCGCACCGAAAACGCGATCACCAGACACCCGATAGCCCTCGCCGCCGCCACCGCCACCGCCACCGCCACCGCCGTCGTGCTCGGCGGCGGCGCGCTGAGCCTGCCCGCCTTCGCCGCCGAACAGGCCGCACCCAGCGTTGAGTTGAAGGACGGCACGCTCGACTGGGGCATCAAGGAGTCCTTCCGCAAGTACGTCACCGGCATCGCCCTCGGGAAGATCGAGGCCAGTGACGGGGCCACGCAGGCAGCCGACAACGGCGCCTTCACCTTCGGCGGCGGCACGGGCACGTACGACACGGCGACGCACGGCACGGACACGACGTTCAAGGGCGCCGTCCGCTTCGCCTCCACCGCGCACGGCTTCGACATCAAGGTCGCCGACGTAAAGGTGGTGACCACCGGGACGACCGGCCACATCGACGCCGACGTCACGCTCAACGGCAGTACCCAGAACGACATCGAGTTCGCCACGCTCGACCTGTCCGCCGTCAAGCCCGGCCAGGGCGCGGGCGGCGCCATGACCTTCAAGGGCATCCCGGCCACGCTGACCGCCGACGGTGCCAAGGCGTTCAACGGCATGTACGAGGCGGGCGCCGCCCTCGATCCGGCGACGCTGACGGTCACCGCGGCCTCCTCCCCGACCTCGCCCGAGCCGACGAAGCCCCCGACGCAATCACCCTCCCCGACCGACACGGCCACCGCGGGGCCGAAGCCCACGAAGACCGCGACCCCGACCGGCAAGCCGAGCGCGTCCGCGACGAGCGCCCCCGAGGTGGCCGCCTCCGGCGCGGTCGTCGACGGCAACCTGGACTGGGGCGTCAAGGAGTCCTTCCGTACGTACATCACAGGACCCATCGCCAAGGGCAAGGTCGAACTCTCCGGCGGCGCGGGCAAGAACGGCTCGGGCTACCGGTTCGGTGACGCGAGCGGCAGCTACGACGCCGATGCCAAGTCGCTGGACGCGAAGTTCGCCGGCAAGGTCCGCTTCCTCGGCCACGAGGAGGGCGACGAGTACGCCCTCGACCTGCAGTTCAGTGAGCTGCGGGTGACGGCGAAGGGCGGCAGTGGCGAGCTCGTCGCCGACGTCTCCAGCAAGGACCAGGAGACCGGCAAGGTCTCCACGTACGACGGCCTGACCGTGGCCACCCTGAAGCTCGGCTCCGGCGACCTCACCGCGCAGGACGACGTCGTCGAACTGGACGGCGCCGCCGCCACCCTCACCGCCGGCGGGGCCAAGGCCTTCGGCGGCTTCTACGAGGCGGGCGCCGCGCTCGACCCGGTCACCGCGGCCGTCTCCCTCGACGAGAACGCCGAGCTGCCGACGGGGTCCAACGGCGGTACGAGCGGCGGCGCTTCGGGCACCACGGGCGGGACCGGCGGCATCGGCACCGGCTCGACCACGGGCGGCGGAACAGGCTCCCTCGCCGCGACCGGCGCCGCCGTCCCGGCCGGACCGCTCGCCGCGGCCGCCGCGTTGATCGCCGCGGCCGGTGCGGGCACGGTGTACGCCACGCGCAGGCGGCGTACGCGGTCCTGACCGTTCGCGCCCGGCCGTCCGCCGCTGGTCAGATCAGCGGCGGGCGGCCGAGCCGCGTCATCCGCCACACGGTCCGCCAGCGCATCGGGCGCCGCTCACCTGCGGACGCGCGCACGCCCTCGGCGAAGCCGCCCGCCCAGGCGCGCAGGCCGCCGAGCGACCTCGTACGCAGCAGGGTGATGCCGGTCCACACCGCGAGGTACAGCGGGATCAGCGGGAGGGGGAGGCGGCGGCGGGCCAGCCACACCCGGTTCCGGGCGGTCATCCGGTGGTAGACGGCGTGCCGGGCCGGGGACGTCTTGGGGTGCTGGAGCAGCAGGGCCGGCTCGTACAGCACCTTCCACCCCGCATCCAGCGCCCGCCACGCGAGATCGGTCTCCTCGTGCGTGAAGAAGAACTCGGCGGGCCAGTCACCGGTCTCGTCGAGCATGTCCATCGAGAACGCGTGACCGCCACCGAGGAACGCGGTCACGAGCCCGCGCTTCATCGGGTCCTTCGCGCGCAGCCTCGGCACGTGGCGGCGCTGGGTCTCGCCGAGCTCGTCGGCGATGCGGAAGCCGACGACGCCGAGTTCGGGGTCGGCCGCGTACAGCTTCTGAATGGTCGAGAACACGTCGGCGTCGACGAGCAGCCCGTCGTCGTCCAGCTCCACGGCCACGTCCACGTCCCCGAACTCGCGGAGCCGGGCGAGGGCGACGTTGCGGCCGCCGGGGCAGCCGAGGTTCTCGTCCAGCTCGACCGTCGTGACCTCGAACGGGTAGCCGGGGTACGCGGGCAGCGGCGTCCCGTTGCCGATCATGACGACGCGGGCCGGCACCGCATCCTGCTTGGCCACCGAATCCAGGAGGGCGGCCACGTCCTTGGGCCGGTTGCCCATGGTGACGATGGCCACACCCAGGCGCGGGAGTTCGGTGCTGCGGTGCCTGTCAGTCATGGCGGCGATGTTAGCCGTTCACGTTGTGCGCCCTGACCGCGCGGGCGGGAGTGCCTACACCTTCTCCAGCGCCTGGAACGGCTCGGCGGGCAGCTCCACCCGGACCCTGTCACCCGGCCCGACCTCGCCACCCTCCCGTACGACGCCCATGACCCCGGCCTTCCGGACCAGTTCGCCGGTTTCCGGGTCCCGGCCCACGACCCGCTTGAGCAGCCCGCCTTGGAAGCCGTCGATCTGGGCACAGGGGTTGCGCAGCCCCGTGACCTCGACGACGGCGCCGCTCTCGCCGAAGTGCAGCAGGGTGCCGGTGGGCAGGGCGAGGAGGTCGATGCCGCGCGTGGTGACGTTCTCGCCGAGTTCGCCGGGCCGCACGGTGTGCCCCGCGTCGGCGAGCTCCGTGAACAACTCCTCGTGCATCAGGTGCACTTGGCGGAGGTTGGGCTGCGTCGGATCCTTGGCGACGCGGGACCGGTGCTTGACGGTGACGCCCGCGTGCACGTCGCCCTCGACGCCGAGCCCTGCGAGCAGCGTGATGCTCTTCCGGTTCGGCTTGGTGAAGGAGTACGTGTGGTTGCTACTGACCGCAGTGACGATGCCGTTGTCCACGTGGTGCCCCCTGTGATCCATGGCCAATGATCCACGCCAGCGTAACCAATCAAGCCCCTGCGGCGATTGAGCAGCGGGGTCCGGGGCGGAGCCCGGGGTCCGGGGCGGAGCCCGGGGTTCGGCCCGGGAGCCGCCTGCTCAATCGCCGCAGGGGCTTAAAAGATCTGCTCAATCGCCGCAGGGGCTTGATTGGGAGCGTTCCGCCACCCTTGTCACGTGCGCGTGCAGCGTGTCCCGGGGGTTCGGGGTCAGTGTGCCGAGGGCGACCAGGGCCGTGACGACGACGTCGCAGAGTTCGGACTCGACGTCGGCCCACGAGTGGCTCACGCCCTTGCGCGGGTTCTGGCCGACCGCGCCGATCACCGCCTCGGAGACCTCGCCGACCTCCTCCGCGAGCTTCAGCATCCGCAGGAGGAGGGCCTCTTGGGGCGGTCGGGCGTTGTTGGCGTCGAGCCAGGCACGCAGCCGGTCGATCGTCTCCCACAGGTCATTGTCGGCAGTGTCGGTGTTCGTCGTCACGGGTGACGAGGTTATTCCTCGTCCTTCTCGTTCTGCCGCGCGGCCACCTGCTTGTTGCGGGACGCCACCACCGCCATCGCCGCCGCGCCCGCCCCGACGAGCGCCGCCGGCACCATCCAGTGCCGGTCGAGGCGGTGCTCGAGCGCGTGGTCGAGGGAGTAGCGGCCCGCGCCGGTCACCGCGAGGCCCGCCGCGGCGAAGCCGAGGAACGCCGGGTACTCGTAGCCGCCGCCCTGCGCGAAGAAGCCGTTCGGCGCGTGCACCGCGGCCGCACCGGCCATGGTCCCGGCCGCGGCCGCCCCGCCCACCGGCGTCGCGAGCCCGAGCGCGAGCAACACCCCACCGCCCGCCTCGCCGAGCCCGGCGGCGACGGCGCTCGCCTTGGGCGGGTGGTACCCCATGGCCTCCATGCCGGCGGCCGTGCCGGACACCCCGCCGCCACCGAACCAGCCGAGGAGTTTCTGCGCTCCGTGCACGGCGAGCACCCCACCGGTGCCGACGCGCAGCGCGAGCAGCCCCAGATCCAGGCGCCCGGAGCAGGATTTACGAGATGTACGAAAACGTGAGCAGGTCATGACTTCACCGTCCGGCACTCGTCCGGCCCGCACGCGGTGCGCGGACCCGTTCGAGTGACCCTAGTGCAGTTGATCTCCAGTTGATCAAGCCGCACGGTCGACCGTGTGCCGTCAGCCCCGACCGATGTACGGCATGTTCGTCGCCAGCACCGTCGCGAACTGGACGTTCGCCTCCAGCGGCAGCTCCGCCATGTGCCGCACCGTGCGCCCCACGTCCGCGACGTCCATCACCGGCTCTGCCGCCAGTTCCCCGTTCGCCTGCGGGATGCCCCGCTGCATGACCTCCGTCATGTCGGTCGCCGCGTTGCCGATGTCGATCTGGCCGCAGGCGATCCGGTAGGGGCGGCCGTCCAGGGAGAGCGACTTCGTCAGGCCCGTCAGGGCGTGCTTCGTCGTCGTGTACGCGATCGAGCGCGGGCGCGGCGCGTGCGCCGAGATGGAGCCGTTGTTGATGATCCGTCCGCCGTGCGGGTCCTGCTCCTTCATCTGCCGGAACGCCGCCTGGGCGCACAGGAACGCCCCGTTGAGGTTGACGTCGACGACGTGGCGCCACGCGTCGTACTCCAGGTCCTCGATGCCCACGCCGCCGGGGCCGAACGTCCCCGCGTTGTTGAACAGCAGGTCGAGGCGGCCGAAACGGTCCCGGACGGCGGCGAAGAGTGCCGCCACAGCCTCGGCGTCCGACACGTCCGCGCGGACCACGAGGGAGTCGCCGTCCGGCGCGAGGTTCGCGGTCGCCTCCAGCGTCTCCGTGCGGCGGCCCGCGAGCGCCACCCGCCAGCCCGCCCGCAGCAGTTCGAGGGCGACGGCCCGGCCGATGCCGGAACCCGCGCCGGTGACGACGGCGGTGCGCGAAGCGGTGTCCGTTTGCGAAGCGTTCATGAGGCCGCAGCGTACGGGTCGCCGGGCCACGCGGAGATCATCGATCCGCCATGTGGCTGTTGTGTACGTGACAGTCCACGGTCGTCCCGTGCCACTGCAATAACGCTTCATGCCTCACATGCCGCAGCACGCAGCCGAACTCCGCGTCGCCGCCCAGCACTTGGGCCGCAGACGTTTCCTCACCGTCACCGGCGCCGCCGCCGCGCTCGCCTTCGCGACCAACCTGCCGACCGCGGGCACCGCGGCCGCCGCCGAGCTCGACGCCCGGAAGATCAAGAGCGACCCCTTCACCCTCGGCCTCGCCTCCGGCGACCCGCTCCCCGACTCCGTGCTGCTGTGGACGCGGCTCGCCCCGTCCCCGTACGAGACCGGCAGCGGGCTGCCCGCCGCCCGCGTCGAGGTGGCCTGGGAGCTGGCGTTCGACGAGAAGTTCCGGCGCGTCGCGAGGCGTGGCACCGCCACCGCGCACCCCGAGTACAACCACACCGTGCACGTCGAGGTCGACAAGCTCGCCTCCGGGCGCGTGTACTACTACCGCTTCCGCGTGGGGAGTTGGGTGAGCGGGACCGGCCGCACCCGCACCGCGCCCGCCACCAACGCGCGTACGGGAGCGCTCACCCTCGCCGCCGTCTCCTGCCAGGCGTACCACGACGGGTACTACACCGCGTACAAGCACCTGGCGCAGGACGATGTCGACGTCGTCTTCCACCTCGGCGACTATCTCTACGAGTACGCCGTCACCTCCGTCGGCGGCGCCCGGAACTACACCGACCGCGTCCTGCCCGACGTCTTCAACCGGGAGACCATGACGCTGGAGGACTACCGGCTGCGGTACGCCCTCTACAAGTCCGACGAGAACCTGCGCGCCGCGCACGCCGCGCACCCCTTCGTCGTCACCTGGGACGACCACGAGACCGAGAACAACTACGCGGGCGACACCGACGAGAACGGCAACCCGCCCGAGGAGTTCCTGCTGCGCCGCGCCTCCGCGTACCGCGCGTACTGGGAGAACCAGCCGCTGCGCCGCCCCCAGACCCCGAGCGGCCCCGACATGCGGCTCTACCGGCGCCTGCACTGGGGCCGGCTCGCCCAGTTCGACATCCTCGACACCCGCCAGTACCGCACCGACCAGGCCAACGGCGACGGCTGGAAGGCGCCGACGCCCGAGTCCGAGGCCGCCTCGCAGACGCTGCCCGGCGCCACCCAGGAGCGTTGGCTGACCGACGGCTGGCGCGACTCGCGGGCGCTGTGGAACGTGGTGCCGCAGCAGGTCACGTTCGCGCGCCGCGCCAACCCCGCGGGTGACGGCACGCTCTCCATGGACTCCTGGGACGGCTACCCGGCCTCCCGCGAGCGGATCCTCAAGGGCGCCGATGCCGCCCGCGTCGAGAACCTGATGGTCCTCACCGGCGACGTCCACGTCTCGTACGCCATGGACATCAAGCGGGACGCCGACGACCAGGGCTCGCGCACCGTCGGCACCGAGATCGTCACGACGTCGATCACCAGCGGCAAGGACGGCTCCGCGAAGCCGGCCAACTGGGCCGGGTACCTCGCCCGCAACCCGCACATGAAGCACTACAACGGTCAACGTGGCTACGTGACCGTGGAGTTGGGTCAGGAGGCGGCGCGCGCCGACTTCAAGACGGTGTCCGCGGTGACCACGCCGGGGGCGGCCCTCACCACGGCGGCCTCGTTCGTGACGGCCGTGGGAGAGCCGGGCCTCAAGCCCGCGTAGCCGGCCTCAGTCCTTGCCGGGATTCAGTCCTCGCCGGGATAGCGGACGCCGACCCGTTCCCTGACGGCGTCGAGCGTCCGCATCACGGCGAGCGAACCCTCCAGCGGCACCAGCGGCGACTCCGTGTCGCCCGCCCGGACCCGCCGCATCACCTCGATCGCCTCGTGCCGCATGGAGTCGTGCGGCCCGTCCTCCGGCGCCGCCACGAACTCCTCCGGATCCCGCCCGTCCCGGTGCAGCACGAACCGCTCCGGGCAGAAGAACCCGCCCGGCACGTCGATCCGCCCGGCCGACCCGGTGACCGAAGCGGTCACGCCCGTACCGGCGTTGAGCGCGCAGTGCAGCAGCGCGTGGGCGCCGTTGTCCCACGAGAGCAGCATCCCGGTCTGGAGGTCGACGCCCTCCTCGGAGAGCTGCGCGGACGCCGTCACGGCGGCGGGCTCCCCGAGCAGCAGCTGCGCGAACGACACCGGGTACACGCCGAGGTCGAGGAGCGCGCCGCCGCCCTGCGCCGGATCACGCAGCCGGTGCGAGGGCGGGAAGGGTCCCGCGAGGCCGAAGTCGGCCTGCACCGTGCGGACTTCACCGATCGCCCCGTCGTCGACGAGCGCCTTCATCCGCCGCACCAGCGGATTGCAGTACATCCACATGGCCTCCATCAGGAACACGCCCCGCGAGCGCGCGAGCGTCACCAGCTCCGCCGCCTCCCGCGCGTTCAGCGCGAACGCCTTCTCGCACAGCACCGCGCGCCCCGCCTCCAGACAGAGCCCGGCCGCCTCCCGGTGCGCGGCGTGCGGCGTCGCGACGTACACGACATCCACGTCCTCGTCCGCGGCGAGCGAGGCCCAGTCGCCGTACGCCCGCTCGATCCCGAAGCGCTCCGCGAACGCCTTCGCGGAGGCCTCCGTGCGCGAGGCCACCGCCACCACCTCGGCGTCCGGCAGGTCCAGCAGATCGGCCGTGAACGACCCGGCGATCCCTCCCGTCGCGAGGATTCCCCAACGCACCCGCTCTGTCACCGCGTCCCACCCACTCCAGAAATTGGTCTCGACCGCACCACCGAGCTGAGAGCATAGGGAATCGCACAGGTGGCCGGGAGAGGCGAAGGGAAACGAGGGGCAGCGGGATGAAGGACAGCGGATGTTCCACCGGGAGCACCACGGGGGAGGACGCGACCGGTGAGGTCCACGCCGCGACCCCAACGCCCGTTCCCAAGGCGGTGGTCGGGGCCGGCGCGAGCCTCCTCGTCACCTTCATCCTCGGCGGCCTCACCGCGGTACCGCCGCTCTCCATGGACATGTACCTGCCGGCCCTGCCGGAGGTCACCGAGGCCCTGCACACCTCGGCCGCCACCGCCCAGCTCACCCTCACCGCGTGCCTGACCGGCATGGCGCTCGGGCAGCTCGTGGTCGGCCCGATGAGCGACAAGTGGGGCCGGCGCCGACCGCTGATCATCAGCCTGCTGATCTACATCGTGGCCACCGCGATCTGCGCCTTCGCACCGAACGCCACGCTGCTCATCGCCTTCCGGCTGGCGCAGGGCCTCGCCGGCTCGGCGGGCATCGTGATCGCCCGCGCCGTGGTCCGCGACCTCTACGACGGCGTCGCGATGGCCCGCTTCTTCTCGTCCCTCATGCTGATCTCCGGCATCGCCCCGATCATCGCGCCGCTGATCGGCGGCCAGGTGCTGCGGTTCACCGACTGGCGCGGCGTCTTCGTCGTACTGACCGGCATCGGCATCGCGCTCACCGCCGTCGTGTGGAAGTTCCTGCCGGAGACCCTCGCACCCGAGCGGCGGCACAGCGGCGGCACCGCGGAGGCGCTGCGCACGATGCGAGGCCTGCTCGCCGACCGCGTCTTCCTCGGCTACACGCTCGTCGGCGGCTTCGCCTTCGCGGCGCTCTTCGCGTACGTGAGCGCCAGCCCGTTCGTGATCCAGGAGATCTACGGGGCGTCCCCGCAGACGTTCAGCCTCCTCTTCGGGCTCAACTCGATCGGCCTGATCGCCGTCGGCCAGCTCAACGGCAAGGTGCTCGTCGGCCGGGTCAACCTCGACAAGGTGCTCGGCATCGGCCTCACCCTGGTCGTCCTCGCCGCCGCCTTCCTCCTCCTCGCCGCGACCGGCGTCTTCGGGACACCCGAGGAACTCGGCCTCGCCCCCGTCGCCGCCGGCCTCTTCGTCCTCATGGCCTGCATGGCCCTGACCACGCCCAACACCAACGCCCTCGCCCTCATGCGCACCCCGCACGCGGCGGGCTCCGCGTCCGCGCTGCTCGGCACGTCCTCGTTCCTGATCGGCGCGATCGCCTCCCCGCTCGTCGGCATCGCGGGCGAGCACACGGCCGTCCCGATGGCGCTGGTCCAGCTCGTCTGCGGACTCGTCGCCGCGCTCGCCTTCGTGACCCTGTGCCGCCCCTGGCAACAGCGTGCGGCGGGTGAGCAGCGCTGAACGCGCCGAGACTGCGCCACGACACCCCCGAGCGGGCAGGGCTCGACGCCGAGCACCTCGCCGGGCTCGTCTCCGACGTGCGCCGGCTGCCCGAGGGCGCGCGGCCCTGGTGCGCGGGGGTCGTCGCGCTCGCGGGGCGCGGCCCGGTGATCGCGGTGGAGGCGGCGCACGGCTGGGCGGCGCGCTACGCGTCGTACGACGAGGCGACGGACACGGGAATCGAGCTGCCGGCCGAGGCCCGCGTCCCGATGACGGCGGACACCCCCTTCGACCTGGCCTCGCTCACCAAGATCTTCACCTCGATCGCCGCCGTGCAGCAGATCGAGCGCGGCAGACTCGGCATCGACGCGAAGGTCGGCGCCTACGTCCCCGAGTTCACGGCCGCCGCCCGGCACGGCATCACGGTCCGCGAACTGCTCACCCACACCTCGGGCCTGCGCCCCGAACTCCCGCTGTACGACGCCCCGGACGCGACCGCACGCCTGGCCCTCCTGCGCGCGGAGGCGCCGTCCTCCCCACCGGGCGACCACCTCTACTCCGACCTGAACATGCTGCTCCTCCAGCACGTCCTCGAACGGATCACGGACCGCCCCCTCGACGTCCTGATCCGCGAGGGCATCACCCGCCCCCTCGGCATGACCGCCACGTCGTACGGTCCGTGCCCGGACGCCGCCGCCACCGAGGACCAGCGCCGCCCCTGGGCCAAGGCCGACCGGGGCATGCTGCGCGGCGAGGTGCACGACGAGAACGCCTGGGCGGTCGGCGGCGTGGCCGGTCACGCGGGCCTCTTCTCCACGGCGTACGACCTGGCCATCCTGTGCCGCACGCTCCTCACCGGCGGCTCCTACGGCACGGCCCGCATCCTCGGCCCCGACTTCGTCGACCTGATGCTGACCCCGCCCGGCCTCGGGTTCCGCCTCGACCAGTCCTGGTTCATGGGCGAACTGGCGGGGCGCGGCGCGGCGGGCCACACCGGTTTCACGGGAACGTCCCTGGTGATGGACCCGGCGACCGACACCTTCCTGGTCCTGCTCGCCAACACCGTGCACCCGCGCCGCCGGGGCCCGGCGAACGGTCCGCGGGTCGCGGCGGCGAACCGGGTGGCGCGGGCCGTGGTCTGAGGCGGACCCGTAGCCGGCGTCACCACTTCGTAGAATCACGGGGTGAACGCCCCCCTCCAGTCGACCTCCGACACCCTCCGGTCCACCCTCGCCGCGCTCCTCGACGGCCTCCCGCCCACGCAGGCGACGAAGGCCGTCGAGCGGCTCATCGCGAACTACCGGGGGACCACCCCGACCGACGCCCCGATCCTGCGCGAGCGGGCGGACGTCGTGGCGTACGCGGCGTACCGGATGCCGGCCACGTTCGAGGCGGTGCGCTCCGCGCTGCACGCGCTGGACGCCGCGGCCGACTGGCGGCCGACCGGGCACCTGGACATCGGGGGCGGCACCGGCGCGGCCGTGTGGGCGGCGCGGGACGTGTGGCCGGGGGAGCGGACCACGACGGTCGTCGACTGGTCGCAGCCCGCGCTCGACCTCGGCCGCGAACTGGCCGCGTCACAGGGTGACTTGGCGGACTCGGTGCGCTGGGAACGGGGACGGATCGGCGCGCACGACACCCCCGAGGCCGACCTCGTCACCGTCTCGTACGTGCTCAAGGAGCTGACCGAGGGGGACCGCGCGGTGGTCGTCGACGCCGCCGCGCGGGCCGCCACCGGCGCCGTGGTCATCATCGAGCCCGGCACCCCTGACGGCTACGCGCGCGTCATCGAGGCCCGGGACCGGCTCATCGCGGCCGGGTTCCACGTCGCGGCGCCCTGCCCGCACAGTGCCGCCTGTCCCATCGTGCCGGGCACGGACTGGTGCCACTTCTCGGCGCGGGTCGCCCGGTCCTCGCTGCACCGTCAGATCAAGGGCGGCTCCCTCGCGTACGAGGACGAGAAGTTCGCCTACGTCGCGGCGACCCGCTTCGCGCCGGACCCGGCCGCGTCCCGAATCGTCCGCAAACCCCAACTCCGCAAGGGCCAGGTCCTCCTCGACCTCTGCGAGTCCCGGGGGGCCCTGGACCGGATCACGGTGACCAAGCGCCACGGATCCGCTTACCGCGAGGCCCGGAAGGCGGAGTGGGGCGACGCCTTTTAGGCCCCTGCGGCCTCTTCAAGCCCCTGCGGCGATTGAGCAGGCGGCTCCCGGGCCGACGCCTCGGGGCTCCGCCCCGGGCCCCGCTGCTCAATCGCCGCAGGGGCTTGAATGGCTCGATCGCCGCAGGGGCTTGAAGGGCCTGCTCAATCGCCGCAGGGGCTTGAATGGCTCACTCGCCGCCGAAACTAAGCGCGGAGCTCAAGGGTGCAGCACTTGACCGAACCGCCTCCCTTCAGCAGCTCGCCCAGATCCAACCCCACCGGCACAAACCCCCGCTCCCGAAGCCCCCCGAACAACCCCACCGCCCCCTGCGGCAGCAAGACATTCCGGCCGTCCGACACCGCGTTCAGGCCGAAGGCCACCGCATCCGCCTCGGAGGCGATCACCGCGTCGGGGAACATCCGCCGCAGCACCGCCCGGCTCCCGGGCGAGAACGCCGCCGGGTAGTACATGACGGAGTCGTCCGCGTCGTCGAGGACGGCCAGCGCCGTGTCCAGGTGGTAGAAGCGGGGGTCGACCAGGTCGAGGCCGATCACCGGACGGCCGAAGTACTCCTGCGCCTCCGCGTGGGACAGCGGAGAGGCCCGGAAGCCGCGCCCCGCGAGCACGTAGGAGGCGGTGACGGCGAAGTCGCCCTCGCCCTCGTTGACGTGGACGGGCTCGTGGACCTCGGCGTACCCGTGCGCCCGGAACCACTCCAGGTGCGCGGCGGCCTCCGCCTCCCGCTCCCGGTGCGCGAACCGGGCGCCGAGCACCCGGCCGTCCACCACGGTCGCGCCGTTCGCCGCGAACACCATGTCCGGAAGTCCGGGGCGCGGGTCGAGCACCTCGACGGTGTGGCCGAGCCCGCGGTAGCGGTCCCGCAGGTCCTCCCACTGGGCGACCGCGAGCGGAACGTCGACGGGTTTCGCCGGGTCCATCCACGGGTTGATCGAGTACGTGACCTTGAAGTGTGCCGGTGGGCACATGAGATAGCGCCGGGGTGTGGCGCGACGTTCGACAAGGCGCGGATTACGCAATGAGGGCTCCTCACGACCGCAGTGCTGGGTGGAAGCCCATGGTGCGGCCGGAGGGCCCCCCGGGGCTGTGAACCGAACGGGTGGTTCACGGGTGGCCCGGACGTTACGAGACGGACCGTCTCGGCTCGTGCGCTGCTACATTCGAATCATGTCAGCCACGAAGAGCCAGTCGGCGAAGAAGGCCGTCCCCGACGCCACCCGCCGCAGCGAACGTTCCCGCCGCGCGATCTACGACGCCGCCCTCGGCCTCGTAGGAGAGATCGGCTACCCGCGCACCACCATCGAGGGCATCGCCGCCCGCGCCGGTGTCGGCAAGCAGACGATCTACCGGTGGTGGGGCTCGAAGGCCGAGGTCCTGATGGAGGCCTTCATCGACCTCAACGAGCGCAACACGGAGGTCGCCGCCGAGCGGCACCCCGACTACCCGGGCGACCCGGCCGTCCTGCCCGACACCGGCGACATCGAGGCCGACTTCAAGCTGCTCCTGCACGCCACCGTCGACGTGCTCAAGGACCCCGTGTTCGAGGCGCCGGCCCGCGCGCTCGCCGCCGAGGGCCTGGCCGACCGCGCGTTCTCCGAGGAGTTCGTCGCCCGGCTGCTCATGCCGGGACTCGACCTGTACGCCGACCGGCTGCGGGCCGCGCAGGACGCGGGCCAGGTCCGCCCGGAGGTCGACCCGTTGATCGCCCGTGACCTGTTCTCCGGACCGCTGGCACAACGCTGGCTCCAGAACACCGGACCGCTCGACCATGCGTACGCGGACACGATCGTCGAGTACGCCCTCTACGGAATCGGCGGCTCCCGCTCCTAGCCGAGCGCCCTCACACACCCCGGATGTGGACTGTGGCCACCCGAGGCGCAGGATGGTGGGACACTTTTGGTCCAAGGTTCATCCGGACTCGGCACGACAGCAATGGCTCGACGGCGATGGTGAGGGGATTGATGGGCGCGGAGCAGGGTCGCCGATTCGGCGGGCGGAGCGGTACGGCGGGGCGTACGGGCGGCCTGATCTCACGATGGCTGCGGGCCGGGCGCGGCCCGAAGGACACCGCGGCCGCCGACGCGGCCCGCGAGGACCTGCTCTTCGCCGCTGCCGCCGCCGGACTGCCGCTGGCCCCGGCCGCGTACCCCTCCGACTACCGATGTTCGTGCAACCGCGTCGGCTGTCCGACCCCCGGCAGGCACCCCGTCTCCTTCGCCTGGCAGACCCAGTCCACGACGGACCGCGCGCAGATCGAGCGCTGGGCGGGACATCAGCCGCTGGCCAACTTCATCACCGCGACGGGCATGGTCCACGACGTCCTCGACGTCCCGCTGGAGGCCGGGCACGAGGCGCTGGAGCGACTCCTCACCGCCGGGATCGAGGTCGGGCCCGTCGCCGAATCGGGCGGCGACCGCATGCTCTTCTTCACGGCGACCCGTGGGACGCCGGACGAGGAGGACGAGTGGTGGCCCTGCGAGCTGGACTGCCACCCCGAGACGATGGACGAGCACCCCGGGCTGCGGTGGCACTGCCGTGGGTCCTACGTTCTGGTGCCGCCGGCGCGGTTGCCCGGTGAGCGTGAGGTGTTCTGGGTGCGGGGGCCCGAGCATGCGCTTCCCGATCCGCTGACGATGCTGGAGTCGCTGACGGACGCGTGTGCGCGATACGCGGGCGCCGAACCGGACTTCACACCGGCGTGGCCCTGATAAGTCGCCGCGGCACCTCAAGCCCCTGCGGCGATTGAGCAGGCTTTTCAAGCCCCTGCGGCGATTGAGCAGCGGGGTCCAGGGCAGAGCCCCGAGACCGCAACGCCGGGTGACCGTCAGCTGCCCTCGGCGGTCGTGATCCCCTCCACCCGCGACACCACGTGCACCGCCCCCGACGCCCCCGGCGGATCAATCGCCGCCTGCCCCGACACGTACCCGTACATCGCCGACTCCTTGGGCTCGCCCTTCATCAGCGCCTTCACGTCCGACCCGATCGAAGGCAGGTTGCTGCCGGGGAACGCGGTCAGCTTCTCGTAGCGGCGGGTCGTGAAGAAGACGAGGGCGCCGCCGTTCGCGGTGCGCAGGGCCACGGGCGCGTAGTTGCCAGCGGTGAGGGACTCGTCGATGAACTGCGTGGTGAGGCCGGGGCGCGTGCCGATCTTGTCGCGGGTCTGGCGCCAGCGCGTCGTGTGCGGGCCGGGGGCGAAGTCGTCCCCGCCCTTCTTGAGGTAGTGGATGTACTGCTCGCCCATGTCCTTCGGACGCTGCGCGAGACCCGACGCGTCCGGGTCGACGGACTCGCCCAGACCGTCCTTGTCCGTCTTGAACTTGGGGACCGTGCCGTCGCGGAACAGCGACAGGTACGAGACCGCCCACGGCGCGCTCTCGGCGTCCCGGGTGAACACCATGACCCAGCGATAGCCGTCGACCCGGTTGTTGTCCGAGTTCGTCACGAACCAGCGCGGCCAGCCGGCCTTCTTCGGCACCGTGATCCGCGTGTCGGTGAGCTTCAGCGGCGCGTGCTTCGGGTTGCCGTTCGGGTTGAGCGCGCGGCCCGCCTTCAGCTTCGCCGCGTCGATCGCGCCGAGCGCACCGGTGACGTACTTCGCGTCGGCGTCGGAGTCGTACGTCTTGTCCGCCTCGTTGTACGCGTCCACGAACGTGTCGACGGCGCTCGCCGCCTTCGCCTTCGTGGTCGTCGGTACGATCTCCAGCTCGCCGTGCACGGTCACGCACCCGCCCGCGGTGAGGGACAGCACGACCGCGGCCGCGACCGCTGCGACCGGTCGGCCGATCCTGTTCCTGGCCTCGCTCATGACGTTCGATTCACCTTCCGCTCCCCGGCCCCATGCACGCGCCCGAACCCTACCGGGAAGAGGAGGCACGCACTGCCGCGACCCTGCGGGAAAGCAGCCCGGGAGGCGCGAAGAACAGGGCGAGAGTGGGGACAAGGTAGACGAACCAGACGGTGACCTGCAGAACCGTCGGGTCGGGCTGGAAGTTGAAGACGCCCTTCAGGAGCGTGCCGAGCCAGCCGTCGGGGGAGATCGTGGAACTGATGTCGAAGGCCAGGTTGTTCAGGCCTCCGATGAAGTCGGCCTCCTGGAGGTCGTGCACGCCGTACGCGAGGACACCCGCGGCCACGACGACGAGCATGCCGCCGGTCCACGTGAAGAACTTCGCCAGGTTGATGCGGAGCGCGCCCCGGTAGAACAGCCAGCCGAGGACCACCGCGGTGGCCAGCCCGAGCAGCGCGCCGATCACCGGGTCCGTCGTGCCGTTGCTGGTGGCGTGCACCGCCGTCCACACGAACAGGGAGGTCTCCAGGCCCTCACGGCCCACCGCGAGGAACGCCGTGACGACTAGCGCCGCCGTGCCCATTTGCAGGGCGCTGTCCAGCTTGCCGTGCAGCTCCGTCTTCAAGTGCCGGGCTGTGCGCCGCATCCAGAACACCATCCACGTCACCAGGCCGACGGCGATGATCGACAGCGAACCGCCGAGCGCCTCCTGCGCCTTGAACGTCAGTTCCTGCGAGCCGAACTCCAGGCCCGCGCCGAACCCGAGCGACACGAGGACGGCGACGCCGACCCCCGCCCACACCGGCTTCAGGGCGTCCCTGCGCTCCGTCTTCACCAGGTACGCGACGAGGATGCAGACGATCAGGCTGGCTTCCAGGCCCTCGCGCAGCCCGATCAAGTAGTTCGCGAACATCGCTTCTCAGCCTTCCTTCTGCTCGAAGAGGCCGCGGCCCCACCAGTCGCTGCCGTCCCGCACTCCCGGCGGCACCGCGAACACCGCCGAACCGACGTGCTGGATGTACTCGTTGAGCGCGTCGGTCGCGAGGCTGCGCTGCACCGGGATGAACCCCTTGCGCACGTCCTTCTGGTACGCGAGGAAGAACAGGCCCGCGTCGAGCCGGCCGAGTCCGTCCGTGCCGTCGGTGAACGAGTAGCCGCGGCGCAGCAGCGTCGCCCCGTGGTTGGAGTCGGGGTGCGCGAGCCGCACGTGCGCGTCCGGCTTCATCGCCTTCAGGAACGGTTCGTCGCGCTCCTTCGCCTTGCCGACGGGAGCGCCCTCGCCCTTGTCCCGGCCGAACACGTCCTCCTGCTCCAGCAGCGACGTGCGGTCCCAGGTCTCGACGTTCATCCGGATCCGGCGGGCGACCAGATACGAGCCGCCCTTCATCCAGTCGGCACCGTCGCCCGGGGAGTCCACCCACACATGCTTGGCGAGACGGTCCTTCTCGGTGCCCGCGATGTTGCGGGTGCCGTCCTTGAAGCCCATGAGGTTACGGGGCGTCTGCGCGTCCGGCGTCGTCGAGGACGTCTTGCCGAAGCCGAGCTGCGACCAGCGGATGGCGACCTTGCCCATGCCGATCCGGGCGAGGTTGCGGATGGCGTGCACGGCGACCTGCGGGTCGTCCGCGCAGGCCTGCACGCACAGATCGCCGCCGCTGCGGGTCTTCTCCAGGTTCTCGCCGGGGAACTTCGGCAGGTCGACGAGCGCGTCCGGGCGCTGGTCCGCGATGCCGAGGGCCTTGCCGTGCTTCTCGAAGAGGGAGGGCCCGAAGCCGATCGTCAGCGTGAGCCGGGACGGTTGCAGCCCGAGCGCCTCGCCCGTGTCGTCCGGTGGCGCCTCGGCGAGCCCGCCGTACGCGCCCTCGCCGACGGTGCGCCCCTCGGTCATCCGCGCGGCGGCCTTCGTCCAGTCCTTCAGGAGCTGCACGAACTCCTCGCGGTCGGCCGTCTTCACGTCGAACGCCGCGAAGTGCAGCCGGTCCTGCACCGCCGTCGCGATCCCGGCCTGGTGCGCTCCGTGGAAGGGCACCGCGCCGCCCGCCTCACCGGCGGGCTGCATGTCCGAGCCGTCGTCGGACCGGGCCAGGACGACGGCGCCGCCCGCGGCCGCGGCGCCGAGCGCGAGCCCGGCGCCGCCGACGGCGAGCAGGGAACGCCGGGACGGGGAAGGGGAGTTGGAGGTCTCGTCGTCCGTCATGGCGACCCTCTCCTCGTGGTGCGTGTTCACGTGTACGGCTGCTCGGCGAGCGCTACTTGACGACCGCCGCGGCCAGCTGCGACAGCGGCTCCGCCAGCGCGTTGACCGCGTCGGACAGCTCCTTCTGGTCCGCCTTGCCGACCTTGTCGTAGGAGGTGAACCCGTAGCCCTGCTTGCCCTCGCGGTACTTGTCGAGCAGCTTGTCCAGCGCGGCGAACTGCTTGTCCAGCTCCTTGGTCAGCGCGGTGTCGTTCTTCGACGCGACCGGCTCGAGCAGCTCGTACGCCTTCTCGGCGCCCTCGACGTTGGCCTTGAAGTCGACGAGGTCGGTGTGCGAGTAGCGCTCCTCCTCGCCGGTGACCTTGCCGGTGGCGACCTCGTCGAGCAGCTCCTTGGCGCCGTTGGCCATGGAGGTGGGCGTGATCTCCGCCTTGCCGACGCGCTGCTGCCAGTCGTCGAGATCCTTGTCGAGCCGGTCCGCGAGCGCCTTCTCGCTCTTCCCGATCTCCTTGTCCTTCCACAGCGCCTTCTCCAGGCGGTGCCAGCCGGTCCACTTCTGGCCCTCTTCGAGGCCGTCGGCCCGCACGTCGACCTTCGGGTCGATGTCACCGAAGGACTCGGCGACCGGTTCGGTGCGCTCCCAGCCGATACGGGAGGGGGCGTACGCCTTCTTGGCGGCCTCCAGGTCGCCGTCGCGGACGGCGTCGGTGAACGTCTTCACCTTCGGCAGCGTCTCGTCGGCCTGCGCCTGGGTGTACTGGCGGTAGGCGGCGACGGCGTCGTCGAGCTTCGGGTCCCGCTTCGCCGTGGACTTCCCGCCGGTCACCTGCACGTCCTGGCGGTGGCCCTTGCCCTTCATGCCGGGGATGCAGGCGATGCGGTAGTCGCCGCTCTTCACCTCGGCGGTGAGGCTGTGCCGGGTGCCGGGGCCGATGTTCTCGCGCTCGGAGACGATCCGGTCGTCCGGGAAGAGGATCTCGACCTCGGTGACCCGGGACCCCTTGTTCTCGACCGCCAACTCCACGTGCCCCGCGGGGAACTTCTTCTTCGACACCTTGCAACTGTCGTCGTCGGCGGTCACCTTGATCGCACCGGAACCGGCACTCTTGGCGTCGCTCTTCTGCGTGCAGCCCGTGACGGCCGTCAGGGCGGCCACCGCGGCGACGGCGGTGGAAACGGTGAGTCGGGCGGCTCGCATGCGGGCTCCAAGCAGGGGTAACTAAGGCGGACCTAACTTATATGAGGCTTACCTCAGTGCTACCCATGGCCAAGTCAGGGAAGGGTCAAGCGCTGGTCAAGCATCGAGTGTCGCGTGGTTGACTTCCGCCCATGAACGAGTACGGCATCGAGTACGACGTGGTGCGCGTCTTCTGCGCCCCCGGCGGCCGGGAGGGCAACGCGCTGGGCGTCGTCCGCGACGGCTCCCGCCTCCCCGACCGGGACGAGCGACAGGCCTTCGCCGCCGAACTCGGCTTCAGCGAGACGGTCTTCGTCGACGATCCCGAGCGCGGCGTCATCGACATCTACACGCCGACCGCGCGCCTGCCGTTCGCCGGGCACCCCTGCGTCGGCACGGCCTGGCTGCTCGACGTGCCGGAACTCGTCGTGCCCGCGGGTGTCGTCCGGGCGCGCCAGGACGGCGAGTTCAGCTGGATCGAGGCGCGGGCGGAGTGGGTGACCGGTCGTACGTTGCGGCAGTACGGATCCGTCGCGGAGGTGGACGCGCTGCCGGTTCCTCCGGAGGGGGAGTGGGTCTACGCGTGGGCCTGGGAGGACGAGGCGGCGGGGCGGGTTCGCGCCCGCGGGTTCCCTGGCCGGGGTGACGGCATCGTGGAGGACGAGGCGACGGGGGCGGCGGCGCTGGCGCTCACCGCCCACCTCGACCGCGCCCTCAACATCCGCCAGGGCCACGGCTCCCAAATCCTCACGGCCCCCTCGCCGGGAGGTTCGGTCGAGGTGGGCGGCCGGGTCCGCTTCCCCCGCTAACCCCCGGGGCTCCGCCCCGGACCCCGCGCCTCAATCGCCGGCGGGGCTTGATAAATCAAGCCCCGCCGGCGATTGCTCTCTCAAGCCCCCTGGGGGCGGGCGATCTCATCCAGCCCCTGCGGCGGGTGGGCAATTTAAGCCCCTGCGGCGATCGAGCAGCGGGGTCCGGGGCGGAGCCCCGTGGGCGTAACGCCGTCACGGCTCAAAGGATTACGCGGCCGACCGAAACTCCTCGCCCAGCCCCCGAAACACCCCGGTATTCAAGGCGAACGCCGCCTTGCACTCGGCCACCACCCGCTGCTTCTCCAACTCATCCACCGCGATCCCATCCAGCAACTCCCGGTAGCCCCGCTTGAACGCCGCCGGGTTCCCCACCCCCTCGAACACGTAGAACCGCACCCCGTCCCCCTTGCGCGCGAACCCCCACGCCTTCTCCGCCTTGTCGCGGATGATCTGCCCACCCGAGAGATCACCGAGGTAGCGGGTGTAGTGGTGCGCCACATACCCGCCGGGCCAGGAGGCCGCACACTCCGCGACCCGCTCCGCGTACGCCCGCGTCTGCGGCAGCGCGGACACCGTCTCCCGCCAGTCCGGCCCCCGCAGATGCGCGAGGTCGCGCTCCAGCTCGGGCACGCGCAGCAGCTCCGGCCGGAGGAACGGCCCGGCCACCGGATCACCGGCAAGGTGTCGCGCGCCGTCCTCAAGTGCCCGGTAAACGAACCACAGTTGCTCCGTGTACCGCGCGTACGCGTCCACGCCGAGCCGCCCGCCGAGCAGGTCACCCATGAACGTCGACGTCTCCGCCTCCGTGTGCTGTTCATGCGACGCGGTGCGGATCAGGGTGGAGAACGGGGTGTCCATGAGGCCTCCGCCGTAGAGTATTAATTAGGTTAGGCTTGCCTAAGATTATAGCCTTCCCGACACGCTGTCGGTAAAAACCTACCCGGTTCTCCGATCAAGGGAACGTAAACAGAAGAGCCCGCCCCACAAGGGGCGGGCTCGATGCGCGAGAGGTATCGCCCACGGCAGCAACGCCTACGGCAGCGTGAGGACCTCCGTGCCGCTCTCCGTGACGACCAGCGTGTGCTCGAACTGGGCGGTCCGCTTACGGTCCTTCGTGACGACCGTCCAGCCGTCCCCCCACATGTCGTACTCGTACGTGCCGAGCGTGAGCATCGGCTCGATCGTGAACGTCATGCCGGGCTGAATCACGGTCGTGGCCTGCGGGGAGTCGTAATGCGGGACGATCAGGCCGCTGTGGAACGACGAGTTGATGCCGTGCCCGGTGAAGTCGCGCACGACGCCGTACCC
Source organism: Streptomyces sp. NPDC002754 (assembly GCF_053592315.1). Taxonomy (NCBI): domain Bacteria; kingdom Bacillati; phylum Actinomycetota; class Actinomycetes; order Kitasatosporales; family Streptomycetaceae; genus Streptomyces; species Streptomyces sp. NPDC002754. The sequence continues at coordinate 81,921 of NZ_JBSFVM010000028.1, forward strand.
GAACCTCTTCGCGTACGACTCGATGACCCGGCCGATGATGTTGATCTGACGCCCCGGCTTGACGGCCTTGATGGCACGGTCGAGGGACTCGCGGGTCCGCTCGACGAGCAGCCGCGACTCCTCGTCGACGTCGCCCACCAGGTACGTGGCGTTGTTGTCGCCGTGCACGCCGCCGATGTACGCGGTGACGTCGAGGTTGATGATGTCGCCGTCCTTGAGGACGGTCGAGTCCGGGATGCCGTGGCAGATGACCTCGTTGACGCTCGTGCACAGCGACTTCTGGAAGCCGCGGTAGCCGAGCGTGGAAGGGTACGCGCCGTGGTCGCACATGTACTCGTGCGCGATCCGGTCCAGCTCGTCCGTGGTGACACCGGGGGCGATCGCCTTCGCCGCCTCCGCCATGGCCCGCGCCGCGATCCGGCCGGCGATCCGCATCGCCTCGACGGTCTCCGGGGTCTGCACCTCGGGGCCCGTGTACGGAGTCGGCGCGGGCTTGCCGACGTACTCGGGGCGCCGGATGTTCCCGGGCACGGAGCGGACGGGGGAGATCTCCCCCGGAACGAGCAGGGTGGGCGAAGCTTGCGACTGGCCAGACATGCCAGCGAGTGTAACGAGCGCGGGTGGGGGAGCATGGCGGGGACGAGAGGAGCCGCCGTGGCGCTGTTCAAGAAGCGAACCGTCGGAAAGCCGGGCGAGTGGTACTACTGCCTGGAGCACAAGAAGGTCGAAGAGGGGCCGGAGTGCCCCAACAAGGACCGTTTCGGCCCCTACGCCTCCCGCGAGGAGGCCCAACACGCGATGGACACCGCGAAGGAACGCAACCTGGAGTGGGAGTCCGACCCCCGCTGGCACGACAAGCCGGACGACAATTCAAACCCCGCCGGCGACTGAGCCGCGTCATTTAAGCCCCTGCGGCGATTGAGCCGCGTCTTTCAGGCCCTTGCGGTGATGGAGGCGCGTCTTTTGAGCCCCCGCGGCGATTGAGGCGCGTCTTTCAACCCCTGCGGCGATTGAGCAGCGGGGTCCGGGGCGGAGCCCCGTGCGGGGGGGGGGGGGCAACACTCACCACCGCGCGGGCGGCGGCGCCGTCAAATGATCGGCCAGCCGGGACAGCCGGTCCCGAAACCCCCGCCGCCCCCGCGGAGCCCCCACCGCGTTCTCCCCCGCCGCCGCACTGACCAAATGCTGCACCGTGTCGATATCGAGATCCGTGTCGACGGGAACGCTCAACCCGTCATGCGCCATGGCCCCGAGCTCACCGCCGGAGGCCCCCGCTTCGAGCGCCAGAATCGTCGCCCCCGCGCGACGCGCATCGTGCACCCGCTCCAGCAACGACGCACCCGGCGAGGACGGCGTGACCACGAGGAGCGTCTCGCCGCGCCGCGCCGCTTCAAGCCGGCCGAGCCCGACGGCCAGATGCGCCGGGTCGTCCGGACGCGCCGCATGCCGGACGAGCGTGGGCGCCAGCTCGGGCACACCGGACCAGGCCGCCTCGTCGACCAGATGGGCCGCCAGATGCCAGGGCTCGTACGTCGGCGTGCCCACGAGGAGGAGCCCGCCGCCGTGCGCGGCGACCGAGGAGCGCAGCGCCCCGGCGAAGCGACGCGTGGCGGACGGCCACTCGGTCCCGGCTAGTACCTCGCGCAGCAGTGCTACTCGTACGGCATCCATGGGGTCGCATGGTGCCTCAAGTGGCCTGCCGGTTCGTCTCGTTCGGTGGAAGTCCGCCCGTACGAGACCTGTACCCCCTGGGTAGGGTCGCCGCATGACCTCTACCGAAAGCAGCCGGAGCGGCCAGAAGGCCCCGGCCAAGGACCCCTGGGACCTGCCCGATGTCTCCGGCCTCGTCGTCGGCGTCCTCGGCGGGACGGGACCGCAGGGCAAGGGCCTCGCCTACCGCTTCGCCCGCGCGGGCCAGAAGGTGATCCTCGGCTCCCGCGCCACCGAGCGCGCGCAGGCCGCCGCCGATGAACTCGGCTTCGGCATCGAGGGCGCCGACAACGCCGAGTGCGCCCGCCGCAGCGACATCGTGATCGTCGCCGTGCCGTGGGACGGCCACGGCGCCACCCTCGAAGCCCTGCGCGAGGACCTCGCGGGCAAGCTCGTCGTCGACTGCGTCAACCCGCTCGGCTTCGACAAGAAGGGCGCGTACGCCCTGAAGCCGGAGGAGGGAAGCGCGGCGCAGCAGGCCGCGGCGCTGCTTCCGGATTCGCGGGTCACGGCCGCCTTCCACCACCTGTCGGCCGTCCTGCTCATCGACCCGGAGGTCGAGGAGATCGACACCGACGTCATGGTCCTCGGCGAGGAGCGCGCCGACGTGGAGCTCGTCCAGGCCCTCGCCGGGCGCGTGGCGGGCATGCGCGGCATCTTCTCGGGCCGGCTCCGCAACGCCCACCAGGTCGAGTCCCTGGTCGCGAACCTCATCTCGGTGAACCGCCGCTACAAGGCGCACGCGGGCCTGCGCGTAACCGACGTATAGGCACGTACGGGGTGCCTTCCGGCGCTCACGGGGCATGGGGGACACTGGTCGGCGTACTACCCGCCGCACCGTCGTCTGGAGCCGACCCCCATGCCCCGCATCGCACTGTTCTCCCTGGTCGTCTGCGCCCTGGCCGTCGCGGCGGCCGTGGTCTCCTTCGTCGAGGGCAGCTTCCTCGGGATCGTGTGGGTGCTCATCGCGGGTGTCACGTCGAACATGTCGTGGTTCTACCTGCGCAGGGCGAAGGCCGAGAAGCAGGCCGCGCAGGCCGAGGCCGCGCCTACTGCGTGAACGTCGGGATCTCCGGGGTGCCCTGCCAGAACTGGTAGAACTCGCGACCCCAGTACGTGTCCCACTCGTGGACGCCGAGCGCGCCGAGCACCCAGTCGACCGCCTCGAAGAACCACTGGTTGATCTCCGGGATCCACAGCACCGCGAACACGGCGAGCAGACCGAACGGCGCGAACGGCTCCACCTGCCGCCGGATCTTGTGCGACAGCCACGGCTCGATCACCCCGTACCCGTCCAGGCCCGGCACCGGAAGGAAGTTCAGGATCGCCGCGGTCACCTGGAGCAGGGCGAGGAATCCGAGCGCGTAACGGAACGTGTCAGGCACTCCGTCCAGCGCGTCCAGCCAGAACGGCGCCGTGCACACGATCGCGAACAGTACGTTCGTCAGCGGCCCGGCCGCCGAGATCAGGCTGTGCCGCCAGCGCCCCCGGATCCGGCCCCGCTCGATGAAGACGGCGCCGCCGGGCAGGCCGATCCCGCCCATGATCACGAAGAGCACGGGCAGCACGATGCTGAGCAGGGCGTGCGTGTACTTCAGCGGGTTCAGGGTCAGATAGCCCTTCGCGCCGATCGAGATGTCGCCGCTGTGCAGGGCCGTGCGCGCGTGCGCGTACTCGTGCAGACAGAGCGAGACGACCCAGGCGCCCGTCACGAACAGGAACACCGCGAAGCCCGGCTGGGACGCGAAGTCCGTCCACACCGCCCAGCCGGCCACCGCCGTGATCGCGGCGATGCCGAGGAAGACGGGGCTGATCCTGTTGTCGCCGCGGCGTGCGGTGGCGGTGGTCATGGGGTGGGACTCCCGGGGCTGACTGGTCGGCTGGCTCACCGAACGTACTCGCTGTATGCGGGAAACGTGTCGCGGTACTGCGGGAGTTCCGGACAAGGTAGGGGCATGACGAAGCCCAGGCAGGTACCGGGCGCGGTGGCCGAGCGGCAGCGGGGACAATAGGTCCGTGCGCTACCGCATCCTCGGCACCACGCAAGCACTCCGCGACGACGGCACGGCCGTCCCGGTCGGCGGGGCACGCCTCCGCGCGCTCCTCACGGTGCTGGCCCTGCGGCCCGGCCGCGCCGTACCCGTCGCGTTCCTCGTCGACGAAGTGTGGGGCGAGGAACCGCCCGCGGATGCGGCGGGTGCGTTGCAGGCGCTCGTCGGGCGGTTGCGCAGGGCCCTGGGGGCGGAGGTGATCACCTCGTCCGACGGCGGGTACCGGCTCGCGGCCTCCGCGGACGACGTCGACCTGTTCCGCTTCGAGCGGCTGACCGCCGACGGCGCGAGGGCCTTCGCGGACGGGGATCCGGCGAAGGCGGTCGACCTCCTCGACGATGCGCTCGGGTTGTGGCGGGGGCCGGTCCTCGCCGATCTTCCGGACCGGGTGGCGGAGGGGGCGCGTTGGGACGCGCGGCATGTGGACGCGCGGCGGACGCGTCTCGCGGCGTGTCTGGACCTGGGCCGTGCGCACGAGGTCCTGCCGGAGGTGACGTCGCTGTGTGACGCGTATCCGTTGGACGAGTCGTTGCAGGTGTTGCGCCTGCGGGCGTTGCGCTCCGCGGGGAGGGGGGCGGAGGCGTTGGTGGCGTACGAGGTGGTGCGGCGGGAGTTGGCGGATGCGCTTGGTGCGGATCCGGGGCCGGAACTTCGGGCGCTGCACGAGGAGTTGTTGACCCCGACCGCCCCGACCGCCCCGACCGCCCCGACCGCCCCGACGCCACGGGGCTCCGCCCCGGACCCGCCTCAATCGCCGGCGGGGCTTGAAAGGCCTGCCCAATCGTCGGCCGGGCTGGAAAGGCCTGCTCAATCGCCGCAGGGGCTTGATGGGGCCCACCCGCCGCAGGCGCAGGCGCAGGGGCTTGGGGCGTCCGGTGCTGCTGCCGTCGCCTTGGGCAGTCTGCCGCCTGGGGCGGCAGGGTGGGCAAGGCGGCCCGCGGTGCCGCGTAACGGGGATACGGCCTCCGCCCCGGGGAACCTCAGGGCCCGGCTGACCTCGTTCGTGGGCAGGGACGGCGACCTCGACGCCATCCGGGCCGACCTCGGCCGCGTGCGGCTGGTCACGTTGCTCGGGCCGGGCGGCGCAGGCAAGACGCGGCTGTCGCAGGAGGCCGCCGAGGGGCTCGGTACCGCCCCGGACGGGGTGTGGCTCGCGGAGCTCGCCCCGGTCAGCGACCCCGCCGCCGTACCGGAGGCGGTCGTCGGCGCCCTCGGGGCCCGCGAAACCGTGCTGCGCGGCGCCGGCGCCGAAGAACTCCGCGTCGCGGGCGAGCGCCAGGGCGACGACCCCCTCGTACGCCTCGTGGAGCACTGCGAGAACCGCCGTCTCCTGCTGATCCTCGACAACTGCGAGCACGTCATCGAGGCCGCCGCCGCCCTCGCGGAGGACCTCCTCGCCCACTGCCCCGGCGTTACGATCCTCGCCACGAGCCGCGAACCCCTCGGCGTACCGGGCGAGTTGCTGTACCCGGTGGAACCGCTCCCGGAGCCGTACGCGCTGCGGCTGTTCGGGGAGCGCGGCCGGGCCGTTCGTCCCGGGTTCGCCCCGGAGCAGGACCCGGAAGCCGTAGGTGAGATCTGTCGGCGCCTCGACGGGCTTCCGCTCGCCATCGAACTCGCCGCCGCCCGGCTCCGGATGCTCACGCCCCGCCAGATCGCCGACCGCCTCGACGACCGCTTCCGCCTCCTCACCTCCGGCGCCCGCACCGCCCTGCCCCGCCAGCAGACGCTCCGCGCGGTCGTCGACTGGTCGTGGGAGCTGCTCGACGTGCCGGAGCGTGCCACCCTCGCCCGCCTCTCCGTGTTCAGCGGCGGCTGCGACCTGTCCGCCGCCGAGGCGGTCTGCGGCCCGGACGCGCTTGACGCCCTGGCCTCCCTTGTCGACAAGTCGCTCGTGGTCGCCGCCCCGGAGGAGGGCAGCGGCGACATGCGCTACCGGCTCCTCGAAACCGTCTCCGAGTACGCGGGCGACCGCCTCGACGAGTCCGGGGAGCGCGCCGCCGCCGAGCGCGCCCACCTCACGTACTACCGCGAACTCGCCCGCACCACCGACCCGTTGCTCCGCGGCAGCGGCCAGCGCGCGGCCATCGCCCGGATCGAGCGGGACTACGAGAACCTCCGGACCGCTCTGCGGCACGCCGTCGCGGCCCGTGACGAGCAGGAGGCGTTCAGCCTCGTCCTGTCCCTGACCTGGTTCTGGCAGATGCGGGACCTGCGCGTCGACGCCCGTACGTGGACGGGGGAGGCCGCGGCGCTCGGCCCCGACCCGTTCGCCGGGCCCGGCAGCCCCGCCCCGCCGATCTTCGAGCGCTGCACCGACACCCCGCCCCCGCTGACCGGCGAGCTCTTCGAAGAGGCGCGCCGCCAGGTCCACCTGTGCCGGCTCGGCTACATGGACATGGAGATGGACCACTGGCAGACGGAGCGGGGCCAGGACCGGCTGCGCGCCGTCATCGAGACCTACCACCCCGACCTCCCGCAGGCCTGCCGCCCGCCCGGCAACATCTGGTACTTCGCCGTCCTGATGACCGGCGACATGGACCAGCTGCAGGAGCTCGCCGCGGTGTCCGCGCGGACCTGCCGCGAGCTCGGCTACGACTGGGAGCTGGCGCTCGTCCTCCAGATGCGGGCCAACGTGTTCGCCAACCGCAGTGACTGGGCCGAGGAAGGGCTCACGTTCGCCGACGAGTCGCTGGAGCTGTTCAGTCGGCTCGGTGACGAGTGGGGAACGGCCGAGGCGCTGTCCGCGCGCGGCGAGGCGTACGAGAAGCTCGGCGACTTCGAGGGTGCCGCCGCCGACTACACGCGCGCCCGTGAGGTCGCGTACAGCATGGGCGCCCACTCCCAGGCTGCGATCCTCCAGGTCAGGCTCGGCCAGGCGCGTATCGAGCAGGGGGACATCGAGGAGGGCGAGGCGCTGCTGTGGGACTCGCTGGAGGACGGGCGCCGGCACACCAACGAGTCCCGGCCCGCCGCCCGCCTCTTCCTCGTGTCCCATCTCGCGTTCACCGGTCGCACTGTCGAGGCCCGTGAGCAACTGGCCCTGCTGCGCGCCGAGTTCAGGGTGGCGCAGATCGGGTTCTTCCACGGCATGACCGTCGGCATGGAGGCGATGATCGACGCCGTCGACGGGCACACCGAGGACGCCGTCGAGAATGTACGGCGCTGCCTCGCCATCGCGCGGGACCCGCTGTCCGCGCTCGTCATGCCGCAACTGTTGGGGCTGCATCTGTGCACGGCGTCCCGGGCCCTCGCCCAACGGGGCAGGGAAGGCGACGCGGTGGCCGCCGCCCGGCTCATGGGCGCGGCCGACGCGGCGATGCCCGAGGGCCACAAGCCGGCCGTACTCGAACGCAATTGGCGCGCGGCCGCCGCGGCGCAGACCCGCGCGCTGCTCGACGAGGCGACGTACGAACGGGCATACGCAGAGGGCGGTGGCCTCTCCTTGGAGGAGGCCACCGCCCTGCTGGACGACTGACGACTGACGCGAAGCGACGGGGTCGCCCGGCCCCGTTCTGCGCGGTCTCAGCTCTTCGTGGTGAACTTACGGATCGCGATCGGCGCCATGACGGCGGTGAGAAGCGCCGTCCACCCGAGGGTCACCCACAGGTCGTGGGCGACGGGGCCGCCGGTCATCATCCCGCGGCAGGTGTCCGCGAGCGCCGAGATCGGGTTCCAGTCGGTGAAGCCCTGCAGCCAGCCCGGCATCGACTGGGTCGGCGCGAAGATCGAGGAGCCGAACTGCAGCGGCATCATCACGAGGAAGCCCATGGCCTGCACGGCCTGCGCGCTCTTCATGACCACGCCGAGCGTCAGGAAGATCCACATGATGGCGGAGCCGAACAGCGCGGTCAGGCCGATGGCGCCGAACAGACCGGCCCAGTTGGTGATGTCGAAGCCGACGAGCAGCGCGACGATCATCAGGACCACGGTGGCGACGAGGAGCCGCAGCATCTCCACGACCACTTTGGCCATCAGCACCGAGCCGCGGCCGATGGGCAGGGACCGGAAGCGGTCCATGATGCCCTTCTGGAAGTCCTCGTTGAAGCCGGTGCCGACGCCCTGCGCGATGTTCATGGACATCATCGCGACCATGCCGGGGATCACGTACTGGACGTACGCGTCCTGGCCGCCGCCCATCGCGGAGCCGATCGAGCCGCCGAAGACGTACACGAACAGGAGGGTGAAGATGACCGGCATGAGGACCGCGTCGAACATCGACTCCGGGTCGTTGCGGATCCACAGCAGGTTGCGGCGGATCAGCGCGCCGGTGTGCCGCAGATGGCCGCGCAGGCCGATCTTGGGGTCGGCCTCGACGGTGATCGTGGGGACCGTGGTGGGGGAGAGGGATTCAGAAGGGGCGCCGCGCAGCGGCTCGTTGAGGGTGGCGGTGGGAGACGGGTGGGAACTCATACGGCGGCCTCGTGGAGTTCGGGCCTGGCGTCCTCCGGGGCGGAGGCCTTGTGGCCGGTGATGGACAGGAACACCTCGTCCAGGCTGGGGAGTTCGGTGGTGATGGAGCCGATCGTGATGCCCCGCGCGGTGACCGCGCCCACCACGGCGGTGAGCTGCTCGTCACTGAGCACGGGAACCAGGACGGACCCGGACTGGGTGTCCACGGTGGAGGTGGCGAGGCCCGTGAGCCCCATGTCGTCCATCGCGTGCGCCAGCGGACGCAGCTCCCGCGGGTCGGCCGGACGGATCCGCAGGGTGCGGCCGCCGACCTTCGCCTTGAGCTCCTCGATGCCGCCACGCGCGATGACCTTGCCGTGGTCGACGACGGTGAGCTCGGAGGCCAGCTCCTCGGCCTCGTCCATGTACTGCGTGGTGAGCAGGACGGTCACGCCGTCCTTGACCATGTTCTGCACCTCTTCCCACACCTCGTTACGGGTACGGGGGTCGAGCCCGGTCGTCGGCTCGTCCAGGTACAGGACGTGCGGGCGGCCGATCATCGACGCCGCAAGGTCGAGGCGGCGGCGCATACCGCCGGAGTACGTCTTCGCGGGCCGGCCGGCCGCGTCGGTCAGCGAGAACCGCTCCAGGAGGGCGTCGGCGCGGGCCTTCGCCTCCTTCCTGGACAGGTCGAGCAGCCGCCCGATCATGTACAGGTTCTCGCGTCCTGAGATCTTCTCGTCGACCGAGGCGTACTGGCCGGTGAGGCCGATCACGCGGCGCAGTTGGCGGGGCTGGTGCACGGCGTCGTAGCCCGCGACTATCGCGGTGCCGGAGTCGGGGGTGATCAGGGTGGACAGGCAGCGGACGAGGGTGGTCTTGCCGGCGCCGTTCGGCCCGAGGACACCCATCACGGTGCCCTCGTGCACGTCCAGGTCCACGCCGTCCAGGGCCTTGGTCTCGCCGTAGTGCTTGACCAGTCCCCTTACGGATACGGCGACCGGCCGGTCGCTCACGGGGTTCTTGTCGATTCGCGTCATGCCCTCAAGCTGTCACCCCCCACCGACAACCCACCGACATCCGACCGACAGGTGGCGGCCGCCGCCGATATATCGCCGAAAGCTCCCTCCCCACCCCGCCCCTCCCTGAAAGTCCTGCCGGACGGGCCTGCTCAATCGCCGCAGGGGCTACAAACAGTCCTGCCGGACGGGCCGCCTCAATCGCCGGCGGGGCTTGATCATCAAGCCCCGCCGGCGATTGAGGC
>NZ_JBSFVM010000029.1:0-90499 GCF_053592315.1 Streptomyces sp. NPDC002754
GCCGCAGGGGCTTGAAAGATCGCCTCAATCGCCGGCGGGGCTTGATAGATCAAGCCCCGCCGGCGATTGAGGCGCGGGGTCCGGGGCAGAGCCCCGATCTTTTAGGCGGTGCCGCGGCGCCGGCGTCAGGCCCCAGCCACGATGCGGCCCGTGACCTCGCCCAGGTGGATGCGGGAGTCGGACGGGGCGGGGGCCCAGGCGGTGAGGGTGACTACGTCGTCGTTTTCCAGGAAGCCGCGTTTGCCGGTGGGGAGGTCGAGGGGCTGTTGGCCGTTCCAGGTGATCTCGATGAGGGAGCCGCGCTCGTTGTCCTCCGTGCCGCTGATCGTGCCCGAGCCGTAGAGGTCGCCGGTGCGCAGGGAGGCGCCGCCCACCGTCATATGGGCGAGCATCTGGGCGCCCGTCCAGTACATACCGGAGAAGGGGGGTTCGGAGATGACCTGGCCGTTGAGGGTGACCGTGATGTGGAGGTCGTAGCCGGCCGGTTCGTCGGCGGCGTCCGCACCCGTGTCGTCCAGGTACGGCAGCAGCGGCACCGTCCGCTCCGGCGGGGGCACACGGGCCGCGTCCAGGGCCTCAAGTGGCGTGATCCACGCGGAGATCGACGTCGCGAACGACTTGCCGAGATGCGGGCCGAGCGGCACCGTCTCCCAGTTCTGGATGTCGCGCGCAGACCAATCGTTGAGGAGGCAGAGGCCGAAGACGTGGTCCCGGAACCCCGTCAGCGGTACCGAGGTGCCCTGCCGTGACGGGACGCCGACCACGTAGCCGACCTCCGTCTCGATGTCGAGGCGGACGGACGGGCCGAAGACCGGGGCCGCGTCGGCCGGGGCCTTGCGCTGGCCCGAGGGCCGCACCACGTCCGTGCCGGAGACGACGACCGTGCCGGAGCGGCCGTGGTAACCCACCGGAAGGTGCTTCCAGTTGGGCTTCAGCGGCTCCTCGTCGGGACGGAAGAGCCGGCCGAGGTTCGAGGCGTGGTTCTCGGAAGCGTAGAAGTCGACGTAGTCCGCGACCTCGAACGGGAGGTGCAGGGTGACCGAGGAGAGGGGGTGCAGGAAGGGGCGGACGGCCTCGCGGTGGGCCGGGACCGTGACCCAGGCCGTCAGGGCGCGGCGCACGTCCGACCAGGTCGTACGACCGGCGGCCAGCAGGGAGTTGAGGCTCGGGCGGGCCAGGACCGTGACGTACGGGGAGCCGAGGGCCGCGGCGGCGGCGCCCGCGTCCAGGACGTGGTCCCCGATCCGGACACCCACCGAGCGCCCGCGGTCACCCGAGGCGCCTGATGCGTCGCCCGAGGTGTCGTCCCCCAGGGAGAAGACTCCGTACGGAAGGTTGTGCGGGCCGAAGGGGTGGCTTTCTGGGAGGTCGAGTGGGTCGAGACCGTCGAGCGGGGTGTGCTCGGACGCGTACGCGGACTCGGAGGTGCCTGCGGGTGCCATGCCTGCGGGCCTCGCTTTCCATTCGGGTGCGCCACACGTTACGTGGGAGGTGCCGGTGAGCGGCAGTGCCTAAAGAGTTCGCAATGTCCGAATGACCCGTTGATGGAGTGGTGGGTTCCGGCTTAGCGTCATTGTCCGGTGGGCACGGACGGGGCTGAGGCCCCGTATTCAAGGTCCGGGTCCGAGGGGGGACACGTGGGGGGACCCGTGGCCGGGAGCGCCGGGAGTGTCAGCAGTGCCGGAAGCGTGCCGTTCGCCGTGGACCGTGATGTCCCGGGCCTGATCGTGAAGTTCGGCGACTACCCGCTGCACCACGGAGGGGTGGGCGCGATCCGCAGCCTGGGGCGGCTCGGCGTGCCGATGTACGCGATCACCGAGGACCGGTACACGCCCGCCGCGGCCTCGCGCTATCTGTGCCGGGCCTTTCCGTGGCGCACGACGGGGACGGAGGGACCTGAGCGGCTCGTCGAAGGACTGCTGCGCGTCGCCCGCCGGATCGGCCGGCCGACGGTGCTGATCCCGACCGACGAGGAGGCCGCGGTCCTCATCGCCGAGCACCAGGACCCGCTCGCCGGTGCGGGCCTGCTCTTCCCGCGGGTGGAGCGGGAGTTGCCGCGCCGCCTCGCGAGCAAGCAGGGCCTGCACGAACTGTGCGTGGAGCACGGCATCCCGTCGCCGACGGCCGCGTTCCCGGCCTCGTACGCGGACATCGAGGAGTTCGCGCTGAAGGCCCGGTTTCCGGTCGTGGCGAAGAACCGGGAGGCGTTCACCCGCCGCTCGCGGCCCGCCGTCAACGGGACCACGAGGATCGCGACCCCGGAGGACTTGCGTCAACTCGCCCTGGACTGGGGCGAGGAGCCCGGAGTGATCCTCCAGGAGTACCTGCCGCGCGAGGACGCCGAGGACTGGATCGTGCACGCGTACTTCGACCAGGACTCCACGCCGCTCGCGATGTTCACCGGGGTCAAGGTCCGCTCCTGGCCGCCGCACGCGGGCATGACGGCGAACGCGTACGTCGTCGACAATCCGGAACTCGCGGACGTCGCCGCACGTTTCATCAAACAGATCGGTTTCACCGGAATCATCGACCTCGACCTGCGCTTCGACCGGCGCGACGGACAGTACAAGCTGCTCGACTTCAATCCGCGGATGGGCGCCCAGTTCCGCCTCTTCGAGAACGAGGCGGGCGTCGATGTCGTCCGTGCCATGCACCTCGCACTCACCGGCCGCACCGTTCCGGAGGGGGAACAGCGGGCGGGACACCGCTACGTCGTCGAGAACATCGACCTGCCGGCCCTGCTGGCGTACCGGCGCAGCGGCTATACGACCCCGCACGCCCCGTCCCGCGCGAGCGGCACGGAGCTGGCGTGGTGGGCGGCCGACGATCCGCGGCCGTTCTTCACGATGCTCGCCCGGCTCGTACGGCCCGGGGCGAGGCATCTGTACCAGCTGTGGCGGACCAACCGCCGCGGCAGCCGAAGTAGATGACGCGTCGTCGTCCTGGGGAGGGGCTTCGTGAATCATCCGGTAGCAGTCATAGGGGCGGGCCCCTACGGCCTGTCCACCGCGGCGCACTTGAGGGCGCGCGACATACCCGTCAGGGTCTTCGGGGAACCCATGGTGAGCTGGCGCTCGCACATGCCCGAAGGCATGATCCTCAAGTCCGTGCCGTCCGCGTCGAACATCGACGCGCCGCAGCGCGGACACAAGCTGGTCGACTACTGCGACGCGGCCGGGATCAAGCGCCTCGTCACGGACGAGGACCTGATATCCGCCGACACGTTCGTGGCGTACGGCGACTGGTTCCAGAAGAAGCTGGTGCCCGACCTGGAGCGGGTGCGGGTGGTCTCCGTGGACCGGCGCGGGCGCGAGGGCTTCGAGCTGAAGCTGGACTCGGGCGAGCAGTTCACGGCGCGGGCGGTGGTCGTCGCCACCGGCCTGTCAGGACTTGAGTACCTGCCGGGGGAGTTCACCGCGGCCGTGCCGGACGGACCCGCCCCCACGGGCCCGGTCTCGCACAGCGCGCAGCACCACGACCTGTCCCGGTTCGCGGGCAAGGAGCTGATCGTCGTCGGGGCGGGCCAGTCCGCCCTGGAGACGGCGGCGCTCGCGGCGGAGGCGGGCGCGAGCGTGACGGTGGTCGCGCGCGGCAGGGGCCGGGTCCGCTTCGGGGCGCCGCCGTGGCAGCAGCCGAGGTTCCGCCCGGAGACCCCGTTCGGCAATGCGTGGTCGTTGTACGCGCTCACGTACTACCCGCACCCGTACCGCCATCTCCCGCCGCAGGCACGGCACTTCCTGGTCAGGCGGGTGCTCGGACCGTTGGGCGCGTGGTGGCTGAAGGAGCGGTTCGAGGGCAAGGTCGCGGTGCGGGACATCGCGGGGATCGAGCGGGTGACGGTGTCCCGGGGCGTGCCCGTCCTGGGCGTGCGGACGCTAGGCGGCCGCGCCGCCGACCTGTCCGCCGACCATGTCATCGGGGCGACGGGGTACCGGGTGGACCTGGCGGCGATGCCGTTCCTGGGGGAGGGGTTGCGCACGCGGCTCGCCTCCAGCCGGGGTACGCCGCGGCTCGGCGCCGGGTATGTGTCGTCCGTTCCCGGCCTGTACTTCACCGGGATGCTGGGCGGATCCTCGTACGGTCCCGTCATGCGCTTCGTCTGCGGCACGGAGTTCGCCTCGCCCCGGCTCGCCGGGCATCTGGCGTCGGCGCACGGGTGAGGCGGTGCCGGTGTCACCGACAACTACCGGTGTGCTCAACCCGGTTGACCCTGTCGGGAAGTAACCCGAACAGATGACATCACCGCGTCGTGACCGGCCGTTCCTCGCCAGGGTGGCCGGTACTCGACGGCTCGGGGGCGCGGCCGGTCCGTATTCTTCGGATCATGCCCGCACCCGCATATGCACTCATCGCCACTGACCTGGACGGCACGCTGCTGCGCGGCGACGACACGGTCTCCGACCGGACCCGCGACGCCCTGGCGGCGGCCGTCGCCGCGGGCGCGCGGCACATCGTGGTGACGGGGCGGCCCGCGCCCCGCGTGAAGCCGATCCTCGACGACCTCGGCGGGAGCGGGCTCGCCGTGTGCGCGCAGGGGGCGCAGCTGTACGACGGCGTGGCGGACCGGCTGCTGTGGTCGCTGACGATCGACCGGGACCTCGCCGAGCAGGCCCTCGGGAAGATCGAGGCCGAGGTCGGTCAGGTGTACGCGGCCGTCGACCAGGACGGGGTGGAGGGCCTCACGCTCATCGAGCCCGGCTACCTCATGCCGCATCCGACGCTGCCCGCGGTACGGGTGCGGGGGCGGGCGGCGCTCTGGGAGCGGCCGATCAGCAAGGTGCTGTTGCGGCATCCGTCGCTGTCCGACGACGCGTTGGCGGCGGTGGCGAGGGCCGCGGTGGGGCCGCTCGCGACCGTCACGATGTCCGGGCCCGGGACGGTGGAGCTGCAGCCGCGTGGGGTGACGAAGGCGACGGGGCTGAGTCTCGCGGCGCGGAGGTTGGGGGTGGGGGCCGGTGAGACGATCGCGTTCGGTGACATGCCGAACGACGTGCCGATGTTCGTGTGGGCGGGGCGGGGGGTGGCGGTGGCCAATGCGCATCCTGAGCTGAAGGCGGTCGCCGACGAGGTGACTTCGTCGAACGAGGCGGACGGGGTGGCGGAGGTCCTCGACCGCCTCTACCGGTAACCCGTCCCCCGGCCACGGGGCTCCGCCCCGGACCCCGCGCCTCAATCGCCGGCGGGGCTTGAAAGATCGGGGCTTGAAAGACGCGCCTCAATCGCCGCAGGGGCTATTTATAGCCCCTGCGGCGATTGAGCAGGCCCGTCCGGCAGGACCTTCGGGAGGCCTCTCACCCCGCCGTGCGCGGGATCCGTCGCTCCCATGTGCGGTGGAAGACGACTTCCTCGCCGTCGCGGCAGATCACCTCGCTGGACGTGATGAACTCCCGGTCCGTGCAGGTGATTTCGGAGCGGGTGGTGACCTTCGCGTCCCAGCCCGTGTCCGGGCGATGCAGGCGGATCGTCCAGTCGGAGCGGGTGCGGGCGGACAGCGGGTCGGACTCGTTGATGACGTACGTCTCCAGCGCGTCCTCGGTGAACTCCAGGCCGTCCGGGTACAGACGCGTGCCGCCGTAGCGCGGGTCGACCTCCAGCTTCCACTCGCCCTCGGCCACGTCCCGTACGACCAGCCGCTCGGGCCGCGGCCCCTCCAGTGTCTCCGGGTAGACGACGCCGAGAGGCTCGGACTGCTCCGGTTCGGCGAAGGTGATGTCCGCGCCCGGCCCACCGCTCCGTACGGGAAGTTCGAGCGCGCTGCCCACCGGGTCGAGCGTGAATCCGGCCTCCGAACCCGGCTGGGGCCAGATCCACGGCCAGTACGCGGACGAGACCGCGAGCCGGATGCGGTGTCCCGCCGGGAAGGCGTGGCCGATGCCGTTCAGCTCGAAGGTGACATCCTCCGTGGTGTCCGGCTCCCACGGCACGTTCTCGGAACGACCATGCCGGGAGGACAGGTTGAGGACGCCGCGCGTCACGAGCGTCGAGGAGCCGTCCGGCGCCACGTCGCACACCCGCGCCACGACCTGCCCGCGCTCCACCGGGCACGTCAGCCGCAGCGTCACGCGCGGCCTGCCGAGTACCCGTACGTCCTGCGGCACCTCGAACTCGAAGCACGCCGACTTCGCGTCCTCCTCCCGCTGGTCGGGCGGCAGATCCGCATCGTTCCCGAACGGGAAGAAGCGGCCCGCGTCCAGGCCGGTGTGCTGCGGCGAACGCACGAGCTGGGGCGGGCCCTGAAGTGCGTACGAGAGGGGGGAGACGTTCGGCGAGGGCCATGACGTGTCGCCGACCCAGTGGCCCGGCAGCCGGTCGTAGACGGTGGCCGGCGGGTGCGAGTCGCTGATCCAGGAGCGGAGCTTGGGCTCGGCCATGACCCCTGTGTCCTCGCCCTTGAGCCAGTGGTCCCACCAGCGCAGCGTCTCCTGGAGGAAGCCGATGGCCGGGCCCGGCGGCAGGCCGCGGTCCGGGTACTGGTGCGACCAGGGGCCGATGATGCCGCGCATCTGCTCGGCCGGGAGGTGCTCGGCGAGGCGCAGCACCGTGTCCCGGTACGGGTCGTGCCAGCCGCCGACCGCGAGCACGCCCGCCTTGATCGCGGAGTAGTCCTCGCAGACGCTGCCGTGCCGCCAGTAGTCGTCGCGGGTCTGGTGGTCGAGCCAGGTGTGGATGAACGGGTCGACGGCGTCGAGGCGCTTCGTCCACATGTCCTTCCAGCCGTCGCCCACGTACTTCGGGTCCGGCGGTCGCGACACGAACGCGAGCATCGTCGCCGCCCACGCGTGCATGTCGACGGCGAGCACGGAGCCGCCCATGTAGTGCACGTCGTTGTCGTAGCGGTCGTCCGCCGAGCAGACGGTCACGATCGCCTTCAGCGGCTCGGGGGCGAGGGCCGCGATCTGGAGGGAGTTGAAGCCGCCCCAGGAGATGCCGAACATGCCGACCTTGCCGGACGACCAGGGCTGCGCGGCGAGCCAGTTCACGACCTCCACGCCGTCGGCGAGCTCCGTCTCGGAGTACTCGTCGGTCGGCATGCCCTCGCTGTTGCCGTGCCCGCGCACGTCCACGCGTACGGAGGCGTAGCCATGACCCGCGTACCAGGGGTGCCGCTGCCAGTCGCGCGGCGCCGTCCAGTCGGAGGTCCGGTAGGGGAGGTACTCCAGGAGCACCGGCACGGGATCGTCCGTCACCGGGCGCCATACGCGGGCGAAGAGCGTCGTCCCGTCGGACAGGGGTACGCGGATGTCCTCGCGGACCGTTCCGTACGGGAACTCGGATCGGATGTGGGGGGAAGCAGGGCTCATGGGAGTACCTCAGTGAACGGGGTGCATGGTGCGGCGCAGCCACGGCGCCAGGGCGATCACGGCGATACCGACCGCGACCGCGATCGCGCCGTTGACGCCGAAGTAGGCGGGGGTCGAGACCTCGCCGTAGACCTTGACCACCTGGGCCTGGATTCCGTTCGCGAGTGCGAGCGAGAGGAACCAGAGCGACATGGTCTGGCTGGCGAAGGCCTTCGGGGCGAGCTTGGTCGTCGCCGACATGCCGGACGTCTCGACGAGGATGTCGCCGAGCCCGAGCAGCAGGTACGAGCCGACGATCCACCAGGCCGCCATCTTGTACGTGTCACCGCTGTGGCCGGACGTCGGCAGCGCCATCAGCACGAACGACAGGCCGCCCAGGATCACGCCGATCGCGATCTTGTTGGAGGCGTGCGGCTGGCGCTTGCCCATCCGCACCCACAGGCCCGCCACGACGGGGGCCAGCGCCACCTCGAAGGCGCCGAGCGCGGAGGCGTACCAGCTGGTGGGGAAGTCGAAGCCGAGGATGGTCGACTCGGCGTTCGAGGCGGCCAGCAGCATCATCGTCGAGTACGCCTGGAACAGGATGAAGTTGAAGGCGACGGAGGCGATGAAGAGGACCAGGTAGGGCTTGAGGCGGCCGCGTTCCTCCGCCGTGACCCGGGGGCTCCTGAACATCACCACGAAGTACACGATCGGCGCGATCACCGAGATGTACGTGAGGACGTCGACGAAGCGGCCCATCGTCAGCCACCCGGCCAGGGCCAGGGCCACCGCGACGGCGGCCACCACGACCGCGCCCACGATCATCAGCCGCACCGCCCGGCGCATCCCCTCGGGCGGCAGCGCGTACTCGGCGGCGTCCGTGCGCCCGGCCAGGTGACGGCGGCCCGCGACGTACTGGATCAGGCCGAACGTCATGCCGACGGCGGCGGCGGAGAAGCCCCAGTGCCAGCCCTTGTGGTCGCCGAGCCAGCCGGTGATCAGCGGTCCCGCGAACGCGCCGATGTTGATGCCCATGTAGTAGAGCGCGAAGCCGGCGTCGCGGCGTTCGTCGGCGGTCCGGTACAGCTTGCCGACCATCGAGGCGACATTCGGCTTGAGCAGGCCGGTACCGGCACTGATCAGGCCGAGCCCGACCCACGTCATCGTGGGCGTGGGCACCGCCATCGAGTAATGTCCGCAGGCGATGAGGATGCCGCCCAGCAGGACGGCGCGGTACGAGCCGAGGATCCGGTCGGCGAGCCAGCCGCCCGCGACCGAGACGAGGTAGACGAGCGTGCCGTACGCCGCCGAGACCGAGGCCGCGTTGCCGGGGTCCATGCCCATGCCGCCGTGCGCGACGGTGTCGGCGAAGTACAGGACGAGGATGGCCTGCATGCCGAGGAACGAGAACCGTTCCCAGACCTCCAGGCCGGAGAGGGTGAGCAGGCCCTTTGGCTGGCCGAAGAAGGCCGTGTCGTCCTCAGGGGGCGGTGTGCTGCCCGTGTCGGTCTCGGTGCGGGACAAAGTACGTACTCCAGGTCGTCTGTGCTGATCAAGAACATACCGGTGGTGTCGCGAGGCCGCCTGGTCCGGGGTGTTCGGGCGGGCGCCACCTGTGATCGAAACGCGACCGGATACGCTGACTTGAGTGATGGCAGCGACACATCGACAAACCGTGTCATCGACCGACTGATCGACCGAGTTCGCCATGTGATCGTCAGCAGACAGGAGACCCACTCGTGACCGTCGTCGGGACTTTCGGTCTTAGCGTGCGGGACCAGGCTCTCGAAGCCGATGTCCAGGCCGGATTGGCGGCTGTCGAGGAGGGACTGCTCGAAGCCACCAAGAGCGAGGTTCCCTTCATCACGGAGGCCGCCCAGCATCTGGTACGCGCCGGTGGCAAGCGGTTCAGGCCGCTGCTCGTGACCCTCGCGGCCCAGTTCGGCGACCCGTACGCGCCGGGGATCGTGCCCTCCGCCGTCGGCGTCGAGCTCACCCACCTCGCGACGCTGTACCACGACGACGTGATGGACGAGGCGGACGTACGGCGCGGGGTGCCGAGCGCCAACCAGCGCTGGGACAACTCGGTGGCCGTCCTCACCGGCGATTTTCTCTTCGCGCGCGCGTCGCACACGCTCGCCGACCTCGGCCCGGACGTCGTCCGGATCCAGGCGGAGGCGTTCGAGCGGCTCGTCACCGGCCAGATCCTGGAGACGGCCGGACCGGCCGACGGGCGGGACCCGGTCGACCACTATCTGGACGTGCTCAGCGGGAAGACCGGCTCGCTCATCGCCGTGGCGTGCCGCTTCGGCGCGATGATGTCCGGGGCCGACGAGACCGTGGTGGATGTGCTCACCCAGTACGGGGAGCGGCTCGGCGTCGCCTTCCAGCTCGCCGACGACGTGCTCGACATCGCGTCCGACTCGCACGAGTCCGGGAAGACGCCCGGGACGGATCTGCGTGAGGGGATCGCCACGCTGCCGGTCCTGCGGTTGCGGGAACGGGCCGAGCGGCTCGGGCTCGCCGAGGACAAGGAGCTGGTCGAGCTCCTGGACTCGGACCTCGGGGACGACGAGCGGCTCGCCGAGGCGGTCGCGCGGTTGCGGGGGCATCCGGCGCTGGAGCAGGCGCGGCGTGACACGGTGCGCTTCGCGGAGGAGGCGAGGGCGGTGTTGGCGCCGTTGCGGGAGTGTGAGGCGAAGGTGGCGTTGGTGGAGTTGTGCGATGCGGTGGTGCATCGGGCGGGTTGACCTCCGCCGGTCGCGGGGCTCTGCCCCGGACCCCGCGCCTCAACACCGTGGGCGGCGTGGCCCCTTCGGGCAGCTGTGACCTCGGGGCCCGGGCCACGTACCTCGGTCGGCGGCGTCTCCCCTAAGGGGCGGGGGAGACGCCGCCGCTGTGTGTCATCCCGTAGGCGTACGCGGAGTTGATCCCGGGGTCTGACGCTTCCTTGTGGCCGGTTTGGTCAGATTGGGTACACCATCCCAGACCAATCCGGGTGAGAATGGCGGCTCGGGGTGGACGCAGACTGGACGAGTGCACAGGACGGTAAGCCGCCGCCGATCACGGAGGTAGGGCAAGAACATGGCACCGTACGCATCCGAAGACAACGGAGACACCGAGGGCGCCGGGCGGCGGAAGGTCTTCCGCTACGCGGTCCCCGTGGCCGTGGTGGGGGTGGCCGCGGCGACGATCGGGCTCGTTCCGGCGCTCGCCAGCTCGGGCGACCCGGACCTTCCGAAGGTCACAGCGCGACAGCTCATCGAGAAGATCGCCAAGTCGGACACCGAGCAGCTCTCCGGCACCGTGAAGATCAACACGGACCTGGGCCTGCCCTCCGTCGGCGGCGCCGCGGGCGGCGGCCTGATGGGTGGCGGCAGCGAGGGTGGCGGCGAGGGCGGCTCATCGGCCGACCCGCAGTCGAAGCTGACCGAGCTGGCCACCGGTTCGCACACGCTGCGCGTCGCGGCGGACGGCGCGGACCGGCAGAAGCTGTCGGTGCTCGACGACACGTCCGAGTACAGCGTGATCCACAACGGCGACGACGTGTGGGCCTACGACAGCAAGTCGGACGAGGCGTACCACGCGAAGCAGAAGCAGGGCGCGGACCACGGCAGCTCGGGCGACCACGCGAAGAAGGCCCCGAAGGGCGTTCCCGCCACGCCGAAGGAGCTCACGGACGAGGTCCTCAAGGCAGGCGGCGACACCACGTCGTTCACCGTCGACGGGACCTCGCAGGTCGCGGGCCGGGACGCGTACCGGTTGCAGATCAAGCCGAAGCAGTCCGGTTCGACGGTCGGCGCGATCACCGTGTCCGTGGACGCGAAGACCGGCACGCCGCTCAAGTTCAGCCTGACCCCGGCGGGCGGCGGCGCGGCCGTGGTCGACGCGGGCTTCACCAAGGTCGACTTCGCGAAGCCGGCCGCCTCCACCTTCGACTTCAAGCCGTCGAAGGGCACGAAGGTCACCGAGGCGGACGACGTCGCGAAGGCGCAGCGCAACGAGCGGGGGGCCACACCCGAGGACCTCAAGGCCAAGGACCTCAAGGCCGGCGGCCTCGACGACCTGAACGTCATCGGCAAGGGCTGGACCTCGATCGCCGAGCTGAAGCTGCCGAAGGAGGCCGGTGGCCTGGCCGCGGGCAAGGGCTCGGCCGAGATGCCGCCCGACGCGCAGAAGTTCCTGAGCTCGCTGGGTGACCAGGTGAAGGGCGAGTTCGGCTCCGGGACCGTCTACTCGACCCGCCTCGTGAACGTACTGGTCACCGAGGACGGGAAGGCGTACGCCGGTGCGGTCACCAAGGACGCGCTGGTGAAGGCGGCCAACGCGGGCTGATTCAGCGGTGGTTCACGGTGAGGGGGTGGTGCGCACCACCCCCTCACCCGTATGCGGAGGAGGGGCATGGAGGAGCAACCGGTCACGGATCCGGCCATCGAGACGCGGGAGCTCAGCAAGCGGTACCGGGGCGGGCAGCTCGCCGTCGACGGGCTCAGTCTGAGCGTCCCGCAGGGCGCCGTCTTCGGCTTCCTCGGGCCGAACGGCTCCGGCAAGACGACCACCATCCGGATGCTGATGGGGCTGATCGAGCCGACCTCGGGCGCTGCCCGAGTCCTCGGCCACTCCATGCCGCGCGCGGCGTCGACCGTGCTGCCGCAGGTGGGCGCGCTGATCGAGGGGCCCGCCCTGTACGGCTTCCTCACCGGCCGGGACAACCTGCTGCGCTACGACTCCGCCGACCCGACCGCCGACCCCCGCACCCGCAGGGCGCGGGTCGAACAGGCCCTCGACCGGGTGGGCCTGGAGGCGGCGGCGGGCAAGAAGGCCAGGGCGTACTCGCTCGGCATGAAGCAGCGGCTCGGCCTTGCCGCGGCCCTGCTCACACCGCGCCGGCTGCTCGTCCTCGACGAGCCGACGAACGGGCTCGACCCGCAGGGCATGCGGGAGATCAGAAGCCTGGTACGGGAGTTGGCCTCCGACGGCACGACCGTCTTTCTCTCCTCGCACCTTCTCGACGAGATCGAGCAGGTCTGTACGCACGCCGCGGTGATGGCCAAGGGCCGCCTCCTGACTCAGGGGCCCGTCGCCGAACTGGCCGCGGGCGTACGCGGAAAGCTCGCCGTCACGACCCCGGACCCGGCCGACGCCGCGCGCGTCCTCAAGGAGCACGGGCTGACCGTCCTCGAAACGGAGGACGAGCGGGTCACGGCCGAACCACCCCCTCCCGAAATGGACGTGGCGGAACTGAACACGGCACTGGTCACCGCGGGCGTGCGCGTGCGCGGCTTCGGCGTCGAGCGGGCCTCGCTGGAGGACGCGTTCGTCGCGCTGACGGGGGAGGGCTTCGATGTCGCGGGTTGAGACGCTTGAGGCGCCCCGGCCGAAGGCCTTGTGGACGTTCGGGCTGCTGCGCAGCGAGCTGACCGTGACCCTGCGCCGCTGGCGCACGCTCGCCCTGCTCGCGGTCCTCGCCGGTGTGCCGATCCTGATCGGTGTCGCCGTGAAGATCGAGACGGGCGGGGACGGGTCGGCGGGCGGAGGCGGCGGTCCCGCGTTCATCGCGCAGATCACCAACAACGGCCTGTTCCTGGTGTTCACCGCGCTCGCCGCGACGCTCCCGTTCTTCCTGCCCATGTCGGTCGGCGTCGTCGCGGGCGACGCCGTGGCGGGCGAGGCGAGCTCCGGGACGCTGCGCTATCTGCTCGTCGCCCCCGCGGGCCGGACCCGTCTGCTGCTCACCAAATACGCGACGGTGCTCGCCTTCTGCCTGCTCGCGACGCTGGTGGTGGCGGTCTCCGCGCTCCTCACCGGGATGCTGCTGTTCCCGCTCGGCGACGTGGTCACCATCTCCGGCACGCGGATCGGCTTCGGCGAAGGGCTGTGGCGCGCGTTCCTGATCGCGCTGGTGGTCGCGGCGTCCCTGGTCGGTATCGCGGCCGTCGGCCTGTTCGTCTCGACGCTCACCGGCAGCGGCATCGCGGCGATGGCGACGACGGTGGGCCTGCTGATCACCGTCCAGATCCTCGACCAGATCCCGCAGCTGCACGCGATCCAGCCCTATCTGTTCTCGCACCAGTGGCTGTCCTTCGCCGACCTGATGCGCGCGCCGGTGTACTGGGACGACGTGGTCAAGAACCTCGAACTGCAGGCCTTGTACGCGGCGGTGTTCGGCTCCGCGGCGTGGGCGCGGTTCACGGCGAAGGACATCACGTCGTGAACCGCGCAGCGGACAGTGTCGGTCAGACGGTCCTGGTGGGATACGGGGTCTCGGACCGGGCGGCGTTCCGCGGCGGCTGGTCGCCACGCCGGGGGCGGGCGAGGAGGAAGCCGACGGGGGCGCTCACCAGGACCGAGGAGTAGAACGGCCAGAAGCTCCAGTCCAGGCCGGGGAAGACCGCGTACGGGTTTCCCGAGACCGAGGGGGAGAAGAAGGTGGCGACCAGGATCGCCGCCGTGCTCCCGTAGACGCAGCGCTTCATGGCCGCCGCGGACATGGGGCGGTCGCTGCGCAGCGAGTGGATCACGAGCGGGAGGACCGACGAGGTCGTCACCGTGTAGGACAGGACCAGCCAGAACATCGGGCTGACGTCGGGAGTGAGGGCGGCGAGCAGAATGCTCACCCCGCCGACGATGCTCATGGTGAGGCGGGCGCGGCCCGCGCTGATGCTCGTCGTGCCGTCGGCCTTGAGCCCTTCCGGCTTGGCCACCGGGCCGCCGGCGCCGAGGTCGCGGACGACGGAGGCGGCCGTGGACAGCAGGAGGACGGAGGCGGCCGCGAGGACCGTCAGGAAGGTGGTGCAGAGCCCGAACAGCAGCCACTTGCCGAGCCCGTCCTCCGAGCCGTCCAGGGCGATGGCGAGGCGGGTGATGATGTTTCCGCCGAACTGCCCCTGGGACACGAGGTCCTTCTGGGGCACGAGGGCCGCCGCGCCGACGCCGATGAGGGCCGCCAGGGCGCACAGCGGGGCGATGACGGCGAAGCCCACGCCCGCGACGCGGCGGGCGGCGCGCGGATGCGGAGCGTCGGTGAAGCGCGCGATGAGGTACGGCATGAAGGCCGCGCCCGTCAGTACGCAGGAGCAGAACGCGGCGAGGTCGATGAATCCGATGGGGCCGTTGCCGAAGAGCTGGCCCATCTCCAGAAAGCCGGCCGATCCGCTCCGGTGCCGGTCGGCGGCGTTGACCAGCGCGCCGAAGTCCCCGCTGAACCTGATCACGACCAGGAGCGCGAGGATCGGGGCGATGAGCATCAGCCCGCCGATCTTGACGAGCTGCAGCACGGTCGCGCCCCGAGTGGCGCCGATCGCCGCGCAGGCGACGATCAGGGCACCCATCAGCACGATGAGGATCTGCCGGGTCGCGAGGTCGTCGATGCCGACCATCCGGGCCGTGTCGCCGATGGGCTGCAACTGGGCGGTGATCAGCGGCACCGTCGCGGTGAGCAGGGCGACGCCGGCGGCACGGCGGCCGGGCCCCGGGGGCAGATGACGGGTGACGGTCTCGCCGAACGACCGCCCGCCGATGCCCGCGAGGCGCTTCGCCAGCCACTGCCGCATCAGGAGCGGTGAGAGTGCGGCGCACGTGGCGACGGCCACACCGTCGCCGCCGGCCACGGCCACGACCCCGACGAGGAACATGATCGCGGCGGCGTTCGCGATGTCACCGGCGTAGGCGAGCCCGATCAGGCGGGCCCCGAGTCGGTTGCCCTCGCCGACGCGGAAGAACTCGTCCCCGACGCGGAGGTCGGGGCTGGCCCACATCGACAGGAACAGGCAGGCGCCGATGAAGAGAAGGAACAGGAGCAGGGCGACGGTGAGGCTGCCGTTGAAGTCCCCCATCACGCACCGTCCCCGTGGTCCGGGCGCGGGCCGGTGGCGCCCAGGAGGCGTCCGTAGGTCAAGGCTCCTCCAGGAGCAGAACAAGTTGCTTCAGTCGCGGGCGGGACGCGACGTGGGCATCGACCGCCCGTAGGGTCGACCACAGGTTACTGGCGGTTAGGAGGAGCGCTGAGAGTCGAACGGAGGGGATTCGGCGAAGAGTTGGTGACCGGACGGGCCGCCGACCGGTCGGCCCGGTACGCGCCGGGTACGCGCCGGGTCAGTGCAGGCAGAACTCGTTCCCCTCGGGGTCGGCCATCAGCAGCCACTCCCCGCCCTGCCCCTTCACCTCGTTCAGGAGGCGCGCGCCGAGACCGGTGAGCCGCTCGGCCTCGGCCGCCCGCTGCCCGGCCTGTGTGTGTACGTCGATGTGCAGCCGGTTCTTGCCTTCCTTGGCCTCGGGCACCCGCTGGAACAGGATCCGGCGGCCGAGCCCGGTGCCGGTGTCCGCGTCCACCGGGTCGTCAGGGTGGCGGACGGCGACCAGGTCGCGGAAGGACCGGCGCTCCCACCGTGTCACGGTGTCGGCCTCGGCCACGGCGCCGAACCCGAGGAGCCGCTCGATCAGTGCGGCGTTGTCCTCGATCTCGTAGCCGAGGGTGGCCGCCCAGAACTCGGCCTGTGTGTGCGGATCGGCGGCGTCCACGACGAGCTTCCAGTGCAGGGTCATGCACCAGTTATAGGCCGAACTTCCTCCGCCGGGGCGGAAGTTGGCGTTTGGCGCGCCGATTCTGCCGCCGCCTCGGCCAGTCGGGTCCGGTTGATCCGCGCCGTGCGCAGCGCGTCCCAGGTCAGAACGGCGAGCGCCAGCCACACCAGGGAGAAGCCGGCCAGCCGCTCGGCGGGCATCGCCTCGTGGAAGTACCAGACGCCCAGCACGAACTGGAAGACGGGCGTCAGGTACTGAAGGAGCCCCAGTGTCGACAGCGGCACCCGGATCGCCGCCGCGCCGAAGCACACCAGCGGAAGGGCCGTGATGAGCCCGGACGACGCGAGCAGCGCGGCGTGTCCCACTCCCTCCGTCCCGAAGGTCGAGCGGCCCTGCGCCCCCAGCCACAGCAGGTAGGCGAGTGCGGGCAGGAACTGCACGGTGGTCTCGGCGGCGAGCGACTCCAGGCCGCTCATGTTCAC
This sequence comes from Streptomyces sp. NPDC002754, assembly GCF_053592315.1. Classification (NCBI taxonomy): domain Bacteria; kingdom Bacillati; phylum Actinomycetota; class Actinomycetes; order Kitasatosporales; family Streptomycetaceae; genus Streptomyces; species Streptomyces sp. NPDC002754. Next base: position 16,289 of record NZ_JBSFVM010000029.1, read on the forward strand.
CTTCTTCTTCACGAGCCCGTACGTGCCGAACGAGAACGCGAGCACCAGCGAGATCCACGGCGGCTGCCCGTACCCGACGGCGAGCACCAGGACGGCGACGACGCCGGTCCCGACGGCCGCCCACTGCGCGGGCCGCAGCCGCTCCTTCAGCAGCAGGACGCCGAGCGCGATCGAGACGAGCGGGTTGATGAAGTACCCGAGGGAGGCCTCGACGACATGGCCGGAGTTCACGGACCAGATGTAGACGCCCCAGTTGATGGTGATGACGGTCGCGGCGATCGTGACGAGCCCCAGCCGCTTCGGCTGCCGGATCAGCTCGCGCGCCCAGTCCCACTTCCGTACGAAGAGCAGCGCGATGCCGACGACGACCAGCGCCCACACCATCCGGTGGGCCAGCACCTCCACGGCGCCCGCGGGCTTGAGCAGCGGCCAGAACAGGGGGACGAGGCCCCACATCCCGTACGCCGCGAACCCGTTGAGGAGCCCGGTGCGCGCCTCTTTCCGGCTCTCGTCCCGCCCGTCGGGTGCCGCGCCCGCTCCGTCCTGCATGAACCCTCCCTCGTGACACACGGCAGCCCAGCGGCGGCCCCCACGAAGGTAGCCCCGCCGGGCCCCGCCCGTCATGCCCGTATCGCCATACGGTCCTGACGCCCGCGCCGTGGAACGTGCGAGGTCCGGGAAACGCGCGAGGTCCGGACGCGGTACTCCGCGTCCGGACCTCTTCGTGCGTCCGCGGGGTGCTCAGCCCGCGACGGTCCAGGTGTCGCCGCCGGCGAGCAGTGCGCCCAGTTCGCCCTTGCCGTCCCGCTCGATCGCGGCGTCGAGCTGGTCGCCCATCTGCACGTCGTAGACGGGCCGTTCGACATCGCGCAGGACGCCGATCGGGGTGTGGTGCAGGGTGTCGGGGTCGGCGAGCCGGGAGAGCGCGAAGGCCGTGGTCGGGGACGCCGTGTGGGCGTCGTGGACCAGGATGTCCGCCTTGTTCTCCTCCGTGACCGGCACGATCCTGAGGTCGCCGGTGGCCGCGTCGCGCACGACGCCCTTCGAGGCCTCGGCCCCGAAGGTGATCGGCTGCCCGTGTTCGAGGCGGATGACGGCTTCCTCGGCCTGCTGCTTGTCCTTGAGGACCTCGAAGGCGCCGTCGTTGAAGATGTTGCAGTTCTGGTAGATCTCGACGAGCGCCGTGCCCTGGTGGTCGGCGGCCGCCCGGAGCACCGACGTGAGGTGCTTGCGGTCGGAGTCGACGGTGCGCGCCACGAAGGACGCCTCGGCGCCGATCGCGAGCGACACCGGGTTGAAGGGCGCGTCGAGCGAACCCATCGGCGTCGACTTGGTGATCTTGCCGACCTCGGATGTCGGGCTGTACTGGCCCTTGGTGAGTCCGTAGATCCGGTTGTTGAACAGCAGGATCTTCAGGTTCACATTGCGCCGCAGCGCGTGGATGAGGTGGTTGCCGCCAATGGACAGCGCGTCGCCGTCACCGGTCACGACCCACACGCTCAAGTCCCGCCTGGAGGAGGCGAGTCCGGTCGCGATGGCCGGGGCACGGCCGTGGATGGAGTGCATCCCGTACGTGTTCATGTAGTACGGGAAGCGGGACGAGCAGCCGATCCCGGAGACGAAGACGATGTTCTCCTTCGCCAGGCCGAGCTCGGGCATGAAGCCCTGCACGGCGGCGAGGACCGCGTAGTCGCCGCAGCCGGGGCACCAGCGCACTTCCTGGTCGGACTTGAAGTCCTTCATGGACTGCTTGGCCTCGGCCTTGGGGACCAGCGACAGAAGCGTGTCCGCGCTGTCCCCGCTTGCCTCAGTGGTCGTCTCAGCCATCGATGGTCTCCTTGAGAGCGGTGGCGAGCTGCTCAGCCTTGAACGGCATTCCGTTGACCTGGTTGTAGCTGTGCGCGTCCACCAGATACCTCGCCCGTACGAGCGTGGCGAGCTGGCCGAGGTTCATCTCGGGGATCACCACCTGGTCGTAACGCTTCAGGACCTCGCCCAGATTCCGCGGGAACGGGTTGAGGTGGCGCAGATGGGCCTGCGCGATGTGCTCACCGGCGGTGCGCAGGCGGCGCACCGCGGCCGTGATCGGGCCGTACGTCGAGCCCCAGCCGAGGACGAGCGTGCGGGCCTCGCCGGTGGCGTCGTCGACCTCGATGTCGGGCACGTCGATGCCGTCGATCTTCGCCTGCCGGGTGCGGACCATGAAGTCGTGGTTGGCCGGGTCGTACGAGATATTGCCCGTGCCGTCCTGCTTCTCGATGCCGCCGATGCGGTGCTCGAGGCCCGGCGTGCCGGGGATCGCCCACGGGCGGGCGAGGGTCTGCGGGTCGCGCTTGTACGGCCAGTAGACCTCGGTGCCGTCCTCGGTGGTGTGGTTCGGGCCGGAGGCGAACTGGACGCGCAGGTCCGGGAGTTCGTCGACCTCGGGGATGCGCCACGGTTCCGAGCCGTTGGCCAGGTAGCCGTCCGAGAGCAGCATGACCGGGGTGCGGTAGGTGACCGCGATCCGGGCGGCTTCGAGTGCCGCGTCGAAGCAGTCGGCCGGGGTCTTCGGTGCGACGACCGGGACCGGGGCCTCGCCGTTGCGCCCGAACATGGCCTGGAGCAGGTCCGCCTGCTCGGTCTTGGTCGGCAGCCCGGTAGAGGGGCCGCCGCGCTGGATGTCGATGACGAGGAGGGGGAGTTCGAGCGACACGGCGAGCCCGATGGTCTCGGACTTGAGAGCGACGCCGGGGCCGCTCGTCGTGGTGACGCCCAGGCTGCCGCCGAAGGCCGCGCCGAGCGCGGCGCCGATCCCGGCGATCTCGTCCTCGGCCTGGAAGGTGCGCACGCCGAAGTTCTTGTGCTTGCTGAGCTCGTGCAGGATGTCGCTCGCCGGCGTGATCGGGTACGAGCCCAGGTACAGCGGCAGGTCCGCCTGTTTCGAGGCCGCGATCAGCCCGTACGAGAGGGCCAGGTTCCCGGAGATGTTGCGGTACGTGCCGGTCGGGAAGGCGGTGGAGGCGGGCGCGACCTCGTAGGAGACCGCGAAGTCCTCGGTCGTCTCGCCGAAGTTCCAGCCCGCGTGGAACGCCGCCAGGTTCGCCTTCATGATTTCGGGCTTCTTGGCGAACTTGGCCTTGAGGAACTTCTCCGTGCCCTCGGTCGGCCGGTGGTACATCCACGACAGCAGGCCGAGCGCGAACATGTTCTTCGAGCGGCCCGCGTCCTTGCGCGAGAGCTCGAACTCCTTCAGCGCCTCGACGGTCAGCGTCGTCAGCGGCACCGGGTGCACGTGATACCCGTCGAGCGACCCGTCCTCCAGGGGGCTGTCCGCGTAACCCACCTTCTGCATCGCCCGCTTGGTGAACTCATCGGTGTTCACGATGACTTCGGCGCCGCGCGGCACGTCCGCGATGTTCGCCTTCAACGCGGCCGGGTTCATCGCCACCAGTACGTTCGGCGCGTCGCCCGGCGTGAGGATGTCGTGGTCGGCGAAGTGCAGCTGGAAGGAGGACACGCCCGGCAGCGTTCCTGCGGGGGCGCGGATCTCGGCCGGGAAGTTCGGCAGCGTGGAGAGATCGTTGCCGAACGACGCGGTCTCCGAAGTGAAGCGGTCGCCCGTGAGCTGCATGCCGTCACCGGAGTCACCCGCGAACCGGATGATCACCCGGTCCACACGCCGTACGTCCTTGCTCGATTGTCCCGCCGACGTGCGCTGCCCGCCGACAACAGCGCTGTCGGTCCCGTCGGCCTGCTCGGTGGTGCTATTGACCTGGCTGGTCACTGAACTGGACCTCCCTCGAGGCGGCTGTGCGGGCACGGCCGGCCCACCGGCCCTACCACAGCCCCACCCTACGTCTGTAAGGGGTGCCTTCCTGAGGCGATTCGCATGGTGGACCGCCAAATGAGACGGCGGGTCGCCCCGATTTGTGTGGGGATTCCCCTGGGTGGTTCCCCTGTGGAGACGCGCTCGGTCGGTCGATGGTTCTGTGGCGCCCTACGGTGCTCGCGGTATCTGACAGGGTGTCAGATGTTCATGAATTGAGGTAGGTCAGGACCGCCAGTACGCGGCGGTGATCCCCGTCACTCTGGGACAGTCCCAGCTTCAGGAAGATGTTGCTGACGTGCTTCTCGACCGCGCCGTCGCTCACCACGAGCTGCCGGGCGATCGCCGAGTTCGTACGCCCCTCCGCCATCAGCCCGAGCACCTCGCGCTCGCGCGGCGTGAGCTTCGCCAGCACGTCCTGCTTACGGCTGCGGCCGAGCAGCTGCGCGACGACCTCGGGGTCGAGCGCGGTGCCGCCCTCGGCGACCCGCACCACCGCGTCCACGAACTCCCGGACCTCGGCGACCCGGTCCTTGAGCAGGTACCCGACGCCACGGCTCGATCCGGCGAGCAGTTCCGTGGCGTACTGCTCCTCCACGTACTGCGACAGGACCAGCACCCCGAGGTCGGGGAACCGGGCCCGCAGGCGCACCGCGGCGCGCACGCCCTCGTCCGTGTGCGTCGGCGGCATCCGCACGTCCGCGACGACCACGTCCGGCAGCTGTGCCAGTTCCGCCAGCTCGATGATGGTCTTGACCAGCGCTTCCCCGTCGCCGACGCCCGCGACGACCTCGTGTCCGCGGTCCGTGAGCAAGCGGGTCAGGCCCTCCCTCAGCAGCACCGAATCCTCTGCGATGACGACCCGCACCTTGTCCTCCACGTTCTTAGGCCCCCCAGCCGCACGAGCGTCCCGGCACGGTGCGCGCCGGGATCGATCGATCCTGATGCCCCCAGCATTCCAGGATCGGGGGGTGTGCGTGGGGCAATGTGCGGGTGGGGGGTGCGGGTGGGTGCTTTGGCGCCCCGCGTGGTGGCGGCCGGCCGTTCCCACGTCACGGGGCTCCGCCCCGGACCCCGCGGGCTCTCGTCCACAAGCGGGGCTTGATTGTCCGCCGACGGGGCTTGATTGCCCGCCGGCAGGGCTTGATTTGCCGGCTCGGGCTTGATGGTGCCGTCCCGCCTTGGGTAAATGGTGCCGTCCCGCCTGGGCAAAAGGTGCCGTCCCGCCTGGGCAATCTGCCGCCTTGGGCGGCAGGGTGGGCAAGGCGGCACCACGGTGCGGCGCGACGGCAGCCAAGGGGCCCGGCCACGGTGCGGCGAAGGCCGCGGGGCCGGGCGAGGGTGACCGGGGGCTCAACCCCGTGTCAGGCCCGACGCCACGGCAGCTCCGCCGTCACCCGCGTCGGCCCACCCTCGGGCGACTCGACCACCAAGATTCCGTCGACCGCGTCGAGCCTCCCGGCCAGCGCCGCCAACCCCGAACCGCCGGAGGCCACCGCTCCGCCGCTCCCGTTGTCGTACACCTGCACCATCAACCGGTCCTGCGACCGCCACACGTCGACCATCGCCCGCGTGGCCCGGCTGTGCTCGCTCACGTTCCGCAGGAGCTCGGACACCGTGAAGTAGGCGATGCCCTCGATGGCCGGCGCCGGCCGCTCCGCCAGGTCGACCTCCACCTGCACCGGCACCGCACACCGCGACGCCACCGCCGACAACGCCGCGTCGAGCCCCCGGTCCGTGAGCACCGCCGGATGGATCCCGCGCGCCAGGTCCCGCAACTCCTGCAGCGCCGTCTTCACCTCGCCGTGCGCCTCGTCCACCATGCGCGCCGCCGTCGCCGGGTCCTCGCCGAGCTTCTCCTTGGCCACCCCGAGGTCCATGGCCAGGTTGACAAGGCGGGCCTGCGCCCCGTCGTGCAGATCGCGCTCGATGCGGCGCAGGTCGGCCGCCGCCGTGTCGGCCACGACGCCCCGGTCCGACTCCAGCTCCACCACGCGCGACTGGAGCCGCGAGGGGCCGAGCAGCCCCACCACCATCAGCCGGTCCACCGTCGTCAGCGCCCGGATCACCCACGGCGTGGCCAGCGTGACGAGCAGCCCGAGCCCCGCGGTCACCGTGATCTCGAAGGGGTTGTCCAGATACACGGCGTGGCCGGAGTCGCCGTACAACTGAATCCCGTCCTGCCCCACGTACGTGGGGAACACCCACCGCCACACCGGATACGTGAGCATCGTCCAGCCGGTCGCCCAGAAGCTCAGCCCCACGGCGAACCCGAACACCGCCCACGGCATGTGCAGCACCCCGTACAGCAGATGCCGCCACGAGACGCCGCTTTTGAGCGTCGCCCCCACCCATCCCATCGGCCCGCCCGTGCGCGGCCGCAGCGGCTCCGGCGTACCGACCTCGACGCCGAGCAGCCCGCGCGCCCGCACCCGCTCCAGCGCCCCGAGCCCGCGCGACCCGGCGAGCGCCGCCGCGAGCACCGGGACCCCGATGAACGTGATCAGCAGGCCCACACCCAGCGAGGTCATCGTCACGGCCCACACGAACCCGATGATGCTGAGCGGCAGGCTGAGCATCAGATACCCGAACTCCCGCCACGCCCGCCCCTCGATCGGCGCCCGCAGCCCGGCCGGCAGCCGCCGCAGACCCCGGCGGGGGCCGGAACCGGCGCCGCGACCGCCGTCGTGGTCGTAGCCGCGGCCGGAGTCCGAGTCGTAGCCGCGGTCCTCGTAGGAGGACGAGTACGCGGACGAGTTCGTGGACGAATACGCCGGCGCGTCGCTCTGCTCGCGATATCCGTACTGGTGCGTGGCCATCGGTGTCCGTCCGTTCTGCTCGGGTCTGCTCGGGGCTGCTGAGGCCCGCCGGGGGAGCCGTCGCTCTGCTTTCTCGGGCTCTGCTTTCTCCGGCTCTGCTACAAGCCTCCTCGCGGGCGCGTCCCGCGACCATGCGACGGGTCGGCGTCTTCGACCGGGGGTTTTCCCTACCCGTGCCGTATCGGCTCGGTCCTGTCGCGCCACGGAAGCTCCGCCGTGACCGTGGTCGGACCGCCGTCCGGCGAGTCCACGACGAACAGACCGTCGACTGCGTCGAGCCGCTCCGCGAGGCCCGACATGCCGGTCCCCTTGTCCAGGCTCGCGCCGCCCCGCCCGTCGTCCCACACCTGTATGAGCAGCCGGTCCTGGGAGCGCCACACGTCCACCGAGGCGGACCGCGCGCCGCTGTGCTTGCTCACGTTCTGGAGCAGCTCGGAGACCGTGAAGTACGCGATGCCCTCGATCGCCTCCGCCGGCCGGCCCGACAGCTCGGCCGTCACCTTCACCGGCACCGTGCAACGCGAGGCCACGGCGGACAGGGCCGCGTCGAGCCCGCGGTCGGTGAGCACCGCGGGGTGGATTCCGCGCGCCAGGTCCCGGAGTTCCTGCAGAGCGAGCTTGACCTCGCCGTGCGCCTCGTCGACCATCGCCGCCACCACGTCGTCGGCCTGGCCCTCCAGGAGCTTCTCCTTCGCGAGGCCGAGTCCCATGGCCAGATTGACAAGCCGGGCCTGCGCCCCGTCGTGCAGATCGCGCTCGATGCGCCGCAGGTCGGCGGCAGCCGTGTCGACGACGACGCCCCGGTCCGACTCGAGTTCGGCGATCCGCCGCTCCAACTCGTCGGAGGGGGAGAGCAATGCCCGCACTATCGCCCGGTCCGCGTTCCCCAGACCGCGCGCGATGAACGGCAGCACCGGCCACAGCACGAAGAGGCCGACCAGCGTGATCGTGAACGTCAGCACGGCCCACGGCAACCGGATCACTTCGTACAGCACCGTGCGCCAGCCCACCGGGTCCTTGAGCCCGGTCCACAGCCAGCCGAAGAAGCCGCCCGTGCGCCGCATCGGAAGCGGGCTCGGCTCCTCGATGCGCACGCCGAGCAGCGCCCGCGCCCGCCCGCGCTCCGCCTTGCCGAGCAGCCGTGCGCCCCTGAGTCCGGCGGCGATCAGCGGGAGCCCGATCACCGTGACCGTGAGCCCCGCGCCGAGGGCCACCATCGTGACGGCGTACACGAACCCGAAGATGGACAGCGGGAAGCTGCTCAGGAGATAGGCGATCTCCTTCCACGTGGCGCTGTCGTACCCGAGTCGTGGCGGGGGCAGCACCGGTTGGTCTTCGGGAGTGTCGAGTGGCTCGGTCATAGCGGCAAGAATGCCCTGGCCCGGGGCGCGGCACCATGAGGACGGCCGCCAAGTTGAGCGGGGGTTAACCCCACCACGAGGCCCCGTTCGCCGAGGCCCCTCGGCCCCGGACTGCTTACCGTCCCTTTAACAGGGCCTAGACTCCCGTGCGTACAGATCGTCGAACACAACGAACTCGCGAGGGGCGCAGGTACGTGACGGGATCGGACGTGACCGTCATCGCGGCGGACTACTTCCAGTCGTACTCGGTCGTCGGGCTGCTCGCCGTCGTCGGCGTGCTCTTCGTCGCCGTCGCCTTCGGCTCGGGGAAGCTGTTGCGCCCGGTGGTTCCCACCAGGGAAAAATTCCTCACGTACGAATGCGGCGTCGACCCCGTCGGGGACGGCTGGGCCCACACCCAAGTCCGCTACTACGTGTACGCCTTCCTCTACGTGATCTTCGCGGTCGACTCGATCTTCCTCTTCCCTTGGGCCACGGTCTTCGCCGCGCCGGGATACGGCGCGACGACCCTCGTCGAGATGTTCATCTTCCTCGGCTTCCTCACCGTGGGCCTGCTGTACGCATACAAGAAGGGCGTCCTTACGTGGGCGTGAATGACGTGAGTGACGTGACCCCCTCGGAGCCGGTGTACCTGCCCGAACCGAAGAAGCTGGGCGTGCTCTCGCGCCTGGCCCCCGAGCCGATGAAGGTGGTCCTCAACTGGGGCCGCCGGTACTCGCTCTGGGTCTTCAACTTCGGCCTGGCCTGCTGTGCCATCGAGTTCATCGCCGCGTCCATGGCGCGCCACGACTTCATCCGGCTGGGCGTGATCCCGTTCGCCCCGGGCCCGCGCCAGGCCGACCTGATGGTCGTGTCCGGCACGGTCACCGACAAGATGGCGCCCGCCGTGAAGCGGCTGTACGAGCAGATGCCCGAGCCGAAGTACGTCATCTCGTTCGGCGCCTGCTCCAACTGCGGTGGCCCGTACTGGGATTCGTACTCGGTGACCAAGGGCGTCGACCAGATCATCCCCGTCGACGTGTACGTGCCCGGCTGCCCGCCCCGTCCCGAGGCGCTGCTCCAGGGCATTCTCAAGCTCCAGGAGAAGATCGCCCGCGAGTCGCTCGGCGAGCGGTACGCGTCCGCCGACGCGGCGGCGGGCCGGCCCTCGACGGCGGCGCTGAGCAGCGGTCTCGTGGCGCCGCCGGCGCCTTCCGGGGAAGCGGGTTCGGACGCCGGGGGTGACCGATGAGCTGGCTCCCGGCTCCTGTGGAGGAACTGTTCGGCGCCGAGGCCACGGTCGAGGAGGCGTACGACCTGCTGACCGTCGATGTGCCGGCGGCCGAGTGGATCGCGGCTCTGACGACGGCACGTACGACGCTGGGGTGCACGTATTTCGACTGGCTGAGCGCGGTCGACGAGCCGGAGGCCGGGTTCCGTGTGTGCGCGCACGTCGCTGTGGTGGGCCCCGGCGTCGTACGCCGTCTGCTGCTGCGCACGACCGTTCCGCACGCGGCACCCGTGCTCGCGTCCGCGGTCGACGTGTACGCGGGCGCGGCCTGGCACGAGCGCGAGACGCACGAGATGTTCGGCGTCGACTTCACCGACCACCCGGGCCTCGACCCGCTCCTCCTGCCCGACGGCTTCGAAGGCCATCCGCTGCGCAAGGACTTCGTGCTCGCGGCCCGCGTCGCGAAGGCGTGGCCCGGCGCCAAGGAGCCGGGCGAATCCGAGCACGGCGGCCCCAAGCGGCGCCAGATGCTGCCACCCGGCGTTCCCGACCCGAACGAATGGGGGCCGATGAAGGGGCAGTTGCCGCCCGCACCGGCCCGACCCGCGCGGGGCGCGCGCGCCGCGGGCGCCGGCGCCGCAGGGCGCGCGGCGGGGGAGCGTCCGCCGCGGCGCACCAGGTCCGCGAGTCAGGGCTCGGCGAGTCAGGCGGCCGCGCCTGCGGAGGCCCCGGAGCCCGTGCCTGCGCCCGCGTCGAAGCCTCCCTCGAACGACGCCCCTTGGCACCACGCCAAGCCGGCCTTCGACGAGGAGTCACCGAAGCCGGAAGCCGCCTCTGAAGCCGCCTCGGAAGGCGGCTCTGAAGCCACTCCGGAGGCCACTCCGGAGACCGCCCCAGAAGCCACCCCGGAAGAGAACCCGACGGACAACAACGGAGGCCACGAGTGAACGACGCTCTCGACGTCGCCCTGCGCCTCGTCGTCGTCTTCGTCGCCTTCCTGGTGCTGCCTCTGGTCGTCGGTCAGACCGAACACAAGGTCATGGCGCACATGCAGGGCCGCCTCGGCCCCATGTACGCGGGCGGCTTCCACGGCTGGGCCCAACTGGTCGCCGACGGCGTCAAGTTCGCGCAGAAGGAGGACGTGGTCCCGGCCGACGCCGACCGCCGCGTCTTCCAAATCGCCCCCGCCGTGGCCCTCCTCCCGTACCTCCTCGTGCTGCTCGCCATCCCGGTCGGCCCCGGCGACGGCGCGGTCGGCGCGGCCATCGACGCGGGCATCTTCTTCGTCCTCGCGGTCATGGGCGTCGGCGTCCTCGGCTCGCTGATGGCGGGCTGGGCGAGCGCCAACAAGTTCTCCCTCCTGGGCGGTCTGCGTACGGCCGCCCAACTCCTGGCGTACGAATTGCCGATGCTGCTCGCGGCGGCCTCCGTGGCCATGGCCGCGGGAACGGTCTCCCTTCCCGGCATCCTCGACGCCTTCGAGTGGTGGTGGCTGCCCTGGCAGATCGCCGGCGCCCTGGTCTTCTTCGTGGCGGGTCTCGCTGAACTGCAACGGCCTCCCTTCGACATGCCGGTCGCCGACTCGGAGATCATCTTCGGCGCGTACACCGAGTACACGGGCCTGCGCTTCGCCCTGTTCCTGCTCGCCGAGTACGCGGGCATCGTGGTGCTCTGCGGGCTGACCACGGTGCTGTTCCTGGGCGGCTGGCACGGCCCGTGGGGCGCCGACGGCCTGGGCTGGGTGTGGACCCTGCTCAAGACCGCCGTCCTGGCCTTCGTCGTCATCTGGCTCCGCGTCACGTACCCGCGACTGCGCGAGGACCAGCTGCAGAAGCTCGCCTGGACCACCCTCGTCCCCCTCGCCCTCGCGCAGATCGCGCTCACCGGAATCGTGAAGGTGGCGATCAACTGATGCCCGCGAACTTCCCGGGGTCCGGCCTGGCCAAGGGCCTCGCCGTCACCCTCCGCACGATGACGGAGAAGACCGTCACCGAGCAGTACCCGGAGCACCAGCCCGAACTCCCGCCCCGCACCCGCGGCGTGATCGGTCTGTTCGAGGAGAACTGCACGGTCTGCATGCTGTGCGCCCGCGAGTGCCCCGACTGGTGCATCTACATCGACTCCCACAAGGAGACGGTGCCACCGTCCGTCGAGGGCGGCCGCGAGCGCAGCCGCAACGTCCTCGACCGCTTCGCCATCGACTTCTCCCTCTGCATGTACTGCGGTATCTGCATCGAGGTGTGCCCCTTCGACGCACTGTTCTGGTCCCCGGAGTTCGAGTACGCCGAGACCGACATCCGCGAGCTCACCCACGAACGCGACAAGCTCCGCGAGTGGATGTGGACGGTCCCGTCCCCACCTGCCCTCGACCCCGCGGCCGAGGACCCCAAGGAACTGACGGCAGCCCGCAAAACCGCCGACAAACTGGCGGCTGCCGAGGAGGCATCAGCCCAGGAGGCATCCGCCCAGGACCCCCCGGTCGCCGCCCCGCCCGAGTCCGGAGAGGAGCCCACCGCGTGACCACGACGAACCTCGCCGCATCGACGGCCGTCGCCACGGCAGCCGACAGTCCTGGCTTCCTCTCCCCGTCGGGCGTCGAGATCGCCTTCGTGCTCGTGGGCCTCGTGACCTTCGCCGCGGCGATCGTCACCGTCACCACGAAGCAACTGGTGCACGCCGCCCTGTGGCTGGTCGTCGCCCTCGGCGGCCTCGCCGTCGAGTACCTCCTGCTCACAGCCGAGTTCATCGCCTGGGTGCAGGTCCTCATCTACGTCGGTTCCGTCGTGGTCCTCCTCCTGTTCGGCCTGATGCTGACCCGCGCGCCCATCGGCCGCTCCCCGGACGCGGACAGCCCCAACCGCTGGGCCGCCCTGACCGTGGCCATCGCCTCCGCCGCCGCCCTGATCTGGGTCGTCGTCGACGCGTTCCGCACGACCTGGATCGACCTCGACGGCCCTGTGCAGGGCAGCACGGACGTGACCGGCTCGATCCTCTTCAAGCACTGGGTCCTGCCGTTCGAGGCGCTGTCGGTCCTGCTCCTCGCCGCCCTGGTCGGCGCGATCGTCCTGTCCCGCAGGAAGAACACCGGCACGGCCCCCGCGACGTCCGAGGGTGAGGGAACCCGCTGATGCACCTCGCCTACCCCGCCGTCCTCTCCTCCCTCCTCTTCTGCACGGGCCTGTACGGCGTACTGGCCCGCCGCAACGCGATCCTGGTCCTGATGTCGGTCGAGCTGATGCTCAACGCCGTCAACCTGAACCTCGTCGCCTTCGACGTCTGGCTGCGCGACACCCTGCACGCGGGCCAGGCCCTGACCTTGTTCACCATCGCCATCGCCGCCGCCGAGATCGGCATCGGCCTGGCGATCGTCCTGGCCGTCCACCGGAATCGCGGCACGTCGGACATCGACAAGCTGCGCGACTCCGCCGAGCCCCACGACCCGGACGACGACCCGCACGACCCGTCCGAGACCCCGGCGGCCGCCACCGCCGGCAGCACGGACGAGAAGGCCGAGGCCACCGCGTGACCACGACGAACCTCGCCGTCCTCGTCCCCCTCCTGCCGTTCCTCGGCGCCGTCGCCGGCCTGCTCCTCGGCCGCACGGCCCCCGCTTTCGCCCGCCCGCTGGCCGTCCTGCCGACGCTGGCGACGCTGGCCCTCGCCGTCGTCGTCGCCCTCGACCAGGGCGGCGGCACGGGCAACGGCACCACCGCCCTCGACGCGCACACGCAGCTCGCCCCGACCGGCTCCGTGCCGATCGAACTCGCCCTGCACATCGACGGCTTCGCCGCCCTCGTCGCCGTCCTCGTCGGCCTGGTCTCGACCTGCGTGCAGATCTACTCGACGGGCTATCTGCGCGACGACCCGCGCTACCCCTCGTACGCCGCCCTCGTCTCCCTCTTCACCTCCGCGATGCTTCTGGTCGTCTACTCCGGCGACCTGATGGTCCTGCTGGTCGGCTGGGAAGTCATGGGCATCTGTTCGTACTTCCTCGTCGGCCACTACTGGGAGACCCCCGAGGCGCGCTCCGCTTCCCTCAAGGCGTTCCTGGTCACGAAGCTCGGCGACGTCCCCTTCCTCATCGGCCTGTTCGCGCTCGCAGTGGACACGGGCTCGTTCCGCATCACGACGATCCTGGGCAAGGTCACGAGCGAGGGTGGCCTCGACCACCCGACCCTGATCGCCCTCCTGTTGCTTGCCGGTGTGGCGGGCAAGTCCGCGCAGTTCCCGCTGCACACCTGGCTGCCCGACGCGATGGCGGGCCCCACACCCGTCTCCGCCCTGATCCACGCCGCGACGATGGTCGCCGCCGGCGTCTACTTCGTCGCCCGTCTCCTCCCGGTCTTCGCCGCCTCGCAGGCAGCGCTGATCGTCCTCGCGCTCATGGCCGCCGTGACCATGCTCGGCTCGGCCCTCGCCGCGCTCGCCCAGGACGACATCAAGCGCGTCCTCGCGTACTCCACGGTCGGCCAACTCGGCTACATGACCGGGGCCCTGGCTGTCGGCAGCCGCGACGCCGCCGTCTTCCACCTCCTCTCGCACGGCGCCTTCAAGGCGCTGCTGTTCCTCGGTGCGGGCGTGATCATCCATGCCGCGGGCACCAACTCGCTGGCCGCGATGTCCCGCATGAAGGGCCTGCGCGACCGCGTGCCGGACGCCTTCTGGACCATGACCGTGGCGCTGCTCGCACTCGCCGCGATCCCGCCGTTCAGCGGCTTCTTCTCCAAGGAGGCCGTCCTCGGCGCCGCCGAGCACACCGCCACCGGTCACGAGAACGGAGCGCTGACCGCGCCGACCGCGTCCGGCTGGATCGTCCTCGTGGCAGGCCTGATCACGGCCCTGCTCACCGCCGCCTACGCGACCCGGTTCTGGCTCCTCGCGTTCAAGGGCAGCGGTGCCGAGGCCCCCGACCACGGCAAGCAGCCGGTCACGATGAACGTCGTCCTGTGGGTCCTGGCGATCCCCTCCCTCGGCTTCGGGCTGCTCGCGGGCGTGCTCCCCGACTGGTTCGACGGCACATCCCTCACCCCGACGCTGACCACCTCCGTCCTCGGCACCGGCTTCGCGCTCGTCGGCGGCCTGGTCACCTACGCGGCCTGGCGCCACACCACCGCGATGGCGGCCCACCGCACCCCGATCGGCGCCGTCGCGGTCGACACCGAGTCCGGCGACGCCGGCCTGGTCGAAGCCGAGGCCATCGCGACACACACCCCCGCGTACGGGGACATCGCCGCCGCCCCCGACCCGGCCGACCCCGGTCGTCTCCTGCTCGGCCCACTGCACCGCCACGCGGCCGTCGGTTTCCACCTCGACGCTGTTTACGCGGCGCTCTTCGTCCGTCCGGTGCAGGCCGGCGCCGCACTGGTCCGCTTCCTCGACCGCACCGTCGTCGACACCTACGTACGCGGGGCGGCCGAAGCACCGAAGGCGCTGGGCTGGGCCGTGCGCAGGGCCCAGACCGGAAACGTGCAGACCTACCTCAGCGCACTGCTCGCAGGCACCGTCGTTCTGGTGGTCGCCGTCGTCCTCGTCGCCACCGCCGGAGCGTGAGCAGCCGTGATCGATATCAGCGAATCCGTGATGCAGTTCCTTCTCGCATTGATCGTCGTCGGCCCGCTCATCGGTGCCGCTCTCGCTCTCCTCCCGGCCCCTCCAGGGCTGAAGGGGAACTCCCCGGACCAGGCCGTGCTCCGCCACGGCGTGACCGTGACCGGCGTGATCCTCATCGCCGCGATCGTCCTCACGCTCGGCTTCGACCACGACCAGCCGTCAAGGATGCAGGCGACGACCGACATCAGCTGGATCCCCGCGCTCGACGTGCGTATCCACCTCGGCATCGACGGCATCTCCCTCCCCCTCCTCGTGCTCACGGCGCTGCTGACGTTCCTGTGCGCGCTGTACTCCTACTTCCACATGCCGGCCGGGCCGTCCCCCAAGGCTTTCGTCGCCCTGATCCTCGTTCTGGAATCGGGCACGCTCGCGACCTTCGCCGTCCTGGACCTCCTTCTCTTCTTCCTCGCGTTCGAGATGGTCCTCATCCCGATGTACTTCCTCATCGCCCGCTGGGGCGGCGAGCAACGAGCGCAGGCAGCCTGGAAGTTCATCCTCTTCACGCTGCTCGGCTCGGTCGTGATGCTGCTCGGTCTTCTCCTTATCGGCGTTAAGTCGGGCACGTTCGACATCATGGCACTCGCCACTGACAACGGCCGGGGCCTGACCACATCAGTACAGGTCATCGCCGTTCTGGCGATCGGGATCGGGCTCGCGGTGAAGACCCCGATGTGGCCGCTGCACAGCTGGCTGCCCGACGCCCACACCGCCGCCCCGACCGTCGGCTCGGTCCTCCTCGCCGGCGTCATGCTGAAGATGGGCACGTACGGGTTCGTCCGGATCCTGCTCCCCATCGCGCCCGACGGGATGCTGACCTTCGCGCCGTACCTAGCCGCGCTCGCCGTCGTCGGGATCATCTACGGGTCCCTGGCCTGCCTGAACCTTGCCAAGCAGGGCGCGAAGGGCGACCTCAAGCGCCTCATCGCGTACTCCTCCGTCGGTCACATGGGCTTCGTGCTGCTCGGCATCTCGACGATGAGCCCGACCGGCGTGAACGGCGCACTGTTCGCCAACATCGCCCACGGCCTCATCACCGGCCTGCTCTTCTTCCTCGTCGGCGCGCTCAAGGACCGGGCCGGTACCAGCGACCTCGACGCGCTGGCCGGGCAGGGCGGCATGGCCTTGTACGGCAAGGCGCCCCGGCTCGGCGGCCTCCTCGCGTTCGCCGCCGTCGCCTCGCTCGGACTGCCGGGGCTCGCCGGTTTCTGGGGCGAAATGCTCGCGCTGTTCGGCGCGTTCAAGCCCGCCGACGACCTCAGCCGCCCGGCGTTCCTGGTCTTCATGTCGATCGCGGCCTTCGGCACACTGCTCACCGCCGCGTACATGCTCATCGTGGTCCGCCGCGTCTGCATGGGCCCCCGCCCGAAGGAAGCCCCGGCGGCTCCTGAGGCACCCGTGCTCGCCGATGTGCGCGGCTACGAGTTCGCCACCTGGACCCCGCTCGTCGCCCTCACCGTCCTCGCGGGCCTGTGGCCCGCCGCCCTGCTCGGCCTCACGAACCCCGCCGTGCAGAAGCTCCTCGCAGGAGGCATCCAGTGATCGCCGTCGCCGCGCCCTCCGTGGCGTCCCTCGTCCAGTCCGTCGACTGGGTCGCCATCGCGCCGCCCACGATCGCGGCGGTCGTGGCCCTCGTCGTCCTGGTCGCCGACCTGTTC
This sequence comes from Streptomyces sp. NPDC002754, assembly GCF_053592315.1. Taxonomy (NCBI): domain Bacteria; kingdom Bacillati; phylum Actinomycetota; class Actinomycetes; order Kitasatosporales; family Streptomycetaceae; genus Streptomyces; species Streptomyces sp. NPDC002754. The sequence goes on from NZ_JBSFVM010000029.1 coordinate 32,752, forward strand.
GTGGAAGAGCGCCGCAAGCCGCTCCTGGGCTGGATCTCCGTCGCGGGCCTGGTGGCCGCGGCGCTCGCGCTGCTGCCGCTGATCGGGGACGAGCGCTCCACGTTCTGCCTCAAGGGTGCCTCGTACGACGCCTGCAGCTACACGGCGGACCGCTTCACGCTCGTCATCCAGTTCCTGGTCCTGGCCGGCGCACTGCTCACCGCGCTGCTCTCGATCAGCTCCCTGAAAGACGCGAAGGACGCGAAGAAGCCTCTCCCCGAAGGGGAGTTCTGGTTCCTCCTGCTGTCCTCCGCCGCGGGCGCGGCCCTGCTGCCCGCGTCCCGCGACCTGGCCACGCTCGTCGTCGCCCTGGAAGTCGCCTCGCTCCCCGCCTTCGCCCTCGTGGGCCTCAAGCACGGTGACAGGCGCTCCTCCGACGCGGCCCTGAAGTTCTTTCTCTCCTCGGTCACCGCGACCGCCGTCACCCTGCTCGGCGTGAGCTTCGTGTACGCCTCCACGGGCACCCTGCACCTGACGCGGATCGCCACCGAACTCACCCACGTGGACGGGCAGTTCCACACCCTGGCCCAGACCGGCGTCGCACTCACCCTCGTGGGCTTCGCCTTCAAGACGGCCGCCGTACCGTTCCACTTCTGGGTACCCGACACCTACGTAGGCGCGCCCTTGCCGATCGCCGCCTACTTGTCGGTCATCGGCAAGGCCGTCGGCTTCTCCGGCCTCATCCTCGTCACGGTCGTCGCGTTCCCCTCGTACGCCGACGTGTGGGGTCCGGCCCTCGCCGCGCTCGCCGCGCTGACCATGACCGTCGGAAACGTGGCCGCCATCCGCCAGCAGGCCACGCGCGCGTACAGCGCCGTCCGCTTGCTCGCCTGGTCCTCCGTCGGCCAGGCCGGCTACCTCCTGGTGCCGATCGCCGCGGCCGCCTACTCGGACGACCCCCAGAAATCGATCGGCTCCACCCTCGCGTACGCACTCATGTACGCCGCAGTGAACCTCGGCGCGTTCGCGGTGGCCGCTCTGGTCGCCCGTACGAAGCCGCTGAACCGCCTCAGCGACTATCGGGGCCTGTACGCCTCGCACCCGCTCGCCGCGCTCGTCCTGGGCTTCTTCCTGCTGTGCCTTGCGGGCCTGCCGCCGGGCATCATCGGCCTGTTCGCGAAGGTCACGGTCTTCTCTGCGGCCGTCGACGCGGGGCTCGGCTGGCTCGCCGTCGTCATGGCCGTGAACGTCGTGATCGCGCTCGTCTACTACCTCCAGTGGACCGCGACCCTTTTCCGCGCTCCTGAAGGCGAACCCGCCGTCCACCGTGCGTCCAGGCCGCTCACCGCGGCGATCGCCGTCACAGCCGTCATCGGAGTGGCTCTCTCCGGCGCACCCCAATTGGTCCTTCGTTTTGCCTCGACGGGCCTCTTCTAGGCACCCTCGTACGGCACCACACGTACGGGCCGCCACTGGCCCCACACCAATGACCACAGCCCCACATCAAGGAGACAGGCGTCGTGCTGAGCGGGTTCAAGGACTTCATCCTTCGCGGAAACATCATCACGATGGCCATCGGCCTCGCGGTCGGAACCGCGTTCACGGCTGTGGTCACCGCACTCAGTACGGCGTTCATCGCGCCGCTCATCGGCGTCGCCACGAAGTCCACCGGCGACTTCGGTGAGGCGCACTTCACGGTCGAGGGCACCGACTTCCCGTACGGCAAGTTCGTCAGCGCGATCATCGCCTTCCTGATCACCGCCGCGGTGCTCTACTTCTGCATCGTCGTCCCGATGATGAAGCTCCAGGCACGCCTGGACCGCGGCAAGCCCGTCGACATCAAGGCGGCCCTGCGCGACTGCCCGCGCTGCTACACCCAGATCCCCGGCATCGCCACCCGCTGTGCGCACTGCACGAGCGAGATCGAGGCGGACTCGAACGCCCTGGAGCTGGCGGGTATGCCGCAGCAGCGCTGACCCGGTCGGCCTACCGCCCGCACGGCGCGTCCCGGGCGGACAAGGGAACTCGTCCTCCTCGTCTGGCGTTGACCAGTCAGGGAGGGTCCACTGGACGTGGAAACACACACAGACTCCAGCCCCAGTGGAAGCAGCAGATCAGCAAGCAGTGGGTTCCCCTGCCGCACCATCAGGAGGACGTACCGTGCACCGCCGGCACAACGGGTTGAAGACCGCCGTACTCCTCGGAGGCCTGTCCGCCCTCATCCTCGTCATCGGCAGCTTCTTCGGCCGTACGGGGCTCATCGTCGGGCTCGTCATCGCCCTGGGGACGAATGCGTACGCGTACTGGAACAGCGACAAGCTGGCCCTGCGTGCGATGCGCGCCCGCCCGGTGAGCGAATTCGAGGCACCCGCGCTGTACCGGATGGTGCGCGAGCTCTCCACACAGGCGCGTCAGCCCATGCCGCGCCTGTACATCTCTCCTACGGAGGCGCCGAACGCGTTCGCGACGGGCCGCAATCCGCGCAACGCCGCGGTGTGCTGCACCGAGGGAATCCTGCGCATCCTGGACGAGCGCGAGCTGCGCGGTGTCATCGGGCACGAGCTGAGCCACGTCTACAACCGGGACATCCTGATCTCCTCGGTCGCCGGAGCCCTCGCCTCCGTGATCATGTTCCTGGTCAACTTCGCGTGGCTGATCCCGGTCGGCCGCTCGAACGACGACGAGGGACCCGGCATCTTCGGAATGCTCCTGATCATGATCCTGGGGCCGCTCGCGGCGTCCCTGATCCAGCTCGCCATCAGCCGCTCCCGCGAGTACGAGGCCGATGCCTCCGGTGCCCAGCTGACCGGGGACCCGCTGGCCCTGGCGAGCGCCCTGCGCAAGCTCGAGGCGGGCACGAAGCAGCTGCCCCTGCCCCCGGAGCCACGCATCGAGACGGCGAGCCACATGATGATCGCGAACCCCTTCCGCCCCGGCCAGGGAATGTCGAAGATGTTCTCCACGCACCCGCCGATGGCGGAGCGCATTTCCCGGCTCGAGCAGATGGCAGGTCGCCAACAGTGAAGACAATCCTCAACGTCATCTGGCTGATCCTGAGCGGCTTCTGGCTGTTCCTCGGCTACCTGCTGGCCGGCGTGCTGCTCTGCATCACGGTCATCGGGATCCCGTTCGGTATCGCCTCCTTCAGGATCGGCGTCTACGCCCTGTGGCCCTTCGGGAAGACGACCGTCGAGCGCAGGGACGCGGGCGCGCCCTCCTGCGTGGGCAACGTCCTGTGGCTGATCCTCGCGGGCTGGTGGCTGGCCCTGGCGCACATCTTCACGGGCCTCGCCCTGTGCGTGACGATCATCGGGATCCCGTTCGGCATCGCCAACTTCAAGCTGATCCCGGTCTCACTGCTGCCGCTCGGCCGCGAAATCGTGCCCACGGACCAGCCGTTCGCGGCACGCTAGGCCTCGCGGCCTCCGGTGCCGTGCGCACTACGCGCGCGTAGCCGGACCACGTAGGCGAGCGCCCCAGGGCGATGACACCCGCACCCGCCGCGACGGACGACGCGGGCAGCGAGCACGCCAGCGCCAGGCACCCCGCGGCCCCGAACGCCGGCAGCACCCGCGCGCGTACCGCGGAACTCAGCGTCCACGCCGAGGCGTTGGCGATCGCGTAGTACACCCGCACGCCGAACGACGAGAACCCGATCGCCCCGCGTACGTCGCCGAAGGCCGCCACGACAGCCACCACGACCCCGACCGCGAGCTCGGCCCGCCGCGGCACCCGGAAGCGCGGGTGCCGCGGCCGCCAGGGCGCCCGGCAGGTGCCGGTCCCGCGCCATCGCGAGCGTCGTCCGGGACACGCCCAGGATCAGCGCCAGCAGCGACCCGAGCGCCGCCACCGCGGCCCCCGCCCGCACCACCGGCACGAGGCCGTCGCCGCCCGCCTCCCGTACGGCGTCGGCCAGCGGGGCCGAGGCCCGCGCGAGCCCGTCCACGCCGAGCACGGCGACGGCGGCGGCGTACACGACCAGGGTGATCCCGAGCGCCATCGGGATCGCCCGCGGAATGGTCCGCGCCGGATCCCGCACCTCCTCGCCGAGCGTCGCCACGCGCGCGTACCCGGCGAAGGCGAAGAACAGCAGCCCGGCGCCGCTCAACACGCCGCCCACGCCCTCGGAGAGCCTCGGGCCGAGCCGCCCGCCCTCGGCGCTCCCCGAGCCCGCACACGCCACCACGACGGCCGCCAGGACGGCGAGCACGACCGCGACGGCGATCCGCGTCAGCCAGGCCGACTTCTCCACCCCGAAGCAGTTCACGGCGGTCAGCGCCACGACCGCGGTGACTCCCACCGCGTGCGCCTGCCCCGGCCACACGTACGTCCCCACGGTCAGCGCCATCGCCGCGCACGAGGCCGACTTGCCGACGACGAACGCCCAGCCCGCCAGATACCCCCAGAAGGGCCCCAGCCGCTCCCGCCCGTACACGTACGTGCCTCCGGAAAGGGATGCACGGCCGCGAGCCGCGCCGACGACATCGCGTTGCAGTAGGCCACCACGGCAGCCACCGCGAGTGCGTACAACACCCCTGTGCCGGCCGCCCGCGCCGCGGGCCCGAGCGCGGCGAAGACACCCGCCCCGATCATCGATCCGAGACCGACGACGACGGCGTCCCGCACACCCAGCGCCCTGCGAAGTGGAGTTCCCGGCTGTGTCATGTGCCGCACACTAAAGGGCTCGTGCAACCACACGATGCCTACCTGTCGTCCTTCTGGGCAGCAGGGAGCCAGGGCGTCGACGCACACGGCGACCCGGCAAGAATGACGTAACAAGGCGCTACGGCAAGGCAGTACGCGCCACAGCACTACAGAGGGGCAGAACGCGGCATGGGCATCATCGGCTGGATCATCCTTGGACTGCTGGCCGGTGCCATCGCCAAGTTCCTGTTGCCCGGCAAGGATCCGGGCGGCCTGGTCGGCACGACCCTCATCGGGGTCGCGGGCTCCTTCATCGGCGGCTGGATATCGTCCCGTTGGCTGGACCGCCCCATATCCACGGACTTCTACGACGGCGCGACCTGGGTCGCCGCGATCGGCGGCGCCCTCGTCCTCCTGGTCGCCTACCGCATCTTCTTCGGCAACTCGCGCAGTCGCCGCTGAGCTGCAGCCGGCAGCAAGGAGGGGCGGCACCCGTCGGGTGCCGCCCCTTCGCTTACGTAGGCCGCTACAAAGCTTCCCTGTAGGCGGTCCAGTCCTACCGGTAGTTCACGAACTGCAGCGCGAAGTCGAAGTCCTTGCCCTTGAGCAGCTGCTGTACGGACTGCAGGTCGTCACGGCTCTTGGAGCTGACGCGCAGTTCGTCGCCCTGAACCAGCGCCTTGACGCCCTTCGGGCCCTCGTCGCGGACGGTCTTCGCGACCTTCTTGGCGTTCTCCTGGGAGATGCCCTCCTCGATAGAGGCGAAGATCTTGTACTCCTTGCCGGACAGCTGCGGCTCACCGGCGTCCAGCGACTTCAGCGAGATCCCACGCTTGACCAGCTTGGTCTGGAAGATGTCGAGGATGGCCTTGACCCGCTCCTCGCCATTGGCCTCCATCAGGATCTTCTCGCCGGACCAGGAGATCGAGGCGCCCACGTTCTTGAAGTCGTAGCGCTGTGCGATCTCCTTGGCGGCCTGGTTGAGTGCGTTGTCGACCTCCTGCCGCTCGACCTTCGAGACGATGTCGAAACTGGAGTCGGCCATGTCCTGTGGCTCCTTGTATCGGGGGTGGATCGGGTACTGGTCGGGTTCTGCTCGGGTCCCGACCGGGTTCTGCTCGGGCTGCGCGCCGGGGACGTCGCACCCAGAGCAGCCTAGCCACCGTGCCGCGTCCGGCCGCCGATCAATCGGGTGGCGAAGCACCCCTGTGCATCAGGTATTGTTTACGTCGTTGCCAGCGAGCACCGCCGCAAAGCGGGGCCCGGGGCAGCGAACCCAAGGCGGTGTGCCCGAGCGGCCAAAGGGAGCAGACTGTAAATCTGCCGGCTCAGCCTTCCCAGGTTCGAATCCTGGCGCCGCCACACTTTGGGGGAAGCCCCCTCTGAACTGCGTTTACGCAGTTCAGAGGGGGCTTCGTCGTGTTCGGGCGGTGATCTTTCCGATGGAATCGAAACCCGGTGACCTGCATCACATTGCGCGGACGTGTGAGGGATCTATGTGGTCCGCCCGCACGCCCTTGTGCGGCGGATGGGGCGCTCATAGGGTGAGCCGGCTTGTGGTGGCAAGAAGAGGCGGGACGTCATGCGCGTTGGGCTGGTGACCATGCCCTGGCACGCGATCGACCTGCCCTCCCTTCAGGTGGGTCTGCTGCACCAACTGCTGCGCGAGGCCCGCCCGGCCGACGAGGTGCGCGAGTTCCACGGCTCGCTGCGCTGGGCGGAGCTGCTGCTCGAGCGCTCGGGCGGTCGCCTGAGCCCCAGCGACTACGAGGCGATCGGCAGCGACTCGATCTTCCATGGGATCGGCGACTGGGTGTTCTCCGGAGTCCTCTACGACGACGAGGGCTGGGGAGCCGCACAACTGCGGTCGTATGCGCGCGAGCGCGGTGTGCCCGGCGACACCCTGGACACGGCCTTCGAGATGCGCCGCCATGCCGCCGAGTACATCGAGCGCTGCGCGACCGAGGTGCTGGCGCACGAGCCCGACGTCGTCGGATTCACGAGCACGTTCATGCAGAACGTGGCGTCCCTCGCCCTCGCCAGGGAGCTCAAGCGCCGTCACCCGAAGTTGACCGTCGTCTTCGGCGGCAGCAACTGCGAGGGCCCCATGGGTCACGCACTGCACCGCAACCACCCCTACGTGGACCATGTCGTGCGCGGCGAAGGGGAGTACGCCTTCCCGGCCCTCCTCGCCCACCTGGACTCGGGCACGCCCCCCGAGGACGTCCCGGGCCTCTGCTGGTGGGACGGCGGCGTCTCCCGGGCCAACACCGACCCCCAGCGCACGGTGGCTCCGGCCCACATACCGTCGCCCGATTACGACCAGTGGCAGACGGACATCGAGGCGTCGACGGTCCTCGAATACGTGTACCCCAAGCTGGTTGTGGAGGGAGCCCGCGGCTGCTGGTGGGGCGAGAAGCACCACTGCACCTTCTGCGGCCTCAACGGCAGCACCATGGCGTTTCGCGCCAAGCCCGGCGAGCGGCTGTGGGACGAGATCGAACACCTCGTGCGCCGCCATCGCATCCTCGACATCGTCACCGTCGACAACATCATCGACATGGCGTACTTCAAGGACTTCCTGCCGCTCGCCGCCGACAGCGGCTGGGACCTGCGGATCCACTACGAAGTGAAGTCCAACCTCAACCGGGAGCAGATCGCCCAACTCGGCGCCGCCGGCGTCGTGCTGATCCAGCCCGGCATCGAGAGTCTCAGCAACCGCGTCCTCGACCTGATGGACAAGGGCGTCACCGGCGCTCGCAACATCCGCACGCTGCGCGAGTTCGACAACCACGAGGTCACCTGCACCTGGAACTACCTCTACGGGTTCCCTGGCGAGACCGTGCGCGACTACGCGCGCGTGCTCGACCAGATGCCCGCCCTCGTGCACCTCCAGCCGCCGAGCGGCGCCTTCCGCATCCAACTGGAGCGCTTCAGCCCGCACTTCACCGACCCCACCCTGGGCTTCGGCAAGCGGCGCCCCGCTGACATGTACCAGCACGTGTACGAGCTCCCGGAGTCCGAACTCGCCGATCTGGTCTACCTGTTCGACACCGAGGACGCCGGTATCGGCGGCGACACGGAGGGCCGGCTGTTGCGGGCCGTGGCGCAATGGCGCGCCCAGCACGCCTCGTCGACCCTCGTCATGGAGCAGGCGGGCGAGGACGAGAACACACTCCTCGTACGCGACCGCCGCGAGGGCTGGCCGCGCCGCACCTACTGGTTCAACGGCTGGGAGGCGGCCGCTCTGCGCATCCTGGAGGAGGGCGCCGGCGAACCCGCCCTGCAGCGCAAACTCGCCGACGCGGGCCACGACGTACCGGCCGAGGAACTGGGGGAGTGGGTCGCGCAGGCCGTCACGTTCGGCCTCCTCTTCCGCGACACCGGCACCTACGTGTCCCTGCCGACCCGCACCGCGCCGATCCGCATCGCGAACGAACCCTCCGGTCCGACCGCCCCGGCGGCCTCCGGATGACCGCGCTCCCCGCCCTCGTCCCGCATCGCGTCATCGGCACCCGCGTCCGCGTGAGCGAGCCGCTGCCCCTGCCGCTGCCACTGCCCTGCGACGGTCGCGCCACCACTCGGGCAGTCCAGTTCCTCCGCGAGTGCCAGGCTGCGGGGCTGAGCACCCACTGGGAGGCGGTCGGCGTCCCGCGTCATACGTATGACGGATCCGGGGCTCCTGAGGGCGCGGCAGGTGTTACGTATGACGGCGCCGCCCCCACGGACCGTGTTACGTATAACCTCCGCACGCTGCACCACCTTCCGCCTCCGACCCAACAGGCCGATGAGCCAGGCGAGTTGGCGGCCTGGCGCGCCGAGCACACCTACGGAATGCTCTACCACCGCCGCGGTCCGGGATTCGTCACGATCATGGACCGACGAGAGCGCCCCGCCTCGGCGCGGTTCACGCTCGACCACCCCGATCTGCTCGCCGCGTTCGACACGCTGAGCGACGCCACACGGCTCGACACGCTCGCCCCCGCCCACCAAGAGGCGGCCCGCCACCTGGCCGAGGAAGGGCTCGCACTGATCGTGGACGGATGGGCGGTGGCGCTGCCGCCACGTATGCGCCGCTGGCCCGTGCCGTGCATGGGGATCTGACGCCGCGTCGCACTGCAAGAAACCCCCTCAGGGCCGTTCCTGAGGGGGTTTCACCGTGTGCCCGCGGCGATCACGACGCAGACTGAACCCATGCCGACCACATCCCGCCGCCGACACTGCCCCGAATGCCGCCGTGAGATCGCGGTCGTGGCAGGCCGTTACGCCCGCCACGATCCGCCCGGCACCCGCGCCGCGGGAGAGCTGGTCTCCTGCCCCGGCTCCCGCCGCCCCGCCCAGCTGGGCGCCGTCCAGGACGCGCTCGACGGGTACGTGGTCCCGCACGTGCCAGGCCAGATGCCGCTGTTCTGAGGCCCGTACAGCAGCCTCGCGGGAGTACGCGACTCAGTTGCCCGCGACCGACTTCACCGCCACCGTGACCGGCGTGGAGCCGGAGATCAGCTCCAGCGTCAGCCCCGCCGTGGCGGCCGTGTCCACCAGCTCCGCCAGGACGGCCGCCACGTCGTCGCGCGGCACCGGCCCGCGCCCGGTCGAGGCCTCCAGACGGACGAGCCCGGTCCCCGCGTCGTTCGTCAGCTGACCGGGCCGCAGGATCGTCCAGTCGAGCCCGGTACGGCGCCGTACGTTGTCGTCTGCCGCACCCTTGGCCCGCAGGTACACGTCGAAGACGTCGTCGCCCTGGTGCGCGGCGTCCGCCGCCATCGCCGACACCACGATGTAGCGGCGCACCTTGGCCCGCTCCGCGGCATCCGCGAACAGCACGGCGGCGTCCCGGTCCACGGTGTCCTTTCGGCCGACACCGCTGCCCGGACCCGCGCCTGCCGCGAAAATGGCCGCGTCCGCACCCTGCAGATGCGCCGCGACCTCCTCCACGGACGCCGACTCCAGGTCGCACAGGACGGGTTCCGCGCCGGCGGACCGCAGGGCGTCACCCTGCTCCGGCCTGCGGATGATCCCCGCTACTTCGTCCCCGCGCGCGGAGAGCAACCGCTCGAGCCGCAGCGCGATCTGACCATGACCCCCAGCGATGACAATGCGCATGTCTTCGACGGTACGCCCGGGACGGACGGTTCACCGTGCAACCATGCGCGACCGGGCCCCGTACGGGTGTTCAAGCGGGGCTCCCACCGCCGTACTTGGCCGCCCGCCCCTGCCGCGGCAGATCCAGGGCGACCACGGCGGCCGAGTCGCAGTACTCCCGCACCGCGCTGGTCCGCGCCACGACGCGCCCCCGGTGCACGACGATCCGGCTGTACGCGAGGGAGAGCGCCCCCGAGAGCCGTTCGCCCCGCACCGCGAGCAGCTCTGCCGGGAATCCCGCCTCCACGCGTACCTCCGGCAGGCCGAGCGCCGCCCTGGCCGTCGAACTCACCGCTTCGTAAGCGTCCTCCGGCCGCATCCCGTAGCGCGATGCCAACAAGTAGGCGGCCTCCAGTGGGTCGCCGCGCCCCACAGGGTTCGAGACGTCGCGCAGCGCCCCGCTGCCCGCCGCGATCGGCACCCCGGCCGCCCGCAGCAGCCGCACCGGCGCGACGGCCCGCCCGTCGACCCCCGCGCACCCTCCCTGCGGCAGGCACGTCACCGTCACCCCGGCGGCCGCGAGCCGGTCCACGGCGGGCCGTGCCGCTTCCTCCGGCAACCGGGAGAGCCCGCCCAGCGGTCCGACCGTGACGCCCGTGCGCAGCCCGCCCACCGCCGCCGCGAGCCGCGCGAGCCGCACTGGATCGGCTCCGTCCGTGTGCAGGTCGACCGGACACCCGTGTTCGGCGGCGACTTCAAGCACCGCCTCTACGTAGCCCGTTGGGTCGGGGTCCAGGTCGGGGCAACCGCCTACTACGGAGGCGCCCATTTTGACGGCGTCCCGCAACATGGCGAGACCGTCGGCCCCGGCGAGCCCGGTCAGCAGCCGGGGCATCGCCACCGTTCGCAGATCCGCGAGCCCCACCAGCGAACGCCGCGCCTGGAGCACCGCCTCCATGGAACCGAGCCCCTCCATGCCGCCGATCCGCACATGGGAGCGCAGGGCGGTGGCCCCGTGGCCGAGCTGCAGCAGGGTGCCCTCGGTGGCCCGGCGCTGGACGTCCTCGGGGGCGTACGGGACGGGGCCCTCGCAGTCGGCCGAAAGGGCCGTGTCGGCGTGCGCGTGCGGTTCGACGGGGGCGGGGAGCAGTAGGCAGCCGGTGAGGTCCAGGCGCGAGCCGCGCGCGGTGAGGCTGCCGGCCGTGCCGACCGCGTCGATGTGCCCGCCGTCGAGCCGCACGTCCACGGTCCGGCCGTCGGTGAGCCGGGCGCCGCTCAGCAACAGTCCGGAGCCCTCGGGCGCGCCGGGTGACGGTGGCTGTTGGGAGGGGCTGTCGGGCATCGCGCTCCTGGGGTTCGGCGAGGACGCGTGTCGCGTCACAAGATCACGCAAGGTGGGTCGAGCCTAGAACTGCGACAGAGGCGCTCCGAGGACCGCCGAAATAGTCGTACTGGTGGGGCCCGAGGGGCTCATGTGCCTGGCACGGAAACGCGGCATCGTTCCCGGCGGGTGGGGGCGTGAAACGGATTTGGGCGATCGGCGCGCGACCGTGTAATGTCTTCCTCGCTCGCCCCAATAGCTCAGTCGGTAGAGCGTCTCCATGGTAAGGAGAAGGTCTGCGGTTCGATTCCGCATTGGGGCTCTGGTGTACGCGTCCAACGCAGCGCATGCATCGCAGCGGTGTAGCTCAGTCGGTAGAGCAAGCGGCTCATAATCGCTGTGTCACCGGTTCAAGTCCGGTCACCGCTACTAACGGTAGCCGATTGCGGGGTCGGTCCTTCGATCGGCTACTCTTTTATGCGTTAAACCATCCGTCCCGTCCGTCAAGGAGCACTCACGTGGCTGCCACCGACGTCCGCCCGAAGATCACGCTGGCCTGCGTGGAGTGCAAGGAGCGGAACTACATCACCAAGAAGAACCGGCGTAACAACCCGGACCGTCTTGAGATGAACAAGCACTGCCCGCGTTGCAACGCGCACACCGCGCACCGCGAAACGCGATAAAACAGGCTCGTACACGAGGCCGTCCCCACTACGGGGGCGGCCTCGTGTCGTTTTGTGGATCAGGCAGATCGAGAACACATCCAGGAGGTGCCGAGCCGATGGCGCTCGACCAGTCCTTCGTGGGGCGGACCTATCCGCCCACCGACCCGTACGAGGTCGGCCGGGAGAAGATCCGTGAGTTCGCGGAGGCGGTGGGGGACACGAACCCCGCGTACGTCGACCGTGCCGCCGCCGAGGAACTCGGTCACCCCGATGTGATCGCCCCGCCGACCTTTGTGTTCGCGATCACTTTCAAGGCCGCGGGCGAGGTCATCCACGACCCGGAGCTGGGGCTCGACTACAGCCGCGTCGTGCACGGCGACCAGAAGTTCGCCTACACGCGCCCGGTGCGGGCCGGCGACAGGCTGACGATCACCTCGACCATCGAGGGCATCAAGTCGCTCGCGGGCAACGACATCATCGACGTACGGGGTGAGGTGCACGACGAGGCCGGTGAGCACGTCGTGACCGCCTGGACCAAGCTCGTCTCGCGCGCCGCTGAGGAGGCCTGATCGCCATGGCGACGAACATCAAGTACGCCGATGTCGAGGTCGGCACCGAGCTGCCCGCACAGTCCTTCCCTGTGACACGTGCCACGCTCGTGCAGTACGCGGGCGCCTCCGGCGACTTCAACCCGATCCACTGGAACGAGAAGTTCGCGGTCGCGGTCGGCCTGCCGGACGTGATCGCGCACGGCATGTTCACGATGGCCGAGGCGATCCGTGTCGTGACCGACTGGGCCGGCGACCCGGCCGCCGTCGTCGAGTACGGCGTCCGCTTCACCAAGCCGGTCGTGGTGCCGAACGACGACAAGGGTGCCGAGATCGAGGTCAGCGCCAAGGTCGCGGCCAAGCTCGACGACAACCGCGTACGGGTCGACCTGACCGCCATGAGCGCGGGGCAGAAGGTGCTCGGGATGTCGCGGGCGGTCGTTCAGCTCGCCTGATCGCCGTCTACGTAGCTGTGAGTAAGGGGCGTCTTCATGGGGAGGCGCCCCTTACGTGTGCCGGCTGCCCGCGCCGGTTGCGTGCGCCGGTCCACTGAGGGATTGACGTAGATAGTGATTGGCCACTAACTTGGCCGCATGGTCAGGATGAGTGCGGAAGAGCGGCGCGAGAGCGTCATCCGTGCGGCGATCACCGAGTTCTCGCGGGGTGGCTACAACGGCACCTCGACCGAGACGATCGCCAAACGGGTCGGCGTCTCCCAGCCGTACCTCTTCCGCCTCTTCCCGGGGAAGCAGGCCATCTTCTTCGCGGCTGCCCGGCGCTGCTGCCAGGACGTCACCGACGTGTTCCGCAAGGCGTACGACGGGGCGGCGGCCGAGGGGGAGGAGTCGATGCAGTGCATGGGTGAGGCGTACCAGTCGCTCATCTCGGACGACCCCGAAAAGCTGCACATGCAGATGCAGATGTACGTGGCCGTCTCCGCTGCCGAGGCGGCGGGTGACCACGAGTTCGGCGAGGCCCTGCGCGTCGAGTGGATGAAGATGTGGGACGTGGTCAGCGAGGCCACGGGTGCGGACGTGGGGGAGACGACCGGATTCCTCGCCTACGGAATGCTGATCAACGTCCTTGTCTCGATGGGCTTCCAGCCCGATCACCGGGTCTGGGCCGGATTCGACACCTCGGCGCAGCCGGGGCGGTAAGCCATCACCTGTGTCACGGGGGTGCGCACTTTTATGCCCGTGAAAGTTAGTAATCAATAACTAACCTAGGGATTCCAAGGGGAAGCAATGTCACAGCAGCCGGCCGAACAGAATCGCGGAGGGGCCGTGTGGGCCCTCCTCATCACCAGCGTCGCCGGATTCATGGCGGCCCTCGACAACCTCGTCGTCACCACGGCCCTGCCGTCCATCCGCGAGGATCTCGGCGGGGCCCTCGACGACCTGGAGTGGACGGTCAGCGCCTACACGCTGACCTTCGCCGTTCTACTGATGTTCGGCGCGGCGCTGGGGGACCGCTTCGGGCGCAGGCGGCTCTTCCTGGTCGGGCTCACGGTCTTCACCGTGGCCTCCGCCGCCGCGGCCATGGCACCCGGCATCGACTCGCTGATCGCGGCCCGCGCCGTGCAGGGCGTCGGCGCCGCGATCATGATGCCGCTCACCCTGACCCTGCTCACCGCGGCCGTCCCGGTGGCCAAGCGCGGTCTGGCGTACGGGATCTGGGGCGCGGTCAACGGGCTCGCGGTCGCCTCCGGTCCGCTCATCGGCGGCAGCCTCACCGAACACATCTCCTGGCACTGGATCTTCTGGCTGAACGTTCCGCTGGGCCTCGCCCTGCTGCCGCTCGCCCGGCTGCGCCTGAAGGAGTCCTACGGCTCCGGCTCCCGGCTCGACCTCCTGGGCACCCTGCTCGCCAGCGGCGGTCTGTTCGGCATCGTGTACGGCCTGGTGCGCGCGCCCGTCGTCGGATGGACCGACACCCTCGTGCTGACCGGCCTGTTCGCGGGGACGGCGCTGCTCGCCGGGTTCGTGCGCCACGGGATCCGCAATGAGAACTCCATGCTGCCCATGCGGCTCTTCCGCTCCCGGGCCTTCGCGGGGATCAACGCCGCGAGCCTGCTGATGTTCCTCGGGATGTTCGGCTCGATCTTCCTGCTCAGCCAGTTCCTGCAGGGCGTGCTCGGCTACTCGCCGACCGAGGCGGGCCTGCGGATGCTGCCCTGGACCGGCATGCCGATGCTCGTCGCACCGATCGCCGGGATCCTCTCGGACCGGATAGGCGGCCGTCCCGTCGTCGCGACGGGGCTGTTCCTCCAGGCCGTCGGGCTCGGCTGGTTCGCCGCCGTGGTCTCCGCCGACGTCTCGTACGCCGCCCAGCTGCCGGCCCTGATCGTCAGTGGCATCGGCATGGCTCTCTACTTCGCCCCGGCCGCCAACCTGGTCATGTCCAGCGTCCTGCCGCAGGAGCAGGGCATCGCCTCCGGCGCCAACAACGCGCTGCGCGAGGTCGGCGGTGCGCTCGGCATCGCGGTCATGTCGTCGGTCTTCTCGGCTCAGGGCGGCTACGACTCCGCACAGCACTTCGTGGACGGGATCGAGCCCGCGCTGTGGGTCGGCGCCGGGATCGTGGCCGTGGCCGGTGTCGCCGCCCTGTTCATCCCGCGAGCGGGGCGCGCCAAGCCCGTCGCGCAGGATCCTGAGCCTGCTCCGGCCCTGGAAAACGCCTGATCACTGGAGATCCAACCGGGAGGAACGCCATGCCGACCCTGCCCTGGACCACCCCGAACACCCCACCCGCGCGCGTGGAGGCCCATGTCTTCGCCTCCCGCTTCGAGACCCGGACCCTGTGGGGCTCCCTGAAGTTCTTCGCCCGTACGCCCACCATCTGGCGACAGGTGGGGCGGGCACCGGGCGTCTACGGAGCGACCCTGAAGGCGGCGCCCTTACGGCGCACCTTCTGGACCCTGTCCGTATGGGAGTCGCCCAAGGCCCTGCGGGACTTCGCGGTCACCGAGCCGCACGCGGCGATCTCCGCGGGACTGCGGGGGCAGATGAAGGATTCGACCTTCCTCACCTGGAAGGCGTCGACCGACGAGCTGCCGCTCCACTGGAAGGACGTCCTGTCGCGCTTCCAGTGAGCCCGGCCACGGCAGCGGCGGCCCCGTCGGAGCGGCGGGGCCGTTCTCGTACCCTTGAGCGCGTGCAGGAACTCCACGACGCCCCTCTCGCCCCCCTGACCACCTTCCGGCTCGGCGGGCCCGCCACCCGGCTGCTCACCGCGACCACCGACGCCGAGGTGGTCGACGCGGTGCGCGAGGCCGACGCCACCGGCACGCCGCTGCTGATCATCGGCGGCGGCAGCAACCTCGTCATCGGCGACAAGGGCTTCGCGGGCACCGCCCTGCGCATCGCCACCAAGGGCTTCGAACTCGACGGCACGCGGCTGGAACTGGCGGCCGGTGAGGTCTGGACCGACGCCGTAGAGCGGACCGTCGAAGCCGGACTCGCGGGTGTCGAGTGCCTCGCCGGGATCCCCGGCTCCGCGGGCGCGACGCCGATCCAGAACGTGGGGGCGTACGGCCAGGAGGTCTCCGCCACGATCACCGAGGTGATCGCCTACGACCGCACGACCGGCGAGACCGTCACGATCCCCAACGCCGAGTGCGCCTTCTCCTACCGGCACAGCCGCTTCAAGGCCGAACCCGACCGCTACGTAGTGCTGCGTGTGCGATTCGAGCTGGAGGACGCGGGCGGCCTCAGCGCTCCCCTGAAGTACCCGGAGACCGCGCGCACCCTCGGCGTCGAGGCGGGCGACCGGGTGTCGGCCGTCCTCGCGCGCGAGACCGTCCTGAAGCTGCGCGGCGGCAAGGGCATGGTGCTCGACCCGGAGGACCACGACACATGGTCGGCGGGCTCGTTCTTCACCAACCCGATCCTTACGGATACGGAGTTCGCGGCCTTCCACGCGCGCGTGGTCGAGCGTCTGGGGGCGAACGCGAAGGCCCCCGCGTTCCCCGCGGGGGAGGGTCTCACCAAGACATCGGCGGCCTGGCTCATCGACAAGGCGGGCTTCACCAAGGGCTACGGCACAGGACCGGCCCGCATCTCCACCAAGCACACGCTCGCCCTGACCAACCGCGGCGAGGCCACCACGGAGGACCTGCTCGCGCTCGCCCGCGAGGTCGTCGCCGGGGTCAGGGACGTCTTCGGCGTGACGCTGGTCAACGAGCCGGTGGCGGTCGGCGTCAGCCTCTGACGACGGCCGCCCCGGTCAGTACGCGACCCCGACCCCCTGCTTCACCGTGGCAGGGTCGTCCACCATCGCCAGCATCGCGTGCGCGACGTCCGCGCGGCCGGCGAAGCGACCCGCGCGCGGGAAGCCGCCGACGACCGTGCGGTACGAACCGGTGACCGGCTTGTCCTGGAGGCGGGGCGGCCGCACCGAGGTCCAGTCCGTGGCGCTGCGCGCCAACTCGCCCTCCATATTGGCCAGGTCCACGTAGACGGGCTTCAGGAGCCGGCCGATCATGCCGATCATCGCGCGGTCGACGAGCGGCGAGTCGGCGGGCTGCGGCCCCACCGGACCCGCGCTGACCACCACCAGCCGGCGCACCCCCTCCGCCTCCATCGCCTTCAGGACCGACCGTGTGAGCTCGGTGGCGATGCCCGCGTCCGCGCGCCTGCGGGCGCCCAGGCCGGACAGCACGGCGTCCCGGCCCGCGACCGCCGGACGCAGCGACTCGGGGTCCTTCAGGTCGGCGCGCACCACCTCCAGGCGCTCACCGGTCACCGTGAACCGCGCCGGATCGCGGACCACCGCCGTGACCTCGTGCCCGGCCTCCAGGGCCTGCCTGACGATCTCCTGTCCGATGCCGCCCGTCGCGCCGAAAACCGTGAGCTTCATGGCGTGCCTCCAGGTGTGCTCGCGTAGTGGGTGAGTGTTCACTCACCGCGATTCACCTTTAGAGTGAGTGAGTACTCACCCCGCGTCAAGCTTGGTTGGAGCCTGCATGGACCAGAAGCCGGCCCGTGTCCGCATCGTCGACGCGGCCCACGAACTCATGCTGAGCATCGGTCTCGCCCGGACGACCACCAAGGAGATCGCCAAAGCGGCGGGCTGCTCCGAAGCGGCGCTCTACAAGTATTTCGCCAACAAGGAGGAGCTCTTCGTGACGGTGCTGGGCGAGCGCCTCCCGAAGCTCGGTTCCCTGCTCGGCAGGCTCCTCAAGGAGGGGGCGGGGGACCCCGATCGCACGGTCGAGCAGAACCTCACCGACATCGCCCACGAAGCGGCGCTCTTCTACGAGCAGACGTTTCCGATGGCGGCGTCCCTGTACGCGGAGCCCAAGCTCAAGCGCCGCCACGAAGAGGTGATGCGGGAACTGGGCACAGGGCCGCACAAGCCGATCCAGGGACTGGACGCCTACTTGCGGGCCGAACGGAAGTCCGGACGCATCAGCGCCGCGGCCGATACGTACGCGGCCGCCTCGCTCCTGCTGGGCGCATGCTCACAGCGCGCCTTCGCCTACGACATGGCCCCGGACCGCAAGCCGCCGCAGCCGGTGGACGAGTTCGCGGCCCACATCGCGCGCACGCTCCTCAACGGGATCGCCTGAGCCCAGCGCCCGTCAGGCGGCCAGCCACTCCTCAATGCCACCCAGAAGCTTCTCCTTGACGTCGTACGGCGCCGCGGAGCCGCGCACCGACTGCCGGGCAAGGTCGGCCAGTTCGGCGTCGGAGAAGCCGTGGTGGCGGCGCACGATGTCGTACTGGGCGGCGAGCCGCGAGCCGAACAGGAGCGGGTCGTCCGCGCCCAGCGCCATCGGCACCCCCGCCTCGTACAGCGTGCGCAGCGGCACGTCCTCGGGCTTCTCGTAGACGCCGAGGGCGACGTTCGAGGCCGGGCACACCTCGCAGGTGACGCCCCGGTCCGCGAGCCGCTTCAGCAGCCGCGGATCCTCGGCGGCCCGCACGCCGTGGCCGACCCGCGTCGCGTCCAGGTCGTCGAGGCAGTCGCGCACGGACGAGGGCCCGGACAGCTCGCCCCCGTGCGGCGCGCTCAGCAGCCCGCCCTCCCGCGCGATGTTGAAGGCCCGGTCGAAGTCCCGCGCCATGCCCCGCCGTTCGTCGTTGGAGAGCCCGAAGCCGACGATGCCCCGGTCCGCGTACCGCACCGCGAGGCGCGCCAGCGTACGGGCGTCCAACGGATGCTTCATACGGTTCGCGGCGACCAGGACGCGCATCCCGAGCCCGGTCTCCCGCGCGGCGCTGTCCACGGCGTCGAGGATGATCTCCAGAGCCGGGATCAGGCCGCCGAGACGCGGCGCGTACGACGTCGGGTCGACCTGGATCTCCAGCCACCCGGACCCGTCCGCGATGTCCTCCTCCGCGGCCTCCCGCACGAGACGCTGAATGTCCTCGGGGGCCCGCAGGCAGGAACGCGCCGCATCGTAGAGCCGCTGGAAGCGGAACCAGCCGCGCTCGTCCGTCGCCCGCAGCTTCGGCGGCTCGGCCCCGGTCAGCGCCTCGGGGAGCCGCACTCCGTACTTGTCGGCGAGTTCCAGCAGGGTCGTGGGCCGCATCGACCCGGTGAAGTGCAGATGCAGGTGGGCCTTCGGCAACTGACGTACATCACGTCCTACACGCTCCATCCCAAGATCCTGCCGTACACACCGGTCGTACCGATAGCGCCTTTCCACCTTCGGGGGCTCGTCCGAACGAACAAGCGGGCCGCCTCCGTAGGGAGACGGCCCGCTTGCACACGCTTACGTAGAAGCTCAGTCGCGCGCCTCGGCGAGCAGCTTCTGGATGCGCGAGACGCCCTCGACGAGGTCCTCGTCACCGAGCGCGTACGAGAGCCGCAGGTAGCCCGGTGTACCGAAGGCCTCGCCCGGCACCACCGCGACCTCGGCCTCCTCCAGGATGAGCGCCGCCAGCTCGACGGAGCTCTGCGGACGCTTGCCGCGGATCTCCTTGCCGAGCAGCCCCTTCACCGACGGGTACGCGTAGAACGCGCCCTCGGGCTCCGGGCAGACGAAGCCGTCGATCTCGTTGAGCATCCGCACGATCGTCTTGCGACGACGGTCGAAGGCCTCACGCATCTTCTCCACGGCCGTCAGGTCGCCGGACACGGCGGCGAGCGCGGCCGCCTGCGCCACGTTGGAGACGTTCGACGTGGCGTGCGACTGAAGGTTCGTCGCGGCCTTCACGACGTCCTTCGGGCCGACGATCCACCCGACGCGCCAGCCGGTCATCGCGTACGTCTTCGCCACGCCGTTGACCACGATGCACTTGTCGCGCAGTTCCGGAAGCAGCGCGGGCAGCGACGTGAACTTCGCGTCTCCGTAGACGAGGTGCTCGTAGATCTCGTCCGTCATCACCCACAGGCCGTGCTCCACGGCCCAGCGGCCGATGGCCTCGGCGTCGGCCTCGCTGTACACGGCGCCCGTCGGGTTCGAGGGCGATACGAACAGGACGACCTTGGTGCGCTCGGTGCGCGCGGCCTCCAGCTGCTCCACGGAGACGCGGTAGCCGGTCGTCTCGTCGGCGACGACCTCCACCGGCACACCGCCCGCGAGGCGGATCGACTCCGGGTACGTGGTCCAGTACGGGGCCGGGACGATGACCTCGTCGCCCGGGTCGAGGATCGCGGCGAACGCCTCGTAGATGGCCTGCTTGCCGCCGTTCGTCACCAGGATCTGCGAGGCGTCGACCTCGTAGCCGGAGTCGCGCAGCGTCTTCGCGGCGATCGCGGCCTTCAGCTCGGGCAGACCGCCGGCCGGGGTGTAGCGGTGGAACTTCGGGTTCTTGCAGGCCTCGATGGCCGCCTCGACCACGTAGTCCGGCGTCGGGAAGTCGGGTTCACCGGCGCCGAAGCCGATCACCGGACGCCCGGCGGCCTTGAGGGCCTTGGCCTTGGCGTCGACGGCGAGGGTCGCGGACTCGGAGATCGAGCCGACCCGGGCCGACACCCGACGCTCGGTGGGAGAGGAACCTGCGGACGGAGAAGGAGTTGCAGCGCTCATGGCCCCATCGTTCCAGACCGGAATGGCGCGGGGCACACGGGTTTCGAAGAGCGGGAAACCACTCTTGATCCACTTGCGGATGTTGCTCGTTCGACGGGGGGCTCCGGAACACGTACACTCACTGCTCGTTGGCCTTCACCGGCCGCGCCTTCCGACTGCACTCCGTGCGTCCGGGCGGATGCGGTACGTTGGGGGAGACAAAGGGTCGTAGCTCAATTGGTAGAGCACTGGTCTCCAAAACCAGCGGTTGGGGGTTCAAGTCCCTCCGGCCCTGCTACACACTCCTTCGCCAGGATGTGTGCGCATGTACGTACTGCATTGCACCGCCGTGCGGCTCCACCGGGCGCGGCACGGCCACGACCCGGAATCAGGTGAGGACGAGTGACGGACGCCGTGGGCTCCATCGACAAACCTGATGCCCAGGACGAATCGCTGGGGTCCAAGAAGGCCCGCAAGGGCGGCAAGCGCGGAAAGAAGGGCCCCTTCGGCCGTCTCGCGCTCTTCTACCGCCAGATCGTCGCGGAACTCCGCAAGGTCGTCTGGCCGACTCGCAATCAGCTCTCGACGTACACCACAGTGGTGATTGTGTTCGTCGTCATCATGATCGGTCTTGTCACCGTGATTGACTATGGCTTCAACCACCTTGTCAAGTACGTATTCGGCTGAGCCGAAAAGCGGAGGGCGCCGAGTCCGGCGCCCCTTTCGCGCGTTCCACCCCTATGTATCCAGGAAGAAGCAGCCACAGTGTCTGACCCGAACCTGAACGAGGCGATCGAGCCGGTCGAGTCCGCTGAGGACGAGCTCGACATCGTCGAGGCGGCGGACGCCGAGGACCCGGACCAGGCAGAGGCTGCCGACATCGCCGCCGGCGAGCCCGCCGAGGAAGCCGCGGTCGAGACCGTGGTGGACACCGAGGCCGAGGCCGCCGAGGAAGCCCGGACGGAGGAGGCCCCGGCCGAGGCCGAGGACGCCGTCGAGGCTGAGGTCGAGGTCGTCGAGGAAGAGCCGGTCGACCCGGTCACCGCGCTCCGCGACGAGCTGCGTGGCCTGCCCGGCGAGTGGTACGTGATCCACACCTACGCGGGCTACGAGAAGCGCGTGAAGGCCAACCTGGAGCAGCGCGCCGTCTCGCTGAACGTCGAGGAGTTCATCTACCAGGCCGAGGTGCCCGAGGAAGAGATCGTCCAGATCAAGAACGGCGAGCGCAAGAACGTCCGGCAGAACAAGCTGCCCGGCTACGTGCTCGTCCGCATGGATCTGACGAACGAGTCCTGGGGCGTCGTCCGCAACACGCCTGGTGTCACCGGCTTCGTGGGCAACGCCTACGACCCGTACCCGCTGACCCTGGACGAGATCGTCAAGATGCTCGCCCCGGAGGCCGAGGAGAAGGCCGCCCGCGAGGCGGCCGAGTCCGAGGGCAAGCCGGCGCCGCAGCGCAAGGTCGAGGTTCAGGTCCTGGACTTCGAGGTCGGCGACTCGGTCACCGTCACCGACGGCCCGTTCGCGACGCTGCAGGCGACGATCAACGAGATCAACGCCGACTCGAAGAAGGTCAAGGGCCTTGTCGAGATCTTCGGTCGCGAGACCCCGGTCGAGCTGAGCTTCGACCAGATCCAGAAGAACTAGCCCTTTCGGCGCCTTCTGGGCACACGCTTCCGAACAGGTCAGATGGGCTGCAAAGCCTGTCTGACCTGCTCGGTTTTTAGCCGCGCATGGATACCCGTTATCGTTGTGCGGTATGCCTCCATCCGGATGATCTGGACGATCATCGATCAGCCTTGATCAGGATGGCGGCTGAACACTCTCACTAAGACCCGGAGAGAGAGCACATGCCTCCCAAGAAGAAGAAGGTCACGGGGCTCATCAAGCTCCAGATCCAGGCCGGCGCCGCCAACCCGGCCCCGCCTGTCGGCCCCGCGCTGGGCCAGCACGGCGTGAACATCATGGAGTTCTGCAAGGCCTACAACGCCGCGACCGAGTCGCAGCGCGGTTGGGTCATCCCGGTGGAGATCACGGTCTACGAAGACCGTTCGTTCACCTTCATCACCAAGACCCCGCCGGCCGCGAAGATGATCCTCAAGGCCGCTGGTGTCGAGAAGGGCTCCGGCGAGCCGCACAAGACCAAGGTCGCCAAGATCACCGAGGCGCAGGTCCGCGAGATCGCCACCACCAAGATGCCCGACCTCAACGCCAATGACATGGACGCCGCGTCCAAGATCATTGCCGGCACCGCCCGCTCCATGGGCGTCACGGTCGAGGGCTGACCTCCACCTCGCAGATCCATCCGTGGCAGGGCCTGCTCGGCCCGCACCACGCCTCCTCTAGAACTCAGGAGAAGCAAGTGAGCAAGCGCAGCAAGTCTCTCCGCGCTGCGGACGCCAAGATCGACGGGGCCAAGTCCTACGCCCCGCTCGAGGCCGTCCGTCTCGCCAAGGAGACCTCCACGTCGAAGTTCGACGGCACCGTCGAGGTCGCCTTCCGCCTGGGCGTTGACCCGCGCAAGGCCGACCAGATGGTCCGTGGCACCGTGAACCTCCCGCACGGCACCGGTAAGACCGCCCGGGTCCTGGTCTTCGCGACCGGTGACCGTGCTGCGGCCGCGGAAGCCGCCGGCGCCGACATCGTCGGCTCCGACGAACTGATCGCCGAGATCGCCAAGGGCAACCGCCTGAACGAGTTCGACGCCGTCGTCGCCACCCCGGACCTCATGGGCAAGGTCGGCCGTCTCGGCCGCGTGCTCGGCCCGCGTGGCCTCATGCCGAACCCGAAGACCGGCACGGTGACCCCGGACGTGGTCAAGGCCGTGAACGAGATCAAGGGCGGCAAGATCGAGTTCCGCGTCGACAAGCACGCGAACCTGCACTTCATCATCGGCAAGGTGTCCTTCGACGACACCAAGCTGGTGGAGAACTACGGCGCGGCCCTGGACGAGATCCTTCGTCTGAAGCCGTCCGCCGCCAAGGGTCGCTACATCAAGCGGGCCGCCATCAGCACCACGATGGGCCCCGGCATTCAGCTCGACTCCAACCGCACCCGGAACCTCCTCGTCGAGGAGGACCCGGCCGCGGTCTGAGCCCTTCAAGGCTCGCTGTAGTCGCTACGGGCCCCGCACCTTTCGAGGTGCGGGGCCCGTTCCGCTTTTCCGGTCCGCCGGGTGCCGTGGCTGCGCTAGCTTCGCGGTGACCGACTCTGGGGGAGTGGATGCTGCGGTACGCGCGCGTGGTGGCCCTGGCCGCCGTGGGCACCCTGCTGACCGCCTGCGGCGGGGCACAGGAGCACGGGGCCGGCGAGACGCGCGCGGCGCGCGAGGCGCTGCGCGCGGCCCGGCAGCAGGTCGCCGCGGCGGGCTCGGCGCGCGTCGACGCGACGATGACCACCGGCAAGCGGCTGACCTCGCGCAGCACGGGCGCGCTCGGCTGGGCGGACGGCGTCGAGGGCACCCTGACCGTACGGGTCACGGGAGGCGAACTGGCCGCCTCCACGCGCGCGTTGGGCGGTGACCCGTCCCAGACGCGCTTCCTTCCGGACGCCCAGTACACGCGCATGAGCGACCGGTTCGCCGAACTCAAGGGCGGCCGGCACTGGATCCGCCGCCCGTACGACACCCGCGGTGACCTCACCCCGGCCGACACGCTCAAGGCCCTCACCGGCGCCGCGGACGTCCACAGGGTCGGGCAGGAGGCCGTACGCGGCACACGGGCCACCCATTACCGGGGGACCGCGGGCCGCCGGCACATCGACGTATGGCTCGATGCCCGGCATCGCCTGGTGCGGCGTACCCAGCACGTGGGCGATGTCA
Source organism: Streptomyces sp. NPDC002754 (assembly GCF_053592315.1). NCBI lineage: Bacteria > Bacillati > Actinomycetota > Actinomycetes > Kitasatosporales > Streptomycetaceae > Streptomyces > Streptomyces sp. NPDC002754. The sequence goes on from NZ_JBSFVM010000029.1 coordinate 56,768, forward strand.
TGGTGACCGTCCACTACCGCGACTACGGGGCCCCGGCCGCGGCCGAACGCCCGGCCGCACACGACACCGTCGACTTCGCCGACGTCACGGGCGCCGGATGAAGCTGTGGCCGAGCTGTCCGAGGCGTCCGCTATCGTGCGGGCAGATCAAGACGCACCAAGGGGTGGGATTCAAGATGACTGTTTCCGTACGACGTGTGGTCGGCGCGGCCGCCGCCACCGCGCTGCTGTGTTCGGCCGTCGCCGCCTGTGGTGGCGGGGACGACAAGGGCAGCGAGAAGAAGGCCTCCGGGACGGGTTCCCAGTCGGTCGCGCAGGCCGTCACGGCCGCGTACAAGAAGACCTCCGCGGCCAAGTCCGCCAAGGTCGACATGACCATGAAGATGCCGGCGGCGGCCCAGGGCGGCGGCGACATGAAGATGTCCGGCACCATGGGCTGGGACCCGACCGTCATGGATATGACGATGTCGGGCTCCGCGTTCGCGGCCGGCGGCGCCGACGCGCCCAAGAACATCCGCATGCTCATGAAGGACAACGTGATGTACATGGACATGGGCGCGGCCGCGGCCAAGTCCATGGACGGCAAGCGCTGGATGAAGATGGACCTCGCCGCCGTGGCGAAGGAGTCCGGCGACGAGAAGCTGGCGAGCCAGATGACCGGCAGCCTGGACAACATGAACCAGGACCCGGCCAAGCAGATCGCGGTCCTGCTCGACTCGCCGAACCTGAAGCACCTCGGCTCGGCCACGGTGGACGGCGCCGAGACGGAGCACTACAAGGGCAAGCTGACGGTCGACGAGATGCTGGGGAAGAACGACTCGCTGAAGGTTCTCAGCAAGTCCGAGCGCGACCAGCTGCTCAAGAGCGTCAAGAAGGCCGGTATCAAGAACTACGACACCGAGCTGTGGATCAACAAGGACGACCTGCCGGTCCGGCTCGACGTCACGATGGACAGCTCGCAGGGCGCCGTCCAGATGTCGGAGAAGTTCTCCGACTACGGCGCCGCGGTGAAGGCCTCCACGCCGCCCGCGAGCCAGACCTTCGACATGATGCAGATGCTCAAGGAGCTCGGCGGCGCGTCCGGCGCCGGCGGCGCCACCGGGTCTGCTTCCCCGGGTGTTGACAGCGGCGTCTGAGCGGATTTGCTCGACACGCCCCGCTTCACGTAATCTTCCACAGAAGCCAAAGACCGCTGGTCGTTGCCGTCCGCTCATAAGAGGGGGCGGTGGCCGAAGGATCCGCTGAAACTGCGGACGACCCGCGCAGGTGTTCGTGGAAGTGCTCCCTCATGGATTCGTCCGTGATGGTCGAGCTCACGCCCCGTGCGCCTGCGCCGGGGCGTTTCGCTTTCCCAGCCTCCTTGCGAGCGGTCCTCATCACCCGGAAGGAGGCCGACGCTCTATGCCGACGCCCGACAAGGCTGCCGCGGTAGCCGAGCTCACGGACAAGTTCCGCAGCTCGAACGCCGCTGTGCTGACCGAGTACCGGGGTCTCACCGTGGCCCAGCTCAAGCAGCTGCGCCGTTCGCTCGGTGAGAACTCCGAGTACGCCGTGGTGAAGAACACGCTGACCAAGATCGCGGCCAACGAGGCCGGGATCAACGCGCTGGACGACCTCTTCGCGGGTCCGACGGCGGTTGCCTTCGTCACCGGTGACCCGGTGGAGTCGGCGAAGGGTCTTCGTGACTTCGCCAAGGACAACCCGAACCTCGTCATCAAGGGCGGTGTCCTTGACGGCAAGGTGCTGTCCGCCGACGAGATCAAGAAGCTTGCGGACCTCGAGTCCCGCGAGGTTCTGCTCTCCAAGCTGGCCGGTGCCTTCAAGGCGAAGCAGTCGCAGGCTGCCTCCGTCTTCAACGCGCTGCCGACGAAGCTCGTCCGCACCGTGGACGCGCTCCGTGCCAAGCAGGACGAGCAGGGCGGTGCCGAGTAATTCGGCTCGCTTTCTGATCCCCGCCGCCTGAGACGGCGGCAGGGATCGCAGCGGGCCGAACTTCTACGAAGTGATGCCGAAAGGCATACGCCCGCCTCACCCAGTACATCCGGCACCTGCCGATTTAGTGGAAGGACCGCCATCATGGCGAAGCTCACCCAGGACGAGCTGCTTGCGCAGTTCGAGGAGATGACCCTCATCGAGCTCTCCGAGTTCGTGAAGGCCTTCGAGGACAAGTTCGACGTCGAGGCTGCCGCTGCCGCCCCCGTCGTCGTCGCCGGTGCCGCTGGTGGCGCCGCCGCCGAGGCCGTCGAGGAGCAGGACGAGTTCGACGTCATCCTCACCGGCGCCGGTGACAAGAAGATCCAGGTCATCAAGGTCGTGCGCGAGCTGACCTCCCTGGGCCTCAAGGAGGCCAAGGACCTCGTCGACGGCACCCCGAAGCCGGTCCTCGAGAAGGTCGCCAAGGACGCCGCGGCGAAGGCCAAGGAGCAGCTCGAGGCTGCCGGCGCGGCCGTCGAGGTCAAGTAAGACCTCTTCGAGTCTGTCGACTCCTCTCCGGTGAAACTGCTCCCTTGGGAGCTGTAACGCCGAGGTACCGAAGGGCGATCACCCAACTGGGTGGTCGCCCTTCGGCGTTGTCCGGATCGCAGGCCGAGGGTGCCTTGCGCTGTCGGACGCGCAGAGTATGGTGATCTTCGTTGTGCCTGACGCCACCCTTGTTCGGTCAAGAGGGGGCCTTGACGAACAGCACGCAGCGCGCAATTCTCAGGACGCGTCGTCACAACGATCCGGATCCGAGGCATGGATCGACGGCGAAGAGGGCAGTAAGAATGTGCGCTCAGCGCACAGGGAACGCCGCAGACGGTGAACGGTTGAGGACAACGAGGGTCTCAAAAAACCCGCACTGGACATCAGTGGGCCTTCTGGCTACACTGTCCCTTTGCGCTGCCTGTTAGCTGCTCCCTGCCCGTCACCAGGGGCATGCCCTCGCCTCAGCACTGTGGATTGAACCGGCTCTGATCTGGCCATACGCCAGGTCAGGGGCTCTGTCCCGTTGTATGGCTTGGGACCGGTACGCGCGTAGTGAGTCCGAGCCCTCGGAAGGACCCCCTCTTGGCCGCCTCGCGCAACGCCTCGATCGCGAATACGAACAACGGCGCCAGCACCGCCCCGCTGCGCATCTCCTTTGCAAAGATCAAGGAGCCTCTCGAGGTTCCGAACCTGCTCGCGCTGCAGACCGAGAGCTTTGACTGGCTGCTCGGCAATTCTGCTTGGCAGACTCGGGTCGAGGAGGCTCTGGAGTCGGGTCGCGACGTCCCCACGAAGTCCGGTCTGGAGGAGATCTTCGAGGAGATCTCCCCGATCGAGGACTTCTCCGGGTCGATGTCGCTGACCTTCCGCGACCACCGCTTCGAACCGCCGAAGAACTCGATCGACGAGTGCAAGGACCGCGACTTCACGTACGCCGCCCCGCTCTTCGTCACCGCCGAGTTCACCAACAACGAGACCGGCGAGATCAAGTCCCAGACGGTCTTCATGGGCGACTTCCCGCTCATGACCGACAAGGGCACCTTCGTCATCAACGGCACAGAGCGTGTCGTTGTCTCCCAGCTGGTCCGCTCGCCGGGTGTCTACTTCGACTCCTCCATCGACAAGACGTCCGACAAGGACATCTTCTCCACCAAGATCATCCCTTCCCGGGGTGCCTGGCTGGAGATGGAGATCGACAAGCGCGACATGGTCGGTGTGCGCATCGACCGCAAGCGCAAGCAGTCCGTCACCGTTCTCCTGAAGGCTCTCGGTTGGACGACCGAGCAGATCCTCGAGGAGTTCGGCGAGTACGAGTCCATGCGCGCCACCCTGGAGAAGGACCACACCCAGGGCCAGGACGACGCACTGCTCGACATCTACCGCAAGCTCCGTCCGGGCGAGCCGCCCACGCGTGAGGCCGCGCAGACGCTGCTCGAGAACCTCTACTTCAACCCGAAGCGCTACGACCTCGCGAAGGTCGGCCGCTACAAGGTGAACAAGAAGCTCGGTGCCGAGGAGCCGCTGAACGCCGGCGTGCTCACGACCGACGACATCATCGCCTCCATCAAGTACCTCGTGAAGCTCCACGCGGGCGAGACCGAGACGGTGGGCGAGTCGGGCCGGGAGATCGTCGTCGAGACCGACGACATCGACCACTTCGGCAACCGCCGTATCCGTAACGTCGGAGAGCTGATCCAGAACCAGGTCCGTACGGGTCTCGCCCGTATGGAGCGCGTCGTGCGCGAGCGCATGACGACCCAGGACGTCGAGGCGATCACGCCGCAGACCCTGATCAACATTCGCCCGGTCGTGGCGTCGATCAAGGAGTTCTTCGGTACCTCGCAGCTGTCCCAGTTCATGGACCAGAACAACCCGCTGTCGGGGCTGACGCACAAGCGTCGTCTGAACGCCCTCGGCCCGGGTGGTCTGTCCCGTGAGCGGGCGGGCTTCGAGGTCCGAGACGTGCACCCGTCCCACTACGGCCGCATGTGCCCCATCGAGACCCCTGAAGGCCCGAACATCGGCCTGATCGGTTCGCTCGCCTCGTACGGACGGATCAACCCGTTCGGTTTCATCGAGACGCCGTACCGCAAGGTCACCGAGGGTGTCGTCGGCGACGACGTCGACTACCTGACGGCCGACGAGGAGGACCGCTTCGTCATCGCGCAGGCCAACGCGCCGCTGACGGAGGAGCTCACCTTCGCCGAGGCCCGCGTCCTGGTCCGCCGTCGTGGCGGAGAGGTCGACTACGTCCCCGGTGACGAGGTCGACTACATGGACGTCTCGCCGCGCCAGATGGTGTCGGTCGCGACCGCGATGATCCCGTTCCTCGAGCACGACGACGCCAACCGTGCCCTCATGGGCGCGAACATGATGCGTCAGGCCGTGCCGCTCATCAAGTCCGAGGCGCCGCTCGTCGGCACCGGCATGGAGTACCGCTGCGCCACCGACGCCGGCGACGTGCTCAAGGCCGACAAGGACGGTGTGGTCCAGGAGGTCTCCGCGGACTACATCACCACCGCCAACGACGACGGCACGTACAGCACGTACCGCCTGCACAAGTTCTCCCGCTCGAACCAGGGCACTTCTGTCAACCAGAAGGTCGTCGTGGACGAGGGCGCGCGGATCGTCACCGGCCAGGTCCTGGCCGACGGTCCCGCGACCGAAGAGGGCGAGATGGCCCTCGGTAAGAACCTGCTCGTGGCGTTCATGCCGTGGGAGGGTCACAACTACGAGGACGCGATCATCCTGTCGCAGCGCCTCGTGCAGGACGACGTCCTCTCCTCGATCCACATCGAGGAGCACGAGGTCGACGCCCGTGACACCAAGCTCGGCCCGGAGGAGATCACCCGGGACATCCCGAACGTCTCCGAGGAGGTCCTCGCCGACCTCGACGAGCGCGGCATCATCCGGATCGGTGCCGAGGTCGTCGCCGGCGACATCCTCGTCGGCAAGGTCACGCCCAAGGGCGAGACCGAGCTGACGCCGGAGGAGCGCCTGCTCCGCGCGATCTTCGGTGAGAAGGCGCGCGAAGTGCGCGACACCTCGCTGAAGGTGCCGCACGGTGAGATCGGCAAGGTCATCGGCGTCCGCGTCTTCGACCGTGAAGAGGGCGACGAGCTGCCGCCGGGCGTGAACCAGCTGGTTCGTGTCTACGTGGCCCAGAAGCGCAAGATCACCGATGGTGACAAGCTCGCCGGCCGTCACGGCAACAAGGGCGTCATCTCGAAGATCAACCCGATCGAGGACATGCCGTTCCTGGAGGACGGCACCCCGGTCGACATCATCCTGAACCCCCTGGGTGTGCCGTCCCGAATGAACCCGGGTCAGGTCCTGGAGATCCACCTCGGCTGGCTCGCCAGCCAGGGCTGGGATGTCTCCGGTCTGAGCGACCAGTGGGCCCAGAGCCTGCAGGCGATCGGCGCCGACCAGGTCGAGCCGCGTACGAACGTCGCGACCCCGGTCTTCGACGGCGCGCGTGAGGACGAGCTCGCGGGTCTGCTCGAGAACGCCCGGCCGAACCGCGACGGCGACCGCATGGTCCTTCCGTCCGGCAAGGCGCGGCTGTTCGACGGCCGCTCCGGCGAGCCGTTCCCGGACCCGGTCTCGGTCGGGTACATGTACATCCTCAAGCTGCACCACCTGGTCGACGACAAGCTGCACGCCCGGTCGACCGGCCCGTACTCGATGATCACCCAGCAGCCGCTGGGCGGTAAGGCTCAGTTCGGTGGCCAGCGCTTCGGTGAGATGGAGGTGTGGGCGCTGGAGGCATATGGCGCCGCTTACGCCCTCCAGGAGCTGCTGACGATCAAGTCCGACGACGTCACCGGCCGCGTGAAGGTCTACGAGGCCATCGTCAAGGGCGAGAACATCCCCGAGCCCGGCATTCCCGAGTCCTTCAAGGTGCTCATCAAGGAAATGCAATCTCTGTGCCTCAACGTGGAGGTGCTGTCCTCGGACGGCATGTCCATCGAGATGCGCGACACCGACGAGGACGTCTTCCGCGCAGCGGAGGAGCTCGGCATCGACCTGTCCCGGCGCGAGCCGAGCAGCGTCGAAGAGGTCTGACGGGAGTCCGGTAGGGGCCCGTTTCCGGGCCCCTACCGACCCCTCGACCCCCGTTTCAGACCACAGACTTACAACCCTGAGAGGGATTGACGCATAGTGCTCGACGTCAACTTCTTCGATGAGCTCCGGATCGGTCTGGCCACCGCTGACGACATCCGTCAGTGGAGCCACGGCGAGGTCAAGAAGCCCGAGACCATCAACTACCGCACGCTCAAGCCGGAAAAGGACGGGCTCTTCTGCGAGAAGATCTTCGGTCCGACCCGGGACTGGGAGTGCTACTGCGGTAAGTACAAGCGCGTCCGCTTCAAGGGCATCATCTGCGAGCGCTGCGGCGTGGAGGTCACGCGCGCCAAGGTGCGTCGTGAGCGGATGGGGCACATCGAGCTGGCCGCTCCTGTCACCCACATCTGGTACTTCAAGGGCGTCCCGTCGCGCCTTGGCTACCTGCTCGACCTCGCCCCGAAGGACCTCGAGAAGGTCATCTACTTCGCGGCGTACATGATCACGTTCGTCGACGAAGAGCGCCGTACCCGCGACCTGCCCTCCCTCGAGGCGCACGTCCAGGTCGAGCGTCAGCAGATCGAGAACCGTCGCGACTCCGACCTGGAGACCCGCGCCAAGAAGCTCGAGACCGACCTGGCCGAGCTCGAGGCCGAGGGTGCCAAGGCCGACGTGCGCCGCAAGGTGCGCGAGGGTGCCGAGCGCGAGATGAAGCAGCTGCGCGACCGTGCGCAGCGCGAGATCGACCGTCTGGACGAGGTCTGGTCGCGCTTCAAGAACCTCAAGGTCCAGGACCTCGAGGGCGACGAGCTGCTCTACCGCGAGCTGCGTGACCGCTTCGGCACGTACTTCGACGGTTCGATGGGTGCCGCGGCGCTGCAGAAGCGCCTCGAGACCTTCGACCTCGAGGAGGAGGCCGAGCGTCTCCGCGAGATCATCCGTACCGGCAAGGGCCAGAAGAAGACCCGTGCGCTCAAGCGCCTCAAGGTCGTCTCCGCGTTCCTGCAGACGAGCAACAGCCCCAAGGGCATGGTGCTCGACTGCGTGCCGGTCATCCCGCCGGACCTGCGTCCGATGGTGCAGCTGGACGGTGGCCGCTTCGCGACCTCCGACCTGAACGACCTGTACCGCCGCGTCATCAACCGCAACAACCGCCTGAAGCGCCTTCTCGACCTCGGTGCGCCCGAGATCATCGTGAACAACGAGAAGCGCATGCTCCAGGAGGCCGTGGACGCCCTCTTCGACAACGGTCGTCGTGGTCGCCCGGTGACCGGTCCCGGTAACCGCCCGCTGAAGTCCCTGAGCGACATGCTCAAGGGCAAGCAGGGTCGTTTCCGTCAGAACCTTCTCGGTAAGCGTGTGGACTACTCCGCGCGTTCCGTGATCGTCGTCGGTCCGCAGCTGAAGCTGCACCAGTGTGGTCTTCCGAAGGCCATGGCGCTGGAGCTCTTCAAGCCGTTCGTGATGAAGCGTCTGGTCGACCTGAACCACGCGCAGAACATCAAGTCGGCGAAGCGCATGGTCGAGCGCGGTCGCACGGTCGTGTACGACGTCCTGGAAGAGGTCATCGCCGAGCACCCGGTTCTCCTGAACCGTGCGCCGACGCTGCACCGCCTCGGCATCCAGGCCTTCGAGCCGCAGCTGGTCGAGGGCAAGGCCATTCAGATCCACCCGCTCGTCTGCACCGCGTTCAACGCGGACTTCGACGGTGACCAGATGGCCGTGCACCTGCCGCTCTCCGCGGAGGCGCAGGCCGAGGCCCGCATCCTCATGCTGTCCTCGAACAACATCCTGAAGCCCGCCGACGGCCGTCCGGTGACGATGCCGACCCAGGACATGGTCCTCGGTCTGTTCTTCCTCACCACCGACGGTGAGCTCCGTGACGTCAAGGGCGAGGGCCGCGCGTTCGGCTCCACGGCCGAGGCGACCATGGCGTTCGACGCCGGCGAGCTTGCGCTCCAGTCGGCCGTGGACATCCGCTTCCCGGTGGGCACCATGCCGCCGCGCGGCTGGACCCCGCCGCCCGTCGAGGATGGCGAGCCCGAGTACCAGCCGGGCGACAGCTTCCGGCTGCGGACGACCCTGGGCCGCGCGCTCTTCAACGAGCTGCTGCCCGAGGACTACCCGTTCGTCGACTACTCGGTGGGCAAGAAGCAGCTCGGCGAGATCGTCAACGATCTGGCGGAGCGCTACCCCAAGGTCATCGTGGCGGCGACGCTCGACAACCTGAAGGCGGCCGGCTTCTTCTGGGGCACCCGCTCCGGCGTCACCGTGGCCATCTCCGACGTCGTCGTTCCCGAGGCGAAGAAGGAGATCGTCAAGGGCTACGAGGCGCAGGACGAGAAGGTCCAGAAGCAGTACGAGCGCGGTCTCATCACGAAGGAAGAGCGCACTCAGGAGCTCATCGCGATCTGGACCAAGGCGACCAATGAGGTCTCCGAGGCGATGAACGCGAACTTCCCGAAGACCAACCCCATCTTCATGATGGTCGACTCGGGTGCCCGAGGAAACATGATGCAGATGCGTCAGATCGCGGGTATGCGTGGTCTGGTGTCGAACGCCAAGAACGAGACGATCCCGCGTCCGATCAAGGCCTCCTTCCGTGAGGGCCTGTCGGTGCTGGAGTACTTCATCTCGACTCACGGTGCTCGTAAGGGTCTGGCGGACACCGCCCTGCGTACCGCCGACTCGGGTTACCTGACCCGTCGTCTGGTGGACGTCTCGCAGGACGTCATCATTCGCGAGGAGGACTGCGGCACCGACCGCGGCCTCAAGCTCCAGATCGCGGAGCGTGGCGCCGATGGTGTGCTGCGCAAGACCGAGGACGTCGAGACCAGCGTCTATGCCCGCATGCTCGCCGAGGACATCGTCGTCGACGGCAAGGTCATCGCGCCGGCCAACGTCGACCTGGGTGACGTGCTCATCGACGCCCTCGTCGCCCACGGCGTCGAGATCGTCAAGACCCGCTCGGTGCTCACCTGTGAGTCCGCGGTCGGCACCTGTGCCTTCTGCTACGGCCGCTCGCTGGCCACTGGCAAGCTGGTCGACATCGGTGAGGCGGTCGGCATCATCGCCGCCCAGTCCATCGGTGAGCCCGGTACCCAGCTGACGATGCGTACCTTCCACACCGGTGGTGTGGCCGGTGACGACATCACCCAGGGTCTGCCCCGTGTCGTCGAGCTCTTCGAGGCTCGTACGCCGAAGGGTGTCGCCCCGATCTCGGAGTCCGCAGGCCGGGTCCGGATCGAGGAGACCGAGAAGACCAAGAAGCTCGTGGTCACGCCGGACGACGGCAGCGACGAGATCCCCTTCCCGATCTCCAAGCGCGCCCGTCTGCTGGTGGGCGAGGGCGATCACGTCGAGGTGGGCCAGAAGCTCACCGTGGGTGCCACCAACCCGCACGACGTGCTCCGGATCCTCGGTCAGCGTGCGGTCCAGGTGCACCTGGTCGGCGAGGTCCAGAAGGTCTACAACTCGCAGGGTGTGTCGATCCACGACAAGCACATCGAGATCATCATCCGGCAGATGCTGCGCCGCGTGACGATCATCGAGTCCGGCGACGCCGAGCTGCTGCCCGGCGAGCTGGTCGAGCGCTCGAAGTTCGAGGGCGAGAACCGTCGTGTGGTCACCGAGGGCGGTCACCCCGCCTCCGGCCGTCCGCAGCTGATGGGTATCACCAAGGCCTCGCTGGCGACGGAATCCTGGCTGTCGGCCGCCTCCTTCCAGGAGACGACCCGAGTCCTGACGGATGCGGCGATCAACGCCAAGTCCGACAGCCTCATCGGTCTCAAGGAGAACGTCATCATCGGTAAGCTCATCCCGGCCGGTACGGGTCTGTCCCGCTACCGCAACATCCGGGTGGAGCCCACCGAGGAGGCCAAGGCCGCGATGTACTCGGCCGTCGGCTACGACGACATCGACTACTCGCCGTTCGGCACCGGCTCCGGCCAGGCCGTTCCGCTGGAGGACTACGACTACGGTCCGTACAACCAGTAGGCGAGCAGCTGCTCGAAACCGCAGGGCGGTCACCCCGGGAAGAACCGGGGTGGCCGCCCTGCGGCGTATTGGCGCATGATGGGCATCACAACATGTTCGGGTCCCGGGGGAGTGGTCTCGTGTCGAATCCGTCCTGGCAGCCGGTCCCGTGGCCGGGCCAGCAGGGTCATCAGCCGTCGATGCTGGCCGCGCACGCGGACCGGGAGCGCGCCGTCGATGTGCTGCGCGCGGGGTTCGCGGAGGGGCGGCTGCAGCAGAGCGAGTACGAGCGGCGGATCGAGCGGGCCTATCAGGCGCGCACCGTGGGGGAGCTGACCACGCTCGTCGCCGATCTGCCGCAGGGGCCGGCGCCCCAGCAACAGCAGCAGATGATGGTGGGCGTGCCCCGGACGTTCCTGCCGCCGCCGATGCTGCCCCCGCCGACCAACGGCAAGGCGATCGGGGCGCTGGTCTGCGGTGTGGGCACGTTCTTCAGTGCGGGCGTCTCGGCGGTTCCCGCGGTGATCCTGGGCCACATGGCGCGCAAGGAGATCCGGGAGCGGGGCGAGTCCGGCGACGGGATGGCGGTCGGCGGGCTGGTGCTTGGGTGGCTCGCCGTGGCGTTCTGGGCCCTGCTCATCGTGGCGATCGTCGTCTCCGCGGCCTAGCTGCGGATCGTAGGACGTCCGGCGTGTCCTGGCTCCGGGGTATTTGTTTTGACCACAGCGTATGAGATAGGTACGCTCAGACCTTGTGCCTGGGGTGTGCCTGGGCTCGCGTGCGTGTCATCAGCCGCACGGCGAGTCCGATCAAGGCCACCGCAATCTGCCGTTTTCCCACTTTCGTGGGGGTCTGCAGTATTCGACACACCCGACCGCGTGGGTCGGGAAAGTTCCAGGTTAGCTTTACTACTCGGCACACAGAAACCGGAGAAGTAGTGCCTACGATCCAGCAGCTGGTCCGGAAGGGCCGGCAGGACAAGGTCGAGAAGAACAAGACGCCCGCGCTTGAGGGTTCGCCCCAGCGCCGTGGCGTCTGCACGCGTGTGTTCACGACCACCCCGAAGAAGCCGAACTCGGCCCTCCGTAAGGTCGCGCGTGTGCGCCTGACCAGCGGCATTGAGGTCACGGCCTACATTCCGGGTGAGGGACACAACCTGCAGGAGCACTCCATCGTGCTCGTGCGCGGCGGCCGTGTGAAGGACCTGCCCGGTGTTCGTTACAAGATCATCCGCGGTTCGCTTGACACCCAGGGTGTCAAGAACCGCAAGCAGGCCCGCAGCCGCTACGGCGCCAAGAAGGAGAAGTAGAAATGCCTCGTAAGGGCCCCGCCCCGAAGCGCCCGGTCATCATCGACCCGGTCTACGGTTCTCCTCTGGTGACCTCCCTCATCAACAAGGTGCTGATGAACGGCAAGCGCTCCACCGCCGAGCGCATCGTGTACGGCGCCATGGAGGGCCTGCGCGAGAAGACCAGCAACGACCCGGTCATCACCCTGAAGCGCGCGCTTGAGAACATCAAGCCGACCCTCGAGGTCAAGTCCCGCCGTGTCGGTGGCGCGACCTACCAGGTGCCGATCGAGGTCAAGCCCGGCCGCGCCAACACCCTCGCGCTCCGCTGGCTCGTCGGCTACTCGCGCGCCCGTCGCGAGAAGACGATGACCGAGCGTCTGACGAACGAGCTGCTCGACGCCTCGAACGGCCTCGGTGCTGCCGTCAAGAAGCGCGAGGACACGCACAAGATGGCCGAGTCCAACAAGGCCTTCGCGCACTACCGCTGGTAGTCGCAACCCACATCGAGACCGAGAGAAGACTGAAGCCTTATGGCTACCACTTCACTTGACCTGGCCAAGGTCCGGAACATCGGCATCATGGCCCACATCGACGCGGGCAAGACGACCACCACCGAGCGGATCCTCTTCTACACCGGCGTCTCGTACAAGATCGGTGAGGTCCACGACGGCGCTGCCACGATGGACTGGATGGAGCAGGAGCAGGAGCGTGGCATCACGATCACGTCCGCTGCCACCACCTGTCACTGGCCGCTCGAGGACAACGACTACACGATCAACATCATCGACACCCCGGGGCACGTCGACTTCACCGTTGAGGTGGAGCGCTCCCTGCGTGTGCTCGATGGTGCCGTGACGGTGTTCGACGGTGTCGCCGGTGTCGAGCCGCAGTCCGAGACGGTGTGGCGTCAGGCCGACCGTTACGGCGTGCCGCGCATCTGCTTCGTCAACAAGCTGGACCGTACCGGCGCCGAGTTCCACCGCTGCGTGGACATGATCTCGGACCGCCTGGGCGCCCAGCCGATCGTCATGCAGCTCCCCATCGGGGCCGAGGCCGACTTCCAGGGTGTTGTCGACCTCGTCACGATGAAGGGGTTCGTCTGGTCGGCCGAGGCCGCCAAGGGCGAGGCCTACGACATCGTCGAGATCCCCGACACGCACAAGGAGGCTGCGGACGAGTACCGCGGCAAGCTCCTTGAGGCCGTCGCGGAGAACGACGAAGAGATCATGGAGCTGTACCTGGAGGGCCAGGAGCCGTCCGAGGAGCAGCTGTACGCCGCGATCCGTCGTATCACCATCGCGTCCGGCAAGTCCGACGGAACCACGGTCACCCCGGTGTTCTGTGGCACCGCGTTCAAGAACAAGGGCGTTCAGCCCCTGCTCGACGCGGTCGTGCGTTACCTGCCGACTCCCCTTGACGTCGACTCCATCGAGGGTCACGACGTGAAGGACCCGGAGAAGGTCATCACGCGCAAGCCGTCCGAGGACGAGCCGCTGTCGGCCCTCGCGTTCAAGATCGCGAGCGACCCGCACCTGGGCAAGCTCACCTTCATCCGGGTTTACTCGGGTCGCCTGGAGGCCGGCACCGCGGTGCTGAACTCCGTCAAGGGCAAGAAGGAGCGCATCGGCAAGATCTACCGCATGCACGCGAACAAGCGTGAGGAGATCGCGTCGGTGGGCGCCGGTGACATCGTCGCCGTCATGGGCCTGAAGCAGACCACCACCGGTGAGACGCTGTCCGACGACAAGAACCCGGTCATCCTGGAGTCCATGGACTTCCCGGCGCCGGTCATTCAGGTCGCCATCGAGCCCAAGTCCAAGGGTGACCAGGAGAAGCTGGGTGTTGCCATCCAGCGTCTCGCGGAGGAGGACCCCTCCTTCCAGGTGCACTCGGACGAGGAGACCGGCCAGACCATCATCGGTGGTATGGGCGAGCTCCACCTGGACGTCCTCGTCGACCGTATGCGTCGCGAGTTCCGGGTCGAGGCCAACGTCGGCAAGCCGCAGGTCGCCTACCGCGAGACCATTCGCAAGTCGGTCGACAAGGTCGACTTCACGCACAAGAAGCAGACTGGTGGTACCGGCCAGTTCGCCAAGGTGCAGATCTCGATCGAGCCGATCGAGGGTGGCGACGCGAGCTACGAGTTCGTGAACAAGGTCACCGGTGGTCGTATCCCGAAGGAGTACATCCCTTCGGTCGACGCCGGCTGCCAGGAGGCCATGCAGTTCGGCATCCTCGCCGGTTACGAGATGACCGGTGTCCGCATCACGCTGCTCGACGGCGCCTTCCACGAGGTCGACTCCTCCGAGCTCGCCTTCAAGATCGCCGGTTCGCAGGCGTTCAAGGAGGCCGCGCGCAGGGCCGGTCCTTGCCTTCTCGAGCCGATGATGGCCGTCGAGGTCATCACGCCCGAGGACTACATGGGCGATGTCATCGGTGACGTCAACTCCCGCCGTGGCCAGATCCAGGCCATGGAGGAGCGGATGGGCGCCCGCGTCGTCAAGGGCCTGGTACCGCTGTCGGAGATGTTCGGCTACGTCGGCGACCTCCGCAGCAAGACGTCGGGTCGCGCGAGCTACTCGATGCAGTTCGACTCCTACGCCGAGGTTCCGCGGAACGTCGCCGAGGAGATCATCGCGAAGGCCAAGGGCGAGTAACTCACTCGAGTTCACGCTTTAGGCTTGACTCCGGAGCTCTTGGGGCATTTCCCGGCAACAGCCACGAAATGCCCCGGGGCCCTGGCTTTCCAGCAAAGATCACCTGGCGCCGATGAAGCAAGGCGTACAGAACCACTCCGCAGGAGGATTCAGTGGCGAAGGCAAAGTTCGAGCGGACTAAGCCGCACGTCAACATCGGCACCATCGGTCACATTGACCACGGTAAGACGACCCTCACGGCCGCCATTACCAAGGTGCTGCACGACGCGTACCCGGAACTGAACGAGGCCTCGGCCTTCGACCAGATCGACAAGGCTCCCGAGGAGCGCCAGCGCGGTATCACGATCTCGATCGCGCACGTCGAGTACCAGACCGAGGCGCGTCACTACGCCCACGTCGACTGCCCGGGTCACGCGGACTACATCAAGAACATGATCACGGGTGCCGCGCAGATGGACGGCGCCATCCTCGTGGTCGCCGCCACCGACGGCCCGATGCCGCAGACCAAGGAGCACGTGCTCCTGGCCCGCCAGGTCGGCGTTCCGTACATCGTCGTCGCCCTGAACAAGGCCGACATGGTGGACGACGAGGAGATCCTGGAGCTCGTCGAGCTCGAGGTCCGTGAGCTCCTCTCCGAGTACGAGTTCCCGGGCGACGACCTGCCGGTCGTCAAGGTCTCGGCGCTCAAGGCGCTCGAGGGCGACAAGGAGTGGGGTGAGTCCGTCCTCAACCTGATGAAGGCCGTCGACGAGTCCATCCCCGCCCCCGAGCGTGACGTCGACAAGCCGTTCCTGATGCCGATCGAGGACGTCTTCACGATCACCGGTCGTGGCACCGTCGTCACCGGTCGTATCGAGCGTGGCATCCTCAAGGTCAACGAGACCGTCGACATCATCGGCATCAAGCAGGACAAGACCACCACCACGGTCACCGGCATCGAGATGTTCCGCAAGCTGCTCGACGAGGGCCAGGCCGGTGAGAACGTCGGTCTGCTCCTCCGTGGCATCAAGCGCGAGGACGTCGAGCGCGGCCAGGTCATCATCAAGCCCGGTTCGGTCACGCCGCACACCGAGTTCGAGGCCCAGGCCTACATCCTGTCCAAGGACGAGGGTGGCCGCCACACGCCGTTCTTCAACAACTACCGTCCGCAGTTCTACTTCCGTACGACGGACGTGACGGGCGTTGTGACCCTCCCCGAGGGCACCGAGATGGTCATGCCGGGCGACAACACCGAGATGTCCGTCTCGCTGATCCAGCCCGTGGCCATGGAAGAGGGCCTGAAG
This sequence comes from Streptomyces sp. NPDC002754, assembly GCF_053592315.1. NCBI lineage: Bacteria > Bacillati > Actinomycetota > Actinomycetes > Kitasatosporales > Streptomycetaceae > Streptomyces > Streptomyces sp. NPDC002754. The sequence goes on from NZ_JBSFVM010000029.1 coordinate 72,507, forward strand.
TTCGCCATCCGTGAGGGTGGCCGGACCGTGGGCGCCGGCCAGGTCACCAAGATCAACAAGTAAGTCTCACTTACCTGTTGGGCTTGATGCCTGGTAGCTGATAGAGCACCTGAGAGGGCCCGTACGACTTCGGTCGTACGGGCCCTTTCTGCTGTCCGGCCCCGTTCTCCGTCGGTCAGGCGCGCGCCTGCGTCGGCCGCCACAGCCAGGGCCGGGCATCGGGGGAGAGGCCCGCGGCGGCCGGCCCGAGGGAGGTCAGGGCCAGGGCCGGGCCGTCCAGGGTGGCCGGCGCCGCGCTCGGGCGGATGATGCGGCCCGCGTGGTGCAGCCGGACGTTGCCTTCGGTGTCACGGCCGAGGAGGTACGCGCCCGCCGCCGCCACCGGCCCGTAGCCGGGGAAGTCGACGCGCGGGCCGCCCGTGGCCAGCAGCTCGGCGGACGCGGGCGGACGGTAGTAGAGCCGGTCGCCGGACGCGGCGACGGCGTCGGCGGGGGCGGAGGTGGGCAGGCCGGACAGCGGCGCGGGGCCCCGGGTCGTCCAGTGGTGGACGGTGTCACGGCCAGCGGCGTAGACGTGCACCTCGCCGTCCTCGCCGTCCTCGCCGACGACCGCCGTGAGCCCGTCCTGGACCGGGCCGCCGCCGAGCTCGCGCCAGGGGGACCAGGCCCCGGACCTGTCGCGCACGCGGGTGCTGATGCCCTGCCCCGCATCGCGTACGAAGAGGTGGACGCGGCCGTCCGGAGCGGCGACGGCCACCGGGACGCCGATGCGGCGGCCGCGGTCGGGATCGCTCTCCGGGTTGCCGAGGCCCTTCCACGCCCGCCGTTCCAGAGCCACGATCTCGCGTACGTCGGAGCCGTCCCGGACGGACGCGAGGCGCAGGCCGAGGACGAGGTGGCCGCCGCCGGGGAGCGCGACCGCCGTGAGGGCCGGGGCGAGCGGGCCGCCGCCGAGGTCGGCCGGATCCCCGAATTCGCCGTCCTTCTCGGTGTACCGGACGGCGCGCAGCCCCAGCACGCCGTACGCGGTGAGCCGCCCGTCGGTGTTCGGGGCGAGGGCGAGCCGGGGCCCCGGGTAGCGGTAGTGGGTGGCGCGGACCCAGCCCTTGCGGTTGGTGAGGGGGCGGTCACCGCCGACGTTGTAGTCGCCGCAGCCGGAAGGGTTGCCGCAGTTCCAGTCGGGGGCGGCGCCGTACGGGACGAGCTGGGCGGCCTTCTCCTTCAGGACCCGCGGCGGCAGGTTCTTCGGCCAGTGGTTGTTGTAGTAGCCGCGGAACGCGGTCGCGGCGAAGGCGGGCGGCCCGCCCTTGGCGCGCTGCGCCCAGCGGATCAGCGCGGCCCAGCTGAAGCAGGCGACGGCCGTGTGGTCGGCGTGGTCGGAGTAGCCGGGCTGCTCACTGTCGCGTATCCGCGTGAGCCGGTCGCTGTGCTGGATGTCGGGGTCCGGGTCCAGGGTGTGCACGAGGGTGGGGCGGTACCGCTCGAAGAGCGCCACGAGCACGTCGGTCAGGGACTCGCGGTCGTACGTCTGGACGGCGTGCAGCGGGGAGCCGGCGGGGACCAGGGTGCGCAGGATCAGGCCCGGTTCGCGCCAGAGCGCGGGGACGCCCATATGGCCCTCCGGGGTGTGCATCGCGAGGTTGAGGTGCACCAACTCGACGCTGTGGCCCCGGTGTTGGAGCGAGTCGACCTCGACCTGGAAGCCGCCGGGAAGCTGGACGGAGGTCGTGGTCCAGCGGGTGAAGACGGGCAGGCCGAGCTGGGTCGCGTACGCCTGGCGCAGGCCCTGGTGGCGGGCCGAGGAGTATGCCGCCTTGTCGGGGGCCGGGTCGCGGTCGGCCGGCGTCTTGTTGCGGCCGTCGGCCTCGCCCGCAGTGACGTACACGCAGACGACCGGGGTGCCCGCGTCGAGGGCGTGCCGGGTGTCCGGGTTCATGAAGTACAGGTCGTCGTCGGGGTGGGCGAGGACCTGGAGCAGCAGGGCGCGCTCGGACTGTGCGGCGGCGCGGCCGGTGGCGGGGGAGGGGACGGTGCTGCCGGGCGGCGGCGCGGGGGCGGCGCGGGAGCAGGCGGCGAGGGCGCCCGCGGCGGCGAGCGCGGCGGCGCCGGCGAGGGTGCTCCGGCGGCCGGGGCCGCGCCCAACGGGTATGTGGGGATGGGGAGTTGCAGGTCTTTCCTGCACGGTGGCGCTCACTCCGTTCGCTGCCGAGGCAGCGTTCGGGGGTGGTGCGCTCGCCTCTGTTCAGGTGGTTCACCTCAACAGAGGGGCAACGGGACGCAAGGGTTCCGGTGATCTCGGTCTCCGGGCGAGGAGACCTTGGGTGCGGGACACGGGCACCCCTGGTTTGACCTTCGTCACCGAGGGGGTACTCTCTTGGGCTCGATTGGCCCTGGACATGCCCTGTGTGGCAGACTGTCGGGGTTGCTCGGTTGAGTGCCGATGCTGCGCGCCTCCCGTCGGGAGGACCGGAAGCGAGTCCCAGCGTACTCGTCGGCTGTATCTACCCCTCGGGGTAGCAATCGGCCGGACGTACGGGAATCTTTCGGGAAGCGTCAGTGCGGTTCCTCGACCAGGCGCTCGGTGGGTTTCTTCCCCCGTGTACGTGCGGTCTCGGCCGCAGACCCCTTAGCAGGGAAATCCTTCGGAGATTTCTGTGAGCGGGACTGCGACACGCCCGACCGCGTGGGGCGGAGGCAGTGTGAAACAGGACCCCCGGGTTCCAGGGCGTTACGAGAGACAGGACTACTAAGTAGCCATGGCGGGACAGAAGATCCGCATCCGGCTCAAGGCCTACGACCACGAGGTCATCGACTCCTCGGCGAAGAAGATCGTCGAGACGGTGACACGCACTGGTGCGTCGGTCGCGGGCCCGGTGCCGCTGCCTACCGAGAAGAACGTGTACTGCGTCATCAAGTCGCCGCACAAGTACAAGGATTCTCGCGAGCACTTCGAGATGCGCACGCACAAGCGCCTCATCGACATCCTCGACCCGACTCCGAAGACCGTTGACTCCCTGATGCGACTCGACCTTCCGGCCGGCGTCGACATCGAGATCAAGCTCTGAGGGCCGGTGATCTGAAGATGACTAAGCAGATCAAGGGCATCCTGGGCGAGAAGCTCGGCATGACGCAGGTGTGGGACGAGAACAACCGTGTTGTTCCGGTCACCGTCGTCAAGGCCGGTCCGAACGTGATCACCCAGGTTCGCACCAACGACGTCGACGGTTACGACTCCGTCCAGCTCGCCTTCGGCGAGATTGACCCGCGCAAGGTGAACAAGCCCCTCAAGGGCCACTTCGCCAAGGCCGATGTCACCCCCCGTCGCCACCTCGTCGAGATCCGTACCGCTGATTCCAGCGAGTACACCCTCGGCCAGGAGATCACCGCTGAGGTGTTCGATGGTGGCGTCAAGGTCGACGTGACCGGCCAGAGCAAGGGCAAGGGCTTCGCCGGCGGCATGAAGCGCCACAACTTCCGTGGTGGCAAGGCATCGCACGGTGCCCACCGCGTGCACCGCAAGCCGGGTTCCATCGGCGGCTGCGCCACCCCCGGCCGTGTGTTCAAGGGCACCCGCATGGCGGGCCGCATGGGCAACGAGCGGGTCACCACCCAGAACCTGACCGTCCACGCCGTTGACGCGGAGAAGGGTCTGCTGCTCATCAAGGGCGCGGTTCCTGGTCCGAACGGCGGCCTCGTCCTGGTCCGTACCGCGACCAAGGGGGCCTGAGGTAACGATGAGCACTGTTGACATCCTTTCGCCGGCGGGCGACAAGGCCGGGACCGTCGAGCTCCCTTCGGAGATCTTCGACGTTGAGAAGATCAGCATTCCGCTGATCCACCAGGTCGTCGTCGCACAGCTGGCCGCTGCCCGTCAGGGCACGCACAAGACCAAGCGCCGCGGTGAAGTCCGCGGTGGTGGCAAGAAGCCGTACCGCCAGAAGGGCACCGGCCGCGCCCGCCAGGGTTCGACCCGTGCGCCGCAGTTCGCCGGCGGTGGCATCGTCCACGGCCCGCAGCCGCGTGACTACTCGCAGCGGACCCCGAAGAAGATGAAGGCCGCGGCCCTGCGCCACGCCCTCACCGACCGGGCCCGCAACGCTCGCATCCACGTCGTCTCCGGCGTGGTCGAGGGCGAGGCCTCCACGAAGGCCGCCAAGACGCTGTTCGGCAAGATCTCGGAGCGCAAGCACGTGCTCCTGGTCGTCGACCGCGCCGACGAGGCCGCGTGGCTCTCCGCCCGCAACCTGCCCCAGGTCCACATCCTGGAGCCGGGCCAGCTGAACACGTACGACGTTCTCGTCTCGGACGACGTGGTCTTCACCAAGGCCGCTTTCGAGTCCTTCGTGTCTGGCCCCAAGGCCGCTGACACCGAAGGGAGCGAGGCCTGATGGCTACGCGTCACCCGAGCATTGCCTCCAAGGCTGCGAAGGCCGCCAAGGCCGCGCGCGTCGCCAAGGCGAAGCGCATCGCGACCGAGGGCAAGGTCGCCGTTGAGCCCACCCCGCTGAGCAAGTCCTTCTCGGACCCGCGCGACGTCCTCGTCAAGCCGGTTGTCTCCGAGAAGTCGTACGCGCTTCTCGACGAGGGCAAGTACACGTTCGTCGTGGCCCCCGGCGCCAACAAGACCCAGATCAAGCAGGCCGTCGAGGCGGTCTTCTCGGTCAAGGTCACCGGCGTCAACACGATCAACCGTCAGGGCAAGCGGAAGCGTACGCGCAGCGGGTTCGGCAAGCGTGCCGACACCAAGCGCGCCATCGTGACCCTCGCTGAGGGCGACCGTATCGACATCTTCGGCCAGGCCTCCTAACGGAGACCCTGGTCCGAATATCGGACGAGGACTGAGAAATGGGAATCCGCAAGTACAAGCCGACGACGCCGGGCCGCCGTGGCTCCTCCGTCGCCGACTTCGTCGAGGTAACGCGGTCCACGCCGGAGAAGTCGCTGGTCCGCCCGCTGCACAGCAAGGGCGGCCGTAACAACGCCGGTCGGATCACCGTTCGCCACCAGGGTGGTGGACACAAGCGCGCCTTCCGCGTGATCGACTTCCGTCGTCACGACAAGGACGGCGTGCCGGCGAAGGTCGCTCACATCGAGTACGACCCGAACCGCACTGCGCGCATCGCGCTTCTGCACTACGCGGACGGCGAGAAGCGTTACATCCTGGCCCCGCGCGGTCTCGCGCAGGGTGCCCGGGTGGAGAACGGCCCCACGGCCGACATCAAGCCCGGTAACAACCTGGCGCTCCGCAACATCCCGGTCGGTACCACGATCCACGCGATCGAGCTCCGTCCCGGTGGTGGCGCCAAGTTCGCCCGTTCCGCGGGTGCCTCCGTGCAGCTCCTTGCGAAGGAGGGCTCGATGGCCCACCTTCGTATGCCCTCCGGCGAGATTCGCCTGGTCGACGTGCGCTGCCGCGCCACCGTCGGCGAGGTCGGCAACGCCGAGCAGAGCAACATCAACTGGGGCAAGGCCGGCCGCATGCGCTGGAAGGGCGTCCGCCCGACCGTGCGTGGTGTCGTGATGAACCCGGTCGACCACCCGCACGGTGGTGGTGAAGGCAAGACCTCCGGTGGTCGTCACCCGGTCTCGCCGTGGGGTCAGAAGGAGGGTCGTACTCGTGATCGCAGCAAGGCGAGCAACAAGTACATCGTCCGCCGCCGCAAGTCGAACAAGAAGCGCTAGGAGCGGGTTTAGATGCCGCGCAGTCTCAAGAAGGGACCCTTCGTCGACGGCCACCTCGTAAAGAAGGTGGACGTACAGAACGAAGCCGGTTCCAAGAACGTCATCAAGACCTGGTCCCGCCGCTCGATGATCATTCCCAGCATGCTGGGTCACACGATCGCGGTGCACAACGGCAAGACCCACATCCCGGTGTTCGTCACCGAGTCGATGGTCGGCCACAAGCTCGGCGAGTTCTCGCCGACGCGCACCTTCCGGGGTCACGTCAAGGACGACCGGAAGTCGAAGCGCCGCTAAGGCGGGGTGGAATCGACTATGACTAACACCGAAGGGACAACCATGGAAGCCAGGGCCCAGGCGCGGTACATCCGCGTCACGCCCATGAAGGCCCGCCGCGTGGTGGACCTCATCCGTGGCATGGACGCCACGGAGGCTCAGGCGGTCCTGCGATTCGCCCCGCAGGCCGCGAGCCAGCCGGTGGGCAAGGTGCTCGACAGCGCCATCGCCAACGCCGCGCACAACTACGACCACCCTGACGCCTCTTCGCTGGTCATCAGCGAGGCGTACGTGGACGAGGGCCCGACCCTGAAGCGGTTCCGTCCGCGTGCTCAGGGCCGTGCCTACCGGATCCGTAAGCGGACCAGCCACATCACCGTGGTCGTCAGCAGCAAGGAAGGAACCCGGTAATGGGCCAGAAGGTAAACCCGCACGGGTTCCGGCTCGGTGTCACGACCGACTTCAAGTCGCGTTGGTACGCCGACAAGCTGTACAAGGACTACGTCAAGGAAGACGTCGCCATCCGTCGGATGATGACGTCCGGCATGGAGCGCGCCGGCATCTCGAAGGTTGAGATCGAGCGCACCCGTGACCGCGTGCGGGTGGACATCCACACCGCGCGTCCCGGCATCGTCATCGGCCGCCGTGGCGCCGAGGCCGACCGCATCCGCGGTGACCTCGAGAAGCTCACGGGCAAGCAGGTCCAGCTGAACATCCTCGAGGTCAAGAGCCCCGAGACGGACGCTCAGCTGGTTGCTCAGGCCGTTGCCGAGCAGCTGTCCTCCCGTGTCTCCTTCCGTCGCGCCATGCGTAAGAGCATGCAGGGCACGATGAAGGCCGGCGCCAAGGGCATCAAGATCCAGTGTGGCGGTCGTCTCGGCGGTGCCGAGATGTCCCGTTCGGAGTTCTACCGCGAGGGCCGCGTGCCCCTGCACACGCTCCGCGCCAACGTGGACTACGGCTTCTTCGAGGCCAAGACGACCTTCGGCCGCATCGGCGTGAAGGTCTGGATCTACAAGGGCGACGTCAAGAACATCGCCGAGGTTCGCGCCGAGAACGCCGCGGCCCGCGCCGGTAACCGTCCGGCCCGTGGCGGTAACGACCGCCCGGCCCGTGGTGGTGGCCGTGGCGGCGAGCGTGGCGGTCGCGGGCGCAAGCCGCAGCAGCAGTCCGCGCCGGCAGCCGAGGCCCCCAAGGCCGACGCTCCCGCCGCTGCCGCTCCGGCTGCTGAGAGCACCGGAACGGAGGCCTGACCGAAATGCTGATCCCCCGTAGGGTCAAGCACCGCAAGCAGCACCACCCGAAGCGCAGCGGTATGTCCAAGGGTGGCACGCAGGTTGCGTTCGGCGAGTACGGCATCCAGGCGCTCACGCCGGCGTACGTGACGAACCGTCAGATCGAGGCCGCTCGTATCGCCATGACGCGTCACATCAAGCGTGGCGGCAAGGTCTGGATCAACATTTACCCGGACCGCCCCCTCACCAAGAAGCCTGCCGAGACCCGCATGGGTTCCGGTAAGGGTTCGCCGGAGTGGTGGGTCGCCAACGTCAAGCCCGGACGCGTGATGTTCGAGCTGTCGTACCCCAACGAGAAGACCGCGCGTGAGGCCCTGACTCGTGCAGCGCACAAGCTGCCGATGAAGTGCAAGATCGTTAAGCGCGAGGCAGGTGAAGCGTGATGTCGGCCGGAACCAAGGCGTCTGAGCTGCGCGAGCTGGGCAACGAGGAGCTCCTCAACAAGCTCCGCGAGGCCAAGGAAGAGCTGTTCAACCTCCGCTTCCAGGCGGCGACGGGTCAGCTCGAGAACCACGGCCGGCTCAAGGCCGTCCGCAAGGACATCGCGCGGATCTACACCCTCATGCGCGAGCGCGAGCTGGGCATCGAGACGGTGGAGAGCGCCTGATGAGCGAGAAGACTGTGACTGAAGAGACTGCCGCCCGCGGCTTCCGCAAGACCCGTGAGGGTCTTGTCGTCAGCGACAAGATGGACAAGACCGTCGTCGTCGCTGTCGAGGACCGCGTCAAGCACGCGCTGTACGGCAAGGTCATCCGCCGTACGAACAAGCTCAAGGCGCACGACGAGCAGAACGCTGCCGGCGTCGGCGACCGCGTCCTCCTGATGGAGACGCGTCCGCTGTCGGCGAGCAAGCGCTGGCGCATCGTCGAGATCCTCGAGAAGGCCAAGTAATTCTCTGAGGCATCCCTCAGAGTTCGTTCCGCCAGGCTCGGCAGGGGCCATCTCGTAAGAGAGAAGCCCCTGCCGGGAACCGGCAGACAAACAGGAGATAGACGTGATCCAGCAGGAGTCGCGACTGCGCGTCGCCGACAACACGGGTGCGAAGGAAATTCTCACCATCCGTGTTCTCGGTGGCTCAGGTCGCCGCTACGCGGGCATCGGTGACGTCATCGTCGCCACCGTCAAGGACGCGATCCCCGGTGGCAACGTGAAGAAGGGTGACGTCATCAAGGCGGTCATCGTTCGCACCGTGAAGGAGCGCCGCCGTCCGGACGGCTCGTACATCCGCTTCGACGAGAACGCCGCCGTCATTCTGAAGAACGACGGCGACCCTCGCGGCACCCGTATCTTCGGCCCGGTGGGCCGTGAGCTGCGCGAGAAGAAGTTCATGAAGATCATCTCGCTCGCGCCGGAGGTGCTGTAAGCATGAAGATCAAGAAGGGCGACCTGGTTCAGGTCATCACCGGTAAGGACCGTGGCAAGCAGGGCAAGGTCATCGCGGCCTTCCCCCGCGAGGACCGCGTCCTGGTCGAGGGTGTCAACCGGGTCAAGAAGCACACGAAGGCCGGCCCGACCGCCAGCGGTTCGCAGGCCGGTGGCATCGTGACCACCGAGGCCCCCGTCCACGTCTCCAACGTCCAGCTGGTCGTGGAGAAGGACGGCAACAAGGTTGTCACGCGTGTCGGTTTCCGCTTCGACGATGACGGCAACAAGATCCGCGTTGCCAAGCGGACGGGTGAGGACATCTGATGACGACCACCACCACTCCGCGTCTGAAGACGAAGTACCGCGAGGAGATCACGGCGAAGCTGCAGGACGAGTTCTCGTACGAGAACGTCATGCAGATTCCCGGTCTCGTGAAGGTCGTCGTGAACATGGGTGTCGGCGACGCCGCCCGTGACTCGAAGCTCATGGACGGTGCCGTCCGTGACCTGACGACGATCACCGGCCAGAAGCCGGCCATCACCAAGGCTCGCAAGTCCATCGCGCAGTTCAAGCTGCGTGAGGGCCAGCCGATCGGTGCCCACGTCACGCTCCGTGGCGACCGCATGTGGGAGTTCCTGGACCGCACCCTGTCGCTCGCGCTGCCGCGCATCCGCGACTTCCGTGGTCTGTCCCCCAAGCAGTTCGACGGCCGTGGCAACTACACCTTCGGTCTCACGGAGCAGGTCATGTTCCACGAGATCGACCAGGACAAGATCGACCGCGTCCGGGGTATGGACATCACCGTGGTGACCACGGCGACCAACGACGCCGAAGGCCGTGCCCTTCTCCGTCACCTCGGCTTCCCCTTCAAGGAGGCGTAAGCGAGATGGCGAAGAAGGCTCTGATTGCCAAGGCTGCTCGTAAGCCGAAGTTCGGTGTTCGTGGCTACACGCGCTGCCAGCGCTGCGGCCGCCCGCACTCCGTGTACCGCAAGTTCGGCCTCTGCCGCGTGTGCCTTCGTGAGATGGCTCACCGTGGCGAGCTGCCGGGCGTGACCAAGAGCTCCTGGTAGTCCCTTAATTCGGACTGCCCGGATCTCTCGGTAAGTAAAGGGTCGGCAGAGCCCGCTCCCCGCATGGCTTAGGCTTGTGGGGTTGGGCTCTGCTGCCCTACCGACTTACTACGCCGTAGGTCCCCGCGCCGCACCCGTCCCGCCCCTGTGTGGGGAGAGGGATGGCGCATACAGGAAACCCCGGCGAGAGAGGCCGAAGGCCAATTCATGACCATGACTGATCCGATCGCAGACATGCTTACGCGTCTGCGGAACGCGAACTCGGCGTACCACGACTCCGTGGCTATGCCGCACAGCAAGATCAAGTCGCACATCGCCGAGATCCTCCAGCAGGAGGGTTTCATCACCGGCTGGAAGGTCGAGGACGCCGAGGTCGGCAAGTCCCTCGTCCTGGAGCTGAAGTTCGGCCCGAACCGTGAGCGTTCGATCGCCGGCATCAAGCGCATCTCCAAGCCGGGTCTGCGTGTTTACGCGAAGTCCACCAACCTGCCGAAGGTTCTCGGTGGCCTGGGCGTGGCGATCATCTCCACGTCCCACGGTCTCCTGACCGGCCAGCAGGCAGGCAAGAAGGGCGTGGGTGGGGAAGTCCTCGCCTACGTCTGGTAGCGGAAGGAATCGGAGGAAACAGCTATGTCGCGTATTGGCAAGCTCCCCATCACGGTTCCCGCCGGCGTGGACGTCACCATCGACGGCCAGACGGTCGCGGTGAAGGGCCCCAAGGGTTCCCTGAGCCACACCGTTGCGGCGCCGATCGAGATCGCCAAGGGTGAGGACGGCGTTCTGGCCGTCACCCGCCCGAACGACGAGCGTCAGAACAAGGCCCTGCACGGCCTGTCCCGCACGCTGGTGGCGAACATGATCACCGGCGTGACCACGGGTTACGTGAAGAAGCTCGAAATCAGCGGTGTCGGTTACCGCGTCCTGGCGAAGGGCTCCAACCTGGAGTTCTCGCTCGGCTACAGCCACCCGATCCTGATCGAGGCGCCCGAGGGCATCTCCTTCAAGGTCGAATCGGCGACCAAGTTCTCGGTCGAGGGCATCGACAAGCAGAAGGTCGGCGAGGTTGCGGCCAACATCCGCAAGCTGCGCAAGCCCGACCCGTACAAGGCCAAGGGCGTCAAGTACGAAGGCGAAGTCATCCGCCGCAAGGTCGGAAAGGCGGGTAAGTAAGCCATGGCATACGGTCAGAAGATCGCTAAGGGCGACGCTTACAAGCGTGCGGCCATCAAGCGCCGCCACATCCGTATCCGCAAGAACATGTCGGGTACGGCGGAGCGTCCGCGCCTGGTCGTGACGCGCTCGAACCGGAACATCGTGGCCCAGGTCATCGACGACGTTAAGGGTCACACCCTCGCGTCGGCGTCGACCCTGGACACGTCGATCCGCGGCGGCGAGGGCGACAAGTCCGCGCAGGCCAAGTCGGTCGGCGCCCTGGTCGCCGAGCGCGCCAAGGCCGCCGGTGTCGAGGCTGTCGTGTTCGACCGTGGTGGTAACCAGTACGCCGGGCGCATTGCCGCCCTGGCGGACGCCGCCCGCGAAGCCGGACTCAAGTTCTGAGTCTTGCCCGTTCGCGCAGCGATTCATTGATGCTGCGTAGCTAGCGGATACAGAGAGAGGTAATTCCAATGGCTGGACCCCAGCGCCGCGGTGGCGGTGCCGGTGGCGGCGAGCGGCGGGACCGGAAGGGCCGTGACGGCGGCGCTGCTGAGAAGACCGCGTACGTTGAGCGCGTTGTCGCGATCAACCGTGTCGCCAAGGTTGTGAAGGGTGGTCGTCGCTTCAGCTTCACTGCGCTCGTCGTAGTGGGCGACGGTGACGGCACCGTGGGTGTCGGTTACGGCAAGGCCAAGGAGGTGCCGGCCGCCATCGCCAAGGGTGTTGAGGAGGCCAAGAAGCACTTCTTCAAGGTCCCCCGTATCCAGGGCACCATCCCGCACCCGATCACGGGCGAGAAGGCTGCGGGCGTCGTCCTGCTCAAGCCGGCTTCCCCCGGTACCGGTGTTATCGCCGGTGGCCCGGTGCGTGCCGTGCTCGAGTGCGCGGGCGTGCACGACATCCTGTCGAAGTCGCTCGGTTCGTCGAACGCGATCAACATCGTGCACGCGACCGTGGAGGCCCTCCGGGGTCTGCAGCGTCCCGAGGAGATCGCGGCCCGCCGTGGTCTGCCCCTCGAGGACGTCGCTCCCGCGGCCCTGCTGCGTGCGCGTGCCGGGGCTGGTGCGGCGTAATGGCACAGCTCAAGATCACGCAGACGAAGTCGTACATCGGCAGCAAGCAGAACCACCGTGACACCCTGCGTTCCCTTGGTCTCAAGGGGATCAACACGCAGGTCGTCAAGGAGGACCGCCCCGAGTTCCGCGGCATGGTTCAGACCGTGCGCCACCTCGTGACGGTTGAGGAGGTCTGATCATGGGTGAGCAGAACCCGCTCAAGATCCACAACCTCCGTCCGGCCCCGGGCGCCAAGACCGCCAAGACCCGTGTTGGTCGTGGTGAGGCGTCGAAGGGTAAGACGGCCGGTCGTGGTACCAAGGGCACCAAGGCCCGTTACCAGGTTCCGGAGCGCTTCGAGGGTGGCCAGATGCCCCTCCACATGCGTCTTCCGAAGCTCAAGGGCTTCAAGAACCCCTTCAAGGTCGAGTTCCAGGTCGTGAACCTGGACAAGCTCGCCTCGCTGTACCCCGAGGGTGGCGAAGTCACCGTCGAGGGTCTGGTGGAAAAGGGTGCTGTCCGTAAGAACAGCCTCGTCAAGGTCCTGGGCCAGGGCGAGATCACCGTGGCGCTGCAGGTGACGGTCGACTCCGTCTCCGGCTCCGCCAAGGAGAAGATCACCGCCGCCGGCGGTACGGTCACCGAGCTCGTCTGAGGCAATCAGGCGTCTTGATGACGTGAACGTCCCTACCGGGGATGCCCCATCTTTGGGGCATCCCCGGTTGGTCGTTCCTAGGGGAGCAGTTACGCCGGTAAGGTGGCGTCCGTTGTTAAGTTCCGGGCCTCGTGTGCCCCCGGCACCAAACCCGGTCCTTGGCCGTTAGACCGTTTACGTATTTGTCGAATCCTCAAGACCGTCACCTCTACGCATGCGCGCGGGGGTCGCAGGAGGCACCGTGCTCACCGCGTTCGCCCGGGCGTTCAAGACGCCCGACCTGCGCAAGAAGCTGCTCTTCACGCTGGGCATCGTCGTGATCTACCGGCTCGGCGCTCATGTGCCGATCCCAGGGGTGGATTACCAGAACGTCCAGACGTGTATGAACCAGGCCAATTCCAGCTCGGGCCTCTTCGGCCTGGTCAACATGTTCAGCGGTGGCGCGCTGTTGCAGATCACGGTCTTCGCGCTCGGCATCATGCCGTACATCACCGCGAGCATCATTCTGCAGCTGCTCACCGTGGTGATCCCGCGCCTCGAAGCCCTCAAGAAGGAGGGCCAGGCCGGCACGGCGAAGATCACGCAGTACACCCGGTACCTGACGGTGGCGCTCGCCATCCTCCAGGGCACCGGCCTCGTCGCCACCGCCCGCACCGGCGCGCTCTTCCAGGGCTGCCCCGTCGCCAGCGAGATCGTGCCGGACCAGTCGATCTTCATCACGATCACGATGGTCATCACGATGACCGCCGGTACCTGCGTGATGATGTGGCTCGGCGAAATGATCACCGACAAGGGCATCGGCAACGGTATGTCGATCCTGATGTTCATCTCGATCGCCGCGACGTTCCCGTCCGCGCTGTGGGCCATCAAGAAGCAGGGCTCGCTGGCCGACGGCTGGATCGAGTTCGGCACCGTCATCCTCGTCGGCCTCGTCATGGTCGCCCTGGTGGTCTTCGTCGAGCAGGCCCAGCGGCGTATCCCCGTGCAGTACGCGAAGCGCATGATCGGGCGCCGTTCCTACGGTGGTACGTCCACGTACATCCCGCTCAAGGTGAACCAGGCCGGTGTGATCCCGGTCATCTTCGCGTCGTCGCTGCTCTACATTCCGGCACTGGTCGCTCAGTTCGCCGGGGGTGATTCGCAATGGAAGGTCTGGATCGACGACCACCTGACCAAGGGAAATCACCCGATTTACATCGTCACGTACTTCCTCCTGATCGTGTTCTTCGCCTTCTTCTACGTGGCGATCTCGTTCAACCCCGAGGAAGTCGCCGACAACATGAAGAAGTATGGTGGCTTCATCCCGGGCATCCGGGCTGGCCGACCGACCGCTGAGTACCTTTCGTACGTGCTCAACCGGATCACCTGGCCGGGTTCGCTGTATTTGGGCCTGATCGCTCTCGTGCCGACGATGGCGTTGGTTGGTTTCGGGGCAAACCAGAACTTCCCGTTCGGTGGCACGAGCATCCTGATCATCGTGGGTGTCGGCCTGGAGACGGTGAAGCAGATCGAGAGCCAGCTCCAGCAGCGCAATTACGAAGGGTTCCTCCGCTGATGCGTATCGTCCTCGTCGGGCCGCCCGGTGCTGGCAAGGGAACGCAGGCCGCGTTCCTGGCCAAGAACCTGTCGATTCCGCACATCTCCACGGGCGACCTCTTCCGTGCCAACATCAGCCAGGGCACGGAGCTGGGCAAGCAGGCCAAGTCCTACATGGACGCCGGTCAGCTGGTTCCGGACGAGGTCACCATCGGGATGGCGAAGGACCGCATGGAGCAGCCGGATGCCGTGAACGGCTTCCTGCTCGATGGTTTCCCGCGCAACGTCTCGCAGGCCGAGGCGCTCGACGTCGCCCTCAAGGCCGACGACGTCACGCTGGACGCGGTCCTGGATCTGGAGGTCCCCGAGGACGAGGTGGTCAAGCGCATCGCGGGCCGCCGCATCTGCCGTAACGACTCAGCACACGTCTTCCATGTCGAGTACAAGCAGCCGGAGACCGAGGGGGTCTGCGACACCTGCGGCGGCGAGCTGTACCAGCGCGACGACGACAAGGAAGAGACGGTGCGCAACCGGCTCGAGGTCTACCACACGCAGACCGAGCCGATCATCGACTACTACCGGGAGCAGGGGCTCGTCGCGACGATCTCCGCGCTCGGCAAGGTCGATGACGTCACGGCGCGGGCCATGGAGGCCCTGAAGCGCTGAGCGCTTGAAGTACGTACCACGTGCCTGAGGCCGCGGTTCCCCGTCGGGGGGATCGCGGCCTTAGTGTTGGTGGGGACTGGATGTACGTAACCCTCGTACCGGATGACGGAGAGCGCAGGCCCCCATGGTGCAGATCAAGACCCCCGACCAGATTCGCAAGATGCGCGAGGCGGGGCTTGTCGTCGCGGCGATCCACGCGGCGACCCGTGAGGCGGCCGTGCCGGGCGCGACCACCAGGGATCTGGACGAGGTCGCCCGCAAGGTGCTCGCCGAGCACGGGGCGAAGTCGAACTTCCTCGGGTACGGGGGGTTCCCCGCGACCATCTGCACCTCGAAGAACGAGGTCGTGGTGCACGGCATCCCGAGCGGCGAGGTCGTCCTGGAGGACGGCGACATCATCTCGATCGACTGCGGCGCGATCGTCGACGGGTGGCACGGTGATGCCGCGTACACCGCCTTCGTCGGGTCCGGGCACTCCGCGGAGCTGATCGAGCTGTCGCGGGTGACGGAGGAGTCGATGTGGGCCGGGCTTGCGGCCATGAAGCAGGGCAACCGCCTGGTCGACATCTCCCGTGCCATCGAGTCGTACATCCGCCGGCAGCCCAAGCCGGGGGGCGGCAAGTACGGGATCGTCGAGGACTACGGCGGGCACGGCATCGGGACCGAGATGCACATGGACCCGCACCTCCTGAACTACGTCGAGCGTCGCCGCGGCAAGGGCCCGAAGCTGGTGCCCGGCTTCTGCCTCGCCATCGAGCCGATGGTCTCCCTCGGTACGCCGAGGACGGAGACGCTGTCCGACGACTGGACCGTCATCACGACCGACGGCACCTGGTCCTCGCACTGGGAACACTCCGTTGCCCTCACGGAGGACGGCCCCCTCGTCCTGACCGCCCCCGACGGCGGCAAGGCAAAGCTGGCGGAACTCGGCGTGACGGCGGCGCCGGATCCGCTGGGGTGAACCCGGTGTGACAAGGCGCGGCGGGGCTTAAGGATCTTGGTCGTGGGGGAGAATCACGGGATTCGTCTTTCCCGGGGTACTGACGTAGACTGACTCGTCGGCCTTCGTGTATGCGCATGTCTCCATGCGGACACGGAAGTCGATCAAGGTAGTCGATTCGAAGGGCGAAGCGTGGCCAAGAAGCAAGGTGCCATCGAGATCGAGGGCACTGTCGTCGAGTCTCTGCCGAACGCCATGTTCAAGGTCGAGCTCCAGAACGGCCACCAGGTCCTGGCACACATCAGCGGCAAGATGCGCATGCACTACATCCGTATCCTCCCTGACGACCGGGTCGTGGTGGAGCTGTCTCCGTACGACCTCACGCGTGGCCGGATCGTCTACCGGTACAAGTAGATCTTGCCCTAGTCCCGCCTCGGCGGGCCGCCGGCAACTGACCCGGAGAACCTCACCCATGAAGGTCAAGCCGAGCGTCAAGAAGATCTGCGACAAGTGCAGGGTGATCCGCCGTCACGGTCGGGTCATGGTGATCTGCGACAACCCGCGCCACAAGCAGCGCCAGGGCTGACGCAGACCCGTTCAACTGCAGTTCGATCGCAGAGTTCGCGCGACGCAGCACATCGAGTACATACGCAGGGCCCGCCGGCGGTGATTCAGTCACCGTGGCGACACCCTCGGTCGGAGGCCGAGGACTCAGTTCGTACCAACTCTTCGGACGAAGAGGACGGCGACTGGGAGTGGTTCTGCTACAGACCTCCGAAGAATCAACAGGAGCCATGAATGGCACGCGTTGAAGGTGTTGACCTCCCGCGCGAGAAGCGCATTGAGGTCGCCCTCACCTACGTGTTCGGCATCGGCCGCACGCGCGCCCAGGAGACCCTGGACGCGATTGGTGTCGACCGCAACATCCGCGTTCGTGAGATCAGCGAGGAAGACCTCGTAAAGATCCGCGAGTACGTGGACCAGAACTTCCAGACCGAGGGTGACCTCCGTCGCGAGATCCAGGCCGACATCCGCCGCAAGGTCGAGATCGGCTGCTACCAGGGTCTGCGTCACCGTCGCGGCCTGCCGGTGCACGGCCAGCGCACCAGCACGAACGCGCGTACCCGCAAGGGCCCGCGTCGCGCCATCGCCGGTAAGAAGAAGCCGGGCAAGAAGTAGTCCTCAGCGGACGCTCATCAGCGGTCTTCGCTGTAGGACCGACCACCTCCCTGTAGGAGAACGACATGCCCCCCAAGGGTCGTCAGGGCGCTGCCAAGAAGGTGCGCCGCAAGGAAAAGAAGAACGTCGCTCACGGCCACGCGCACATCAAGAGCACGTTCAACAACACGATCGTGTCCATCACGGACCCGACCGGCAACGTGATCTCGTGGGCCTCCGCCGGCCACGTCGGCTTCAAGGGCTCTCGCAAGTCCACGCCGTTCGCCGCGCAGATGGCCGCCGAGTCGGCTGCCCGTCGCGCGCAGGAGCACGGCATGCGCAAGGTCGACGTCTTCGTCAAGGGCCCGGGTTCCGGTCGTGAGACCGCCATCCGTTCGCTCCAGGCGACCGGCCTCGAGGTCGGCTCGATCCAGGACGTGACGCCGACGCCGCACAACGGCTGCCGTCCGCCGAAGCGCCGCCGCGTCTGACGCACGTCGCTTGACTTGAGGTTTACGGGCGGTACGGCTCTTCGGGGCGGTATCGCCCGTACCCTTGGCAGTACTCAAGGGCATCAAATAGTGGGTGCCCATGACTGAAGGATTCCTTTCATGCTGATCGCTCAGCGTCCCTCGTTGACCGAAGAGGTCGTCGACGAATTCCGCTCCCGGTTCGTGATCGAGCCGCTGGAGCCGGGCTTCGGCTACACCCTCGGCAACTCCCTCCGCCGCACCCTCCTCTCGTCGAT
This sequence comes from Streptomyces sp. NPDC002754, assembly GCF_053592315.1. NCBI lineage: Bacteria > Bacillati > Actinomycetota > Actinomycetes > Kitasatosporales > Streptomycetaceae > Streptomyces > Streptomyces sp. NPDC002754. The sequence goes on from NZ_JBSFVM010000029.1 coordinate 90,107, forward strand.
CCCCGGCGCTGCTGTCACCAGCATCCGTATCGACGGTGTCCTGCACGAGTTCACCACCGTGCCGGGCGTCAAGGAGGACGTCACCGACCTCATCCTGAACATCAAGCAGCTGGTCGTCTCCTCGGAGCACGATGAGCCGGTCGTGATGTACCTGCGCAAGCAGGGCCCGGGTCTGGTCACCGCCGCCGACATCGCGCCCCCGGCCGGTGTCGAGGTGCACAACCCCGACCTCGTCCTCGCCACGCTCAACGGCAAGGGCAAGCTGGAGATGGAGCTGACCGTCGAGCGCGGTCGCGGTTACGTCTCCGCGGTGCAGAACAAGCAGGTCGGTCAGGAGATCGGGCGCATCCCGGTCGACTCGATCTACTCGCCGGTTCTCAAGGTCACGTACAA
>NZ_JBSFVM010000030.1:0-85143 GCF_053592315.1 Streptomyces sp. NPDC002754
GTCTCTCCTCGTACCGTCGGCGGCGTGCGTGCTGTTCAGGCGATTCGTAACGCAGGACCGGGAGTTGGAGGCGGCCGGTCCCGCTGATCGGGAGGGTGCCGGAGGGGCTCGCGCGGTGTCTCCGGCGGAATCCCGTGCACGCCTCTTCCTCCCGCACTCGCGCCCTGCTAGCTTCCGAAAGTAGAATTCATTTCAGAAAGAGTGGAGGAGGGCCCCATGACAGTTGTCAACGACGTGGCTGCTGTGGACGTGCCCGCTCGTAACGAGCTGCCACCGTCGATGGTCGAGCGCATGACCCTGATCATGGACGCGTTCACCGGACGCACCACGAGACTGTCGCTGGAGGACGTGGCGCGCTGTACCCAATTGCCACGCTCCACGGCCCACCGCATCCTCGAACAACTGGTGCGGCTGCGCTGGCTGGAGCACAGCCACTTCGGCTACGGTCTCGGCCGCCGGGCCCTCGGACTCGGCGGCGGCGACGGCGCCCATGCCGAGATCCGCGCGGTCGCCGCGGGGCGCCTGCACCACCTGCAGATCCGCACCGGCCTGGTCGTCCATCTCGCCGTGCTCGACGAAGGGCAGGTGCTCTACCTCGACAAGGCCGGCGGCCGCTTCGCCGCCGCCGTCCCCTCGTGGGTCGGCGGCCGGGCCCCGGCCCCCGCCACGGCGCTCGGCAAGTCGATGCTCGCCTGGCTCGAACCGGAGGACGTCGAGGCCAGGCTGGCCGACACACTGGGCAAGCTCACCCACCGCACCATCGCCGACCTGCCCACGCTGCATCAGGAGCTGTACCGGATCAGGCAGCGCCGCGGACTCGCCTTCGAGCACGGCGAGTTCTTCCCCGGGATCGCCTGTGTGGCGGCGGCCGTGCGGGGCCCCGAGGGGCCGGTGGCCGCGATCTCGCTGGCCGGAGAGGCCCGCACCCCGCTGGAGAAGGTCGCGCCGCTCGTGGTCGATGCCGCCAGGCAGGTCTCGCGGGAACTGTTCCCCTGCCTGGACAACGACGACCGGCACGGGAAGGCCAAGGCCCAGGCCGTGGGCCGGGAGGAGAACTGGTCGGCGCAGGCCATGGACCGGCTGCTGGCGGCCGGACAGAACGGCGACTGGCTCTGACCTCCGCGCCGCCCCACCGGCCGCCGAACCCGGCGGCCGGGTCAGCCCCAGAGACCGCCCACGCCCCAGGCGAAAGGGTCCGCGGGGGAGGGGGCGGTGCGCGGCGCCGTCCGGGTGCCGTCGACGCCGAAGCGCCCGCGGAAGAAGAGCATCGGCTGCTGCTCACCCTCCGTCTCGAGGCCCAGGACCCGGCCGATCACCACGTCGTGATCGCCGGCCACGTGTACCTCGTGCACCTCCGCGTGCGCGCGCATCAGCACGCCGCGCAGCGCCGGTGTCCCCCAGGGGGAGAGGTCCCAGCCGAGCCCCGCGAACTTCGCGCCCCTGCTGGACCCGAAGCGTTCGCACAGGCCCGCCTGCTCCTCGGCCAGGACGTTGACGCAGAACCGGCCCGTGTCCCTGATCCGCGGCCAGGCCCGTCCGCGGTGGTCGGCGCAGAAGAGGATCAGGGGCGGATCGAGCGAGACGGACGCGAAGGACTGACAGGCGAATCCGACCGGATCCCCCTCGGTGTCGAGGCCGGTGACCACGGTCACCCCGGTCGCGAACGCCCCCATGGCCCGGCGCATGTCGGTCGCGGTGGCCGCCGCGCTGTCGGGCGCCTCGGCTGTGGTGGGTGTTCTCATCGGGTTCACCTCAAGGGGGACGGCACGGTGTCGTGCGCGGTGAGTGAGCGAAGAGGCCGAGGCTAGAACCGCCCAGGACGGCGCAGGACGGTGCTCCCGATGAGTGGAACCCGCCCCGGAGCGGCCGTGCCCCCGAGGGCGGCCCGGCCGCCGCCGCACGCACGTCCCGCTGATCGGGATGCCTTCCGCCCCGCCCGCAAGCGCACGGTTACGTTCCCGGCGTTGACCACAGGACGGCGAAGGCAGGAGCGATGACGGAGCTGAGCCACGAGTCCACCGCACGTGAACTCACCACCGAGCACGGCACATTGAGGTATCACGAGGCCGGTGAAGGGCCGCCCCTGGTGATGCTGCACGGTTCGGGCCCCGGGGTCACCGGCTGGCGCAACTTCCGCGGCAATCTCGCCACGTTCGCCGAGCACTTCCGCTGTCTGGTCCTGGAGCTGCCCGGGTTCGGTGTGAGCGACCCCGTCGACGGTCACCCCATGGTCACCGCGCCGGACACCCTCGGCCGTTTCCTCGACGGCCTCGGCCTCGACCAGGTCGATGTCATCGGCAACTCCATGGGCGGCATCGTCGGCACCCAGTTCGCGCTGAGCCGGCCCGAGCGGGTCCGCCGGCTCGTGACGATCGGCGGCATCGGCCGCAACATGTTCAGCCCCGGCCCGGGCGAGGGCATCAGGCTCCTGACCGAGTTCACCGACCACCCCACCCGCGAGGGCCTGGTCCGCTGGCTGCGCTCCATGGTGTACGACCAGAGCCTCGTCACCGACGAACTCATCGAGGAACGCTGGCAGTTGGCCAACGACCCCGAGGCGCTGGCCAATGCCCGTTCCATGTACGGCGGTTCGGCCCTCGCTGCCCGTGCGGCCGCCGCTGCCGCCTCCGACCAGGCCCCGTACTGGGCGATGCTGCACCGGCTCAAGCCGAAGACCCTGCTCACCTGGGGCCGCGACGACCGCGTGAGCCCCGTCGACATGTCCATCGTGCCGATGCGCACCATCCCCGATGCCGAACTGCACGTGTTCCCCGACTGCGGTCACTGGGTGATGATCGAGCAGAAGGCGGCCTGGGAAAACGTCGTACTGGCGTTTCTGACCCGCAAGGAGTCGGCATGAGCTCCGCTCCCACCCCCGCGCCCGCCCCCGCCTGGGACCACGAGTTCGACTTCGTCATCGTCGGAAGCGGCGGCGGTGGCATGACCGCCGCGCTGGCCGCCGCGGACGTCGGACTGTCCACCGTCGTGGTCGAGAAGGGGTCCGTGTACGGGGGCACCACCGGTATTTCCGGTGGTGGCATCTGGATCCCCGACAACCCCGTCCTGCGCGCCGGTGGCCAGCGCGACAGCCGGGAGTCCGTCCGCCGCTACCTCGACGTGCTCACCGAGGGCCGGGTCCCGGACGCCCGCCTCGACGCCTACGTCGACGAGGGGCCCGCGACCATGGAGCTGCTGTGCCGCAGCAAGTGGATGCGCTTCACCTGGACCAAGGGCTACTCCGACTACCACCCCGAGTACGAGGGCGGGCGCGCCGAGGGCCGGTCGATCGAGGCCATCCCGTTCGACACCCGCAAGCTCGGCGAGGACGAGAAGTACCAGCGGCCCAACAGCCTCAAGGGCCCCCTCGGCCTGTGGGTGACCAGCAAGGACTACCACGACCTCGCCATGGTCAAGCGGACCTGGCGCGGCCGCTGGGCCTCCGTCGTCGCCGCCTGGCGGGTCTCCTCCAACATGGTCCGCCGCCGCCACATGTCCACCGGCGGACGCGCCCTGGTCGCCCGGATGCGCATGGCCCTCAAGGACGCGGGCGTCCCGCTGTGGCTGCGCACCCCGATGACCTCGCTCGTCACCGACGACAGCGGCCGGGTCACCGGAATCGTCGCGCAGCGCGACGGCGAGGCCGTCCGCATCCGCGCCCGGCACGGCGTACTGCTCGCCGCCGGCGGGTTCGACCACAACGAGCGGATGCGCGAGCAGTACCTCCCGGACGGTGGAACGCGAGATTACAGCGCCGGCGCGCAGGAGAACGTCGGCGACGGGATCCTCGCGGGACTCGAACTCGGCGCGGCGGTCGACTTCATGGACGACGCCTGGTGGATGCCGTCGGTGCGCCACCCCAAGGGCGTGACGATCCCCCTCGTCTCCGAGCGCTGCATCCCGCCGTCCGTGATCGTCTCCTCGCACGGCAAGCGATTCACCAACGAGTCCTCGCCGTACACGAACTTCGTCCACGACCAGCTGGCAGGCAAGCACGTCCCGGCCTGGTTCGTGATGGACGCCAAGGCCCGCGCCCGCTACCCGTTCGCCCAGGTGCTGCCCGGGATGCCCTTCCCCCGCGGGTTCTACGACGCCGGGATGGTCCACCAGGCCGGCACCATCGCCGAACTGGCCCGCGCCATCGACGTACCGGAGCAGGAACTGACCGCGACCGTCGAACGGTTCAACGGCTTCGCCCGCACCGGCAAGGACACCGACTTCGGCCGCGGCGACAGCGCCTACGACCGCTATTACGGTGACCCCACGCTGCCCAACCCCAACCTCGACGTGATCGACAAGGCCCCCTTCTACGCCGTGCGTCTCGACGTGGGCGACCTCGGCACCAAGGGCGGCCTCGTCTGCGACGAGCACAGCCGGGTGCTCGGCGAGGACGGCGGCCACATCGACGGCCTCTACGCGACCGGCAACACCTCCGCGTCCGTCATGGCCAACGAGTACGCGGGACCGGGAGCCACCATCGGCCCGTCCATGGTCTTCGGCTACATCGCGGCCCGGCACGCGGGTGCCCGATGAGCGACACCCACCTCACCGTTCGTGTGGTCGAGGTGGTCCGCGAGACCGCCGACGCGCACTCACTCGTGTTGGAACCGGCCGACGCGCCGGAGGAGCAACTCACTTACCGGCCGGGCCAGTTCTTGACCGTCCGGGTACCCACGGAACGCGCCGGGGGAGCCGCCCGCTGCTACTCGCTGTGCAGCTCCCCGCTGCGCGACGACAAGCTCAAGATCACCGTGAAGCGCACCGCGAACGGCTACGGCTCCAACTGGATCTGCGACCACGTCGTGGAGGGCGACACACTCGACGTCCTGCGGCCCGCGGGCACGTTCACACCCGACACACTTCAGGAGGACCTTCTCCTCCTCGCGGCGGGCAGCGGCATCACCCCCGTGATGTCGATCCTGAAGTCCTGCCTGCACGCAGGCACCGGATCCGTCACGCTGCTCTACGCCAACCGCGACGAACACTCGGTGATCTTCCGCAGTGAACTCGTCGCGCTCGCCGAGGAGTTCGGCGAGCGGCTGACCGTGCTGCACTGGCTGGAGTCGGTGCAGGGCCTGCCCACAGGACCCGCCCTGCGCGCCCTCGCCGCGCCGTACACCGGGCGGCGGACGTTCGTGTGCGGTCCCGGACCCTTCATGGAGCTGGCCACCACCACGCTCACGGACATGGGTGTGCCGGCGGACCGGGTGCGGGTCGAGCGGTTCACCTCGCTGACCGGCGACCCGTTCGCCGCACCGACGACACCCACCGAGGACGAGCCGCCGGGACCCGTCGGCGAAATCGAGGTGGAACTCGACGGGGACACCAGGACGCTTCCCTGGCCGGGCGGCCGCAAGCTCCTCGACGTACTTCTCGCCGCAGGACTCGAAGCGCCGTACTCCTGCCGGGAGGGCAACTGCAGCGCCTGCACCTGCCGGCTCGTCGAGGGCGAGGTGGCGATGGAACGCAACGAGGTGCTCGACGACCGCGACGTCGCCGACGGCTACGTACTGGCCTGCCAGGCGCTCCCGCTCAGCGAGCGGATCAGGATCACCTACGACGGATGAGGTTCGAACTGTGACCAAGGCGACCGCCGCCATCGTCGGCTCCGGAAACATCGGAACCGATCTGATGTACAAACTGCTCCGGTCCGAGACGATCGAGCCACGCTGGATGATCGGCATCGACGCCCAGAGCCCCGGCCTCAAGCGCGCCGCCGAAGAGGGCCTCACGGTGAGCGCCGAGGGCGTCGACCCACTGATCGCCCAGGACGAGAAGCCCGATCTCGTCTTCGAGGCGACCTCGGCCGGCGTGCACCGGGCGAACGCCCCCAAGTACGCCGAACTCGGCATCCAGGCAATCGACTTGACCCCTGCCGCGCTCGGCCCCGCCGTCGTCCCGGCCGTCAACCTCGGCGCGCACCTGGACGCGCCGAACGTCAGCCTGATCACCTGCGGGGGGCAGGCCACCATCCCGATGGTGCACGCCGTCTCCCGGGTCACCGAGGTCGCGTACGCGGAGATCGTGGCCAGTGTCGCCTCGCCCTCCGCGGGCCCCGGAACCCGCGCCAACATCGACGAGTTCACCCTCGCCACCAGCCGGGGCATCGAGACCATCGGCGGCGCCGCCCGCGGCAAGGCCATCATCATCCTCAACCCGGCCGAACCGCCCATGCTGATGCAGGACACCGTCTTCTGCTCCATCCCCGCGGACGCCGACCGCGCGGCCATCACCGCCTCCATCCACGAAGTGGTGCGCCAGGTCGCCTCGTACGTGCCCGGCTACCGGCTGCGCGCCGAGCCGCAGTTCGACGACCCGGACACCGCAGGCGGTGTCCCGGCCCGGGTCGCGATCTTCCTGGAGGTGGAGGGCGCGGGCGACTTCCTGCCCCCGTACTCCGGGAACCTCGACATCATGACCGCCGCCGCCACCAAGGTCGGTGAGGGCTTCGCCCAGCGGATCACCGCCCGGCACACCGCGTCCTGACTGCCCCTCACCACCTGTCACCACCAAGGAGGCCGCCCGTCATGCCCTTCAGCGCAGACCTCGACATCCGCGTCACCGACTCCTCGCTGCGCGACGGCTCGCACGCCAAGCAGCACCGGTTCACCGTGGAGGACGTGCGGTCCGTCGTCGCCGCCCTCGACGACGCCGGGGTACCCGTCATCGAAGTCGCCCACGGCGACGGCCTGGGCGGATCCTCGTTCAACTACGGCTTCAGCCACACCCCGGAGCAGGAACTCATCAAAGCGGCGGTGAAGACCGCCCGGCAGGCGAAGATCGCCTTCCTGATGCTGCCCGGACTCGGCATCCAGGACGACATCCGCGAGGCCGCCGACAACGGCGCCGCGATCTGCCGGATCGCCACCCACTGCACCGAGGCCGACATCGCCGCCCAGCACTTCGGCCTGGCCCGCGAACTGGGCCTGGAGACCGTCGGGTTCCTGATGATGGCGCACAGCGTCCCGCCCGAGGTCCTCGCCCGGCAGGGCCGGATCATGGCCGACGCGGGCTGCCAGTGCGTGTACGTCGTGGATTCCGCGGGCGCCCTCGTCCTGGAGGACGTCGGACACCGCGTCGCCGCGCTCGTCGCCGAACTCGGCGAAGATGCCCAGGTCGGCTTCCACGGCCACGAGAACCTGGGGCTCGGCGTCGCCAACTCGGTGTCCGCCGTGCGGGCCGGGGCCCTGCAGATCGACGGGTCCACCCGCCGCTTCGGCGCGGGCGCGGGCAACACCCCCGTCGAGGCGTTCACGGCGGTCTCCGACAAGCTCGGCATCCGTACCGGCATCGACACCACGAAGATCATCGACGCTGCCGAGGACGTCGTCCTGCCCATCATGGGCGGCGACCGCCTCCTCGACCGGATGTCGCTGACCATGGGCTACGCGGGCGTCTACTCCAGCTTCCTCGCACACGCGGGCCGGCAGGCCGCCAAGTACGGCGTCTCCGGCACCGAACTCCTCCTGGAGGCCGGACGACGCAAGCTCGTCGGCGGCCAGGAGGACCAACTCATCGAGATTGCCGTCGGGCTCGCGGAGCGGGCAGGCGCGGCCAAGGACACGACCGGGCCGACGCCCGCGGGAAAGTGAGCACCCCCATGCCCAACCAAGTACTCGATGCCGTGGTCGAACGCGCGGAGGAGATCCGCGCCCTGGGACCCGCGAACGAGTCGCTCGGCCGTCTCGACGACCAGACGGCCAAGGTGCTGCGGGAGACCGGCGCCATCCGCATGCTCCAGCCGAAGAAGTACGGCGGACTCGAGCTGCACCCGCGGGAGTTCGCCGAGACCGTCATGGGGATCGCCGCCTGCGACGGCTCCACCGGCTGGGTCACCGGCGTCGTCGGCGTCCACCCGTGGGAGATGGCGATGGCCGATCCCCGGGTGCAGGAGGAGATCTGGGGCCGGAACCCCGACACATGGATCGCCTCCCCATACGCCCCGATGGGGCTGCTGCGGCCCGTCGACGGCGGCTACGTCTTCAACGGCCACTGGCAGTTCTCCTCCGGCACCGACCACTGCGACTGGATCTTCCTCGGTGCCTTCCTCGCCGACGAGAAGGGCGAGCGGCTCAACCCGCCGCGCTCCGTGCACGTGATCCTGCCGCGCGCGGACTACGAGATCGTCGACGACTCCTGGGACGTGGTCGGCCTGCGCGGCACCGGCAGCAAGGACGTCGTCGTCAAGGACGCCTTCGTGCCCGACTACCGGGTCGTCGACTACGCCAAGGTCGTCGACGGCAGCCTCGCCGAGGAGGCCGGCCTGACCAACCCGATGTACCGGCTGCCGTTCTCCGCGGCCTTCCCCCTCGGCATCACCGCCTCCGTCATCGGCATCTGCGAAGGCGCCCTCGCCCACCACCTCGCGTACCAGCGCGACCGCGTCCAGATCACCGGCACCGCCGTCCGCGACGACCCATACGTCCTGTACGCGGTCAGCGAGGCCGCCGCCGAGATCGCCGCCTCCCGCGCCGCCCTGCTGGACAACATCAGCGTCCTGTACGACATGGTGGCGGCCGGCGAGCAGATCAGCTTCGACCGGCGGGCCGTGGGCCGCCGCACCCAGGCGCGGGCCGCCTGGCGGGCCGTCCGCGCCGTCGACGAGATCGTCGCCCGCTCCGGCGGCAACGCCATGCGGATGAGCAACCCCATCCAGCGTTTCTGGCGCGACGCCCACACCGGCCTCGCCCACGCCATCCATGTGACGGGAGCGGTCTTCCACGTCGCGGCGCTGACCCAGATCGGGGTGGTGCCCCCGCAGGGGCCCATGCGCTCGATGATCTGACACCGGCGGGACCACCACAGGCAGGAAGCACAGGAGGAAGAACGTGACGCACATCCGAAGCCTCGGCCATCTCCGGGTCCGCACCCGCGACATCGTCCGCTGGCGCGAACTCACCGTGGGCGCGCTGGGGTTCGCCGAGGGGACCGGGCCCGACCCGGACGGCCTGTACCTCAGGATGGACGAGCGCAGCGCCCGGCTCGTCGTCCTGCCCGGTGACACCGATCGGGTCGAGGCCATCGGCTGGGAGGTGCGCGACCAGTTCGCGCTGGCCGAGGTCGCCCGCGCCGTCGAGGCGTCCGGCACCCCGGTCAAGGAGCTGACCTGGCAGGAGGCGGAGGCCATCGCCGTGGAGCGGGCCATCGCCTTCGAGGACCCCGCGGGCGTCCGCGTCGAGGTGTTCTTCGGGCCCGTCCTCGACCACAGCCCCGTCCTCACCGGCCACGGCCAGCGCTTCGTCACCGGCGCCCAGGGCATGGGCCACGTCGTCCTGCCCACGACCCGCATGGACGAGACCGTCGACTTCTACACCGACGTCCTCGGCTTCCTGCCGCGCGGCGCCGTCAAGTTGAGCGTCCAGTCACCGGACGCCCCGCCGCGCCGCGTGCGCTTCCTCGGCGTCAACCAGCGCCACCACAGCCTGGCCCTGTGCCCGGCGCCGCACGGCGAGGCCCCCGGCCTGGTCCACCTCATGGTCGAGGTCGACACCCTGGACGCGGTGGGCCGCGCCCTCGACAACGTCGGCCGCCTCGGCTTCCCGCTGTCCTCCACCCTCGGCCGGCACACCAACGACAAGATGGTCTCCTTCTACGTACGGGCGCCGGGCGGCTGGGACCTGGAGTACGGCACCGAAGGACTGCTCGTCGACGAGAGCCACTACACCGCCGAGGAGATCACCGCCGACAGCTACTGGGGCCACGACTGGTCGGGCTCCGAGCCGCTCGCGGCGTTCTCGCCGCCGAAGGCGGACGGATGAGCCCGGCGCGGCCGGTCGTGACTCCGGTCCCCGCCTCGTCCGTCGGCCGGTACGACGCCGAAGCCGACGTCCTCGTCGTGGGGTTCGGATGCGCCGGCGCCGCGGCCGCCTTCGAGGCGGCCTCGGACGGTGCCCACGTCCTCGTACTGGAACGCGCCGGCGGGCCGGGCGGTTCCTCGGCGCTGTCCGGCGGCGAGCTGTACCTCGGCGGCGGCACCCCCGTGCAGAAGGCCTGCGGCTTCGAGGACACCGCCGACGACATGTTCGCCTATCTGTCGGCCGCCCTCGGCCCGCACGCCGACGAGGAGAAGCTGCGTGTCTACTGCGACGGCAGCACCGAGCACTTCCAGTGGTTCGTCGACAGGGGCGTCCCCTTCGAGAACTCCCTGTGGGACGCACCGAGTTGGATGCCGCCTTCGAACGACGGCCTGATGTGGCTGGGCGAGAACGCCTGGCCCTACGACACCCTCGCCCGCCCCGTGCCCCGCGGGCACCGCCCCGCCGTCGGCCACTTCGGCGGCGGGCTGCTGATGGAGAAGCTGGTCGCCGCCGCCCGCGGGGCCGGGGCCGCCGTCCGCACCGACACCCTGGCCGGCGCGCTGATCACCGGGGACGACGGCCGGATCGTCGGCGTCACCGCCCGCCGCTACGGGCAGGACCTGGCCTTCCGCGCCCGCCGCGGCGTCGTCCTGACCACCGGCGGATTCGTCGACAACGAAGAGATGCTCTCCGACCACGCCCCCGCCCTGCTGGGCCTCGGCAAGGTCAGCGACGGCCTCGACGACGGCGGCGGCATCCGGATGGCCTGCGCCGCCGGTGCGGCCACCCGGCGGATGTCCGCGACCGAGATCGCCATGACCGCGTTGCCGGCCCTGGCCGTGCGCGGCCTGCTGGTCAACGCCCACGGCCAGCGCTTCATCAACGAGGACGTCTATCCGGGCCTGTTCAGCGCGGCGGCGGTCCTGACCCAGCCGGGCCCGTACTGGGTGATCGTCGACCAGGAGGGCTACGAGTCGGTGCCCGAGGCCGAACGCTGGGGCGTGCTGCCCCGGCACGCCGACGACAGCCTGGCCGTCCTGGAACGCGAACTCGGCATGCCCGAAGGGGCGTTGGAGACCTCCGTCGGCACCTACAACCGGCACGCCGAGCACGGCGACGACCCCTACTTCCACAAGAACACCCGGTGGCTGCGGCCCCTCAAGGCGCCCTTCGCGGCCCTCGACCCGCGCCTCGGCTTCCACAACACAGGGGGGCGGGCGAGCGCGGGATCCGGCCCTGGCGCGGCCGGGTTCACCCTGGGCGGGCTGCACACCACCGTCGACGGCGCCGTGCTGGACGTCTCCGGCGCGCCCCTCCCCGGCCTGTTCGCGGCAGGCCGGGCCGCCTCCGGCATCCACGGGCACGGCTACATCAGCGGCACCTCGCTGGGCGACGGAACCTTCTTCGGACGCAGGGCGGGGCGCGTCGCCGCCGCCGCGAAGGGCAGCTCATGAACCGTTTCGAGGGCGCCACCGTCCTGCTCACCGGCGCCGCGTCCGGCATCGGCCGCGCCACCGCGCTGCGGCTCGCCTCGGAAGGCGCCACCGTGTTCGCCGTCGACCTGTCCGAGAGCGGCCTGCGGGAGACCGCGGAACGCCTCCCGGCCGGGGCCGGACGGGTCCACACACACGTCGCCGACGTGTCCGACGAGAGCTCGGCCGTGGCCGCCGTGGCCCGTGCCGCAGAGCAACTGGGCGGCATCGACGTTCTGGTCAACGTGGCGGGCGTGCACCGCACCACACCGATCGACCGGCTCACCGTCGACGACCTTCAGCACCTTTTCTCCGTCAACGTCGTCGGCACGGCGGTCTTCTGCCGCGAAGCGCTGCGCCACCTGCCCGACGGCAGGGGTGTCATCGTCAACGTCGCCTCGTCGTCCGCGACCCACGGGAATCCGTTCATGAGCGCCTACTCCGCCACCAAGGGCGCGGTCCTTGCGTTCTCCCTGTCCCTCGCGGCCGAGGTGGCGCACCGGCGCATCAGGGTCGTGCCGGTCTCGCCCGGCACCGTCGTCACACCCCTGACGGCCCGGCCCGACATGCTGCCGTCCGACCTGGACACCAGCTACTACCAGCGCATCCGCGCGCCGTTCGGCGCGGGCGACCCGGAGCAGATCGCGGGCGTCATCGCCTTCGCCGCCTCCCCGGACGCCGGTTACCTCACGGGTGCGGAGATCCGGGCCGACGGGGGCTCCCACATCTGACGTAACGGCAGACAGACAGATAGAAAGACGGGGCAATCATGACCTCAACACCCGCACAGCGTCGGGTAGTTGTCACCGGGGTGGCCTCGGGCATCGGCAGGGCGCTCACCGAGCTTCTCCGGGCCCAGGGAGACGACGTGATCGGCGTCGACCTGAAGGACGCCGACGTCCCCGCCGACCTCGGCACCGCCGCCGGACGGCAGGAAGCCGTCCGCGCCGTCCTCGAACGCAGCGGGGGAGTCCTCGACGCGGTGATCGCCTGCGCCGGGATCTCGGCCCGCGTGCCCGCCACGATCGCGGTCAACTACTTCGGTGTCACGGAGCTGTTGGACGGGCTCCGTCCCGCCCTGGCCCGCGCCGAGGCACCGCGCGCCGCGTTCGTGGGCTCCATCGTCGGGACCAAGCCGGGCGCGCAGGACGTCATCGACGCCTGCCTCGCCGGTGACGAACCGGCGGCGCTCGCCGCGGCCGCCGCCCTCACGGACACGGGCTCGGGCGGCGCCCTCTACCCCGCGTCGAAGGCGGCCCTGGCCCGCTGGGTGCGCCGTACCAGCGTCACCGACGCGTGGGCCGGGGCGGGGATCCCGCTCAACGCGGTCGCCCCGGGCGTGGTGCTCACCCCGATGCATGCGGCCGTCGCCGTGACCGAGGAGCAGCGCAGGATCGTCGCGCAGGCTGTGCCCATGCCGCTGCACGGCCACGCGGAACCCGAAGTCATAGCGCGGGCTCTGCGCTGGCTGACCAGCGTGGAGAACAGCCATGTGACCGGACAGATGCTGTACGTCGACGGAGGCGCCGAAGCGGTCCTGCGCGGCGCGGAGCGGGTCTGAGCCCTCCCCGCCCGTCTGAGCCCTCTCCACTGAGTGGGACGACCTCTTGCCTTCTTTCAGAATGAATTCTAGTTATGGAGGTGCACGCGACCACACCACCCGGCCCGCACGGGCCGCCTCACACCTACGGAGAACCATGGCCGAGGCCGTCATAGTCGAAGCCGCGCGGACGCCGGTCGGCCGGCGACGCGGGGTCCTGTCGGGGCTGCACCCGGCCGAACTGCTGGGCCAGGCGCAGAAGGGCCTGCTGGAGCGGGCGGGCCTCGCGCCCGACGTGGTCGAGCAGGTCGTCGGCGGCTGCGTCACGCAGGCGGGCGAGCAGTCCAACAACGTGACCCGCACCGCCTGGCTGCACAGCGGACTCCCGCACGCCACCGCCTGCACCTCCATCGACTGCGCCTGCGGCTCCTCGCAGCAGGCCGTGCACCTGATCCACGGACTGATCGCCGCGGGCACCATCGACGCGGGCATCGGCTGCGGCGTCGAGTCGATGAGCCGAGTCTTCCTCGGCCAGGCGCAGACCCCCGACACAGGCGTGCCCGTGCCCGCCGACTGGTCCCTCGACATGCCGGACCAGTTCACCGCCGCCGAGCGGATCGCGCACAAGCGCGGCATCACCCGCGCCGACGTCGACGCCCTCGGCCTCGCCTCGCAGCAGAAGGCCGCCCGCGCCTGGGCCGAGGGCCGCTTCGCGGGTCAGGTCCTCGACATCGACGCCCCGGTGATGGGGCCCGAGGGCCCCACCGACGAACGCGCCCTCGTCTCCCGCGACCAGGGCCTGCGGGACACCACGGCCGAAGCGCTCGCCGCGCTCAAGCCGGTGATCCCCGACGGCATCCACACCGCGGGCAACTCCTCGCAGATCAGCGACGGCGCCGCCGCCGTGCTGCTGATGGCCAAGGAACGCGCCGACAGCCTCGGGCTGCGCGGCCGGGCCCGGATCGTCGCCTCCACGATGGTCGGCTCCGACCCGTACTACCACCTCGACGGCCCCGTCGAAGCGACCCGCACGGTCCTGGACAAGGCGGGGATGACCCTGGACGACATCGACCTCGTCGAGATCAACGAGGCCTTCGCCTCCGTGGTCCTGTCCTGGGCCCAGGTCCACAAGGCCGACATGGACAAGGTGAACGTCAACGGCGGCGCCATCGCACTCGGCCACGCGGTGGGCTCCACGGGCGCCCGGCTCATCACCCAGGCGCTGTACGAGATGGAGCGCGCCGACAAGTCCACCGCACTCGTCACCATGTGCGCCGGCGGCGCGCACTCGACGGCCACGATCATCGAACGGATCTGAGACACCATGACCATCGGGCTGACCGAGGAGCACCGCGACCTCCGCGACTCCGTACGCGCCTTCACCGGCCGGCACATCACCGCGGACGTCCTGCGCAAGGCGGTCGACGCCGAGGACGAGACGCTCCCGCCGTACTGGCGGGCCCTCGCCGATCAGGGCCTGCTCGGCCTGCACCTGCCCGAGAAGGCCGGGGGAGCGGGCTACGGTCTTGTCGAACTGGCCGTCGTTGTCGAGGAGTTGGGGCGCGCCGTCGCTCCCGGCCCGTTCCTGCCGACCACCCTCGCCGCTGCGATCCTGAACGGGGCCGGACACCACAACTACCTGCCGGGCCTCGCCGACGGCACCGTCGTCGGCGCCGTCGCGCTGCGCCCCGGCACCCTCACCCTGACCCGCCAGGGCGACGGCGCGGCCGTCCTGTCCGGCGAGTGCGGACCGGTCATCGGCGGCCACACCGCCGACCTGTTCGTGCTGCCCGCGGCGGACGGTGACACCACCACATGGGTCGTCGTGCCGCGCGCCGTGGTGGCGACCATCCACCGGCGCAGCCACGACCTGACCCGCCGCTCGTCCGTGGTGGACGCCCACGCGGTGACGGTGCCGGCCGCCGACATCCTGACCGTCGACCCGGGGCTGCCGCTCGACCTGGCCGCCACCCTGTTCGCCGCGGAGGCCTCCGGGATCGCGGACTGGGCCGTCACCACCGCCGCCGACTACGCCCGCGTCCGGGAGCAGTTCGGCCGCCCCATCGGGCAGTTCCAGGGCGTCAAGCACCGCTGCGCGCGGATGCTCGCGCAGGCCGAACAGGCCCGCGCCTGCGCCTGGGACGCGGCCCGCGCCGTCGAGCCCGGCGCCGTCGACGACCCCGGCGAGGCCGCGCTCGGCGCCGCCGTCGCCGCGGCCACCGGAGTCGACGCGGGCTTCGCCGCCGCCAAGGACTGCATCCAGGTGCTCGGCGGCATCGGCTTCACCTGGGAGCACGACGCCCACCTGTACCTGCGCCGGGCCCAGACCCTGCGGATCACGCTCGGGTCCGCCGCGCGCTGGCGCCGCCGCGTCGCCCGGCTCACCCTGGACGGCTCCCGCCGCAGGCTCGGCGTCGAACTCCCGCCGTCCGCCGCGGCCGCCCGCGAGGAGATCCGCGCCGAACTCGCCGCGGCCGCAGCCCAGTCCGAGGCTCAACGTCCGGTCTTCCTCGCCGACCGCGGATACACGGCGCCGCATCTGCCCGCCCCCTGGGGCAAGGGCGCCGACGCCGTCACCCAGCTCGTCATCGCCGAGGAGCTGCGCGCCGCGGGCCTCAAGCCCGTCGACATGATCATCGGCGGCTGGGTGGTGCCCACCCTCGTCGCGCACGGCGACGACGCGCAGCGCGAGAAGTTCCTGCGGCCCAGCCTGCGCGGCGAGATCAACTGGTGCCAGCTGTTCAGCGAGCCCGGCGCCGGATCCGACCTGGCCGGCCTGTCCACCCGCGCGGTCAGGGCCGAAGGAGGCTGGCGGATCACCGGCCAGAAGGTGTGGACCTCCGGGGCCCAGGACTCCGACTGGGGCATCCTGCTCGCCCGCACCGATCCCGAGGCGCCCAAGCACAAGGGACTCTCGTACTTCCTGCTCGACATGAGCAGCCCCGGCATCGACATCCGGCCGCTGCGCCAGATCACCGGCGAGGCCGAGTTCAACGAGGTGTTCCTCGACGACGTGTTCGTCCCCGACGCCCTCCTCGTCGGCGCACCCGGCGACGGCTGGCGGCTCAGCCGCACCACCCTGGCCAACGAACGCGTCGCCCTCTCGAACGACTCCTCGCTCGGCTCCGGCGGCGAGGCACTGCTCGAACTCGCCGCCGCCGCACCCGCGGAGATGGACGACGAACGGCTCACCACCCTCGGCTCCATCCTCTGCGACGCCCAGGCCGGCGGCCTGCTCGGCCTGCGTGCCACCCTGCGTTCGGTCTCCGGACAGCAGCCCGGCGCGGAGGCCAGCATCGCCAAACTGACCGGAGTGGAACACCTCCAGGAGGTGTGGGAGACCGCCATGGACTGGCTGGGCGACGCCTCCCTCAGTGGCGAGGGCCCCCGCCAGGACCCCACGTGGTGGTTCCTCAACTCCCGCTGCATGTCCATCGCGGGAGGCACCACCGAAGTGCAGCTGAACATCATCGCGGAGCGCATCCTGGGCCTGCCCCGGGACCCCGCACCGGCTGCCAAGAAGCCCGAGGGGACGGCCCGCGCATGACCATCGACCGCGACAAGGCACTCGGCGCACCCCCCACCGTTCAGGACATCGCCTGGACGACCCGGGACGTGCTCCTCTACCACCTCAGCCTCGGAGCCGGCGCCGACGCCGCCGTGGGACCTGAACTCGGCCTCACCTACGAGCGCGACCTCAAGGTGCTGCCCACCTTCGCGATGGTCGCCGGCACCGGCATCTCGACGGGCACCGACCCCGACCCGTCCTTCGAACTCCCCGGCATCGAGATCGACTTGCGCCGCATCCTGCACGCGGGACAGGAGCTGACGGTCCATCGCCCCCTCCCGGCCGCCGGCACGGCCACCCTCTCCTCCCGCGTCGTCGAACTGTGGGACAAGGGCAAAGCGGCCGTCATCGTGCGGGAGTCCGCGGCCACCGGGCCCGACGGCGAGCCGCTGTGGACGAGCAGGATGCAGATCTGGGCCCGCGGCGCGGGCGGCTTCGGCTCGCAGCCGGCCCCACGCACCGAGTGGAACGCACCCGACCGCGCCCCCGACGCCGTGCTCGACGCCCCCACCACCCCCCAACAGGCGCTGCTCTACCGGCTCAACGGCGACCTCAACCCCCTGCACGCCGACCCGGACTTCGCCAAGGCCGCCGGATTCGAGCGGCCCGTCCTGCACGGGCTCGCGTCCTACGGCCTGGTCGCCAAGGCCGTCGTGGACGGCCTGCTCGAAGGCGACGCGAGCAGGCTGACGGAGCTGTCGGTACGGTTCGCGGGCGTCCTCCTGCCCGGCGAGACCATCCGCACCGCCGTCTGGCGCGACGGCGACCGGCTCCTGCTGCACGCCACCTGCCCGGAGCGCGACGACGCGCCCGTACTCACCCACGCGACGGCGAGGATCACCGCATGAGCGTCCCCGTACCCTCACAGCCCGGCGGACGGCCGGACACACTGGTCGCCGCCGCCCACGACGAGGGCGTCGACGCGGCCGCCGCCGCGGCCCGCAGACTGATCGAGGCCCTGCTGCGGGCCGGCGACGACACCGACGTCGACATGACGGGCGTGACCAAACAACTCGACGCCCTGGCTGACCAGTTGACCGATCGGGCCCCCGGCCTGGACGAGCGCCTCGTCACCATGTGGCAGGGCGCCGGCGTCACCCGGCACGACCCCGTCACTGGCCCGGAGAACCCCCTCGCCCCGCCCCTGGAGCTCATCGGCCAGGACGACGGATCCGTCCAGGGCACCGTCACCCTGGGCCTCGCCTACCAGGGCCCGCCCCGCTGTGCGCACGGCGGTGTGTCCGCGCTGCTGCTCGACCACACCCTCGGCGTGGCCAACCACTGGGCGGGCCTGTCCGGGATGACCGCCGAACTCACCGTGCGCTACCTGCGGCCCACCCCGCTGTTCGAGCCCCTCACCATCACCGGCCGGCAGCTCTCCGTGGACGGCAAGAAGATCCGTACCGAAGGATCCATCGTCGCCGGCGGCCGCGCGTGCGTGACGGTCCAGGGCCTGTTCATCGCCAAGGAACTGCCCCGCCCCACCTGATCCGCCGACACACCAACAAAAGGCCCCGGGCGGAGGAACTCTCCGCCCGGGGCCTTTTGTTGGTGTGTCCGGTCACACCTGTACGTCGCGGCGAATGACCTTCCCCGTGGCGTTGCGCGGCAGCTCGTCCGAGGTGATCCGCCACCGCGACGGGGCCTTGTAGTACGCCAGGCGCGCGCGGACGTAGTCGGTCAGGGACTCCTCGGTGAGGCCGGCGTCCGCGTCCGTGACGACCACCGCCGCCACCTCCTGGCCCAGGTCCGGGTGCGGCACACCGACCACCAGGCACTCCCGCACCCCCGGGCACTCGGCCAGCACGCCCTCGATCTCCGCCGGGTACACGTTCTCGCCGCCGCGCAGGATCAGGTCCGAGCGCCTGCTGGTGAGCCGCAGCCGGCCGTCCTCCAGCATCCCGATGTCCCCCGTGTGCAGCCAGCGGCCCGCCCGGATGGCCCGGTCGGTGGCTTCCTGGTCCTCCCAGTAGCCGAGCATCACGTACGGGCTGCGCAGGCAGATCTCGCCCTCCTGCCCCTCCGGCAGCGGCTTGCCCGCCGGGTCGCGCACCTCCAACTCCACCGCCACCACCGGGCGTCCGAGGCTGTCCGGCGCCGCGGCGAGGTCGGCCGGGGTGGCCACGGCCGCGCCCGTACAGGACTCGGTCAGCCCGTAGCTGTTGGCCAGAGCGTGGCGCGCCACCGGCAGCACCGCGCGCAGCCGTTCATGGAAGGCGGGGGAGGACGGGGCCGACGCCAGCGAGAAGGACGTCAGGGACGACAGGTCGTAGCCGCCGAGGTCGCCGTGCTGGACGATCCGGTGTGCCATGGTCGGCACCGCGCCCCAGTTGGTGACCCGCTCCCGCTCGATGAGCCGCAGCACCCGGTCGGCCTCGAAGCGGCCCTGGTACATCACGACGGTGCCGCCGTCCACGAGCCGGGGGACCGCGAGGTTGTGCAGCGACGCGATGTGGAACAGGGGCAGCGCGAGCAGATGCCGCCGATCCTCAGGCGCCGTCGGATCGCCCAACTCCGCGGCCAAGATGTTGTTGAGGCTCAGGTAGTCGATGACGGCCAGCAGGTTGCGGTGCGTGTGCACCACTCCCTTGGGGCGGCCCGACGTACCGCTCGTGTACATGATGATCGCGGGGTCGTCCTCGTCGATCTCCGGCCGCGGCAGCGCCGCGTCCGGGTGCCGCAGCCGCAGACCGGGGACGTCCTCCTCGAACGTCAGCACCGGCACACGCGAGCCGTCCACCAGGGCGGCCCGCTTCGCGTCCGCGAGCACCACCTTGGGCCGGGTGTGCCCGAGGCCGTACTCGATCTCGGGCGCCGTCCACCAGGCGTTGTAGCCGACGGCGACGGCGCCGAGCGAGACCGTTGCCCAGAACGCGACGATCCAGCCCGGGGTGTTCGCCGCGAGCAGCGCCACCCGGTCGCCCTTGCCGACCCCGTACTCCTCCTCCAATACCCGGGCCAGGGATGCCACTTGACGCGCGTGGCCGGCGAACGAGAGCCGCTCGTCCTCGGTCACGATGTAGTCGCGCTCACCGTGCCGCACGGAGTCGGCCACCACATCGGCCAGCGACCTCCCCCGGTGCGCGAACACCTGCATCCGCGCACCCAGTACGTCCTCCTGGACCAGTTCGAAGGCACCACCGGGGCCCGTCAACCGCCGCAGGACCTCCGGCACCGTCTTCTGATGATCCGCCGTCGCGCTCATGCGCCTCCCTCTCGCCGGAGTGGATGATGTGCGCGCCATCGTTCTCCTGCGGCCCGTGGTGAACAGCGCGGTTCCCGGTCACCGGGACGGTCCGCCGCACGGCGCCCGGTGCCCTGCCACTCAGTGGGATCCGCGCCCCGGACGGCGCCCGCACCCGTCGAGCATGGTCGGCCGCAGCCGAAGGGAGAAGAGGGAGAACATGGGTCATCTTCAGGACAAGGTCGCCGTCGTCACCGGGTCGGGCCAGGGCGTGGGCCAGGGCATCGCCCTCGCCCTGGCCCAAGACGGCGCGACGATCGCACTGCTCGGCCGGACACCGGCGAAACTCGAGGCGACCCGCGAACTGCTGCGGGCCCGCGGCGCGCGGGCCGAGGTCTTCCCCTGCGACGTATCCGACACCGACCGGATCCCGCACCTGGTGGAGGAGATCGCGGAACGCCTCGGACGCATCGACATCCTCGTCAACAATGTCTACGACGGCGCGTACGGTCCGCTCCTCTCACTCAGCGACGCCGACTTCCAACGAGGCTTCCGCAGCGGCCCCTTCGCGACGTTCGCGTTCATGAAGGCCTGCCACCCGCACCTCAAGTCCGCCGGCGACGGCGTTGTCATCAACCTCGTCACCTCCGCCATGGTCCGCTGGGACCTCAGCACCTACGGCGCCTACGCCGCGGCCAAGACGGCCGTGCGCTCCCTGACCAGGACCGCCGCCAACGAATGGGGCCCCGACGGCATCCGCGTCAACGCGATCGCCCCGCACGCCGCGTCCCCCGGCTATCTGCGCTGGTCAGAGGCCAACCCCGAGGAGGCGAAGGCCTTCACCGCCACCATTCCGCTGCGCCGCGTCGGTGACTGCGAGGAGGACATCGGCCGCGCCGTGGTGATGCTGTGCGGCCGCGACGCCCGCTATCTGACCGGCGCGACCGTGCCCCTGGACGGCGGTCAGGCCAACTTCGACTGACGGTGTTCCCGGTCAGCGGGACGGTCCGCGCCCACCCATCCATCGCTGAATAGCGTCACGACTGCCACCACGACGGGTGTGCGGACGGAGGTTCCCCCCTTGACTCAGACAACGCACCAGCCGCCCGGAACACCGGACGTCCTGGCCCCCGCGACACTTGGCCCCACCACGCTGCGCAACCGCGTCGTCAAGGCGGCGACGTACGAGGGGCTGAGCCGCAACAGCCTGGTCACCCAGGACCTGATCGACTTCCATGTCCGGTACGCGGCCGGCGGGGTGGGCATGACCACCGTCGCCTACTGCGCCGTGGCCCCGGAGGGCAGGACCGACCGGCACCAGGTGCTGTGGCGGCCCGAGGCACTGCCAGGCCTGCGCAAGCTGACCGACGCCGTGCACGCCGAAGGCGCGGCGGTCTCCGCCCAGATCGGCCACGCAGGTCCCGTGGCCAACCCGAAGTCCAACGGGGCGCCCGCGCTCTCGCCCAGCCGCCACTTCCACAAGACGACCCTCAGCTTCGCCAAAGAGGCCTCCCGGGCCGACCTGAAGCGCATCGTCCGAGGCCACGCCGACGCCGCCGCCATGGCCGTCGAGGCGGGATTCGACTGCGTCGAGATCCACCTGGGCCACAACTACCTCGCCAGCTCCTTCCTCAGCCCGCGTATCAACCACCGCAAGGACGAGTACGGCGGGAGCCTGGAGAACCGGTTCCGGTTCGCCCGCGAGATCGTGCACGCCGTGCGGGCGGCCGTCGGCGACCGGATCGCCGTCATAGCCAAGCTCAACATGGACGACGGAGTCCCCGGCGGCTTCTGGCTCGACGAGGCCATCCCCGTCGCCCGTCTGCTGGAGAGCGACGGCTGTCTCGACGCGCTGGAACTGACCGTGGGCAGCTCCCTGCTCAACCCCATGTACCTCTTCCGCGGTGACGCCCCGCTGCACGAGTTCACGCAGATCATGCCCGAGCCGGTGAAGACGGGCATCAAACTCGTCGGCAAGCGGGTGCTGCACAGCTACCCGTACGACGACGCCTACCTCCTCGAACAGGCCCGGCAGATCCGCTCCGCCGTCGACATGCCGCTGATCCTGCTGGGCGGGATCACCGGCCGGCCGAGCATGGACCTGGCCATGCGCGAGGGCTTCCAGTTCGTCGCCATGGGCCGCGCCCTGCTGCGCGAACCCGACCTGATCAATCGCATCCAGGACGACGCGGACACGCCCTCCCTGTGCATCCACTGCAACAAGTGCTTCGTCACCATCTACGGCGGCACCCGCTGCGTACTCGTCGAACCGCCCGGCGAGCGCACGCCCGCCGGCCAGTCGCCCATCACGGGCTGAGGGGGCCGACGTTGGAAGCCACCATCGCCGACCAGCTGCTCGCCCGCGCCGGGGACGACCGCCTCGGCCTGCGCACCCGGGAGCGGGACTGGACCTGGGACGAGGTCGTCCGCGAGAGCGCGGCCCGCGCCTCCCTGGCCCGGTCACTGCGCACCGAGCGGCCCTTCCACATCGGTGTGCTCCTCGACAACACACCCGAGTACGTGTTCTGGCTGGGCGGCGCGGCCCTCGCCGGTGCCTCCGTCGTCGGCATCAACCCGACCCGGCGCGGCAGCTACCTGGAACAGGAAGTACGCCACACCGACTGCCAGTTGATCGTCACCGACCGGGCAGGGCTCAGACTCCTCGACGGTCTCGACCTCGGCGTCCCGCCCGATCGGTACCTGGTCGTGGACGAACCGGCCTACGACAAGGCGCTGGCCGAGCACGCGACGGCCGAGCCCGTCCGCGATCCCGCCGTCACCGCCGCCACCCGCATGCTGCTGCTGTTCACCTCCGGCACCACCGGCGCCTCCAAGGCGGCGATCTGCTCGCAGGGCCGCCTCGCCGCGCTCGGACACACCAACGCGGCCAAGTACGAGGTCGGCGCCGACGACGTCTGCTACTGCCCGATGCCGCTGTTCCACGGCAACGCGCTGATGGCGCTGTGGGCGCCCGCGCTCGCCGCCGGTGCCACCATCGCCCTCACCCCGAAGTTCTCCGCCTCCGGATTCCTCCCCGACGTACGGCACTTCGGCGCCACCTTCTTCACCTACGTCGGCAAGGCCATCGCCTACGTGCTGGCCCACCCGGAGCAGACCGACGACGGGGACAACCGGCTCACGCACGCCTTCGGCACCGAGGCGTCCCCCGAGGACCAGGCCGACTTCCTGCGCCGCTTCGGCTGCCGCCTCATCGAGGGCTACGGATCGAGCGAGGGCGCCGGCATGCTCAAACGCGTACCCGACGGGCCGGCCGGCGCGCTCGGCGTGCCCGCCCGCGGCGGCGTACGGATCGTCGACGCGGACACCCGCGAGACCTGCCCGCCCGCGCTCCTCGACGAGCACGGCCGGGTACGCAACCCCGAGCAGGCCATCGGGGAGATCGTCGACACCGAGGGCGCCGCCCGCTTCGAGGGCTACTACAAGAACGACGCCGCCAACGCCGAACGCGTCCACCACGGTTGGTACTGGACCGGCGACCTCGGCTACGTCGACGAGGCAGGCTACTTCTACTTCGCCGGCCGCAGCGGGGACTGGATCCGTGTCGACGGCGAGAACACCTCCGCCCTGCTGACCGAACGCGTACTGCGCCGACACCCCGACGTCGTCGCCGCCGCCGTCTTCGGCGTCCCCGACCCCCGGTCGGGCGACCAGGTGATGGCCGCCGTCGAGCTCCCCGAGGGCAGCAGCTTCGAGGAGCTGCGGCTGCCCGAATTCCTCGCAGGGCAGCAGGACTTGGGCACCAAGGGCACCCCCCGCTACGTCCGCGTCTCGCACGCCCTGCCGACCACCGGCTCGGGCAAGCTCCGCAAGAAGGAGATGCAGGTCGAGGGCTGGCGCGTCGACGACCCCGTGCACGTGTGGCGGGGCCGCGGGCGACCCGAGTACGTCCTGATGACCGACGAGGACAAGTCGGCACTGCGCGCGGAGTTCCTCGCCAGCGGACGCGCCCGCTTCCTGCCCTGACACCCCTGTGCAGGCCCTGGGACACGAGAGGACTGGAGAACCACATGCAACTGCGCGAGAGCGCCGCGCAGCTCGATCTGCGCCGCGAGCTGAGGGCGTACTTCGCGGGCCTGCTGCCCGAGGACGAGCGGCGCCGCGCCGGCGAGGAGGGCGTGGGCGGCTCCCGCTTCCGCGAGATCGTCGCCCGGCTCGGCGCCGACGGTTGGCTCGGGATCGGCTGGCCCGAGGAGTACGGCGGCCAGGGTCGGTCGTTCGAGGAGCAGTACGTGTTCTTCGACGAGGTTCAACGGGCGGGTCTGCCCTTCCCGTTCGTCACCGTCAACACGGTCGGGCCCACCCTCATGCGGTACGGCACCGAGGAGCAGAAGAAGCGGTTCCTGCCCGCGATCCTCTCCGGCGACGCCGTCTTCGCCATCGGCTACACCGAGCCGGGGGCAGGCACCGACCTGGCGTCCCTCAGCACCCGCGCGGTGCGCGACGGCGACCACTTCACCGTCGACGGCGGCAAGATCTTCACGAGCGGCGCCAATACGGCCGACTACGTGTGGCTGGCCGCCCGCACCGACCCCGACGCGGCGAAGCACCGTGGCATCTCCATCCTGATCGTGCCCACCGACGCGCGGGGCTTCTCCTGGAGCCCCATCCGCACCGTCGGCGGCATGGTCGTCACCGCCACCTACTACGACGCCGTCCGGGTGCCCGCCGCCGACGTGGTCGGCGAGGTGGACGGCGGCTGGCGGCTGATGACGGCCCAGCTCAACCACGAACGCGTCGGTCTGGCCGCGCTGGGCGGACGCATGATCCAGCTCTGGGAACAGGTCATGGACTGGGCGCGGGACAACGGCGTGCTCGAACAGCCGTGGGTCCGCCAGGAGTTCGCCCGCACCCACGCCCGGCTGGAGGCGATGCGGCTGATGAACTGGAAGATGACCGACGCCGTCGCCCACGACCGGCTCACCGGCGCGGACGCGGGTGCGGCGAAGACGTACGGCACCGAGACCCACATCGACGTGCAGCGCACCCTGAGCCAGATCCTCGGCGCCGCGGGCCGCGTCCGCCCCGAATCGCCCGGCGCCGCCCTCGCCGGACAGGTCGAACAGCTCTCCCGGCAGGGCATCGTCAACACCTTCGGCGGCGGTGTCAACGAGGTCCTGCGCGACATGGTCGCTGTCCAGGGACTCGGCCTTCCCCGCAAGGGGCGTGGGCAGTGAGCACGGTGAGCGAGGAGTACGAGAAGCGGCTACAGGCCTTCACCGGACGCGAGTTGAGCCCACCCACCGCCGGCCAGGACCCGGTCAACCAGCCGATGATCCGGCACTGGGTCGAGGCGATGGGCGACACCAACCCGGTCTACACCGACGAGGCCGCGGCCCGTGCCACCGGACGGCAGGGCGTCGTCGCGCCCGCGTCGATGGTGCAGGCGTGGACGATGCGCGGCTATGCCGCCACCGCGAACCCGACGCCCGGCCGTCGCGGCTTCGACGACCTGGTCGAACTCCTCGTCGAGGGCGGCTACACCTCCGTCGTGGCGACCGACTCGGAGCTGGAATTCGCCCGCGAACTGGTACCCGGCGACCACGTCCACGTGCAGGAGGTCGTGGAGTCCGTCTCGGCGGAGAAGCGGACCGGGCTCGGCGTCGGCCGCTTCGTCACCACCCTGAAGACCTACCGCGACCAGGACGGCGAACTCGTCGCCACCCAACGCTGGCGCACCCTGCGCTTCCGGCCGGCCGACTCAACTCTCAAAGAACCACGCCCACTTCGCCCCCGCCCCGCCCTGAACCGGGACAACGCCTTCTGGTTCGAGGCGGCCAAGGAGCACCGGCTGCTCATCCAGCGCTGCGTCCCCTGCGCGACCCTGCGCCACCCGCCGGGCCCCAGCTGCCCGCACTGCGGCTCCCTGGAGTGGGACACCGTGCGGGCCTCGGGCCGCGGCCGCGTCCACACCTTCACGGTCAACCACCACCCCCGGCACCCGGCATTCGACTACCCGCTGGTCGTCGCGGTCGTCGAACTCGCCGAGGGCACCCGGCTGATCACCAATCTGACCGGGGTGGCCCCCGAGGACGTCACGGTCGACATGCCCGTCGTCCTCGACTGGCTCGACGCCGACCCCGAACTGACCCTGCCGGTGTTCCGGCCCGTCGCCACGGAGGACCGCTGATGGACTTCTCGCTGGGAGAAGAGCTAGAGGAGCTGCGCAACCTGGCCCGTGAGATCTTCACGGACCACGCCACTCCCGAACGGCTGCGGGCGGTCGAGACCTCCGGGACCCGCGTCGACGACAAACTCTGGACGGACCTGGCCGCCGCGGGACTGCTCGCCGCCCCGCTTCCCGACGAGGCCGGCGGCGCCGCCCTCGACCTGGCCGGACTCTGCGTCCTGCTGGAGGAACAGGGGCGCCGCGTGGCGCCCGTGCCGCTGTGGCCGGCCGTCCTCGGAGCCCTGGCCGTGGCCGCGCACGGCTCGGCCGAACAGCGCGCCGCACTGCTCCCGCACGCGGCCGACGGCACGAGCAGGATCACCCTGGCCCTGGAGGAGTTCGCCCCCTCGGACCCGGGCGCGCCACTGACGACGGCCGCTCCCGAGGGCGCCGACTGGCGGCTCACCGGCACCAAGGCGGTCGTACCGTCCCCGGCCGGCGCCGCGCACGTGCTGGTCGCCGCCACCACGGACGCGGGCACCGGCCTCTTCCTCGTCCGCGCCGACGCACCCGGCGTGACCTGGACACCGGCCGAGACCACCACCTACGACCTGAGCGCCCACCTCGACCTGGACGGCGCCCCCGCCGAGCCGCTCGGCACGCCCGGGAGCGGAGTGCTGGGGTGGCTCGTCGACCGGGCCCGCACGGCGCTCGCCGCCATCCAACTGGGCGTCGCCCAGGGCGCGGTGCGGTACGCGGCCGATCACCTCGGAGGCCGTGAGCAGTTCGGTCGTCCTCTCGCCACCTTCCAGGCCGTCCAGCATCAACTCGCCGACTGCGTCATCGAGATCGACGCGATGCGCGTGACCCTGTGGCAGGCCGTGGCCGCGCTGGCGGACGGGCAGGACACCGAGCAGGCGGTGCTCGTTGCCAAGTGGTGGGCCGACGAGGCGGGACCGAACGTCGTCCACCGCGTCCAGCACGTGCACGGAGGCATCGGCGTCGACACCGACTACCCGGTGCACCGCCACTTCCTGTGGGGCAGGCAGCTCGGCACCACCCTCGGCGGAGCCGCCTCCGACCTCTCCCGGCTCGGGGACGTCCTGGCCGACAGGACGGTGGCGTCATGAGTGCGCGGACGGCCCGCATGTACGACGACGTGACGGTCGGCCAGGAGCTGCCGCCGCTGGAGATCCCGGTGACCCGCACCCTGATCGTCGCCACGGCCCTGGCGAGCCGCGACTACCAGGACGTGCACCACGACCCCGAACTGGCCCGCGCCCGCGGGTCGAAGGACATCTTCATGAACATCCTGACCAGCAACGGCCTGGTCGACCGGTACATCACCGAATGGGCGGGACCGGCCGCGACCGTCCGGGCCATCCGGATCCGCCTGGGCGCCCCCAACCACCCCGGAGACACCATGGTGCTCACCGGCACGGTCACCGCCAAGGACGACGAGGACGACCGGGTCGAGATCGCCGTGTGCGGCACCAACAGCCTCGGCGCACATGTCACCGGCGCCGTCGGCGTACGCCTCCCGAGGAAGGCCGGTGCGCGATGACCACGAGCGCACTGTCGGGCAGCGCCGCCATCGCGGGCATCGGCGCCACCGAGTTCTCCAAGAAGTCCGGCCGCAGCGAACTCCATCTCGCCTGCGAGGCAGTCCTGTTGGCCCTCGTCGACGCCGGTCTCACCCCCGCCGACGTGGACGGCCTGGTCAGCTTCACCGCCGACACCAGCGGCGAGATCCACGTGTCCCGCAACACGGGCATGGGCGAGCTGACCTTCTTCTCCCGCATCGGCTACGGCGGCGGAGCAGGCTGCGCGACCGTGCAGCAGGCGGCCATGGCCGTCGCCACCGGCGCCGCCGAGGTCGTCGTCTGCTACCGCGCCTTCAACGAGCGCTCCGGAGAGCGCTACGGCCTCGGGCAGGCCGACCGGGCGATGGACAACACCGGGGCGGACCGGGCCGCGTACTCGTGGATGACGCCGTTCGGCCTGAACACCCCCGCCCAGTGGGTGGCCATGTTCGCCCGCCGCTACCTGCACGAGTACGGCGCCACCAGCGAGGACTTCGGCCGGGTCGCGGTCGTGGACCGCAAGCACGCGGCGAACAACCCGGCCGCATGGTTCCACGGCCGGCCCATCACCCTCGCCGACCACCAGAGTTCACGCTGGATCGCGGAACCGCTGCGGCTCCTCGACTGCTGCCAGGAGACCGACGGCGGCCAGGCCCTGGTGATCGTCTCCGCCGAGCGCGCCCGCGATTTGCCCCACCCGCCCGCCGTGGTCCTCGGCGCCGCCCAGGGCTCGGGCGACGACCAGCACATGATGACCAGCTACTACCGTGAGCACATCAGCGGCATCCCCGAAATGGGCCTGGTCGGGCGGCAGTTGTACGCGCAGAGTGGTCTCGGCCCCGATGACATCGACGCCGCGATCCTCTACGACCACTTCACGCCGCTGGTGCTCCCGCAACTGGAGGAGCTGGGCTTCTGCGGCACCGGCGAGGCGAAGGACTTCATCGCCGACGGACACCTGGAACTCGGCGGCCGGTTGCCCGCGAACACCCACGGCGGGCAGCTTGGCGAGGCCTATCTGCACGGCATGAACGGCATCGCGGAGGCCGTCCGCCTCGTCCGCGGGACCTCCGTGAACCAGCCCGACGACGTCGGACACGTCCTGGTCACCGCAGGCACGGGAGTGCCGACCAGCGGCCTGGTCCTGGGATCCGACCGATGACCGAATCCCCGTGGCGCGGGCACGACCTCGGCAGCCGCACCGTCGCCTACACCGAGCGCGACGCCATCCTCTATGCGCTCGCGGTGGGCGCGCGTGCCGACGAACTCGACCTCGTCTTCGAGGAACGCCTGCGGGTCCTTCCGGCCTTCGCGCTGACCCTGGCCCAATGGGCCCCCGACGCCCTCGGCGCGCTCGGCGCCTTCGACATCACGACCGCGGTGCACGGCGCCCAGCGCCTCACGGTGCGCCGTCCGCTGCCGCGAGCGGGGGAGGTGGCGATGACGGCGCGCGTCTCCGAGGTGTGGGACAAGGGCGGCGCCGCCGTCTTCGACGTCGAGGTGGAGAGCGAGTACTTCCTGGCGACCTGGTCCCTGTTCGCCCCCGGCAGCGGCGGCTTCGGCGGCGGGCGCGGACCCGGTTCCCCGCGGCGCCCGGAAGCGCCGGCCGACCGCGGCCTGACGGTGGCCACACACCCCGAACAGGCCGCCCACTACCGGCTGCTCGGCGACCGGCACGCCATGCACATCGACCCGGAGGCGGCCCGCGCGGCGGGCATGCCCCGGCCCTTCCTGCACGGCCTGTGCACTCTGGCCGCCCTCACCCTGCCCGCCGCAGGGGTCCTGGGTGCCCACCCGGCCGACCTGACGGACCTCGAAGCTCGCTTCAGCTCCCCGGTCTTCCCCGGCGACCGGCTCACCGCCGAGGCCTGGGACGACGGACCCGACGGACTGCGCCTGGAGGCATCTGCGTGCGGGAGTCCGGTCCTCACCGGCGTCCGCGTCCGCTTCGCCGCCGCCACCCGACAGCACAAGGAGACCTCCGATGCTTGACGCGTCCCAACGTGTGGCAGTCGCCGACCAGTTGCGGCGGGCGGAGCGCGACCGCGCCCCCGTCGACCCGCTCACCTCGGCGTACCCCGGCATCGACGTCGTCGACGCCTACGAGATCCAACTCGCCAACATCCGCAGGCGACTTGAACAGCCCGGGGTGTCCGTGCGCGGCCACAAGGTCGGGCTCTCCTCCGAGGTCATGCAGCGGATGATGGGCGTCGACGAGCCGGACTACGGTCATCTGCTCTCGGACATGGTGCTCTCCGAGGACACCCCCGTGGACACGAGCCGCTACTGCTCCCCGCGCATCGAGGTGGAGATCGGCTACGTGCTGGGCGACTGCCTGCCCGGCGAGGACTGCACCGAGAAGGACGTCCTCGCCGCGACGGAGTACGTCGTCGCCTCCCTCGAACTCATCGACAGCCGGATCGCCGACTGGCGGATCGGTCTGGCCGACACCATCGCCGACAACGCCTCCTCCGCAGGTGTTGTCCTCGGCGCGAAGCGGGTCGCTCCCGGCGACCTCGACCTGGCCGACATCGGCGCTGTCCTGTTCCGTGGCGGCGAGGAGATCGCGCGGGGCCGCACCAGCGCCGTCCTGGGCGATCCGACCGTGGCCGTCGCATGGTTGGCACGGAAGGTCGCGGCGTTCGGGGTGCGGCTCGAGGCCGGACACGTGATCCTGCCGGGCTCGTGCACGGCGGCCGTCGACGCCCGGCCGGGGGACGAGTTCCGGGCCGAGTTCGACGGACTGGGCGGGGTGTCGGCCCGGTTCGTCTAGGACGGTGGGCGGATGCCGTGGATGCTGCCCACTCAGCGGGACAGACGCGAAGCCGAAACCAGAATTCATACTAGTTTCGCCGTGCCGTACCGCTGTATCGCCGTACCGCCACATCCGCCCCGCAGGACAGGAACGAGAGAGGCACCATGAGCACGAGGACCAGCCTGGAAGGCCGCACCGCCGTCGTCACGGGAGCCGGGGCCGGCCTGGGCCGCACCGAGGCACTGGCGCTCGCGGAGCAGGGCGCCAACGTCGTCGTCAACGACGTCGGCCCCGCCGCCGAAGACGTCGTCGCCGAGATCAAGAAGCTCGGCCGCGACGCGGTCGCCGTCACCGGGGACATCGGCGACTGGTCCATGGGCGACCGCCTGGTCCGCACCGCCGTGGAGACCTTCGGCAGCCTGGACATCGTCGTCAACAACGCGGGCATCCTGCGCGACAAGATGGTGTTCAACCTGACCGAGTCCGACTGGGACGACGTCATCCGCATCCACCTCAAGGGCCACGCCGCCGTCATCCGCGCCGCGGCCGCGCACTGGCGGGCGGCCAGCAAGGCGGCGGGCGGCCCCGTCTACGGGCGGGTCGTCAACACCTCCTCCGAGGCGTTCCTGTTCGGCGCCCCCGGCCAGCCCAACTACTCCGCGGCCAAGGCGGGCATCACCGCGCTCACCCTGGCCACCGCGCAGGGCCTCGCGCGCTACGGCGTCCGCGCCAACGCCATCTGTCCGCGCGCCCGCACCGCCATGACCGCCGAGGCGTTCGGCGACGGCACGACCTCCGAAGGCGGCCTCGACATCATGGCTCCCGAGCGGGTCGCCACGTTCGTCGGCTACCTGGCATCCCCGGCCGCCGATGACATCAACGGACAGGTCTTCGTCGTCTACGGCGACATGGTCGCGCTCCTCGCGCCGCCCACCGTCGAGAAGAAGTTCACCGCCACCGACGGCACCTTCACACCCGAGGAGCTGGAAGCCTCCCTGTCCCCGTACTTCTCCGGCCGTGACCAGCACCGCAACTTCGCCGCGTACAGCATCGCCGCGCTCGACACCACTGGAACGCAGCCCACGCCCGGCAGTTGAGGCACGGCCACCGCTCAATATCAGGAAGGAAGCCGATGATCGACAAGGACGTGTACGGCCCATGGGCGGTCGTCGCCGGCGGATCCGAGGGGGTGGGCGCCTCCTTCGCCCACCGGCTCGCCGACGCCGGGATCAACCTGGTGCTCATCGCCCGCAAGGCGGAACCCCTGGAACGGACGGCCGCCGAGGTCCGCGCCAAGGGCGTCGAGGCGCACACCCTCCAGCTTGACCTGCTCGACCCCGGCGCGCCGAAGGCGATCCGCGCGGTCACCGACGCCCTCGACGTCGGCCTGCTCGTCTTCAACGCGGGAGCCAACACCTACGGACACGAGTTCGTCGGCGGCGAACTCGACCGCGTCCAGGGCGTGATCGACCTCAACATCACCTCCCAACTCGCCCTCACCCACCACTTCGGCGCACGGATGAAGGAACGCGGCCGCGGCGGCGTCCTGCTCGTCGGCTCGCTCTCGGGCTACATGGGACAGGCACGGCTGAGCGTCTACTCCGCCGTGAAGGCGTTCAGCAGGGTTTTCGCCGAGGGCCTGTGGCTGGAGCTCGCACCGCACGGCGTACACGTCCTCGAACTCGTCCTCGGTGTCACCCGCACCCCCGCGATGGAACGGGCCGGCCTGCGCATGGACCTGCCGGGACTCAACGTCGCCGACCCCGACGACGTCGCCCGCGAAGGGCTGGAACACCTGGCGGACGGGCCCCTGTGGGTGGCAGGCGGAAACCTCGCCGCGGCCGAGAAACGCGCCGCCGTCCGCGACCGCGCGCAGCTCGTCCTCGGCGCCCACGAGGCGTCCAAGCGCCTCCTTCCCCCGGAGTGACGGGCTGACGTTCCGCAAGACCGACCTCGACATCCGGACCGACCCCCTGGCCGTCCGGTAGGACACGCGAAGGGGAAGACACGATGGGGAACACGGTTCTTGAGGCGGTGCGCGCCCTGCTGCCGGCCATCGCGGACCGGGCCCGGGCCACCGACGAACAGGGGCAGGTCCCCGAGGAGTCCGTGCGCGAGCTGATCGACGCGGGTGTGTTCCGGATGCTCCAGCCCCGCCCCTACGGAGGGCAGGAGGCCGACCCGATCGACTTCTACCAGGTCGTGCGCGCCATCTCGGCCGCCTGCTGCTCCACCGGCTGGATCACCTCCGTACTGGGCGTGCACCCCTGGCAGTTGGGGCTCTTCCCCGACAAGGCGCAGGCCGAGGTGTGGGGCGAGGACCCCGACACACTGATCTCCTCCGCGTACGCACCCGTGGGGCGGCTCACCCCCGTCGACGACGGCTACCGCCTCACCGGCCGCTGGAGCTTCTCCTCCGGCTGCGGGTACGCCAGTTGGGCCCTGCTGGGCGCGCTGGTCGTCGGTGACCAGGGGCGGCCCGTCGACTTCCTGACGGTGCTCGTGCCCCGTTCCGACTACCGGATCGAGGACGCGTGGGACGTCGTGGGGCTGCGCGGCACCGCCAGTAACGACATCGTCGTCGAGCAGGCCCACGTCCCCGCGCATCGGGTGATCCGCAACTACGAGCAGGCGCAGCTGAAGGGCCCCGGCCAGAAGGTCAACCCGGGCCCGCTGTACCGGCTGCCGTTCGCGGCCGTGTTCACCAGTGCCGTCACCGCGCCCCTCGTCGGAGCCGTCGCGGGCGGCTACGAGTCCTACGTCGGCCGGATGAGGGAACGCTCCCGGCTCAGCCTGGGCGGCGGCCGGTTCGCCGAGGACCCGCACACCCAGGTCGCGGTCGCGCGCGCGGCGTCCGAGATCGACGCGACGGTCCTTCAAATGGACCACAACATACGGGAGTTGACCGCTCGGGCCGCCGCGGGCCAGGACATCCCGATGGAACTGCGCCTGCGCACCCGCCGGGACCAGGTGCGCGGCACCGAGCGCGTCGTCGCCGCGATCGATCTGCTGTTCAAGACGGCGGGCGGCAACTCGCTGCGGCGCGGCAACCCGATCGAACGTGTCTGGCGCGACGCGCACGCGGGCAGCGTGCACGTCGCCAACGACGTGGAGCGGACCCTCTCCATGTACGGTCGCGACGCGCTGGGCCTGACGGTCGAGGACAACCTGATCTGACCCCGACCGACCGGCCACGCGCGTTCAGTGTGCGCCGGAGGCCCGCGCCGCGAAGTAGCGGGCGGGCAACTCGCCCCCGCCGTGCACCGCCACATCGGCCCCGTTGACGTAGCGGGCCAGGCCTCCGGCCAAGTACAGGCAGGTCCGGGCGACATCCCCTGGGCCGGCCATCCGCCCCATCGGGATCACTCCCGCGACAGCGGCGCCGCCGTCCTCGCCGTACACGGAGGCGGCGCTCTCGGTGCGGATCAGTCCGGTGGTGATGTGGTTGACCCGCACCTTGGGCGCCCACTCCACGGCCAGGGCACGCGTGAGGCCCAGCAGTCCCGCCTTCGCCGCCGAGTAGGCGGCGGTTCCCGGCTGCGGGTCGTGCGCCGAGACACTGCCGATGTTGATGATCGAGCCCCCGTCGTCCTGCTCCCGCATCACGAGGTGCGCGGCCTGGGCGGTGTAGAACGGCGCCAGCAGGTTCAACGCGACGATCTTCTCGACGAAGCGCGGCGACACGGTCGCCGCGTCGGCGTCGGGGGAGCCGCCCGCGTTGTTGACCAGGACGTCAAGCCGTCCGAACCTCTCGACCGTCCCCTCCACGAGACCGCCTGCCGCCTCGGGGTCACGGACGTCGGCGGGCAGGAACACACCCTGCCGGCCGTCCGCGCTCGGCAGGGACTTCGGCTCGCCGCGCCCGCAGACCACCACGTGTGCTCCGGCCGCGAGGAACGTCTCGGCCGTGGTGAAGCCGATGCCCTTCGTCCCGCCTGTCACCACCACGACCCGCCCCGTGAAATCCAGTGGGTTGTCGATGTCCATGCTTCCGCCCTCCCCGCCGGGGAGTCGCCCGGCGGCCGTCGTCGTCCCACCGATCGAAGCAGCCGGGCCACGCGCGGCCGGGGCCCGTCCCGTTGACCGGGAGCGGCGCAGGGGAGGTGGGCGGCGGGTCAGCGCCCGGGGGCGTTCGAACGGGCACCGAGCAGCACCTCGCACGCGAGCCGGATCTCGATCTCGGCGTCGGCAGGGGGCGTGTGACCGTAGATCGCGGCGACGAGCACCCCGTGCCAGCTCTTCATCAGCAGCCGGATCAGACGGTTGTCGCGGTCCGTGGGGTGTTCGAGTACGAGCAGCCTGAGCACCGTGCGGTGCACCATGGCCTCGATCCTGGCAGCCTCGCTGATCGTGGCGGTGTGCGCGGCGTAGTTGCTCTGCATCATCGCGCTCGCCAGCAGCGGGGTCCGCAGCATGTGCCGCGTCGAGCGCAGCAGTGTCTCCGAGACGGCGTCCACGGGGTCGGAGGCGCCGAGGATCTCCGGCGACTCGTCGTCCATGTGCTCGACCTGGTCGGCCATGATCGCGGTGAACAGGTGTGTCTTGGAAGGGAAGTACCGGTAGAGCGTGGCGATGGCGACACCGGCGTCCTTGGCCACGTCGTGCATCTGCACGTGGTCCAGGCCCCGCTCGGCGCCCAGGCGGGACGCGGCGTCCAGGATGCGCGCGTACCGCGCCTTCTGCCCGGGTGACTGCGGCTCCGCCGCTGGTCGGTGCTCGGCGACTCTGGGCACTGGCTCCTCTCCTCCCGGCTCGTGTGCGCGTCCTTCGGCACACATGGTATCTGTGACGCGCCGCCGCCCACCGGACAGTGGGCGGCCACGGTCCCCAGGACACAGGGGGCCCGCCCGCCCCATCACAGTGCCTGCGGCCACCACCGCGCACCCCGCGTACTGCTGAGTGGGACTGCGGGAGGCCCGGCGCCGGTACCGCTCAGTGAGATCGGCCGGCCGGCCTGGCCGCCGCGCACCCTACGTTCACGAGAACGACGCGCACCCGCCCCGTACCGTCCCGAGCGCAGGCTCGGTGGAAGGAAGGCCACAGATGACCACCTCACCCGAAGTCCGCTCGATCGAGGCGGACGCGCTTCCGAGCCGATTCGCCCGCGGCTGGCACTGCCTGGGGCTCGCCGAGGACTTCCACGACGGCGCCCCGCACACCGTCCGCGCCTTCGGGCAGAAACTGGTCGTCTGGGCCGCGGCGGACGGCCGCCTCAACGTCCTCGACGCCTACTGCCGTCACATGGGAGGCGACCTCTCCCGCGGAACGGTGGAAGGCGACGACATCGCATGCCCCTTCCACTCCTGGCGCTGGGGCGGCGACGGACGCTGCAACCGGATCCCGTACGCCCGCCGCGTCCCGATGCGGGCCCGCACCGCGGCGTACCCGACCCTCCAGCAGGACGGCCTGCTGTTCGTCTGGAACGACCCGGAGGGCAACCCGCCCCCCGACGGTGTGACGATCCCCCGGATCGAGGGCGCGACCAGCGACGAGTGGACGGACTGGTCCTGGTACTCCGTCACGATCGAGGGCTCCAACTGCCGCGAGATCGTCGACAACGTGGTGGACATGGCGCACTTCTTCTACGTGCACTACTCGTTCCCCACCTGCTTCCAGAACATCTTCGAGGGTCACACCGCGACCCAGTTCATGAAGGGTGTCGGCCGCGAGGACGTGCGGCGGCCCCAGGCGGAGGGCAGCGGCGCCCCCAAGATGACTGGGCAGACCTCCCTGGCCACCTATCACGGCCCGTCGTTCATGATCGACGAACTCACCTACCACTACGCCGACGACGACGTGAACTCGGTGCTGATCAACTGTCACTACCCCATCGACGAGAACTCCTTCGTCCTCCAGTACGGCATCATCGTGCGCAAGGCCGACCGCATGGGTGAGAGTGCGGATGAAGTGGCCCGGAAACTGGGCGAGTTCATCAAGATCGGCTTCGAGCAGGACGTCGAGATCTGGAAGAACAAGGCGCGCATCGACAACCCGCTGCTGTGCGAGGAGGACGGCCCCGTCTACCAACTGCGGCGCTGGTACGAACAGTTCTACGTCGACGCCGCCGACGTGCGCGCCGAGATGACCGACCGGTTCGAGTTCGAGATCGACACTACCCGGCCCAACGAGGCCTGGCGGGACGAGATCGCCAAGAACATCGCGGTGCAGAACGCCGCCGCGGACGCCGCGAGCAGGCCCGCCCGATGACGGTACGACCCGACAACCGGCTCCATGACCTCCCGATGACCCCTGTCTCATGCGGAGCCTGCGGCGCGCAGGTCGAAGCACGCAAGAGCAGCTGGGAACAGACCAGTATCCAGTGGGACGCGGCCGCCCTGAGCGCCTGCGCGGAACGCCGTGCCGCGGGCGCCGGGCCGGGGCCTTTCACGGGGTGCCGGAGCCTCGCGACATCGATCGGCGAGGCCGCGGTCGGTGGGCGGATCAGGGTCCGGAGCGACGAGTAGTCGAGGCGACGTGCATGTCGGTGCGGTGCGGGGAGGCCGCGACGTTCCGGCCGACGACCCGGCCGGAGACCATCGCCCAGGCGATGTGCAGGCCGTGGTTCAGCAGTTGCAGGCCGCCTTGGCCGGTGGATCCCGCGGCCCACAGGCCGGGCACGATCGTGTTGTCCTCGCGTGTGACGCGCAGTTGGTCGTCGACACCGAGGCCGCCGTCGGCGAGCGTGATGTAGGCGTTCATTGGTCCCAGTGCGTAGAACGGGCCCTGTGTGACGCCGTTGCCCAGGTGTTCGCGACCGTGGTCCTCGTCCTTGCCGTCCCGGACGCCCTGGTTCCAACGGTCCACCGTGGCGCGCAGGGTGGCCGGGTCGATGCCGATCTCGTGCGCCAGCTCCTCCACGGTGTCGGCGCGGTGGTACACGTCCGGCCGGTAACGCTTGTAGTCCTGCACGTAGGCGTAGGCGACGCCGGGGAAGGTGGACACCGGGTTGGGCCAGGCAGAGAACTTCCGTGCGATCTGCTCGTCGAAGACCATGAATCCGGCGTTGTCACCCGTGGCGGCCACGGACCGGGCCATGGCCGAGTCGGTGTCCTCGTTGGCCAGGCGACGCCCGGTGTCGTCCACGAGGATCGCGCCCGCCCGGTACATGGTGACGTTCGGGCCGATCCAGCTGGTCAGTGCACCTCGGATCACGTACGCCAGCAGGTTCTTCGGCAGCCGTTCCGCCACGAAGCGGATGACGCGGTTCAGCGCGGGGGCGGCCGGCAGCATTTTGATCAGGTCCGGGCGCTTCGAGGGTGCGAAGCGCAGACCTTCGTAGAGGCGGTCCATCTGCAGGGTGTATCCGCCGGCGTTCTCGCCCAGGCGGAACCCGTCGCCGGTGTTGGCCGGATTCACCGGCGGGATCCTCGCCGCGGCCTCGCCCACGTGCTTGGACTTCAGCTCCGCGGAGGCGGAGTAGTCGCCCGTGGTCAGGACGACGCCACGGCGCCCGAAGTACCGCGTGCCGTTGGCCGTCGCGCCGATGATCTCCCCGTCGCCGTTGCGCAGCAGCTCGTCCACCCTGATCGAGGTGCGGATCTCCACGCCCCGTCGGCGGCACTCGCGCAGCAGGGCGTCCCGGTAGGCCCCGGAGTTCGGCAGGACATTGTGCATGCGCGGCTTGTCGTAGGGCGGTTCGGGTGTCGGGCCCAGGAACTGCACTCCCAGCGAGGAGAGCCACTCCACGGTCGGTCCGGCGTTCTCGGCCGGGATCCGCCGCAGCGACTGGTTCTCCCGCGCCTCGAAAGAACCGTTGGCTGTCTTCATGTCGTCGACGAACAGGTCGATGCTGTCGTTGACCCCGGCCCGGAACTGGTAACTGGTGTTCGCCGCGGTGAAAGAGCCGACGGACAGCGCGGTGGAACCGCCGACCTGGGCACACTTCTCCAGGATGATGACCGATGCTCCGCTGGTCGCCGCCGAGATCGCGGCCGCCATGCCGGATCCACCGGCGCCTACGACCAGAACGTCTGCTGTGTAGACCATGGTTGTTCCTCCTTGTCAGGTTCGGGTGGCGCTGCGCCCGGCCCGTCGTCCGGTGATGTACGCCGGGGCGAGGCCGCCGGCGTAGCCGTGGTTGGACAGCCCGCCGATGTCCGCTCCGGCTGCGTACAGACCAGGTACGGGGCGACCGTCGGCGTCCAGGGCGCGGGCCTGGTCGTCGATGCGGATGCCGCCGAAGGTGAAGGTGATGCTGGGCTGCACCATGAGTGCGTAGAACGGGCCGGTCTGTGGGGCACGGGCCTGCGCCGACACGGGGTGTCCGCCCGCGAATCCCCCGTCGGTGGAGGCGGCCGCGGCGTAGTCGTGCAGGGTCCGGCCGAGTTCGGCCGGATCGATGCCCCAGCCGGCCACGTGGGCCACCAAACCTTCGAGAGTGTCGGCCCGGGCCGCGAGGGCTCCGTTGTCGACGGCGATCCGGTAGCGGTCGACGACGCCGAGGCCGGGGAAGGGTTCGTCGGTGCCGACGGTGGTGCGTACGTGGTGGTCGAAGATCAGCACGCCGCCGGCCTGTGGCTGTTGCAGGAGGTCCTGGTTGAGGATCTCGTCGCCCAGGGTCTCGTCGACGAACCGGCGGCCCTGGCGGTTCACCAGGACGGCGTGGTCGGAGTAGTACTGCGAGTTGGGCAGGAAGTCGTCCGGCTCGAAGCTGTTGGCGGGGGCGCCGATGAGGTGCCCGTAGAACGTGCTCATCGCGGTGGAGCCGACGGCTCCCGCCTGCCGGGCCAGGCGCAGTCCGTCACCGACGCTGCCCGCGTTGGAGCGCAGCAGCAGCCGGTCGGCGTTGGGTCCCATGGCGCGGGTCAGTTCATCGCGTGCCCCTTGGAAGCCGCCG
Source organism: Streptomyces sp. NPDC002754 (assembly GCF_053592315.1). Lineage (NCBI taxonomy): Bacteria > Bacillati > Actinomycetota > Actinomycetes > Kitasatosporales > Streptomycetaceae > Streptomyces > Streptomyces sp. NPDC002754. The sequence goes on from NZ_JBSFVM010000030.1 coordinate 38,860, forward strand.
CCCGCCAGCACCACGGCCGGGGCCTCGTAGTGCACCTGGCCCTGTTCGGTGCGGGCCAGCAGGCCGGTGACCGCGCCGTGCCCGTCCTGCAGGATCCGCAGTGCCGCCGTGGCGGTGCGGCACACACCCCCTGTCTTCTCCACTTGGGCTCGGCACCAGGCCAGGATCGCTCGGATGTCGGTGGAGTAGCCGACGCCGAACGTCATGATGTCCGTCTGCGGGGTGTCGGCCACCCGCTCGCCGGTGGCGCGCAGTTCCTCCAGGCACTCGGCGTAGTCCTGAACGACGGCGTGGCCCAGGGCCTGGTCGCCGAGGGGGACGCGGCGCCTGTAGGCGTCCAGGTCGGGGGCGGTCCAGAACATGCCTGCGGACAGGGCCGCGGATCCGCCGAAGGTGTCCAGCTTTTCCAGGAGCGCGACGCGGGCGCCCCGTTGGGCGGCGGCCACTGCGGCGGAGGACCCGGCGATGCCGGACCCCACCACGACGACATCGAACCTCTCGGTGTGCACGGTGCTCACGCGGTCTCCTTGTCTGCGCTGGTGTCCTGGTTCTGTGGCTCGGATTCGGCAAGGGCGACGCCGAGCCTGTGGCCGAACACGACGCCCTTGCCCAGCGACGTTCCGGTGATGTAGGTGGCTCCGTGGAAGCCGCCGACGGCTTCCCCGATGGCGTACAGGCCCGCGATCGGATCGCCGTCGACGGTGGTGACCTCAGCGTCCGGGGTGGTGGTGAGCCCGCAATAGGTGGTCGTCATCAAGGACTTGGCGGGGTAGGCGTAGTAGGGCGGGGCGTCGATCGGTGTCAGCTCACCCACTGCGTTGCACAGCCCTGTGCGGCCCTGCTCGTCCGCGGTCTTTTCCGCGACGGCGGTGTTGTAACGCTCGATGGTGACGGCCAGCGCCTCGGGGTCGACTCCTGCCAGGCGGGCGACTTCCTCCAGGGTGTCGGCCGCGTGGAGGTGCCCGATCTCCTGGAGGGTGTCCATGTCCTTGAGGGGGATGCCGCGGTGGGACTGCGCGCGTACCCGGGAGTCGAATATCTGCACGCCGAGCCCGTCGGGCTGGTCGAGGACGGCCCGGCCGAGCGCCTTGTAGTCGATCGACTCGTCCACGAACCGGTTTCCGGCCGTGTTCACGATGACCGCGCCCAAGTAGTAGGCGGTCAGCAGCTCGTGGAACTCCTCTCCGGTATCGGGGTGGGAGCCGTAGGTGGCCGCCACGAAAGACATGTCCGCCATCCCCGCACCCAGCCGCCAGGCCATGCGCAAGCCGTCGCCGGTATTGCCGCGACCGCCGTAGGGGATGGCCGCCAGTTGCTCGGGGGCGAAGATCTTCAGCATCTCGGTGCCACGGCTGAACCCGCCGGTGGCCAGGACGACGCCCCGGCGCCCGTACAGCTCCACCGGTCCGTCCGGGCCCTGCGCCTGAACGCCCACGACCTGTCCGTTCTCGGTCAGGAGGCGCTGGGCGGCCGTGCCGGTCAGTGTGCTGCCGCCCGCTGCCACGAATGCCGCGTGCAGCTTGGCCAGGACGTCCTGGATCGCGCTGTTGTGGCCGCGCGCGGCCGACATCCCGGAGCTGATCGCCACTTCCCTGAAGCGCACTCCGTGGTCCCTGAGGAACTGGTACGCGAAGTGCTGATGGGCCAGGTAAGTGTCAATCAGGGCTGGGTCGTTGAAGTGTCGGCCGCCCTCCAGCAGGTCCCGGCGGAACAGGTCCGGGGAGTCCTCGATGCCTTCATCGGCCTGTTCCTGGGTGCCGGAGAAGGCGAACCAACCGCCGCTCATGGCCGAGGAGCCGCCCAGAGCGGGCTGCTTCTCGACCAGCAGGACGTCCAGTCCCGCCTCGGCGGCCGTGGTCGCGGCTGTCTGCCCCGCGATGCCGGAGCCCAGGACCACCAGGTCGTGCTCGATCCGCTGCTGCATGTGTTCTCGCTTTCCTCGACGAGGCCGGTGCACGAGGTCGGTGCACGGGGTCATGCGTGTGGCGGCGCGCAGCGGGTCAGGGGCGGGGCGCCCAGCCGCCGTCGACGTCGATGCTGGTGCCGGTGATGTAGGACGCCTGCGGGGACAGCAGGAACTGGATGGCTGCCGCGATCTCCTGCGGGCGTGCGTACCGGCGGGCCGGGACCTGGTCCACGAGGGGGCCGGCCGGGGGGACTTGACCCATCATCGGTGTCTGGACGAATCCCGGGGCGACTCCGTTGACGCGGATGTGTCGAGGGGCCAGTTCGTGGGCCAGGCTGACCGTCAGGTTCGCCAGTGCGGCCTTCGAGGCGCCGTAGACCATGGCCGAGGGCAGGAAGGGCGGGTAGTGGGCGCCGGCCGGGCCGCCGGTTCCGAGGCGTCCCGCGATCGAGAGCAGGTTCACGATGCTCGCGGTGCCGTCGTCGGGCATGAACCGGGCGGCCTCTCGCACCAGGAAGAAGGGCGCGGCCACGTTGACCGCCATCACCTGGTGGAAAAGGGCGTCGTCGATCTCCTCCAGTTCGATCTTGCGGCCTTCGCGCTTGGGGGAGATGCCGACCGCGTTCACCAAGGCCCCGAGCGGGGCCAGTCCCGTGGCCGCCGCCGCGAGGTCGGCGTTCACGGACGATGACGTCAGGTCTCCGCCGAAGCCGAGGTGGCCTTCACCGGGCAGCTCGTCGGCGGTGGCCTTCGCACGGTCGTCGTCGACGTCCGCGACGACCACGCGGTAGCCGGACTGCGCCAACTGGGCCGCGATCACGGAGCCGATACCGCCGGCGCCTCCGGTCACGATCGCCGAGCGCTCCGGCTTCGAGGATCCCGGGGCCCCGGGGTTCTGGGCGGACGGGGATGGCGTGGTGGCCATGTCGGGAACCTCCGGCGGTGTCGTTCTCCTGGCGCAGGGCTGCGGACAGGGCATTGCTGGCAGAAGCGGCTTCTCGGTCTCGGCCGCACGTCGACGGGGGCTGCGGCACGGCGGCACTCGAAGTGGCGGCGCGGTCACGTCGGGGTGTCTCCCCGCTCCCGGACTCGACGTGACCGTATTCATCGAGTTGCGACTCACGCAATAGAACCTAAGGTTCTTGCATGGAGCGCAATGAAGAGTTTCGCGTGGAGGCGGCGCACCGCGTGCTCGTCCTCGTCAAACTGCTCGCATCGGCAGGCTCGTTGAGCGTCACGGAGGCCGCGGCCGCCCTGGACGTCAACCCGTCCACCGCCCAGCGGCTGCTCGCCACGATGGTCGGAGACGGGTTCGCGTTGCGGGGCGAGCGACGCCGCTATGTCCCGGGCCCCGACCTGACGCGCCCCGCCACCGTCTCCGCCCCCACGCTGCGCGACCAGGTGCGCCCTTACCTGGAACAGCTCTTCGAGGAGGTGAACGAGACCGTCCACCTCGCCACTCTCGTCGGCACGGAGATCCATCACGTCGACGGCATCGAAGCCACCGAGCACGTCATCCGGTTCGGCCTGCGCACCGGCGTGCGCCTGTCAGCCCACGTCACTTCCACCGGCAAGGCCATGCTCGCCGGCCTCTCCGACGACGACGTCCAAGCCCGCTACCAGGTGGCCGCCAGCGGTCGCCGCAGGAGCCCTCTCGGGGCCGACATGGAGCGCCTGCAAAAGGCCTTGGACAAGGTCCGCAAGCAGCGCGTCGCCTCCAACTTCGAGGAGAGCGAGGTCGGCGTGGCCGCCTTCGGCATCAGCCTCGGCAGCCAGGAAGGGCAGCACGCAGCCCTCAGCATCGCCCTGCCCGTCATGCGGTGCGGACGCGCCGACGTCGCCCGCTTCGGCGAGGCGCTCACCACAGTCGCCGACCGCTATCTGACGGACCGTTATCTCTCCGGCCAGAGCCGGGCACGCTGAAGCGGGGCGGGCACCCCTGTGGGGGCGCCCGCCCCGCTTCGACACATCACGAGGGGGTCAGTCGGTCTGACGACCCAGCTGCGCCAGGGGGACCCGGTGGGTCTCGCGGGCCGTGGCCACCGCGATCGCGGAGATCACACAGGCCAGTGAGGTGAGCGCGGCCGCCGGCCACCAGGAGTCGCCGGTCGCGGAGGAGACGGCCTGGATGATCGTCGGGGAGAACCCGGTGAGGACCATGCCCAGTTGCAGGCCCACCGCCATGCCGCTGACGCGGAAGCGGACGTTGAACATCTCGCTGAAGAAGACCGGGTACACCGCGTTCGTCGCGGCGAACGCGAGCGTGATGCACAGGAAGAAGCCCAGGTAGATCATCGGCACGTCACCGTTGCCCACGGCCCAGAAGAACTGCCACACCGCCACCGCGCCGAACAGATTCCCGCCGATCAGCACCGGGCGCCGGCCCACCTTGTCACTCAGCGCGGCGAACAGCGGCTGCATCACCAGGGCGGTGGCATACCCGAACACGACCGCCCACAGCATCGTCGAGGACGGCACCCCGATCACGTGCGTCGCATACGTCAGCCCCCACACCGGCACCACCGAGCTGATGACGATCAAGAAGGCCGCGAAGGCGACGCGCACCACGTCCGCGGGCTGATGCTTGAGGACCAGGCCGATCGGCGCCTTGCTGAGCTTTCCCTGCTCCTTCTGCTCCTTGAATGCCTTCGGGTCCTCCAGGGAGCGACGGATGACGGAGCCGACGATCACCAGGGCCGCGGAGGCCCAGAACGGCACCCGCCAACCCCAGGCCATCATCTGTTCCTCGGGAAGCGCCGCCACTCCGATGAAGGCCAAGGTGGCCAGGATGTAGCCCACCCAGATGCCGTTCACCATCCACGAGCAGTACAGGCCCCTGCGTCCCTCCGGGGCGTGCTCCAACGTCAACGATGCCGACCCGGAGGCCTCGCCTCCCACCGACAGGCCCTGGAACAGCCGCAGCGCGATCAGCGCGCCCGGCGCCCACATGCCTATCGAGGCGTACGAGGGCAGACAGCCGACGAGGAACGTCGCCACACCCATCACCATCAGCGTGATGATCATGATGTTGCGACGCCCGAACCGGTCACCGATGTGACCGGCCGCGAAGCCGCCCAGCGGGCGGGCCACGTACGCCACTCCGTAGGAACCCAGGCTCAGCAGCAGCCCCCTCGCTCCGGCGTCCGGGAAGAACACCTGACTGAAGACCAAGGCCGAGGCCGAGGCGTAGATGTACATGTCGTAGTACTCCAGCGCGGAGCCCACGAAACCGGCGGCAGAGGCCTTCTTGCCTTGGCTGAGGCCGCTCCGACCGGAGCTGGTCGAGGCAGGAGTCGCGCCGGGCTCCGAGCCGGTCGTGACCGGGGAACCGACGTGTGACCTGGTCGCCTTTGACATGGTGCGCAGTCCTGTTCTTCGAGAGGCGTGCGTCCTCGCACGCCTCGATGTCAGTAGTCGGCCCGGCCGCCCGAGGCGTCGTACACGAACCCGGTCGTGAACGACGCCTGCGGCGAGACGATGTAGGAGACCAGGTGCGCGATCTCGTCGACGGTCCCGAAGCGGCGCATCGGTATGAGGGACTTCTGCACCTCCTGCCGCTCCGGCGTCATGCCCTGAATGAGGGGTGTCTCCACTGACGCCGGCGCGATGGCGTTCACCGTCACGCCGGAGGCGGCGTACTCCTTGCCGACGGACTTCACCATCCCGATCACCCCGGCCTTCGAGGCCGAGTAGGCCGCCATCTGCGGATTCCCCTCCTTGCCTGCCATGGAGGCGATGTGCACGATCCGCCCGTAGCCGCGCGGCAGCATCAACTGCAGAGCCGCCCGCGTCACCGTGAACGCACCCCCGAGGTTGAGGTCCACGATTCGCTCGAACGTCTGCTGCGACGTCTCCACGGTCGGGGCGACAGGGCCGAGGATCCCCGCGCAGTTCACGACGATCTCTACCGCCCCGAACATCTCCTCGGCGCGCATCAGGGCCGAGTCCACCGACGCCACGTCCGTCACGTCCACCGGGCCCGTCCCGCCCGCCACTTCACTGCTCCACGAGGCCGACGGCAGGTCCAGGGCCTGCGTCCTGACCCCCTGCCCGCGCAGTGTCTCCACGATCGCGGCACCCATGCCGCTACAGGCGCCGACCACCACCGCATGCTGTTCCCGGTCTGTTGCCACGGCCTGCTCCCCCTGCGTGAACGTCGTCCGCCGTCCACCGGAGCGGGCATGCCCCGGCGATGGTGTGACGCTAGGCAGAGTTGCGGTGTCGGCAAAGCAATCCTGCACAACTTGCGTTCAGCGCAATGAATGCATGGCGGCCAACGCCGTGCCGCGGCGTCAGCCGGCGTGGCAGAGGTAGATCGGGCCGAGCCAGTGGGTGCAGGTGGGAGCGGGGGCAGGGGTGCTGGGCTCCGGCTCCGGGGGAGTGGTGGGCGCGGGCTCCGTCGGGGTGGAGGGCTCGGGGGTCGGCGTCGGTGTCTGCGCGGGTGGTGTCGTGGGCGTGGGCGTGGGCGTGGGTGTGGGTGTGGGTGTGGGAGTCGGGGTGGGGGTGGTGGGTGGTTCGGCCGGGGTGTCGCCGGACGACGGCTCGTCCGCCTTGGGCTCCCTCGGTACGGACCGCTCGGACGTGGGCGGGTCCGGGGGAGTGGTGGGCGTGGCCGGGGCCGCGGAGTCCGGTGATGTGTCCGGCGCCTTGGGAGCCGGCGGAGCGTCCGGGGTCTTGGGAGCCGCCGGCGCCTGCTTGTTCGCGGAGCCGCCCGGCGCCGCCTGCGAGTCGGGTTCGGTCGTACCCTGCGACCGACCCTGCGGGGCAACGTGCGTACGTGGGCCGGGTGTTGAGGGGTGCGCGGACGGCGCCGACGGGGCGCTGTCACGCTCGGCGGGTGCCTCGCTCTGCACCGCCGCCGACCGCTGGGGCGGCACCGTATCGCTGTTCCCGGCGAACATGAGCCCACCCGCGACGGCGGCTCCCGCCACCGAGACCCCGAGCACCCCGGCCAGGGCGCCCTGCGCCTTCGCCCCGCCGGTCAGCGCGTGCCGCACGCCGTGCAGCAGCCCGGAACCGGACCCGTGCCCACCGGTCGCGGCGCCGGTCGCCCCCGCTCCGGCCGCGAGCGGCACCAGGAACTTCCCGGCCCCGCCGAGCACGAAGATCAGGAGCGCCGGACCCACCAGGGCCGGCAGCCGGTCGTTGGCGCGCAGCAGGACCGTGAGTCGCGCCCGGCAGTCGTCGCAGTCGTCGACGTGCGCGAGGAGCTTCTCCGACTGGCGCGCGGACGCGCTGCCACGCACGTGCGCGGGCATCCGGTCCCAGTGGGGCTCGCACGCGGGATCGTCCGGGGTGCCCGGATGTGCCCGCAGGAACCCCTGCCGCATGCCCTCCCGAGCCCGGTGCAGCAGCACGGCCGTGGCGCCGCTGCCCGCGCCGATGCCCCGGCCCACCGCCTCCAGCGGCTGACCCTCCGCCTCGGAGAGCCACAGGGCCTTCACCCACCGTTTCGGCAGCTGCCCGAGGACCTGGGACAGCAGGTCCACGGCGGAGGCGCGGGCGGCCGGGTCCTGGTCGCCGTACGCCCCGGCGTCGTACGCACCGTTCGACACGTGCACCGGCTCGATGCCCGCGTGCGGGTCGAGGGGTGTCTCGCGCGCGGCCCCGCGTCCCGCTGAGGCGGCGAGGTGCCGCACGGTCGTCGTCAGGTACGCCGCCACGTTGTCGATGACATGCCCGGCGGCAAGGCGCCGCCAGACCCGGAAGTGCGCCTCGGCGACGAGGTCGTCGGCGAGCCAGGGGCTGCCGGTCAGCGAGCGGGCGTACGCGACGAGGCGAGGCTGCTCCGCTTCGTAGATCCGCGCGTACGCGGTCGGGCTGAGGCCGTCTTCCGTGACGGCGGCGGGTATCGGCGCGGCGGCGGGGCCGTCGGTCATGGCAGGAGTCTTCCGTTCCGTCCGACTGCGGCGGTGCTCTGGCGGTGCTTTGCCACTCGGCCCGACTGCGGATCGGGCGAGGATTTTGCAACCGTAATTCACAAATGTCGGATTATGGAGGGGTGGGTGGCGTAGGTCACAACCGCCTTTTCCGGAAACGCCGTAATGTCCCGCCCCGCCGTCGCGTCGAACTGGCACCTGGAACCCGCAGAGCAGAAAGGGACCTGCCATGCCGACCACGCTGCCCGTCACGCTCGAACAGCCCGCCCACGCCCGCATCGTCACCGCCGAGGGGCAGGGGCCCGAGCGCAGTGTCACTGTCACCCTCCGTTATGAATCCGCCGATCCGCTCGCCCTCCAGCTGGTGTTCCCCGCCGAGGCCACGCTCGCCGGGGTCGAAGTGACATGGGCCTTCGCGCGCACCCTCCTCGACGACGGCCTGCGCGTACCGACCGGGACCGGGGACATCCACGTGTGGCCGTGCGGCCGTGCACGCACCGTCGTCGAGCTGCACGCGCCACAGGGGATGGCCGTGGTCCAGTTCGACACCTCGGCCCTGCGCCGCTTCCTGCTGCGTACGTACGCGCTCGTGCCGGCGGGCAAGGAGAATGTGGAGGCCGTCGTCGACCGCGCGCTCGCCACGCTCTTCGGCCCCGACGCCGAGCGGTGATGCCTTCCGGCACGTGTGTGGCGGGGCCGGCGCCACACCTGGGTAACAAGCGGCGGACGGGGCGTGATTCGCCCCGTGCGACGCCCATAGGATGAACGCCGTACGGTCAACACGAATTGACCTGACGGTGCCGGACGGACAGGACGACGGGGGAGCGATGACCAGCCCGACCCAGGCCCCAGCGCGGGCCGAGGCCGCCTATGAGCCCCACCCGTACATCGGGGGCCGCAACGCCGCGCTGCGCGCGCTCGCCGCGTGGCGGATGGAGTGGCCGGGCGCGCCCCGGGTCGTCATCCTGACCGGAAGTCCGGGCACCGGGTGTTCGCGGCTGCTCACCGGGTTCCTGATGCTCTGCGACCCGGAGTACCGCAAGGGGCTCGAACTCGACGCGTTCGATCCGGCGACCGTGCCTCCGGACCTGCCCGCGCCCGCCGTGCCGACCGTCGCCGGGCTGACGGCGGCTCAGGCGCTGTGGCTGCTTGCCGACCACTACGAGTTGACCGCGACCCGCACCGCCGACATCTTCCCCGAGCTCGGCCAACTCCCGTCCTCCGGGCGGCCGGTGACGATCGTCGTGCCGGATGTGGACCGGGCGGGACCGGTGCGGGGGGCGGGGGAGCCTGCGCGCGTGGTGCGGGACGTGCTCAAGCCCCTCGCCGCTGTCGAGTCCGTACGCCTGCTCGCCGAGGTGCCCCGGGAGTTCGCCGCCGAGCTGGCGGAGGGGCTGCCGTCCGGCGCGGCCCGGATCATCGACCTCGACGCGCCCGAGTGGGCCGACCCCGAAGGCCTCGTACTGCAGGCGGAGGCGCTCCTCAATCCCCAATTCGGCGCCCCTGAACTGCCGTTCACGACCGACCCCGACGCCCGGCGCGCGCTCGCCGAGGCGATCGCCCGGTACGCGGGCGACGGCGCGGGCAGCCGCCTGACCGTCCACCTCGCCGTCCAGTCGATCCTGACGCACCCGGAGGGGTTCGACCCGGCGGACCCGGGTCAACTCCCGGGCAGCGTAGGCGAAGTGCTCGACCTGCACGCCCAGCGCCTCGACGCCCACCCCCGCACCCTGCGGCAGATCCTCGCGCCGCTCGCCCTCGCCGAGGGCGACGGCCTGCCCGTGCACCTGCTGACCCCGCTCGCCTCCGCCGTCGCCGAGCGGGACATGAGCGAGGACATGGCCAAGGGCATGCTGCTCGCCGCCCCCTTCATCCGCCCCGTCGAGAGGGCCGGCGAAGACACCCCCGAGGACGAGCGGACACTCGTCGCGCTGCAACACCCCGGCATCGGCGAGGCCGTTCGGGCAGGCATCGCGGACGTGCCGGGCGCTCAGGCACGCATCGCCATGGAGCTACTGGAGGCCGTCCCCGATCAGGACTGGGCGAAGGCAGGCGAGTACGTCCGCGACCGCATCGCGGGACACACCTTGGCGGCAGGACTGCTGCCCCGACTCCTCACCGACCCCAACCTGTTCGCCCACGCCGACCCGGTGCTGCTGCGCGCCGCGGTGGAGGCCCTGCCCGCCGAGCAGTTGGAGGCCCCGGCCCGCACGTATCTGCGTACGGCCCCACTGCTCACCCGCACCCAGGCGCCCGCCATGCTGCGCGCGGCGTTCCTGGAGACCGCGTTCGTCGAGGACGGGCTGGCGGAGTACGCGGCGGTGTTGAGGCGGTCGCTGCCGGAGCTTCCTTGGCACACGTTGTGGAGTGTGCCGGTGGCCGGGGTCGAGGGGGTGACCGTCGGCAGTCTGCCGGGGGAGCAGGGACCAGTCGCGGTCGCCGTCAGCGTGGTACCTCAAGGCGCCCCGGGCGCACACCCGTTGCAGGCGGACGACCCCGATTCGTCCGCCGTGCTCGTGCACGACCTCGTGACCGGCGCCGTCATCGACGCCGACCCGGCGCGGATCCAGCGCCCGTCGGAAGACGATCGTGCCGCGGCACCGCTCGGATTCAGCCGGGGCGCCGACTACGTCCGTGTCTGGCATCGCGGCGAGCAGCACGGCGACGAGAAGATCGTCACGGCCCTGGTCTCCGCCACACCCGTAACGGGAACCGACATCTCCCCCGACGGCATCCTCCTTGTCGCCACGGAGGGTGGTGTGAAGGCGCTGCGGATCCGTCCGGCGCCGCCCGTATCGGACCGCCTGCACTCAGCCCCCGCCCAAGACTCGTAGGGAGTTCCCGTGATCAGCCAGGAGCAGGCGCTCGCGACCGCCGAGGGGTGGCTCAACCCCGAGGGACAGCAGCGCCGCGAGGTCCGGATCCAGGAGTTCGACCTGGGCTGGGTGGTGTGGGCCGCCGCCCCGCCGCTCGAGCGCGACCCGGTCACGGGCAAGCGCCGACCGCCCGCCACGATCGGCCACTCCTGCGGCGTCGTCGACCGCCACACCGGCGAGCTGAGCACCTGGCCGTCCGTGCCGGTCGAGGAAGTCGTGCGGATGTACCAGCAGAAGCACGGCGGGGGCGAGGAGACGACGGAGCCGCCGGTCACGGGCCCCGGCAACACGGCGGTCTTCACGTACGTCGACCCGGCCACCGGCGAGGAGACGAGCCTCGCCCAGAACTCCGCCCCCGGCGAGCCGCACTCCGAGTACCAGGCGATGGCGGAGCTCGACCGCCTCGGTGTCCCCGCGCGGAACGTGCTCGCGATCCACACCGACCTCAGCTCCAGCCCGCTTCCCGGCGGCTACCCGGGCCTGCTGCTCGGCCGCCGTTTCCCCCACGCCAAGTTCAGCTGCGTACAGGAGTACGGCCTGCGCGGCGAGGAGCGTGCCGAGGCGGTCGCCGGCCTGATCGAACACGTCGAGGAGATGCACCGGATCGCCGGACAGCAGCCGCCGCCCCGGCCCCACCGCACGCCGGTGCCGACCGACGTGGAACCGGCCGAGCCCATCCGCGACGTCGCCCTCGGCCGCGAACTGACGGAGGCTTTCGGCGCCGACGACGTACGCCGCTACGCCGCGGACGACGTGGCGGGCACGCCTCTTCCAGAGGCCGCCAAGGCCACGCTCACGTGGGCGGGTCTTCCGGCCGACATCGCGTTCTTCTTCACGGCGGACGGCCCGCAGGCGGGGCTCCCGGGCGGGCTGTTCGGCAACGCCGCCGCGCACCTGCGCGAGACCGGCTCGCAGGCAGGCGCGGACGCCCTCGCATTCCTGGAGGGCCACGTCCGGATCGGCACCGACGGCGTCGCCCTGATCACCGTCCAGTGCACGGGATCGGACCTGGCGGGCGAGCCGGTCGGCCAGATCTGGGCCGTCACCCCGGACGACGGCGCGGGCCGCCGCGTCAACGCCTCGGTGTCCGCCTTCGCCCGCTCCCTCGCGCTCCTGCACACCACGCGCGAAGAGATGATCGCGCTCGACCCGGTCATGGCGGGCAGCGCTGTCGCCGACCTCCAGGAGCAGCTGGTCGCCATCGACGCGTCGTCCCTGGACGATCCGCGGAATTGGTGGTCGGTGATCGTCGAGCAGATGTGGCACGGGTTGTTCTGATCGCACCGATCGGTTGGGGGACGCGAGGTGAGCGGTGCCGACACGGTGGGTCTCTGGCACGGGATCCAGCGAAGCCTCGGATACGCCGACTTCTCGGTGATGGACATCTACAGGGACCCCGACGGCTCCGTCAGGGTCCGACTCGCGATCGGCGTGGCCACCGAAAGTCAGTACCACGTCCTCCACGTCGGGGACACTTTCCCCGTGGGCACCGAGACATGGCAGCTCACCGAGTTGACGGGTTGGCCGAGCGAGGACGACTGGCTCGTGACACTGCGCCGCATCGCGACGTCTCCGACCTGAGGGACGCACGCGAAGGCGGTACGGCAGTTCGCGGCAGTGAGCTCTTTCCAACCTCACGTTGATGCGTGGTGAAGGACGAGGACGGCCTTCACGATGTTGGTGATGCGGTTGGTGCTGCAGCGGAGTTTCCGCAGGAGCCGCCAGCCCTTGAGGGTGGCCATGGCCTGCTCACCGACACAGCGGATCTTGGCGTGGGTGGTCTTGTGGCGACGCTGCCATCGTTTGAGCCTGCGGCCACGGAACGGGACGCGGACGGGTCCGCCGGCGCCTTGATACGCCTTGATACGCCTTGATCGACGGATCAAGGCAAGGACACGAGATTCCGGTCAGTCAGCCCAAGGGACAGATCCGTCGGTGACACCATCAGCCATCATCACTGTCCGCCCAGCATTTGAGGCCCACTGCGGCAAGGGCGTCGATGATCCCGTGCTGCCGGGCGGCGGTCAGATCGTGGGTCGAGCCGGCAAGGCCGGTGAGGCCCACAGCAGACGGCCGAACGGATCGGTGAGGACCTGGACGTTCATGCCGTGGCGTTTGTGTTTCCCGGAGTAGTACGGGGTGTCGGCGGCGATACGGTCGATGGGCAGCAGCGTGCCGTCGAGGATGACGAACGCCTTCGTCCGGATGGTCTTCATCGCCTCGGTCAGGGCCCGGGCGAGGGCGGCCAGGACCTCGATGGCCTCACGTATGTAGCGGTAGACGGTGGCGATCCCAATGCCGAACCCGGCCGCGAGCTGGGCGTATGTGTCACCACATCGCAGGTGGGCCAGGGCGAGCAGGGCCTGCCGTGCCACGGGAAGCCGTCGCCACCGGGTCCCGATGTCCCGACGTTTGGCTGTCAGTTGTCCGGCCAGGAACCGCAAGGTGCGGGTGGACAAGTCGATCGAGGACGGGTAGACGAGCACGCGAAGCTCCTGGCGGACACGGGTGATCTTGGTCGAGAACCCGTCTACCAGGAGCTTCGTCGTTGTGCAGGACTGTCCAACTCGCGGTCAGCGCCGCCAGCTTGGAAGAAGCTCACTGTTCGGAATGCGTTCGTGGGCCTGACGCATGACCGAAGAGCCGGTCGCCGCGACAGGTGACACTGCCTGTGTGTTGGCCCGCATGCCACCACTCGACGACGGCATCGACGAGTCCTCCCGAAGAGGCAGAGGCTGTCGGGTCGGTCATGTCACTCCTTGACGTTGGTGCTCCGGAACCCGTCACGGCAGTACGGTCGCAACGCGGCGCAGCACCACGATCCAGTCGTCCTCGCTCGGCCAATCCCTCAACTCGGCTAGCTGCCACGTCTCGCCACCCACAGGGAAGGTCTCGCGCACACGTAGGGTGTGATGCTGCGCTTCGCCGGAGACGGCCACGATCCGAACCCTCACGGATGCGTCGGACTCCCGGTAGATGTCGTTGACTGAGAACCTCGCGTTCTCAGACTTGCGTTGAATCCCGTGCCAGAGATGGATCGTGTCGTAACTGCTCACTCGGCATCCTCCAGGACGCGCATGGGCGCCTCCGACGCGCCACTCGTCGTGTCACTCGTGATCGAGGACGTACGACCAGGCGTGCTGCCTGCCGCCCTCCTCATCGACTGCGGCCAGCGCCTCCGGAACCCAATAAATGATCTGCCTTCGTTCGGAGTTGCCCCCAGGAGTGAGGTCACGGCTGCGGAGCCCGGTGATCCACAGCGCGACCATGGTCAGGAAGCTCTCCAGGCTGCTTGCGGCGGGAAGCGCGGTCAGATACTTCTCGTCCGGGCCGCCCGGATCGTCGTCGGTCGGGACGCGCAGGATGCGGCCCGTGGGCCCGTCGACGACGAGCTCGCCGCCCATCCACTTGCCGATCTGGAAGAAGGGGCCCTCCTCCGGGGGCTCGACATCATCCGGCCAGTCCACCTCGTCGAGCAGGTCGACGTCCCCGTCTCCGTACGGCAGGAGCGCCATGGCGCCCTCCGTCATGTCCGGCAGCCCGAACTCGGTGAGAAGGTCGCGTGTCGGCTGATGGGTCAACTCATCGGGAAGTTCCTCGGGTTCGGCCTCGAAGATCTCGTCCTCGCCGAACAGGGCGATCAGGTCTCGGTGGCTCGGCGGAGGGGCATCGACGGGACTGCTCGGGTCGGGGGCCGGGTAGTCCCGGGACAGCGGCTGCTGCCGGAGGCCGAAGGTGTCCGAAGGGTCCACGCCGTCCGCCGGCTGAATGGCCACCAGCCCCAGTTCGCCCCCGAACACGACGGCGTCACCCACGGCCAGTGGCGCGCAGGGCATCAGGAAATCGCGCTCGCTGCGCCGGGGTGATGACGAGGGGAACAGGTCGACGAGGCGACTGGGAGGAGCGGCAGGGGGAGGCAGGCCCAGGTCCGCACGGTGTCCCTGCGGAATCTCGTCGCCCTCCCAGGGGCCCGCGAGGAGCTCACCCGTCTCCGCGTCCCGGACGGAAACGTACGGTTCCGGCGATCTGTCGACCATCCGCTTCTGCAACCCGGCGATGGCGGGCCGTCCCTGCCGGCGAACTTCCGCCAGCCTGGAGAACCGGCCCGCCTCGAGGAAACGTGCGTGACACCCACCCGGCGGCCGCCAGCGGGCCCACTTCGTACGCCAGGGAAGCGAGACACCGGACGAGGCCACGGATTGCGCGAACGTGAAATCGTCGCGCGACCAGGACATCAAATGCAGCCAGGACGCCCACTCACGCTGGCTGTTCGGTTTAACGCCCCAGCCCCACAGGTGAATTGCGTCGGCTGCGGGGCTGTTGCCGGGGATGATGCTGCTGTGGCTGCGCGCCGCGTCGATGACTGCGGTCTGCGGCAGGTGGGCGACCGTGCGTCCGTCGCGCAGAAGGTCCTCGTACGACCCGGCCTGGACGGCGTGCATGGCGAGCCCGGTGGCGGCGTACAGCCCGACGGGGCCGGACTTGGCCCATCCTTCGGGATGGCGGAAATCGGCGGACGAACGCAGGAGCCAATCGGCCAAGTGCCGATTGACGCCCGTGAGTTGCTGGGCGTCGACTGCGCTCCGCAGGGCTTCGGCGATACCCTCGTCGGTGAAGGAAGCTCCGAGCGGGCCCATCCGGAGAACATCCGAATGCTCCTGGGCCAGCCCGGTGAGTTCGTCCGGCGTCATGGGTTCGCCGGTGAGGGCGGCAACGAGCTGTACCCACACGGGCACGGGCACGGTGCGCGGCTCTGCCAGGGCGAGTGCACGCAAGGCATTCGGAAGCTCGGGGGCCGGTGCGGCGGTGGCGGGCTCGGCCAGGTGGAAGAGGTTCTCGGGCTGGAGGCCCAGCGGCAGGAGTCCGGCGTCGGCATCGGTCAGCACGGCCAACTTCCGTGTCGCCAGCCGGCCGACGGTGTCGCGCAGGAGCCGCTGCGGCTCGTGCGACCGTCGAGTGTGCCCGGCGCGGCGGGTGTTGACGAGCACGAGCAACCGCTCCTCGCTCCACGCACCGAGCGCGTTCGGCCAGAACCCCCGCTCGCCGGGAGACAGGTCGACGCCCAGCGCGGTCAGGGCCTGATGCATCACTTGCTCGGCGCTGAGCCCCGCGACGTCGATCAGCACACTGCCCGGCACGTCCTCGTGCACCCGCCGCAGGACGGCCCCGGCATCGACACCTTCCGGGGCGACGACATGCGCGGCGCTGCCGCCCCGCCCACCGGCACGCCACCATGCGCCCACCCGACCGAGCACTTCTTCCGCGGGCATGCCCACCGATGTCACCGTCATGTCGCCTCTCGTCTCGTCGCCACGGCTACTGAACCCCATTACGGTAATGCGATGGCGCCGGGCCCGAGGCGCCGAGTCCTGGTCGCTCGGCCGTCAGGTTCACCGGGGGCACTTGAGGAGTGGGATCGATGCTCGGTCCACGCCCGCGGGTAGTGAAAGCCCCTCGCGGTAGAAGTCCGGCATATCGATGTCATCAAGGGCTGCTGTCAGTCGAGGTGAACTGCCGTCGGGTGTGTGAAGGATGCTCGCGACGTCGCCGTCCGGGGTGTACTCGAAGATGTAGAGCAGTTGGCCGTCATCGGCGTGGAAATTCTTCTGGATCTCTTCAAGGTGAGTTGGAGGTCGATCCGTAGCGTCATCAGAGCGGCATCGTAGGTGTGGCTACGCTCCAAGTGGACCAGATATCCAACGAGATTGCCCGCACTCGCGTACCTGCGAGAGACGCTCCAGCGGTACGGCCCGACGCGGCGGACGGTCGACTCGATCCCGAAGGGGATGCCGGGATGGTGAGACAGGTGATGGCCCCTGATGCTTTCCGGTTCGCTCGTCCAGTAATCGATATGAAAGAGGCGGCCGGAGTCATAGAGTTCGATGAACTGGGGGACGCCGAGCTCATTGACCTGAGCGCGCGTGTAGTCGCCGTAGGCCAGGGCATCCACGTGGCTGACCTCCTCCCCGGGGTAGAAGCCCCAATCCAAGTAGAAGCGCTGAAATTCGCTGAACACTCAGGCCTCGCACTTCCGTTCTTGTCCGCGGTCAGTCCCGTGCCTATGCACGCCAAGTGCGGCCTGGGCGAAGGCGTGCGTCCTCCGCGTTGAGCTGCGGCTACCTGTGATCGTAGGTTTTGTCCTCGATCAAGTTCCCGTCCTGGTCCCAGCGTTGGCGGCGGGTTCGTCGGCCCTTGGAGTTGAAGATACTGTGCTCGGACAGTTGGCCGTTCTTGTGCCACGTGCGGAAGTCGTTGACCGCGATCCCGTTGGCCGCCTCCGCTTCCATTTCTTTGGTGCCGTCCGAATACCACTGCCCCTGGGGGCCGTTCTGCACCCCGTTCGTGTAGGTCACGAGATCGACCACGAGTCCGCTCGCATCCTTCGAGACGACCTCGCCGGTGAACAACTCGTCCTGGTAGTAGACGAGCATGCCGTCATCCATCGGCGTGTCTTCATCGTCGATTCGCATGGCCTCGATCGATCTCCGGCGGAGGGGTCGAAGTGGCGGGCTGCGGTGTGATCGGTGGCGTCGACGATGATCACACTGGCGCTCTCCGACAGCCCCGCTGTGAGTTCAAGATGCCTATTACGCGGTGAGTGCGTCCCGGATGGATGACCGTACCCGGGCGTCTCCGCTCATGGCCAGATACTCGGCGAAAGCTCGCGCTTCCGGGGTATTCGAGCGCTGGACGATGGACACCGCGTGCAGGAGAGCGCGGGGACGTGGATCCTGCGCAAGCACATCCGTCGCCAATGAGATCGCGGTGGCTGCGTCTACGGGGGACAGGGAGGCGGCCAGGTCCACGAGTTGCGTGGCGAGGTCGAAGCTCACGGGCTTGCGTGCTGCGAGGGCCGATACTCCGCGCGCCACGACGGTGCGAATCGACACAAGCAGGGTTGCGGCTGTGGGGACGTCCAGTTGATCGCCGAGCTTCTCGTCGAAGTACTCGCGGTCCGCGATACCGATCAAATGCCCGAAGGCCTCGGTGCGTTGATCCCAGGTGCCCTTCTCGCGCGCGAGGACATCACTGTCGCCCACAGCGAGAGCCAGCTGGGCGAAAGTGTTGTCCACCGAGAACTTGCGGTCCAGGAGGAGGTCGTACCACGGTGCCCGTTTCGGGTTTCGGGTGGATTCGACCACCGCCGTGTACCCGGCAGGTTCGGCCCAGGTGGTCAGGGCAACGCAGGACAGGAAGCGCTCGCGGTCGTCGGCCGCCGGGTCCTGGAGGAGGGCGGTGAGCCCCGGCACGCGTTCTCGGTGCCGGGGGTCGTCGAGGGCTTCGTAGATCACGTCCTCGAGATCGTTGGTGGGTCGGCCCTTGAAGTCCGTGCCCAGCAGTGCCTGGAACCGGTTAGCTCCTGTTTCATGCACGAAGTCACCCACCGAGCGGCCCCTCAATGTAATCGCTTGGAACGACGCCCTTGATGAGCCATTCTTCGTCACGTCGCGTGTTCATCATGTCGATCATACGTTGTGCGATCCTCTTGGCCTTTGCGTTGCTCAGGCCTTGCGCTCGGGCCATTTCCTGGGCCTGCGACTTGCTGGTCCCAGGCGGAACAGTCAGGTCCACTGGCCTGCCGGCAATCCTGTCGGCGTTCTCCTGGATGAGGCTCTGGACCTTGTCGGGCGAGTAGACATCGACATCTTGGACACGGGCGGCAGCAATGTCCTGCTCCAGCCGGTCCAGATCAATGCGAATGCGATTCGACCCGAATGCCTTCGCGTTGGCACCTTCCGAACTCAAGGAGGTGTAAGGGCTGTCTGATTTCGCGGGATCGCGGCCCACTACGTGATCGATGACACTCGCGGTGCCGTGCGGGTTCGCGGGAACCAGGTTACCTTCCGCGTCGATGTGCGACTTGCGTTGGCCTCGACTGTTCGTCTCGGACTCGAAGTTGTCGTCCTGGCGTACGAGTCCGGGCCTGAGTTCATTGTCGCTCTCGCCCGTGGCAGGCGTCTCGGATGGAGGCTGTTCACTGTTGGGTGGTTCGGCGTTGCCGGCAGGATCCGCCGGAGGCCTGCGGTCCGTGCCTGCTGGGTTTGATGGCGGGGTGCGGTCCGCGCCCGCCAGGTCTGGTGGCAGTGGTGTGGTGTCGGGAGGGGTCTGGTTCTGGTCGTTCATCGTCGCGAGGAGGTTGTCGACGAAGTCCAGGTGCTGGTGGATCTCCTGGTCCATGAGACGGCGGTTCGGCGTCTTGTAGCCGTCCAACGCCTTGTTGATCTCTGCCTCGGATTCTCCCCGGGCCTGCCGGGTGGCGCGCTCCTGTGCCAGCAGACTGTCGCGCTGAGGATCGACTCGGTAGGTGGTGCTGTAGTGGACGGGCACCCCGTTCATCGCCTCGGAACTGCGGATCGTCCGGGAGCAGTCCGCGTGACCGGAATTGCCTGTGCGCAGACCACAGGGCTCACGCTCGGTGTACAGGCCGGCCACGCGGTACTGGGGACGCCCCTCGGCTGCTCTGCCGTTGTTGAGTTGCTCGATCGACTCGAGGATGTGGCTCTCCGAGTGCCGTGGTCGCACGGCGTCTCCTGCGGCCGGGACCGAGGAGTCGATGATGTAGTGGCTCTCGCCGTGCTCGTCGACGACCTCCACCACCGCGTAGTTCTTGTCGGAGAAGTCGGGGGAGTTGCGCTCCGTCTCGTCCAACAGATCCCTGAGGTCCTGCGGGACGTTGTCCTTGGGGCGAGCCGTGGCCTCTCGTCGGGTGGAGGCCACGGACTCGTGATGGTCGTGGGCCGGGTCCGTCCTCTGACGCTTCTTGGGCGGGGCGTCGGCGTACGGGTCGTTGTTGGGGGCGGGCTCCGGGCTTGCGCCCACCGCGTTGTTGGCATGGAAGGAGTGGCTCATCCGGGCCAAGGTCGCCAGCGCCGCGTACCGGTCGCCGTCGTTCATCTGCGACCACGCCGGGTCGAGGTGGCGGCGCAGATCGCTGTCGGTGAAGTTGGTCGCCGGCATCGAGACGTTGTCCCGGTGCGCCTGGAGCGCCTCCTTGTGCTCCTTCTTCGCCTCCGACGCGGTGTTCTTCGCGTCGTTCAGCCGCTGCTCGGCCGCCGGCCGCTCCGCCGGATCGGCCTTCTTCAGCGCCCTCTTGGCAGCGGCGAGCTCCTTCTTCGCGTCGTCGAGCGACTGCTTGGCGTCGCGGATGTGCTGCGCGGCCTCCACATGCTGTTGCCGTCGGTCCTGGGACTCCTGCAGCAATTCGTGCAAGGGGGAGGGATCGTCGCCGCGGGGCTCGGCCCAGGCACGCATCTGCTGCTGGACCGGATCCAGATCGATGCGCCGTACCGGGTGCTCCTCCCGGAGGTCCTGCTGCGATTGATCCGGAAGGAGGTTCGCATGCTGCTGGGTCGGGGATTCCGGGTCGGGGAGACTCTGATTGCGGTGCGCGCGAGTGGCTTCCGCACTGGGGTTGTTGGACTGAGAGGTGGAGCCTGCGGGGTTGTGCGGTGCGGATCCGGTGGTCTGTCCCTGGTTCTGCGCGGCAGGCTGGTTGGTGTTGTCGAGGGGGCGGCGGTTGGCGTCCAGGGGGATGGCGAAGACGCCGTTGTTGCCGTTGTGGAGCGGGGTGGTGCTGCTCTGGCCCGTCTGCGGGTCGGCGTAGACGATCTGGCCGTTGTGGTTGACCACGTTCCAGGCGTGGGCGCGGCCGTCGGCGTTCTGGGTGATGATCACGGCCTGTGAGCCGTGGCCCTCGTTGAGGAGGGAGGTCTCCAGGTTGTTGTACGCGTCCCGGCCGTCGCCGAAGTCGCTGAACTCCGCGCTCAGGGTGCTCTCGATACGGTCGCGGCCGCCCGGCTCCGGGGTGTCGGCTGGAGAGCCGTCCTCGTTCGGGCTGCGGCGGGCGGCGACCGTGGGGTTGCCGGCGTACGAATCGGTGAACGCCAGTGCTCCGTCGGGGCAGTTGACGTCGCGGCCGGAGTCGTCGGGGTTCTGGCCGCGGATGTCGCCCAGCCACGACCCTTCGCGCGGGTCGGGGGCCTGCTGGAACGAGCCGTCCTCGTTGCGCGGGAATCGTTCCTGCTGGGCGCGGGTGTCGGCGTCGGTGGGGTCGTCGTAGCCGTCAGGCGGGCCGGAGGGGCGGGTATCGGTGACCGGGCGGACCGGCTCCGCGGACTCCGACGGCTGGTTGTCGTCGTGGGAGTCGTGGGAGTCGTCGGAGTCCTGAGAGGCCTGGGAGTGGTCGGCGTCCTCGGAGTTCTGCGAGTCCTGGCTGTCCGGCGAATCCGTGTCGTGCTGGGGCTCTTGGGGCTCTTGGGGCTCTGGAGACTGCTGGGCGTCCTGGTCGGGCTCGGGGCTCTGAGGAGTGTCCTGACCGTTCTGGTCGGATGCGGTGTCCGAGCCCGGGGGCGTGGCGGTTGCCTGGTCGGGGTTCGGCTCTTGGGTGGTGGCCGTGTCCGTGTCGGGGGAGTCGGACTCGTTCTGCGGTGAGGTCGTCTCCGAGGTCGGCGTCGTATCCGTCGTGGTGCCGGGGCCTGGGGTTGCGTCGGAGTCCGGCGTCGCGTCGGGATCCGGGGTCGTCGACGGCTCGGGCGACGGGGAGGTTTTGGACGGTTCGGGCGACTGGGTGTCGGGTGTCGACTGGTTGGTCGACGAGTCGGAGTCCGGGGTGGTGGCCGTGTCCGGGGTGGTCTCCGTGGACGGGGCGGGTGTCGACGGGGTCAGGAAGTACGGGGTGATCGGGTTTCGGTTGGCGTCCAGCGGGGTGTAGAAGACCTCTGCGGCGCCCGTGTGGATCGGGTTCTCGCTGACGACACCCGTCTGTGCGTCGACGAACAGAACCTGGCCGTTGTGGTTGACCGCGGCGAACGCGTGGCCGCCACCGCCGGGCCAGTTGACCCCGATCACGGCTGCCGAACCGTGCCCGGCCTGCGACAGCTCGTGGGCTATTCGCGCGTACGGGCTGGGATGGTCGTTGCCCGCGTACGTGGGGGGTGCACCGGCCCAGCGCGTCTGGTTGTCGACCGATTCGCGCTCCGCCGAGAAGGTGTTCAGGCTGCCGTCCGCGTTCTGGTCCAACGTGCGCGGGGCGGACACCGTGGGGCGGCCGAACCATGTCTCGAGGAACGAACGGGTGCAGTCGGCGCAGTTGTTGGACCGACCGGGGACGCCAGGGCCGCCGTCGTTCTGGAGACCGGCCCAGTTGCCCTGCCGCGGGTCCGCGAACACCTGCGGGGTGCCGTCGGGATTCCTCGGGTGGGCGTTCTCGAGGTCCTGTTGGTGGGCGGGGTCGGGTGTGGTCAGGCCCTCGTGCGGGATGTTCAGGTCGTTGCGGATGTCCGAGAGGTCGTCCGCCTGGGGTGGGGGCGGGGGCGCTGTGGGCTGCTCGGGTGTGGCGGTGTTGCCGTCGTCAGTGGGCGGCTGGTGCTGGTTCTGGTCGGGCGTCTGGTTGGTGGCGTCCGGCTGTGGGGTGTTCGGCTGGTGGTTGTCCGGCTGTTGGTTGTTCTGGGCCGGCATCCCCTGGTCGTTCGGCCGGGACGTGGGGGATGACTGGTGGTTCGTCGGGCGGTCGCCGCGGGGCGGTGTGGTCGGGCGGCTCGGGGTCTCCGTGCGTGGCCTCTCGCTGCGCGGGCGCGATGCGGGGCCGTTCTGCTGGGTGTCCCGGGACGGCGTCGTGGGCCGGGTGCTCGGCTGGTCCGGACGCGGTGTCGTGGCGTTGGGAGTGCTTGCCCGCGGCGTCGTCGTGGGGCCGCCTGCCGCTGGTGCCTGGGTGGGGATGGGGCCGGCCGTCGGTGGCGGCATGGCGCCCGGGGGCGCCGTCGAGGGCGCCGCGGAGGACTGGGCCGCCTGCTGCGGGACGCCCGTGTCGGCAGTACCGGGGGCCGGGGGTGCCGCAGTGGCGGCGCCGCCCATGAGCCCGACTTCGGCGTCGTCCGGGTCGTGAGGGGTCGACGTCGGCTGTGACGGCGCGTGGCCCTGGCCGGGGCTTGCGTGGGAGGTGGGGGTGTTGCCGGGCATGGCGCCGCTCGGCATGCGGCCGGTGCCGGTGCCGGTGCCGGTGCCCTGGTTCTGGTTGTCGTTGTTGGTGCCGTCGCCGGAGTCGCCCGGTGTGGGGCCCTGGGCGTGCGCGGGCATGGTGCTGACCGAGTCGGGGTCGACCTGGTGTGTACCGGGGGCGGGGCTGGAGTTGTCCGGCGCCGGGGTCGGTGCGGCCTCGGGTGGCGTGGACGGCGTCGGCGAGGGCTCGGGGGTGTGCTGGTCCGGGATCGACGCGCCCTGGCCCGGGCTGGGGGTGTCGGCGCCACTATCTGGGCGGCTCGGGGTCGCGCCGTCCGGCGTGGTGTCCGGAGTCGGGGAGGTGCTGACGTCCGGCGTGGTGCCCGTGCTCCCGCTGGGCGAGGGATCGGAGGGCAGGGACGGTTCGTTGCCCGGTGGTGTGTTCGTCGGGGCGTCCGGGGTGCTGTCCGGTCGCGCGGAGTCGGGGGTGGTGTCGGGGGTCGGTCCGCCTTGGACGTCCGGCGTAGTGGCGGACGGCGTGGACGAGTCGGGGCTCGACGAGTCCGGCGTGGTCGAGTCCCCGCCCGACGGCTGACCGATGCTGTCCTGGTACGCCTGGGTACCCACGTCGAACGGGCTCGGCGGCTCGGAGCCACGGCTCGGCGCGGGCGAAGACGACGAGGTGTCCGACGAGCCTGGGCCGCCGGTCCCGTCCGCCTCGCCGCTCGGCGACGTACTCGGGGACGAGGAGGACGAGGACGGCGAGGACGACGACCCACCGATGTCCGGCGCCCTGCGCCCCGCGTCCCCGTCGCTCGAACTCGGCGAACTGCTGGAACTGGTGGAACCGCTCGAGGAGTCACCCGACGTCGAACCGGACGCGCTCGGCGAATCGCTGGAGCCGGAGCCGGGAGAGTTGCTGGACGAACTACCGCCACCGGACGACGAGTTACTGCTCGACGACGAACCTCCGGACGACGAATCGCTGGAGCTCGACGAGCTGCCACTGTCGGAGCTCGCCGAGCTGTCGCCGCCATCGCCCCCGCCATCACCCCCGCTCAACCCGTGCCGCGCCCCGTGCCCCGCCCGGGACCCGGCCCCGTCACGCAGGGACTCGCCGAACGTGGAGCCGGAGTTCTCCAGGGCGCTCTTGCCCTCTTCGTAACCCGTCTTGGCGGTGCGGCCCAGGTCGTAGCCCGACTGCTTGCCGAAGTTCTGCTCGACGGTCTGGGCGACGACGTCCGAGATCATGGCTTCGAGGGCGGAGACGAACGGTTCCTTGGCGGTCTCCAGTACCGCTTGCAGAATCTGTTGGGCGATCTCCTTGAGGAGTTTGCGCAGGATCATGCGCGTCGCGGCGGCCGCGCCCATCGCGCCGATCTCGGACAGGCCCAGAGTGAAGGGAGCGGCGGCCTGGGCCGCGGCGATCTCGAGCGCCAGGATGACCAGTTGGGCGATCACCGCGATCTTCAGCCCGATGATGAGCATCGCCGCGGCGTCCATGCAGACGGCGATCAGCTCGGCGCCCTGGCGGGCGTCGTCGAAGTAGCCGGAACCGCCGGCGAACTTCTCCCAGGTCTTGTTGAAGCCGTCGATGGAGTCCCCGGCGTTCTCCGCGAGAACGTTGCCGGCAGCGGTCAAGCCGCGGGACTGGAGGTCCGTCACATCGGCGGCGAACTGACGCCAGGTGTTGGCGCACTCCATCATCTTGTCTTCGTCGCCTGTGGGCCAGTCGAAGCCACACATCTCGAGAAGCCACTCAAGCCCGTTCGGCAGCATCAAAGCCACGACGAAGACCCCCGTTGTCCGCCATGTATTTCGTGTTGTCCCGGCCCTGTGGGCCGACTCGCGCCGTCTGCCGCCTTAACGTTGGCGCAGAGCCATGCTCATGCCAGAGTTTACCCAAAGGCTCCTCGGGCCCCTCAACTCTCCCGTGTCACAGTGCTGTTGCACTCAGCCGCTGGTGCGGCGCATGCTCCGGTAGAGGTCGATCGCCGAGTCCGGCGGGAAGTTGGGGACGTAGGTGACCGCACCATCGGTCTTGGAGATCACCATGTGGCTGCCGCCCAACGGCGCCTGGACGCCGGGCGGCGGCGGGGGCATGACGGCGTGCACGAGGAAGCCGATGTCGAACTCGGCCACATGCAACGGTGCCGGGTTCCCGGCCGGATCCAGGACTTCGAAGCGGGACCGGGCGGCGGCCAACGCCTCGTCGGGGGTGGAGGGGATGGGCTGTACCGGTTGCGGCGCGCCGGGCTGTGACACGGACTTCTCCTGTGCGTGAAGGGGTGACTGCGAGTCAGGGAAGTTGCTGCGAGGGCGTTTTACTTGTTCGCGGACTTCAGAACATGGACCTCGCCGCCGAACTGGTTCTCCGGCGTCTGCTCCTTGACCAGAGCCTCGTTGAAGTCCTCGTTCTCCTCGTGGTTCTTCGCCATCCGCTCCAACGCCTTGCCGATCTCGTTGAGCTTCGTGGCGAGGTGGTCCATCGAGTCCGTCATGCCGTCCCGCAGACCTTCGTAGACCACGCCGAACTTCTCGCCGAGTTCGTCGTCCCCCCAGGGAGGCGTCCCCTGCTTGTCGCTGAAGGTGGTCATGCCCTTCCAGGCGTCACCGGCGACGCTCGCGAACGACGTGTCCTTCGGGGCTTCGCCTCCGCCGCCCCCACCGTCGCCCTGCGCGGCCAGACCGCTCTTCAGTCTGGCGGTCGCCTGGTAGAACTCCCTGCCGATGTCGGAGAAGCTCCGCCCCTCGTTCTTCAGCGTCTCCGGATTGCTCCTGAACCCGTCACCCATGACTACGCCCCCGTTTCACCAACCGGCGCCACTGTGCCGCCGGTTCGCGTCCGTCTCATGTCAGTACCAGCGTACCCAGAGGCACTGACAAGCCCTCAACCCCGGTGGCCGCCCTGCCCCCGCCTCTTCGACCCCGTGAACAGGTTGGTCGAAGGACCGTCGCGCTCCTCGCGCTCCTTCTGCTCCTGCTCGTCCCGCTTGCGCTCCCACTCCTCGCGCTTTCCGCGCTCGGCCTCGCGGTCCTCCATGGTCTGCGACTCGGCGGCGTGCCGGATCTCGGTCATGCGGTCGCCCAGCGCGCCCATGTAGCGCTCGTCCTTGATGGCGTCCGTCATGCCCATGCGTCCCGAGAGGATGCCTTGGGCCATCTCCTGCAACGGGCCGTTCACGTTGGGGTTCCTGGCCAGCGTGCGCAGCGCCTTGTGGAGACTCTCGGCCTGCTCCGGATCCTGCGCGACGTCCATCAGCTCCGAGTCGTCGATCTCCCGATCGCCCGGACCCGGCCCACTTCCCGACCCGCTTCCCGACCTGTTGGTCACGAGGTCCCCCCTTCGAGTTCGAGCCCAGAGGGCCCTTCACGCGCACCGAACACGGTTGTCGCACTCGCTACAGCCTGTCGTAACTGTTGACGAGCTTATCCAGCCGACTGTTCGAACCGTCAACCGAACCCAAGGCGGACGTCTAGCGCGGCGCCTTGGCCGGGGCGGCGTTCCCTGCTTCCTTGACGAGATGGTCGCCACTGGTCAGTGACTCCCACAGGGGCCCGTCCACGCGGACCTTGAACGTCGTGCTGTCCTGGAGACGGACTTCGACGTAGTGGTAGACGCTGGAGCCGTCGGTCGCCCTCCGGGTCTTGTCGACGACGATCCCGTCCCAGGCGTCTTCTTTGTGAACTTTGCGGGATTTGAACATTTCCCCACTGTAGCTGTCGGTGTTGCGCCGAACTCCATGCTTGCCGCAGACCCATTGCCCTCGATGGTCCCGGCGGCTACCGTCCAATCGTATATGACATATGAGATTCCATTTGGGGGCGCGACCTTGCGAACCTTGCCTGTTTTCAGTCCGGTTGCCCTGCCGTCGCGGACCGCGCACGTGCTCGAGACCATCAAGGCGGCGATCCTCAACGGGGAGTTCAAGCCGGGGGCCCCGCTCGTGGAGAACGTGCTGGCGGGGGAGTTCGGTGTGTCGAAGACGCCCGTGCGTGAGGCGTTGAAGGCGCTGGAGGGATCGGGACTCGTCGTCATCAGGCCCTTCGCCGGTACGACGGTGCGGGAGTTGAGCGAGCAGGACGCGCTGGCGATCTACGACATGCGGCTGCTTCTGGAGCCGGAAGCGGTACGGCGCAGCGTCATCGCCGGAAGCGACTTCTCCGAAGCGGCACGGGCGTTGGAGCGGGCCGCGCTCGCCGAGGACGCCTCGACGCGCTCCACCGCCAACAGGGACTTCCACCGCGGCCTCTACGCCGGGTGCGGCAATCCGCTCCTCGTCCGCTCACTCGACGGGCTCCGGGACCAGACGGCGCTGGTCTCCGCGTCCTCCTGGGCCCGTTCGCCGTCGTGGCAGGAGGAGTCCCGCGAACACGCGGCCGTGCTCGAGTGCGTGCGCTCGGGGAAGGCCGATGATGCCGCGGCCCTTGTGCGCCGCCACATCGAAGGATTCGTGACCCGGCACCTTCAGTAGGCCCGGCATCTTCAGCAGAGCCGACATTCAGGAGGAGGCACTCACTCACTGAACCGACCGAACGACTGCTTGACGAGGTGCGACCCGTTCACCGCCAAGATCCCGGGCCGCACCTCAGAGATCCACGCTCCGCGAGGAGCGTCGCCGTTACCCACTAGGAGCAACGATGCCCCAGTCTAACGTGCGCACGTCCGCCCCAGCCGGGACAGGTCCCGTTCGCGAGCGCAGCCGTATGCGCTGGACGATCGTCGGATTCTCGGCCCTCGGGCTGACCATCGCCTATCTCGACCGCGCCGCCATCAGCGTCGCGATGCCCTTCATGTCCAAGGAGTTCCACATCAGCTCGGCGGTGCAGGGAGTCCTGCTCTCCGCCTTCTTCTGGACGTACGCCCTCTTCCAGCTCCCGTCCGGCTGGCTGCTCGACCGCTTCGGGCCCAAGGTGATCTACCCGATCGCGGTCGGCTGGTGGTCGATCTGGACCGCCCTGACCGCGTTTTCGCAGGGCGTCGGCTCGGTCGTCGTGTTCCGGCTCGGCCTGGGCATCGGCGAGGCCCCGGTGCAGCCGGCGAACGTCAAGGTGGTCTCGCGGTGGTTCCCCCGCAGGGAACGCGCCTTCGCGTCGAGCCTGTTCGACATGGGCCAGCAGATCGGCACCGCCCTCTCCGTCCCGATCGTCACCGCGCTCATCACCTTCAGCGGCTGGCGCATGGCCTTCGTCGTGATCGGTGTCGCCGGTCTGCTGTGGATCGTCGGCTGGCAGCTGGTCTACCGCGAGCCCGAGAAGCACCCGCGCGTCTCGGCGGCCGAACTGGCGCACATCCAGTCCGACCAGGGCGAGATGGTGGCCGCGCAGAACGCTGCCACCGACGCCGGTAGCGACACCAGCACTGACGCGTCGTGGCGGGTGCTGCTGCGCAACAACCAGGTGTGGGCGCTGATGACGGGATACGTCTTCCGCTCACTCTCCGGCGCCTTCTTCCTCACCTGGTACCCGACCTACCTGCTCGACGATCGCGGCTTCACCGAGGCCGAGTTCGGGATGGTCGGCGCCATTCCGCCCCTCATCGCCATCGGTTCCACGGTCCTCGGCGGCATCGTCTCCGACCGCATGCTGGCGTCCGGGATGTCGACGAACCTGGCGCGCAAGATCCCGATCGTCTCCGGGCTCGCACTCAGCGCCTGCATCGGGTTCTCCCCCTTCATCGAGAGCAACGTCGCGGTCATGACCGTGCTGACCATCAGCAACGCGGCGCACTCCTTCGCAGGGGCCGCGATCCTGAGCCTGCCCGCGGAGGTCGCGTCCTCGCCGGAGACCGTCGGCTCGGTCGCGGGCTTCCAGAACTTCGGATCCCAACTCGGCAATCTCATCAGCCCGATCGCCATCGGACTCTTCCTGACCTTCGGCGACGGCTCCTACCTCGGCCCGCTGCTCGGCTCCGCCGTCTGCTGTCTGGTCAGTGCGGCCATCTACCTGTTCTGGGTCCGCATCAAGCCCGTCACCCCCGTGAGCGCCCTCGCGGCGGCCACCGACCCCAAGGGGACCACCTCATGAGCGCGAGCTCGACCCTGAACACACCGAACACACCGAACACCGCCGATCTCATCGAGCGGTTGAGCACCGTCATCGCGATTCCGGTGGTGCCCTACGGCGCGGACGGCGAGATCGACCACGACCGCGCCCGCGCGCTGTCCGCCCGGCTCGTCGCGGGCGGCATCACGGCCCTGACGCCGAACGGCAACACCGGTGAGTTCTACGCCCTCACCCCGGCCGAGCGGCGCGCTGTCCTGACCAGCGTCGCCTCGGCGTGCCCGGCCTCCACGACGCTCGTCGCCGGCGTCGGATTCGACGTACAGACAGCAAGTGCGGACGCCCGCTTCGCCCGGGACACCGGCGCCCACGCGATCATGATCCACCAGCCGGTGCTGCCCTACATGTCGCCGGAGGGCTGGATCGAGTACAACGCGGCGATTGCCGGCTCCGTACCGGAGCTCGGTGTCCTGCCCTACCTCAGCAACCCGGCCATCACCGGCGCACACATCGGGGCCCTCACGGAGCGTGCTCCCAACGTCATCGGCCTCAAGTACTCGGTGCCGGACCCGGTCGTGTTCGCCGCCAACCGGGAACAGGCAGGGAACGACGGCCTGTTGTGGATCGCGGGTCTCGCGGAGTCCTACGCGTCCGCCTACTGGCAGGCCGGCGCCCGCGCGTTCACCTCGGGCCTCGCCAATGTCGCACCGGCCGTGCCCCTCCAGCTGCTCGCGTCCCTGCGCGCGGGCCGCTACGACGAGGCGGCGGCCCTGTGGCGTCGGATCCGCCCCTTCGAGGAGATGCGGGCCCGCGACCACTCGGCCGACAACGTGTCCGTGGTGAAGGAGGCCATGGACCAACTCGGCCTGTGCGGGCGCGAGGTGCGTCCGCCCAGCCACGTACTGTCCCGTGGCCGGGCCGCCGAGGTGACCGAGGCCGTCCGGCCCTGGCGTGAACTGGTGCCCGCCCTCGACAAGGAGCTCATGGCATGAAGATCGAAACACTGGAGACCTTCCGCCAGCGGGTCGGCGACCGGCCCCGCGTCCTCGTGAAGGTCACGACCGACAGTGGTGTGTCCGGCTGGTCCGAGGTGTACAACCACGGACCCGACCTCGCCTATCTCCCGCTGCTCGACCACCTCTTCGAACAGATCAAGGGCATGGACCCACTGCGGCCCACCGCGGTCAACCAGTTCCTGCACCAGTCCGCCCGCTTCCCGCAGGGAGCCCTGGGAACCGCCGCCATCGCCGCGATCGACCACGCCCTGTGGGACATCGCGGGCAAGGCGCTCGGGGTGCCGGTGTACCAGCTGCTCGGCGGCGCGGTCCGGGACCGGGTCCGGGTCTACGCCGGCCTCTACAGCGCCCCGGACGTGCCACAACTACGGGACAGAACAGCCGAGTTGCACGACCGCTTCGGTTTCACGGCGTTCAAGCTCAGCCCCTACCGCCGCGATCTGCACACCAGCCGGTACGGCCTCGTGGTCCGCGAACTCGGTGACTACTTCGGCGACGTCCGTCAACACCACCCCGAGGAATGGGAGTTCGCCTTCGACGCCCACGCCTGCCTCTGGGAGCCGCACCAGGCAGTCGAGTTGGGCGCCGCGCTCGCACCCAGCCAGCCGTTGTTCCTGGAAGAGCCGATCCGCCCCGAGCACATGCCCTCGTGGGGACGGGTCCGTTCCGAGCTGAGCGTGCCGCTGGCCACCGGTGAATCCCTCTACACCACACAGGAGTTCCTCGCGCTGCTCACGGCCGACGGGGCCGACATCGTGCAACCCGACATCTGCGTGGTCGGCGGGATGACCCAGATGGTGAAGATCGCCGCGATCGCCGAGGCGCACTACGTGCCGGTGTCCCCGCACAACCCGATGGGACCGCTGGCCACCGCGGCGAACGTGCACTTCGCGGCGGCCACCACGAACTTCGGCATCCTCGAATACGGCACGGGCTACCAGGTCGACGACATCTCCTGGTGCCCCGACCCGTACCTCCCGGTGGACGGCCACCTGGAGCTGCGCCCGGACCGCCCCGGCTGGGGCATCGAGATCGACGAGGACGTACTCGTGGCCGACGACTGGGTCTCGTGGAACCGCAAGGTGCCCGTCCGCCGCGACGGGTCCACCGCCTGGATGTAGGCGGGCCGGTCGAGCCGGCGGATCGCCCCCGAAAGGTGGTGGGCCGCCGGCTCAACGCGGCCAAGGCCGCCCCGTGCGCCGCTCGATGTCGGTGTTGAACCGTTCGAGGTCCTCGATGAACCGCCGCAGCCGGTCCTCGGGCCAGTCGCCGAGGATGTCGGCGAGGCCGGTGGCGATGGCGTCCCGGTCGGTGTGCAGCCGCTCGCGCCCCACGTCGGTGATCCGGAACTGCCGGGCGATGCTGCCTGCCGGGTCGAGGGTTCGTTCCACGAGGTTCTCGCGGAGCAGTGCCGCGGTCTGCCGGGTGAGGGTCGAGGCGGTGAGCCCGAAGGCCTCGACGAGGTCGGGCACGGACATCGGACCCTGCGCCTCCAGACGGCTGAGCAGGACGTAGGCGCTGCGATCGAGGGCGTTGTTGTCGAGGCGTACGCGGCGCGGAGAGGTCATCTCCAAGTGCCGGTTAAGGATCAGCAGTTCGCGCTCGATACGGCCGCCTGCCTGCCGTGCGTCCACAACGGCCTCCGTCTGTTCGCCCGTCGTACCCGGTACGCGATTGAAGCATCCGGCACGGTTGTGCGCCATACACGGAAAGTGCATCATGCAAAGACAGTGCATGATGCACTTTTGTTGAACGGTGCATCGCGCCGACCCTTTCGCCACCGTGGACACCTGCCGCCGCCTCCACCCCCACGAGGAGACGCACCATGACCGACCAGGCCGAACACGCCTACGCGCCCCACGCCCCCGACGCCCCCTACGTCCAGCCGTCCGTCCACCTGCCGCTGTCCGGCGACACCCCGCTCGAGCCGCCCGCCGTATGGGAAGAGCTGCGCGCGCGGTGCCCCGTCGCCAGCGCCACGCTGCCCAGTGGTGACACGGCCGTCTATCTGACCCGGTACGACGACGTCCGGGGCCTGCTCTCCGACGCCCGGTTCGTCCGCCCCACCGAGCAGGACAACGCCGCCCGGATGGCCCCCGAAGGCTCCGGCGGGGCTGCTGCCACCGGAAGCTCCGCCATCGCGACCCCCAACCGGGGCGAACCGCACCTGCGTTGGCGCCGTCAGGTGGGCCGCTACTTCACCGCCAAGCGGATGACCGCCCTGCGCCCCGCCATGACCCGCCTCGCCGAGGGTCTCGTGGACGCCATGCTCGCCGACGGCGCCCCCGCCGACCTGCGGGCGAGCCTCGGCTTCCCGTTCCCCGTCTACGTCATCTGCGACCTGCTCGGGGTCCCCGCGGAGGACCGGGACCGCTTCTCCGGCTGGTCCGAC
Organism: Streptomyces sp. NPDC002754; assembly: GCF_053592315.1. Classification (NCBI taxonomy): domain Bacteria; kingdom Bacillati; phylum Actinomycetota; class Actinomycetes; order Kitasatosporales; family Streptomycetaceae; genus Streptomyces; species Streptomyces sp. NPDC002754. The sequence goes on from NZ_JBSFVM010000030.1 coordinate 70,869, forward strand.
AGCTTCCTCAGCGTCACCCGCTACAGCGCCGACGAAATCCGCACTGCCCAGGACGAGTTCGTCGCCTACATGTCCGCGCACATCGCCGCCAAGCGTGCCGCGCCGGCCGACGACCTCCTCAGTGTCCTCATCACGCAGAGCGAGGAGGCGGGCGGCGCGGGGAGCGAGAGCGAAGGCGGCGGACTGAGTGACGACGAGCTCGTGTCCACCGGCATGGGCCTGCTCGTCGCCGGCCACGAGACCACCGCCAACTCGATCGGCAAGATGGTCTCCCTGCTGCTCGACGACCGCGGCCGCTGGGAGAGCCTGCTGGCTGATCCGTCGCTGGTGCGCACCGCCGTCGAGGAGTCCCTGCGCTTCGACAGCAACCTCGGCTTCGGCCTGCGCCGTTACCTCGGCGAGGACGCGGAGATCGGCGGAGAGGTCGTCCCGGCTGGCAGCACGGTCGTGTGCAGCATGCCGGCCGCCAACCGCGACGAGCGTGCCTTCGACGGCGCCGACGCCATGGACCTCGCCCGCACCCCCAACCCGCACCTCACCTTCGGTGTGGGGCCGCACTCCTGCCTCGGCCAGGCACTGGCCCGCACCGAACTCCAGGTCGTCCTGGAAGTCCTGCTGGCCCGCGTGCCCACCCTGCGCCTCGACGTCCCCGCCGCCGAACTGCGCAAGACGGAAGGGCTCCTCGTGGGTGGCCTGAGCGAAGTCCCGGTCAGCTGGTGACACGTAGAGGAGACGCACTGTGACACTCAATGTCGACGTCGACCAGGACAAGTGCTGCGGCGCCGGTGCCTGTGTCCTGTCCGCGCCGGAGGTCTTCGACCAGCGGGACGAGGACGGCGTCGTGACCCTCCTGGCCCCCGAACCCGCCCCCGCAGACCACACCGCCGTACGAGAGGCGGCGGCCATGTGCCCTACGTCGGCGATCCATGTGAGCGAGACCGACTGATCGACGCAGGGCCCAAGGTCACGATTGCCCCGGGATCAGATGTTCGGGGCGTTCACGATCTTGCCGCTCGGGGCCTTCGCGCCGACGGTCGTGCCGAAGTCGGACCACGTGATGGTCGTCATGCCGGTGCCATTGCTGTACGGGCTCACCTGCTGCAGCAGGTAGGGCTTGCCCGTGGTGGCGACGCTGAACGTGGCCTGCTTGCTCGCGTCCGAACCCTTGGCGACAGCCGTGGCGACGGGCTGACCCGCCACCTTGGTGGCGGAACCCTTCGTGAGCTCGAGGGAGTTCTTCTCCGGCTTGCCGAACTGCTCGCCGTGGCAGTAGCTCGCGAACACCTTCGTGAGCGCGGCGGTCGGCGAACCGTGCATCCACTGGTCGGCCTTGATGGTGCCCGCGCCGTTCTTCTTGGCCCAGGTGGAGAACGTGGAGTCGACCTTGCCCCAGACATCATTGCCCTTGCGGATGACCTCGAAGGAGCCCATGTCCTTGAGGTCGACCGTGCCGGTGCACTCCGAGGCGGAGAGCCGCAGGTCGGACTTGGCGTCCGAGCGCGACATGACCTCGTGGGCCGACCCCGCGGCGGCCTTCGTCTCCGTGCCCTTGGTGCGCAGTGCGACGGCGGAGAGCTTGTCGGCGCCGTTCGGCTTGGCGTCGGCCTTGGCCGGCTTGTCGGCGGCGGTCGACGACTTGCTGTCGCCGTCCGAGGCCTTGTCCGAACCGCTGTTGCAGGCCGTCAACGACACCAGAGCGGCGGCGCAGGCGAGCGCGGTGGCGGCGCGGCGGACGGACAGGACGTGCGTGTTGTTCATCGGTTCCCCGTTGATCCCCGTGAGTGTGTGATTGCCGTAAGTGGCATGTGCCATTCAACCAGCGGGCGGTGACACCTCGTAGCGGGGGGTCGACTCAACGTCGTGAACCGCCCACGAGTTGGGGTGTCCACCCGTCCGGGAATACGGCGACCCCACCCGGTGATTGCCCAGAGCATGAAGGCGATCGTGTACAACAGCAACGGCGACTCCCAGGTACTGAAGATCGAGGAGCGCCCCGTCCCCGACCCCGGCCCCGGCGAGGTCCGCGTCGAGGTTCACGTTTCCGGGGTCAACCCCACCGACTGGAAGGTCCGGGCGGGGGTCTCGGGGAGCCTCGGCGACGGTGAGAGCCAAGTGCCCAACCAGGATGGTGCGGGCCGGATCGACGCGGTCGGCGAAGGAGTCGACTCCGCGCGGATCGGTGAGCGGGTGTGGCTGTACCTCTCCGCGGCCGGGCGCCCCGACGGCGGTACGGCCCAGGAGTACCTGACCATCCCGGCCGAGCGCGCCGTACCGCTCCCGGACGGGGCCGACTACGACTTGGGCGCGGCGCTCGGCGTCCCGGCGCTCACCGCCCACCGTGTGCTCACCCTCGCCGGCGACGGCCCTGACCGGTTGTCGCCCGGCGCGCTCGACGGCCGGACCGTGCTGATCGCCGGGGGAGCGGGCGCGGTCGGCAACGCCGCGATCCAGCTGGCCCGTTGGGCCGGGGCGACGGTCATCACGACCGTCAGCTCCCCCGAGAAGGCCGACCTGGCGAAGGCCGCAGGCGCCCACCACATCGTCAACTACCGTACGCAGGACGCCGCCAAGGCCATCCTCGACCTGGCGCCCGACGGCGTGGACCTCGTCGCCGAGGTCGCCCCGGCGGTCAACGCCGAGCTGAACCTGGCGGTCACCAGGAACAACGCCACGATCGCCTTCTACGCCAACAACGGCGGCGACGAACTGCGCCTTCCGCTCCGCGCCACCTTCGGCCGGAACCTGGACTGGCACGGTCTGTCCCTCTACACGGTCCCGGCCGAGTCGATGCGCAACGGCGTGGCCGCCGTCTCTGCGGCCGTCGCGGCCGGTGCGCTGCGGGCGGGTGCGGAGGCCGGTCTGCCGCTGGCACGCTTCCCGCTGACCGGGACATCAAAGGCACACGAGGCCGTCGAGGGCGGGGCGGTGGGCAAGGTCCTCATCGACGTCAGGGCGGCCGAGTAGTCGAGTAGCCGACCAGGGGCGAATTCTGCGCGTCACCCGAATCGGTCGAACGGCGCGATGACCGGGCCGAGTACTCCCACCGCGGGGTGCTCGGCCCGCCGTCCCGAGCCACCACCGCACCCCCCTCCAGCGCCTCCGCGATCTCCTCCGGCGTGCAACCGGCCGCCGCGAGCACCTCCTTGGTGTCACCGCCTGCCGGACTCGGTGGTGCCGCGGCCCGGCCGGGGGTGCGGCTCAGTTTGATGGGGACACCGACGCCCCGGTAGCCGTCCTGTTCGACCACGAGTGCCCGCCTTGCGTTACAGCAGCGACTTGAACCGACCGCCTCCGGAGATGGGGCTCGTTCGGCCGGAACCGGAAGGCGCCAGGCCCGTCGTTCGACAGACCGCCCGTCCTCAGTCCAGGTCGGACATGTCGAGCACGAACCGATAGCGGACGTCATTGCGTTCCAGGCGTTCGAGGGCCTGGTTCACCTGGGACGACGGCAGTACCTCGACGTCCGCGGTGATGTGGTGTTCGGCGCAGAAGCGCAGCATGGCGGCGGTGGACGGGCGCCCGCCGCTGCCCGCGGAGCTGAGCTTCTTGCGGCCGATGAGCAGGTCCATGGTGTCCACGGTCACCGGCCCGAGGTGACCGAGGTGGCTGAGGGCGCCGTCCATGGCGACCATGCGCAGGTACGGGGCCAGGTCGTGCGGGGCGGAGATGGTGTCGATGACGACGTCGAACCGGTCGCGTACCGCATCCATTTGTTCCGGGTCGGTGGAGACGACGAAGCCGGTCGCCCCGAGTCCGCGCGCCTCGTCGGCCTTGTCTGGTGTGCGGCTGATGACGGTGGTCGCGGCGCCGAGTGCGGCGGCCATCTTGACCGCGAGGTGTCCAAGGCCGCCAAGACCGGCGACGGCCACCGTGCTGTCCGGGCCCACCCCGAGGGCTTGCAGCGGCTCCCAGACGGTGACACCGGCGCAGAGGAGTGGGGCGGTGGCGGCCGGGTCGAGGCCCGCGGGGAGTCGGTACGCGAACCGATGGCTCACCACATACTCGCGGGAGTAGCCGCCGAGCGTGGCCGATCCGTCCTGTCGGTCGGTTCCGCCGTAGGTCAGGGTCGGGAACTCACGGCAGAAGTTCTCCTGGCCGGCCCGGCACATGGGGCAGGTGCCGCAGGAGTCGACGATGTTGCCGACGGCCACGGGATCGCCCGCCGTGAAGCCGGAGACCGCGTCGCCGACCTCGGTCACCACTCCGGTGAACTCATGGCCGGGGACGAGGATGCCCTTCGCGTCGCCGGTGTGTGCCTGGAACGCGTGCAGGTCGGTGTGGCAGACACCGCAGTACTCGACGCGCACGGCGATGTCGTCCGGGCGCAGATCCCGGCGCGCGATTGTCGTGCGGCGCAGGGTTCGCGCGGCGCCGTCCGCCTGCCATCCGGTCGTGGAACGCATGTCGATCTCCTCGGGGATTCTCAGACAGACTGTTCAGTCTGTTTAACGTAGACGCACCGGCGGCGGGAAGCAAACAGACGGGTCGGTCTGCTGCCCTGGTAGGTTGGGTCGTATGCCCGATCAGCCGTCCAGCGCGCGGGGAAGCGCGACGTACCAGCGCATCCTCGACGCCGCCACCCTCGAATTCGCCCAGTACGGCATCGCCGGCGCGCGCGTCGAGCGGATCATCGCCGCCGCGCGCACCAACAAGGCGCAGCTCTATGGCTACTTCGGCAACAAGGAGCAGCTCTTCGACGCGATCTTCTTCGCGTCATTGGAGCGGATCGTCAACGTCGCCCCCATCGACGCCTGGGATCTCGCCGACTGGGCGGTGCGCCTCTACGACGAGTACCTCGCCCGCCCCGACCTGATCCGCCTCGCGACCTGGGCACGCCTGGAGCGGCGCCCGACCGGGCACCTCGTGCAGGACCACGACCACCACGACGACCACAAGCTCCGCGCCATCGCCGAGGCCCAGGCCGCGGGGCGCGTCAGGGAGGGCGACCCCTTCGACGTGATGGCCATGGTCATCGCCATGTCCATGGCCTGGTCGCCGGTCAGCAACGTCTACGCCGCCTCCGCCGAGGAGCCCGAGGCCGTGCACGAGCAGCGGCGTGTGCTGCTGCGGGAGTGTGTGGGCCGGGCGGTCGCGCCGGTTCAGGTGGAGCGAGGCGAATCCGCGTAGGGCCAGCGGGAACATCCAGAGATTCAAGCTCCGCGAACCGTAGTACTGGGCCGACGACACCCGAGACGCCAACTGGCCGCCGACCGGTACTACAGTCGTCGCGCATGAAGGATTCTCTGATCTCCCGCCGCACACTCATCGGTGCGACAGCGGCCACCGGGGCCTTCGCGCTGACCGGCTGCGGCAAGGGCAACGACGTGGGCGGGAGCGGGGAGAAGCAGGCCTCCTCCGTCCCGCCCAGCACCGATCCGGCCCGGCTCGGTGAGCTGCCGCCCGCGGCCGACACGGCGTCGGCCCGGTCGACGAGTGGGGCTTGGCGCTATACGCACCTCTCGTCCGAGAAGCGCGCCTCGTACCAGGCACTGTCCGTCACGTCGAGGGACGACTTGTGGCTGCTGGGGACCCGCCTGCCGTCCTTCACTCCGTTCCTTGAGCACTGGGACGGCAAACGGTGGAGCAAGCCCGCGATGCCCGGCGAGCTCATCGAGGGCGGCCGACGCTCTCTCTGGGCTCTGGCCGCCGGGGACTCCGGCCAGCTCTGGCTCGCACAGCGCACTGTGGACGACGAGCAACTCGCTGTATTCCACCGGAAGGACGGGGCGTGGCAGCGACTCCCCGACTCTCCGGCGGTCACTGGCAACCACATGTCCGGCATGCCGACGCAAGGCGCCTGGTGTGTCGCCTCCGGAGCGCACCTGTGGGTCATCGTCCACGGCAAGCTCGTGCGCTGGAACGGGGAACGCTGGGATGTGCCGGATCCGGGCTTCCCGGTCGCCGCGCTGACCGTCGCGTCCGCCGAGGACGGATCCCCTCGTGTCTGGGCGGCCGGGTCGACGGACGAGGACTACCCGCAGCTCGCCACAGCCAGGTGGGCGGGCGATGCCTGGCAACGGCTGCCCACCCCCTCGTACCACTTCCCCGACCCCGTCCCACCCGAGGCGGCCGCCGTGCTGGAGACCATTGTCCACGACCCTGTGAGGGATCGTCTGTGGGCGCTGGGCAGCCACGACTTCAACCACGGCGAGGTGGACGAGGAGCCCGATGCCGAGACCATCGTGCTGACCAGGGAAGGCGACGCATGGCGAAAGGTAGGCATTCCCGACTTCGGCCGGGGTCTCACGAGTTCCACGACCGTTCCCGACGGAACCGGCGGGCTGCTCCTGGACTCACGGGCACGCCGCACCAAGGACGGGAAGGTGCGCAAGCTGGCCGATCCGGGCCGACTGCCCGAGCCGTCCGAGGTGCCGAAGCCGAAACGGAAGTACGACTTCGGGCAACCCTTCGAGGTCGCCACGACCAGGCTGATCCCAGGCACCCGTACGGTCCTCGCCGTTGGAGGCGTCACCTTCAACAACTCCTCGGACACGGGCGACGCGCCCCGGCGCCCCGCGCTCGCCCGCTACGACGCGCCCTGAACTCGGCCTGCCCGGGGGCCGGTCACCAGGTGACGGGGAGTTCGTGGATCCCGTAGATGACGGCGTCGTACTTGAAGGGCACCTGGTCGACGTCGATCGCGGCGCGCAGTGTCGGGATGCGGCGGAACAGGGTCGGGTACACGACCTGGAGTTCCATCCGGGCGAGTGGCTGGCCCGCGCAGTGGTGGGGGCCGGTGCCGAACGCGAGGTGCTGACGCGGGTTGCGGGTGATGTCCAGGGTGTCGGGGTCGGCGAAGACCTCGGGGTCGCGGTTGGCCAACTCGCTCAGGAGGATGACGCCTTCGCCCGCGCGGATGGTCCGGCCCGCGATCTCGATGTCCTCAAGTGCCGTCCTGCGGCGGCCGAGATGGACGATGGACAGATAGCGCAGCAGCTCCTCGACGGCCGACGCGACCACCTTCGGGTCGTCGGTGTCCCGGATGACGGCGAGCTGGTCGGGGTGCTCAAGCAGCAGCAGCGTGCCCAGCGAGATCATGTTGGCGGTGGTCTCGTGGCCGCCGAGGAGCAGGAGCACGCCCATGGCGGCCGCCCCGTGCCGGGTCAGTTCGCCGGCCTCGATGCGCCGGCCGAGCTGGGAGAGCAGGTCGTCGCCCGGCTCGGTCATCTTCCTTCCGACCAGCTCGTCGAGGTAGCCGGCCAGATTGGCGTGGGCGGCGCCCCGTTGCTCGGCGGTGGCTGTGGCGGAGACGAGGGTCTTGCTGTTGACCTGGAAGAACTCGTGGTCGGAGTAGGGGACTCCGAGGAGTTCGGAGATGACGAGGGAGGGGATGGGCAGCGCGAGCGCCTGCACCAGGTCGGCGGGGTTCGGGCCGGCGAGGAGTGTGTCGATGAATTCGTCGGTCATCTTCTGCACGACAGGGCGCAGGGCTTCGATCCGCTTGATGGTGAACGCGCCGCTGACCATGCGGCGCAGCCTGGCGTGCTCGGGGTCGTCCATCCCGACGAAGCTGAGGTCGGTTCCGCCACCGCTGTGCATCGCCGGGTCGACAGGGCTGGGGTAGTTCGGGTTGGTCAGGTCGGCGCTGAGCCGCGGGTCGCCCCCGAGGAGCTTCTGCTCGGCGTGCCGGGTGACGACCCACGGGGTGCTCTCGCCCCAGGACCTGACCCGGCTGACGGGCCCGAGGTCGGTGAGGTCGCGCATCTTCGGCGAGACGCCGAACGGGCAGCCGGGGGAACGCGGGTGGGGGAATTCGGGCAGGGCGGCGGCGGGGGCGGCGCCCTCGTGCGCGGTGGTCATGTTCGTCCTCCGGTGGGGTCTGAGGTCGTGACGTCGGCGGCGTCCGCGTCGGGCGGTGGTGGACGCCGGGGTGTTGAAATCAAGCGGTCGTGGACGCCTTCGCGGATGCCTGGGCGGTGAAGGTGAGTTGATGGCTGTGCTGTCGGGTCTGCTTGGGCATGTTCCAGCCCAGGACGGCGTGGACGCGGCCCGCCCGCTCGTAGCGGGCGACGAACCGGCCGCCCTCCTCGCCCTCGACGACCGTCATCTCGGCGTCGGGCGCGGGTGAGCCGAACACCTGGATCTTCGCGTCGAACTGGTCGGTCCAGAAGTACGGCACAGGTGTGTACGCGGTGGTGTCACCGAGGATGTTCCCCGCGACGACGGCCGCCTGGGCGGTGGCGTTGGTGCGGTTCTCCAGCCGGAGGCGGGTGCCGATGCCCTGGTGGTACCAACGGGCCATGTCCCCGGCCGCGTAGACACCGGGAGCGGCGCGGCAGTGCGCGTCGCACACCACACCGTCCTCCAGGTCGAGTCCGCTCCCGGACAGCCACTGCGTGGCGGGCGTGCAGCCAACGGCGGCCACGACCAGGTCGGCGGGCACGGCCTCGCCCGTGGGCAGCCGCACGCCCGCGACCCGGCCCGCCTCCTCGACGAGACCGTCGATCGCCGTGCCGTTGACCAGGCGCACACCGCCCCGGCGGTGGAGTTCGGCGAGCGCCTGCGCGGCGCGCGGGCCGAACTGGTCCTGCATGGGGGCCTTTTGGAGCCCCACCAGGGTGGTCTCCAAGCCGAGTCCCGCGCAGGTCGCGGCGATCTCCGAGCCCAGGACTCCGTTGCCCACCACGGCGACCCGCCGAACGGTGCGCAGGGCGCCGCGCAGCGCGACCGCTTCGTCGAGGGTGCGCAGGACGTGCAGTCCGCGCAGGCCCTCAGGGGCGGGCAGTGTGCGGGCCCGCAGCCCAGTGGCCAGGACGACGGTGTCGGCGCCGAGTTCACGCCCGGAGGCCGTCCGTACCGTGCGCCGGGCGGCGTCGAAGGCGACCGCCCGCTCGCCGAGCACGAACTCGGCGTCCAGCGCGTCCAGCGCCTCCCGCGTACGCAGCCGCGCGCGCTCCGGTTCCCAGGCCCCGGACAGGACCTGCTTGGACAACGGTGGCCGGTCATAGGGCAGTTGGGACTCCCCGTCCATGAGAGTCAGCCGACCCCGGTAGCCCTTGCGGCGCAGCGCTTCGGCGGTGCCGAGGCCGGCCGCCGAGGCGCCGACGACCAGTACGCTCCGCGGCGCCGTCATACGTGCGCGGCCAGGTGGATCGCGGCCGCGGGGCAGACGCCGGCCGACTCGCGCACGGCCTCGTGCTGGTCCGGGGCGGGCGATGCGGTCAGCAGGACGACGATGCCGTCCTCGTCGCGCTGGTCGAAGACCTCGGGCGCGAGCATGACGCACTGGCCCGCTCCGCAGCACTTCTCTTCGTCAACGGTGATCTTCATTGTGGGGGGACTCCTTTTGATGCCGAGCCGGCTCGGTGCACCGCAGGCGGCGTGTCGACCTCATGGTGACACACCGTCTCACAAAAGAAACAGTGTCTCGCGCCTGTCTGTGGCCGACGTTCCCGCGGCGGTAGCATCGACGGGTGACCGAGGCAGCAGGCATGACAAGTACGCGGGACATCGCCCGGGCGGCCGTCCGGGACCGGTTGGCGCAAGTGGCCGTCGAGCTGTTCTGCCGCGAGGGGTTCGACCGGGTCACGTCGGGTGAGGTGGCCGCTGTCGCCGGAGTGTCGCGCAGTACGTTCCTGCGGTACTTCGGCAGCAAGGAAGAAGCCGTCATGAGCGCCTTCGAGCCGGACTGCGAGGCCGCCGCCGCCACGCTGCGCGCCCGTCCGGCCGGCGAGGACAACTGGGTCGCGCTGCGCCACGCGCTGGACGCCTTCGTCCAGCCGTCACACGACAACTCGGCCGAGCGGCTCGCCCAGGCCCGCCTCATCTCCGAGTCGGCCGCGCTGCGGGCCCGCCGCCTGGAGATGATGGCCCGCTGGCGCGACATCCTGGCCGCGATCCTCGCCGAGCGCGCGGGCCGTCCCGACGAGGTCGACATCAGCTTCCAAGTGGCCACGGCCGCGGCCATCGACTGCCTGATCGTCGCCGTCGAACGCTGGACACACCTCGACGGGCGTGTGGGTCTGTCCGCCCTGGTCGACGAGGCGTTCGCGTCACTTGCGCTTCGAAGCCCCGGCGCGCCCGCCCCCGACGCGCAGTCGGACCGCTGACGTCCCGAGTGGAAGCCGGCGCCGCAGTGCCGACACCCGCGACTTCGCCTCAACTGTCGCGGCGTTGGTGGGACAGGACCACCAAGGAGTGCGGGTCCAGCCGGACCGTCGCTTCGGCCTTGTATTCGGACTCGTCCACGCAGTCGGGCGCCGCGGTGTCGATCCGTGTCGCCCAGGAAGCGCCGTACGAGGACTCCGGCAGCCGGAACTCCGTCGCGCGCCAGTGGAAGTTGAACAGAAGCAGGAACGAGTCGTCGACGACGCGCTCTCCGCAGCTGTCCCGTTCCCTGATGGCGTCCCCGTTGAGGAAGACGGACAAGGCGTGCGCGTCGGGACGGCCCCAGTCCTCCTCGGTCATGACGGTCGCGTCGGGGCGCAGCCAGACCAGGTCCGGCAGGGCGTGGTCGTGGCCGTCGCCCGAGGAGGGCTCGCCGCGGAAGAAGCGGCGTTGGCGCAGGACGCGGTGGGTGGCCCGCAGTTCGATGAGGTCACGTGTGAAGGCCAGGAGCGAGGCGCGTTCGTCGTCGAGGTCCCAGTCGATCCAGGTCGTTTCGCCGTCCTGGCAGTAGGCGTTGTTGTTGCCCTGCTGGGTGCGGCCCAACTCGTCCCCGTGGCTGAGCATCGGGACACCTTGGGACAGCACCAAGGTCGCGAGAAGGTTGCGCTGCTGCCTGGCACGCAACGTAAGGACGGCCGGATCGTCGGTCGGTCCCTCCGCGCCGCAGTTCCAGGAGCGGTTGTCGCTCTCACCGTCGTTGTTCTGCTCGCCGTTGGCCTCGTTGTGCTTCTCGTTGTAGGAGACGAGGTCCCGCAGCGTGAAGCCGTCGTGGGCGGTGACGAAGTTGATGCTGGCCCGTGGACGGCGACGTTCGTGCTGGTAGAGGTCGGAGGATCCGGTGAGCCGGGAGGCGAACTCGGGCAGGACGCCCTCCTGGGCCCGCCAGACGTCCCTGACGCAATCGCGGTACTTGCCGTTCCACTCGGACCACAGGGGCGGGAAGTTGCCCACCTGGTAGCCGCCTTCGCCGAGGTCCCAGGGTTCGGCGATCAGCTTGACGCGGCTGATCACAGGGTCCTGCTGGATGAGGTCGAAGAAGGCCGACAGCCGGTCGACCTCGTGGAACTGGCGGGCCAGCGTGGCCGCGAGGTCGAAACGGAATCCGTCCACATGACACTCGGTGACCCAGTACCGCAGTGAATCCATGAGCAACTGAAGGACGTTGGGGTGGCGCATGAGGAGACTGTTGCCGGTGCCCGTGGTGTCGTAGTAGCGGCTGAAGTCGTCCTCGGAGAGACGGTAGTACGACGCGTTGTCGATGCCGCGGAAGGACAGCGTGGGACCGTTCTCGTTCCCTTCGGCCGTGTGGTTGTAGACCACGTCGAGGATCACCTCGAGGCCGGCCGCGTGCAGCGACTTGACCATGCTCTTGAATTCCGTGACCTGTTCGCCGAGAGTGCCGCCGGCGGCATAGGCGTGGTGTGGTGCGAAGAAGCCGATCGTGTTGTAGCCCCAGTAGTTGGACAGTCCGCGCTCTCGAAGAAAGCCGTCCTGCACGAACTGGTGCACCGGCAGGAGCTCGACCGCCGTCACCTTCAGCGCGGTGAGATGGTCGAGCACCGCGGGCGTGGCCAGGCCCGCGTAAGTGCCCCGCAGGTCTTTCGGCACACCGGGGTGTCCCGCGGTCAGGCCCCGCACATGTGCCTCGTAGATGACGGAGTCGGCGTACGCGTGATCCGGAGGTGTGTCGCCGGACCAGTCGAAGGCCGGGTCGACGACCACCCCGCACAGGCCCTGCCCGTCGGCCCCCGCCGCGCCGGAGCGGTCATGGACGGCCTTGGCGTAGGGGTCCAGAAGGAACGCCGTGGGGTCGCACCGGTGGCCGGAGGCCGGCTCCCAGGGGCCGTGGATGCGATAGCCGTACTGCTGCGGCGGCCCGGTGTTCGGTACGTAGCCGTGCCACACGGAACCGTAGACCTCGGGCAGGGGCACGGTGTGCTCGGCGCCATCGGCGTCCAGCAGCACCAGGTCCACACCGTCGGCCACGGCACTGAACAAGGCGAAGTTCGTGCCGTGGCCGTCGTAGGTCGCACCGAGGGGGTAGGGGCGCCCGCTGTGCACGCGGGCCGCGTCCGCCCGTCGTGCGGTCACGAAGCGGCGCCTGCCTCGACCCGCACGGACTCCGGGGCAGGGCACGGGGGCGAGGACAGCGGCACGCGGAGCGCTTCGCTCGCGTCCGGAACGGGGTGCTTGGGCACGAGAACCTCACGCACACCGGTCCTGCTGCGCAGCGAGAACCACACGATGCGCCGGATGTCCTGGGTGCAGCTGCCCCACCCGTCGCTCAGGGCCGCAATCTGCGCCGAGCAGTGCCGGGGAAGCCTCCGCGAGGGCTTCGCCGCCGGGTCCTCATAGGACACGGCGTTGAACAAGTGCTGCCCGTTCCACCACGCCTCGATCTCGATGTTGCTGTCGCTGTCCGGGTGTCCCTGGACGGCGAGTTCCAGCAGAAGACCGAGACCACGAGTCGCCGAGGGGGTCAGCCGCTCGAGCCCCCAGTAGCGCGTGTGCGCGGCGACTATTCGCTGGATCTGGCCGACCCGCTCAGGGGTCGGCTCCACAGCGATGTGGTAGTAGCGGGGCGTTGACTGATGCATGGTTCCTGCTCCTCACCGCGTAGCCCACGGCTCGATCCGGCACGGTGGAACCGAGCGCACGGACCGTGGGCATGGATCGCTTGAGAGACATCGATCAGCCTGTGCGCTGTACTCCATTCGTGCAACCGGAGCGTGTCCGACCGGCCACTTTGCGTTCAACAGGACGGATCGCCGACGGCGTCGCACCATGAGTGGAGGAGCTGCCGAGGGTGACGATGTGTGCCCTCTCCGTGATCGGCCCACGAGCCCACCGGGTTCGGCGTCACGGAGGCCCGGAGGACAACCCATGGGGACACCGCGTGTCACCGGACAGGTTGGTCAGTGCCTGGTGAGCTACCGCTTCTGGGAGCGCCGGTTCCTGGTTTCGCCGGACGATCCCGGCGCGCGCGAGGGTTTCGAGCGCGCCGTCGCCGCCCTGTGCCGGGCCACGGGTGCGAGATGCGGCCGGGAGGCCGCCGAAGCGGCGCAGACCTCGGGCCACTCGCCTTCAACCGCCGGGAAAGGTGACACCGCATGACGACGCTGTCGAATCCCGCTGTCCCCGTCCCCGTCCCCGTCTCTGTCCCCATCCCGATCGAGGACGTGAAGCCGTCCGTGGACGCGGGCCGGCGCCCGGCCAAGGCGGTGGTGGGGGAGTGCTTCCCGGTCACGGCGCTGATCTTCGTCGAGGGTGACGGGGTCCTCGGAGCCGAGGTCGTGCTGCGTACGCCCGACGGGGCTGAGGTGAGCCGGTGGCCGATGACACTGCTTGCTCCGGGGACGGACCGGTGGGGCGCCGAGGTGAGTGCGGAGAGCCCCGGCCGGCTGAGCTACTGCGTGCGGGCGTGGCGCGACCCCGTGGGTACCTGGATGCGGGACGCCGCGATCAAGGTGGGCGCCGGCGTGGACTGCGAGATCACTCTGGAAGAGGGTGCCGTGCTCCTGGAGCGGGCGCTGGCCCGAGACGCCGTGGACGAGACACGCGCGGTGCTGAGCGCGGCAGTTGACGCCTTGAGCGACGCGGACCTGAGCCCACTGGACCGGTTGGCCGCGGCCACCGCCCCTGTGGTGTGTGCCGCGTTGGAGGACGTTCCGCTGCTCGAGCGCTTGTCCGAGAGCCGGTCCTTCCCGTTGCTCGTGGAGCGGGAGCGGGCGTTGTTCGGGTCCTGGTACGAGTTCTTTCCGCGGTCCGAGGGTGCCGTCGTGAAGCCGGGCGTGCGGCCGGTGAGTGGGACGTTCCGTACGGCGGCGCGGCGGCTTCCGGCCATTGCGGCGATGGGTTTCGACGTGGTGTATCTGCCGCCCGTGCACCCCATCGGCAGCACGTTCCGCAAGGGGCCGAACAACTCGCTGTCGCCGGGCCCGGATGATGTGGGGGTGCCATGGGCGATCGGTTCGCACGAGGGCGGTCACGACGCGCTCCATCCGGACCTGGGCACCTTCGAGGACTTCGACCATTTCGTGGGCCGGGCGCGGGAGTTGGGCATGGAGGTGGCTCTCGACTTCGCGTTGCAGTGCTCGCCGGATCATCCGTGGGTGCAGAAGCATCCGGACTGGTTCCAGCACCGTGCGGACGGCACGATCGCGTATGC
>NZ_JBSFVM010000031.1:0-84748 GCF_053592315.1 Streptomyces sp. NPDC002754
TCGCTGTTCGCGCGCTTCTCCTCCCGCCAGGAGGACTCGCCGCAGATGAAGATGATCGCGGCGCTGCGCAACCAGTTCGGCGGCCACGCCGTCGAATCCAAGTAGCCGATACACATGAAGCCCGCCGGACCGATCGGTCCGGCGGGCTTTTTCGTGCGTCTACTGGTCGGTGGCCCGCCACACCTTCGCGTCCAGGGTCACGTTCTTGCCCTCCGTCTTGCCCCGCAGCGTCAGAAGGCCGACGTCCCCCGAGCCGCCGATCAGGCAGAGCCGCTGGCCCACCGGCAGGTCGTAGACCCAGTAGGAGTCCTTGGCCGCCTGCGCGCCGCGGCACGCGGCGAGGGTGGCAGGCTTCCCGGCGGGGAGCAGCGCGAGTGAACTCCCCGAGGTGCTGCCGGGCGCCAAGATCGCGCCGTTGCGGTAGACGGCGTAGGTCAGATCCTCGCTCGACTGCCCGTCGTCCGGCTTGGCCCGCACCGGATCGTCCGCGAGATACAGGTCCTGGTTGTCCGTCATCACGATGCCGGTGTACGTCGACGGGAGCGGGGGAGCCGAGGCCGAAGGACCGCTCTCCGTCGGCGTCGGGCGAACGGGCGTGGGGTCGCCGGCCGATCCCGAAGGGGCGGGCGCCGCACCGGAGTTGGAGGCCTTCGGAGACTTCGAGGCGCTCGGGGAGGCGGACTTCGACGCGGACGCCGACTTCGACGCGGAGCGCGAGGCCTCGGGGTTCGCGGCCCCCGGCCCCGCCGCCCCGCCGTCCGGCGTGCCGCCGGGCACGAAGTACAGCGCGGCCGCCGCACCGCACGCGACGAGCGCGACCCCGGCGGCCGCCAACAGCCAGGCACGCGAGCGCCCCCGCCGGGGCTCCGTGCTCACGGCGGACGTCTCGGCACCCACCGGCGCGGCAGGGGAGCCGGGCGTGGGCCCGTCGGGGACCGTCGCCGGGTGGCCCTGCCGCGCCGGCCCGCCGGGCGGGTCCTGGGGGAACGCGGCGGCCGGCCCGAACACACCGGCGGGGGCGGGGCTCCCGGGCGTCGCGGGCTCACTCGTGGCACCGGGCGGCGGCGTCGCGTGGCCCGTCGACTCCGCCCCGGTCACCCGGGCGCCCTCGGCGCGCGCCGCGATCCCCTCGGCGAGCTCACCGGGAAGCCAGGCGTCCGTCGCGGGTCCGGGACCGCCGGGCTGCGCCGCACGGATCTCCTGGACGGTCTCGATGACCTCCCGCACCGTCGGCCGGTCCTCGGCGGCCTTGCTGAGGCAGCGGGACGTCAACTCCCGCAGGGCGTCCGGGACCTTGGACAGATCCGGCTCCTCGTGCACGACCCGGTACAGCACCGCGTGCGGCTCGCCCTCCCCGTACCCCGTGCTGCCGGTGGCGGCGAACACCGCGGTCTGGCCGAGCGCGAACACATCGGCGGAGCCACTCGCGGAGCCGCCGAGCACCTGCTCCGGCGCCATGTACGCGACCGTGCCCACGGTCGTCCCGCTGCGCGTCACGGACGTCGCGTCCGCCGCCCGCGCCACCCCGAAGTCGATGACGCGGGGCCCGTCGGAGGCCAGCAGCACGTTCGACGGCTTCAGGTCGCGGTGCACGATCCCGGCGTCGTGCACCGCCTGCAGTGCCTCCGCGATCCCGGCGGTCATCCGCAGCACGGTGTCCACCGGCAGCGGCCCGTGCTCGCGCACCGCCTCCGCGAGCGAGGGACCGGGCACGTACGCGGTCGCGCACCACGGCACCGTGCTCTCCGTGTCGCTGTCGACGACCGGTGCCGTGTAGAGGCCGTGCACCTTGCTCGCCGCGGCGACCTCGGTACGGAATCTGCGGCGGAACTCGGGGTCCTCGGCCAGCTCGGGTCTGATCACCTTGACCGCGACGGCCCGGCCGCCCGGCGTGTGCGACAGATAGACGCGCCCCATGCCACCGGAGCCGAGCCCCGCGACCAGGCGGTATCCGCCCACGGTCCGCGGATCCTTGTCGTCCAGCGGACGGAAACCGCCGCTGCCGGGCTCCCTGTTCGCCCACACCTCGCGCTGCACCCCCAGGTTGCTTAGAGGGTCCATTGCATCACGTGAGACATCGCACCCCACCGGCGCGTCACGACGAGAGGTCGCTCCATACGTCCATGGGGACGGCGCCGCAACTGTGTCCCCGCTCGTCGAGGAGACGCCCCATACGCTTGACGAATCGCAGCACCATGGCCTCGCGCAGCACCGTGAGCCCCGGCGCGGCCCTCGCCAACTCGGCCTCCACCACGGGGAGTTCGACGAGGGAGCGGGCCGAGAGGCCGAGCAGCAGGTTCGCGCTGCCGCCGGAGAGCCGCAGGCACACCCGCAGTCCGGGCAGCCGGCGCACCAGTGCGGCGGGTGTCGCCGTGTCGTCCGGGGCGGTCCGCGCCCACACCCACGCGCTCACCGGCCAGCCCGAAAGCGGTGTCGCCACGTCGCAGCGCAGCGACAGCTCCTCGCGCTCCAGCAGCGCCGCGATCCGGCGGCCCACCGTGCTCACCGCGAGCCCCGTCTCGGCGGCGAGCGCCGAAAGCGGGGCGCGCCCGTTGCGGCCGAGCGCGAGGATCAGGCGCCGGTCGGCCGCGTCCGGCCCCGAGGTCCTGGCACGCCGGGTCCCGGCCGCGACGGCCGGTACCGCCAGAGCGCGCCGCTGGTCGGCGTCCAGCACCCGCAACTGCCACAGATCGCCCTCCGTGTGGACCCGGGTGACGAGTTGGCTGCGGACTTCGCTCACCCCGGCCACCCGGCCCACCACCCGCTCCAGATACCGGGAGAGCTCCGCCGCCGACGGCAGGGCCAGCGTCGCCGTCAGGTCCCAGTCGCCGCTGGTGTGCTCCACCGACAGCACATGCGGCCGGGCCGCGAGCGCCCGCCACACATCGGCCACCGCCCCGGCCGAGCAGCGCACCTCCAGCACGGCCAGGCAGGCGCCGGGGGCGAAGCGGGCGGCCGGACGCCCGGTCACCCAGGCCGCACCCGAGCGCTCCAGGCGCTGCCAGCGCCGCGCCACGGTGACCGGGTCGAGATCGAGCACCTCGCCGATCTGCCGCCAGGTCGCCCGCGGACTCACCTCGAGGCAGTTGATCAGCGCGAAGTCGCGCTCGCTCAGCGGCGCCGAAGAATCCTGCGCAAGACCGTCGTCCACGCAAGGATCCTGCGTCCCCGGCGCCGAGGTGGCAAGCGCGTCCATGCTGGCAGCGGTACGGATCACCGCCACCGACCCGCCACGAGTCCGCCGCCCACCACGCCGCACCCCGGCCGGTGCCCAGAAGGAGCCCCATGCCGACCAGCACCCCCGCCCACGGCGACCTGGTGTCCCTGCGCCGCGCCCTGCACGCCGACCCCGAGGTCGGCCTGCACCTGCCGCGCACCCAGCAGCGCGTGCTCGACGCCCTCGCGGGGCTGCCCCTGGAGATACGTAAGGGAGACGCGCTCAGCTCGGTCGTCGCGGTGCTGCGCGGCGGCCGCCCAGGACCCGCCGTCCTCCTGCGCGGCGACATGGACGCCCTGCCACTCGCCGAGCGGACCGGTCTCGACTACGCGTCCCCGCACCCCGACGCCATGCACGCCTGCGGCCACGACCTGCACACCGCCATGCTCGTCGGCGCCGCCCGCGAACTGTGCGCGCGCCGCGGGGAGCTCACCGGCGACGTCGTGTTCATGTTCCAGCCGGGCGAGGAGGGCTGCGACGGCGCGGGCAGGATGATCGACGAAGGCGTCCTGGAGGCCGCGGGGGAGCGGGTCGTCGCCGCGTACGCCCTGCACGTCATCGCGGGGCGGATCCCGCACGCGGTGTTCACCGCCAAGCCGGGGCCGATGCTCGCGGGCGGCGACATCTTCACCGTCAAGCTGCGCGGCGTCGGCGGCCACGGCTCGACCCCGCACCTGTCCCGCGACCCGATCCCCGCGGCCTGCGCGATCGTCGGCGCCCTCCAAACGCTGGTGACCCACACCGTGGACCCGTTCGGCACCGCCGTGCTCACCGTCGGCGAGATCCACGCGGGCAGCGCCCCCAACATCATCCCCGACGAGGCCGTCATCACCGGAACCATCCGCTGGTTCGACACCGGCACCCGCGACGCGCTGCGCGCAGGCGTCGAACGGGTCTGCCGCGCCACGGCCGAGGCCCACGGCGTCACCGCCGAGCCGGTCATCGAGGAGTACGTCCACGCCACCATCAACGACCCGGCCGAGGCCGCCCGCGCCGCGACCGTCGCCGAGCGGACCTTCGGCGCCGACCGCTACACGCCGATGGAGCGCCCCACCGCGGCCGGCGAGGACTTCTCCCGCGTCCTCGCCCAAGTACCCGGCGCCTTCGTCCAGTTGGGCGCGGTGCCGCCCGGCGTCGACCCCGAGGGCGCCGAGGAGAACCACTCCCCGCACGCCGTCTTCGACGACGCCGTCCTCACCGACGGCGCCCACTACCTCGCCGAGGTGGCCCTCGACCGCCTGAGCGGCTGACACACCGGCACCCCTGGGTACCGGGCCACCGACACACCCGCCACCGAAACTGGGTCACCATGGACCACGAGCCCCGCACCCCCGACACCGGCACCGACACCTCGGGCACCAACACCCGCGACCTGGAATCCGGCATCCACCGCGACCTCCGCGACGAGATCACGTACGGCGGATACCTGAAACTGGACCAACTCCTCGGTGCCCAGACCCCGTTGAGTGACCCGCCGCACCACGACGAACTCCTCTTCATCATCCAGCACCAGACCTCCGAGCTCTGGTTCAAGCTGGTCATCCACGAACTGCGCTACGCCATGGCCAGGATCGCCGCCGACGACCTGGCCCCCGCCCTCAAGTCGCTCGCGCGCATCAAGCACATCCAGCGCCAGCTCCTCGACCAGTGGTCGGTGCTCGCCACGCTCACCCCCAGCGAGTACGCCCAGTTCCGCGGCGCCCTCGGCCACTCCTCCGGCTTCCAGTCCGCGCAGTACCGCATGGTCGAGTTCCTGCTCGGCAACAAGAACCCGCAGATGCTCAACGTCTTCGACCACGAACCGGTCACCCGCGCCGAGCTCGCCGCCACCCTCGAGGCCCCGAGCCTCTACGACGAGTTCCTGCGCCACCTCGCCCGCCACGGCCACGCCGTCCCGCACTCGTTCCTCGACCGCGACGTCACCCGCGCCCACACCTTCACCGAGTCCCTGCTGCCGGTGCTGCGGGAGATCTACGAGAAGCCCGAGGAGCACTGGTCCGCGTACGAGACCTGCGAGGAACTCGTCGACATCGAGGAGAACTTCCAGCTCTGGCGCTTCCGCCACCTCAAGACCGTGTCCCGGGTCATCGGCTTCAAGCCGGGCACCGGCGGCTCCTCGGGCGTGAACTTCCTCAAGGCCGCGCTCGACCTCAGCTTCTTCCCCGAACTCCTCGCGGTCCGCACGCAGATCGGCGCATGACCACGACGGCGCCCGACAACGCAAAAGACCCCAGAATCATCTGGGGTCCTTCTCTGTGTCCGAGGGGGGACTTGAACCCCCACGCCCGATAAAGGGCACTAGCACCTCAAGCTAGCGCGTCTGCCATTCCGCCACCCGGACTAGGTGTCTGCCGCCTCTGTGCGGGGCGTTTCCCGCGGCGACAGAGAGAACATTACCAGGGATTCGGAGTGCCTCGATCAGCCCCCCGACCCGGTGGCCCCGCCTGTGAACGGCACGTGACGAGAGGCGGCCGGGCTTGGGTCCGGAGGTCGGGAGAGAGAGGATGAGAGGCATCCACGGCAAGAGAGGAACCAGCGTGAGCGAGCCGAGCACGGGCAGGGCGGTCACCGGGCAGGACGAGGTCGTCGACCTCTGCCGCGAACTGATCCAGATCGACACCAGCAACTACGGCGACCACTCGGGCCCCGGCGAGCGCAAGGCCGCCGAGTGGACGGCGGAGAAGCTCGCCGAGGTCGGCCTCGAACCGAAGATCTTCGAGTCCCACCCCGGCCGCGCCTCCACGGTCGCCCGCATCGAGGGTGAGGACCCCTCGCGGCCCGCCCTCCTCATCCACGGTCACACCGACGTCGTCCCGGCGAACGCGGCGGACTGGACCCACCACCCGTTCTCCGGCGAGATCGCCGACGGCTGTGTCTGGGGCCGCGGCGCCGTCGACATGAAGGACATGGACGCGATGACCCTCGCGGTCGTCCGCGACCGGCTGCGCACCGGGCGCAAGCCCCCGCGCGACATCGTCCTCGCCTTCCTCGCCGACGAGGAGGCCGGCGGCGTGTTCGGCGCCCGCCACCTGGTGCGCAACCACCCGGACCTCTTCGAGGGCGTCACCGAGGCGATCAGCGAGGTCGGCGGCTTCTCCTTCACCGTGAACGAGCAGCGCCGGCTCTACCTCGTCCAGACCGCCGAGAAGGGCATGCACTGGATGAAGCTGTCCGTGGCCGGCACCGCCGGGCACGGCTCCATGATCCACCGGGACAACGCGATCACCGAGCTGTCCGAGGCCGTCGCGCGCCTCGGTCGCCACCAGTTCCCCGTCCGCGTCACCAAGACGCTCCGGCACTTCCTCGACGAGCTCGGCGACGCCCTCGGTACCGAGCTCGACCCGGAGGACATGGAGGAGACCATCGCCAAGCTCGGCGGCATCGCCAAGCTGATCGGCGCCACGCTCTCCAACACCGCGAACCCGACGCAGCTGAACTCCGGCTACAAGGTCAACGTGATCCCCGGCGAGGCCACCGCCAATGTCGACGGCCGCTTCCTGCCGGGACACGAGGACGAGTTCCTCGCCGACCTCGACCGGATCCTCGGCCCGAAGGTCAAGCGCTCGGACGTGCACGCGGACAAGGCCGTCGAGACCACCTTCGACGGGGCGCTCGTCGAGGCGATGAAGACCTCGATCGAGGCCGAGGACCCGATCGGCAAGGCCATCCCGTACATGCTCTCCGGCGGTACCGACGCCAAGTCCTTCGTGGAGCTCGGCATCCGCAACTTCGGCTTCGCGCCGCTGCAGCTGCCGCCCGAGCTGGACTTCGCGGGGATGTTCCACGGTGTCGACGAGCGGGTGCCGGTGGACGGCCTCAAGTTCGGCGTGCGGGTCCTGGACCGCTTCATCGACGCGTCCTGACGTCAACCCGGCACAGCGCCGGAAATCGCTCGCACGTACGTAATGGACCGGAAAGAGTGAATGGCGCCGTACGGTCGTAGCCCCATCGTTTATTCCTCGTTACAGGGAGTGCAGTCCGCGGCTGGGACTGCATTGCCAACTAGGAGGAATAATGCTCAAGAAGGTCGTCGCCGCTGCGGCAGCCACTGGTGGTCTGGTTCTCGCGGGTGCGGGTCTGGCCGTCGCCGACTCCGGCGCTCAGGGTGCTGCCACGCAGTCCCCCGGCGTCATTTCGGGCAACGTCGTCCAGGTCCCGGTCCACGTGCCGGTGAACGTGTGCGGCAACACGGTCTCCGTGATCGGGCTCCTGAACCCTGCCTTCGGTAACACCTGCGTCAACGACTGACGTTGTTGTGCCTCACCCCTTGAGGGTTTGAGCCCACGGCCCCGGAGTGCGAGCCATGCACTCCGGGGCCGACGGGTTGGACACGGTTCCAACGCAAGATTTCCAAGGCAAGGCAGGGAAAACCTATGCGACAGGTCATGCGGAAGGGCCTGATCACCGTGGCGGCCGCGTCCGGCGTACTCGCCGTCACCGGTGGCTACGCGCACGCGGACTCGAGTGCGAACGGAAGCTCGTCGGGCTCGCCGGGCGTCCTGTCCGGCAACTCCGTCGAGGCGCCCGTGGACGTCCCGGTGGACGCCTGCGGCAACACGATCAACGTCGTCGGACTGCTCAACCCGGCGTCGGGCAACGACTGCGGCGGCTCGGGCGGCGGCGACAAGGCCGGCGGCCAGTCCTCGGACGGTGGCGCGCAGGCCGGTGGCAACACCAGCGACTCACCCGGTGTCGGCTCGGGCAACCACGTGTCGGTACCGGTGCACGTGCCGGTGAACGCGTGCGGGAACTCCGTCGGCGCCGGCTCGGTCGGCAACGGGACGACCGGTAACGGCTGCGTCGACGACGGCGGGAGCAGCACCACCACACCGCCCTCGCGCGGCGGGGACTCACGGGGCGGCTCGCCGCAGCAGCCGGGTGCGGACACTCCCAACGACCCGGGGACGCAGACCGTCGCCATGCCGAAGGGCGAGTCCCAGCTCGGACAGACCGGCAGCCCGCGCGCGGCCGGCACGCTCGCGGAGACCGGCAGCTCGGTGCCGCTCGGCGCGGCCATCCCGCTCGCCGGGGGAGCGCTGCTCGCGGGCGCGCTGCTCTACCGGCGGGCCAACGCGGCGGCGTGACATCGGACGGTACGAAACGGAGCGGGCCCCGCACGGACGGGGCCCGCTCCGTCGTCTCACCCTAGGGCCCTTCTGGCGGATCAGGCTGGATGCGGGAGGCCGCGCCTTTCGGCTCCGCGAGCGGGGGCTGGTGCGTGCAGCTGCAAGGCGGAGGAGGGCGACAACGCGGAGCGTTGGCAACCGACGACAACGCGGCAGATGTGCGTGCCAGGGCCCGCGACCCCAGCAAGATCCGTCAGAAGGGCCCTAGGTCACCATGTGGCCCGCACCTGGCGGATGATCCGTCGACGCAGGCGCACCCGGCGGCTGCCGTCGCGGCGCAGGCTCAAGCGGTCCAACTCCCAGTGTCCGTACTCGGCATGGTCCGTCAGCAGGCGCGTCGCCTCCTTGCGGGAGACCCCGCGAGGTACGTACACGTCGACAAATTCGTATTCCGGCATCGCATCTATTGTGCGGGCAGCGGCCCGGTACGGATAGCGTCTGCACTATGTCTGATGCTGCGCAGCCCACCGCTGCCGAGGTACGCGCCGCCGCCGAGGCGGTCAAGGCTGCGATCGACGCCCACTTGGCGGCCGTCGATCGCCGGTCGGGAGAAGACGATCCGGCCGTCTACGAAGCGTTCAACGAACTCGCCGCCGCGGCCGAGGAGTACGACGAGCTCCTCTACGACCGCTACGACGAGGTCACCCCCTTCGAGATCCCCGGCAGCGAGGACTCGCTGCCGCCGTACGCGGGACCGGAGGAGCCGAACGCGCTGAGCGTGCTGATTCGACGCGACTACGCCGTGGTCGAGCCGCAGCGTCTGCTGGCCCAGGCCGGGCGGGTCGCCGACCTGGAGGCGGAGCCGGACACGGAGGCCGCGAACGGGGCGGGCAGTAGCGTGCACGCCGCCCTGGGCGTCCTCTTCGGCGAGTTCGAGCCCGACGAAATCGCCTCCCGGCACAAGGAGTTCGGCCTGGAGGAGGGCGACTCCACGCTCTGGGTCACGGCATCGGACGAGCCCACGGACCCCGGAGACTGGCTGGAAGCGCCCTTCGAGCAGGTCGATCCGCAGCGGGTGGTGTGCCGCTTCGACGTGAGCGCGGTCTTCGACGACGACGAGTTCGACGTCGGGGACGGCGGCGGGGCGGGCCTGGACGAGCCCTTGGAGGACGCGGACCGCTGAGGCCACGGGGCGCCCTTGATGGTGCCGCCCTGCCTTGGGCAATCTGCCGCCTTGGGCGGCAGGGTGGGCAAGGCGGCACCACGGTGTCGCGGCTACGTGCCGGGGACCTGGGCGCGGACCAGCCCCCGCAGGCGCGTGGTGCGTGGCTTCGCGGGGACCTCGGACACCGCTCGTGGCAGGGCCGCGTCCACGCCGTGCACCACCGAAAGGTGCCGCTCGCCGCGACCGAAGGCCGTATAGACCCAGGGACGACTGAGCGCCTGCGCCGCATCGCCCGGCAGCACCACCACGGCCGCGGGCCACCGAACCCCCACGGCCTGGTGCCCGGTCAAGGCCCACCCGTGCCGCACCGCCCCCTGCTCCACCTGCTCCTTGGGTACGAGGACGGGGGCGCCGTCGCACTCGAGGCGCAGGCCCTCCGCGTCGGCCCCGACGACCACGCCCGGCCGGATCCGGCCGCGCCCGGTCACGTACACCGCCCGGTCGCCGGGATCGAAGCCCCCGAAGCGCCCGGGCCCCGGGTTGAGCCGCTCCTTCAGTGCCACGTTCAACGCCCGGGTCCCCGCGGCGCCGCCATGCCCCGTCGTGATCACCTGCGTCTGCTCGGCCGGCACCCCGATCGCCCGCGGCACCGAGTCCGCGACGAGCTGGACGGTGCGGTGGATCGCCTCGGCCGGGTCCCGCACCGGAACGATCACCACCTCCTTGCCGGGCGCCTCCACCTGGTTCAGCTCACCGATGCCGATACCGGAGACCAGCTCGCCGATCGGTCCTGCGTCCGGCGTGCGGGAGGCGATGCGGGGGCAGATCTCCGCCGCGGCGACGTCCGCGAAGACCCGGCCCGGGCCCGCCGACCACAGCGTCCCCGGGTCCCCGCTGAGCACCAGGCACGTACCGTCCGCGAGCAGTTCCACGAGCATCGCGGCGTCGCCCACGGCCAGCTGCGGTGCGTCCAGGACGACCAGGAGGTCGAGAGCGAACGCCCCGTCCCGGTCGAGGCCGGGCCCCTCCGCCTGTGCGAGCAGGCCCGCGACGGTCGCGGTGGCCGTCTCGGGCGCGTCCGGGCCGAGGAGTTCGGCGGCCCGGCGCCGGCCGTCCGCACTGTGCGCGGCGACGCACACCCGCAGGCCCAGCTTGCCCGCGGCGGCCACGGCCGCGATCGGTTCGGCGCGGGCCGCCTCGCCGCCGGTGTGCAGGACGAGGCGGTGCCCGGCGATCGCCCGGATCAGCTCGGCCGTCGTGCCGCGCGCGGACCCGGCGGCCTCCTCGAGGCCTGCGGCCGAACCCTCGTCCTTGGGCGAGGCGTTGAGCAGCCGGGCGAGCCCGTCGGCGAGGCTCTCCTCGGCGAGCGCGTACCGCTCGAGGCCGACCAGTACCCGGACCGGGCGCTCCGGCTCTTCCTCCTCGCAGTCCTCCTCCTGGGCGGCGGGCGCCGGGGCGGGCGCGTCCTCCAGGGGGTCGTGGAAGATCAGCGCGTCGCCCTCCGCGACGGCGCTCTGCACGGCTTCCTCCGGGTCGGGCACGCCGCGCTTGCCGAGCGCGTCCGCGAGGACCGGCAGGTCGAGGGCTGTGTGCCCGGCGTCCGCGGCCTGCTCGAGCAGCCATACGGTGACGGCGCGGCCCCGCCGCTCGTCGTCGGGCCCGCACTCCGCGCCGAGCAGCGCCCGCGCGAACCCGTCGGCCTGCTCGGGGCGGACTCCGCTCACCCGCAGCAACTGCCACGGATCCGCGCGCAGTTCGTCACTCGCGCCCTCGCCGAGGGCCGCGGCGGTCGCGGCGGCGAGCGATTCGGGCGCGCCGCCTTCGACGAGCACGTCCCGCACGGTGGTCACCGTCTCGGCGCCGGGCCCCGCCGGGGCGGCGGCCTGCGGCCTGCGTACGGGCTCGGGGGCGGGTGCGACGTCCCGCCGGGGCTCCGGGGCGGCGACGGGCTTCTCCCCGCTCTCCACCGCGCGCACGGCGGCGAGCAGGTCGGCGGCGGTCCCGCTCAGCTTGGCCCCGGCGTCGATCGGGCTCTCCTTGGCGGCCTTCCGCTCCGCGATCCGCTCCCGGAACTCCCGCTGCGCCGCCAACTCGGCCTCGGCCTCGGACACCTCGGCGCCGCCCTTCGCACCGCCGCCATCCGCCGCGGCATCGGCACCCTCATCGGCCGGGCTTACCGAGTCCTCGTCGGGCCCGGTCTCCGCGTCGCCGTCCGCCGCGGCTGCGCCCCCGTCGGGCGCGGTCTGTTCGTCGGCGTCCGCCGCGGCTTCCGCGCCCTCGCCGGCCGGGCCTACCGAGTACTCGGCGGGCCCGGTCCCCTCGCCGCCGTCCGCCGCGGCTTCCGCCCCCTCGCCGGGCCCGGTCTCCGCGCCGCCATCCGCCGCGGCTTCGGCACCCTCACCGGCCGGGCTTTCCGCGCCCTCGCCCTCGTCGGGCTCGGGCTGCTCGTCGGTGTCGGCGGCCGAGGCCTCGGCGTCGTCGGTTCCGGTCGGCCCGGGCCCGGCGCCGTCCGCCGGCACCGGGACCGCCTCGGCGCTCGCGGCGGCAGCCGGATCCGTGTCGGGGCGGGCCCCCGACTCGTTCTCCGCGGCAGCGGACTCCGTACTCACAACGTGCTCCAGTCCTGATCGGGATAGCGGTGCACGGGCGCCGACACATCGTCGAGCGCCTGGCAGATCTCGTCAGGAAGACTAAGGGCCTCCACTGACAATGCCGCCGTGAGCTGCCGCGCGTTGCGCGCGCCGACGATCGGCGCGGCCACTCCCGGCCGGTCCCTGACCCACGCGAGAGCCACCTGGAGCGGCGTCACGGCGAGCCCGTCCGCCGCCGTGGCCACCGCGTCCACGATGTGCCCGGCCGCCTCGTCGAGATACGGCTCGACGAACGGCGCCATGTGGTCCGAGCCGCCCCGCGAGTCCGTGGGCGTGCCGGAGCGGTACTTGCCGGTCAGCACCCCGCGGCCCAGCGGGGACGAGGGCAGCAGCCCGATGCCGAGGTCGAGCGCCGCCGGCAGCACCTCGCGCTCCACGCCCCGCTGCAGCAGCGAGTACTCCATCTGCGTACTGGCGAGACGCGTGCGCGAGCCGGGCGCGGAGAGCTGCCACGTACCGGCCTTGGCCAACTGCCAGCCGCAGAAGTTCGAGACGCCCGCGTAGCGCGCACGCCCGCTGCTGACCGCGATGTCGAGGGCCTGGAGCGTCTCGTCGAGCGGGGTCGCCGGGTCCCACGCGTGCACCTGCCACAGGTCGACGTAATCCGTGCCGAGCCGGGCGAGCGAGGCGTCCAGGGCCGAGAGCAGATGGCCGCGCGAGCCGTCGAAGCGGCGGTCCGGGTCGGGCACGCTGCCCGCCTTGGTGGCGATGACGAGGTCACGGCGGGGGACCAGGCCCTCGATGAGCCGCCCGAGCAGATACTCCGACTCCCCGTCCCCGTACACGTCGGCCGTGTCGACGAGCGTGCCGCCCGCTTCCCAGAAGGCCTTCAACAGGTCCGCCGCGTCGTGCTCGTCGGTGTCCCTGCCCCACAGGAGGGTGCCGAGCCCGATCCGGGACACGCGCAGGCCGGTGCGGCCGAGATGCCTCTGCTCCATGGGCGCTGAGGTTACTGGCCGAAGGTCAGGAACGGGGCCCCTGTGGATATCTGTCGTCGGGACCGCCGGGTTAGGGTGCCGAGCGAGGTGCCCTACCCATGGGTAATTCACTGGATCCGGCAAGGCGTTAAGGGGATGTGGTCAATGAAGCTCGGCATCAACCTCGGCTACTGGGGCGCGGGCATGGACGCGGACAACCTGGCTATCGCGAAGGAGGCCGACAGACTGGGCTACGCGGTGTGCTGGGCCGCGGAGGCCTACGGTTCCGACGCCGCCACGGTCCTCGCGTACGTCGCCGCGCAGACGGAGCGGATCGACGTCGGCTCGGCCATCTTCCAGATCCCGGCCCGTCAGCCCACGATGACGGCGATGACGGCCGCGACCCTCGACTCGTTGTCCGGGGGCCGCTTCCGGCTGGGCCTCGGTGTCTCGGGGCCGCAGGTCTCCGAGGGCTGGTACGGCGTCAAGTTCGACAAGCCGCTGGCGCGCACCCGCGAGTACGTCGAGATCGTCCGCAAGGCGATGAGCCGGCAGCGGGTCAGCCACGACGGCGCGCACTGGACGCTCCCGCTGCCAGACGGCCCCGGCAAGCCGCTGAAGCTGATCGTGCACCCGGAGCGCGAGCGGATCCCGCTCTACATCGCCGCGATCGGCCCGAAGAACCTGGAGCAGACCGGAGAGATCGCCGACGGCGCCCTGTTGATCTTCCCGGCGGCCGAGCACCTGGAGGAGACCACGCTCCGGCACATCCGTGCGGGCCGCGAGAAGGCCGGACTGACCATGGAGGGCTTCGACGTCTGCCCGACGGTCCCGCTGGCGCTCGGCGGGTCCGACGAGGCTTCCGTGAGTGCGCTCGCCGACATGTTCCGGCCGTACACCGCCCTCTACGTGGGCGGCATGGGAAGCAGCAAGCAGAACTTCTACAACCAGCTCGCGCAGCGCATGGGCTACGAGAAGGAGGCCGCCGAGATCCAGGAGAAGTACCTGGCCGGCGACAAGGAGGGCGCGGCCGCGGCGATCCCGCAGCAGCTCATCGACTCCACCACGATGCTCGGTTCCGTGGAGCGGATCGCCGACCGGATGCGGGCCTACTCCGAGGCCGGTGTCACCACGCTGACCGTCAACCCGGCCGGGCTCACGCTCGACGACCGCCTCGCCTCGCTGCGCGCGGGCACCGAGGCGATGGAGCTCGCCGGGCTGGCGTAAGCGCTCGGGAAGCAGTTCTTCTGCGGCCGTGGTGGGGGCTCGGGGGTCTTCCCCGCCACGGCCGACGCCTTGCACAACGCGCCACGAGGGGCCTGGTTACGGCCCGTCCCCCGCCTCGTGTCCTCCTTTCGGACGAGTTGACCCGCATAGCTGTTGCCCTGCCTCATGTCCCGCATTTGACTCGGACTTTGCAGTACTGCGGAGTCCGGCGCGGCGAGGTGGAGGTTGCGGATGCTGTCGGCCAAGAGTCTGTTCCAGGAGATCGTCGACAACGACGAGTCGTTCCGGCTGTTCTGCTCCATCGCGGCAGGCGGCGAATCCCAGGGCGGCTGGGAGAACGGGCGGATCGCCGCGCTGGTGCCCGAGAGCGAGCGCGGCCTCGCGCCCAGGATCGCGCGGCACGGTGCGGACGAGGACAAGCACGGGCGGATTTTCCACGCCCTCATGAGGAAGCGCGGCCTGGAGCCGGTCCCCGTCCCCGCCGATGCCGACTACACGATGCTTCTGGAGAAGCAGGGGATCGGGCTCGCGCACGATCGGCTGCGGCGCGACGAGCGGCTCCGCGTGCGGGACATCGTCACGTACTTGGCGCACAGCCGTGTCACCGAGCAGCGGGCCTCCGAGCAGATGGTGATGCTCCGCAAGCACTTCGGCGACGACCCCGACCTCGGCCGCGCGGTCAAGATGATCTCCAACGACGAGGACAACCATCTCGCGTACTGCCACGAGGAGTTGCTGCGATTCGCGTACGCGGGTCATGGCCGCACTATTCAGCGGGTTCTGCGGGAGTGCGCTCTCGCGGAGATCGCGGTCTACCGGGATGTCAGCCTCGCCGTCATGGATCACATGGGGCGTGTTCTGGGCTGGTCGAAGCCGAAGGCGGTCGCGCTTGCCGCGGGGATCCGTGCCGTGTACGTGTACGAGCGGCTGGGGGGCTGGCGGCGGATGGTGTCGTTGCGTATGCCGGAGCGGCGGGATGCGCTTGGTGGGGCGGCGGCCGAGTTCGCCTGAAGGGTGGTCACAGCCAGCCGCGGCGTTTGAATGTGCGGAACAGGAGTAGTTCCAGGAGGGCCATCAGGACGATCACTGCCGGGTACGCCCAGATCCAGTGGAGTTCCGGCATGTGGTCGAAGTTCATGCCGTAGATGCCCGCGATCATCGTGGGCACCGCGGCCATCGCCGCCCACGCCGAGATCTTCCGCATGTCGTCGTTCTGCCGCACGCTCATCTGCGCCAGGTGCGCGGACAGGATGTCCGAGACGAGGCGGTCCAGGCCGTCCACGGACTCGTTGACCCGCGTCAGGTGGTCGTTCACGTCTCGGAAGAACGGCCGCGCCTCCTCGTGCACGAACGGCACGGCGGCGAGCCCCCACGGGCCGACCCCGGCGAGCCGGGCCAGCGGCATCGTCAACGGACCGGTCGCGCGCCGGAATTCGAGGATCTGGCGCTTGAACGTGTAGATCCGCGACGCGGTGTCTCGGGTGCCGCCGCCGTCCGGGGAGAAGACCTCCGTCTCCAGCTCCTCCAGGTCGGTCTGCAACTCGGCCGCGACCTCCAGGTAGTGGTCCACCGTGGCGTCCGCGACCGAGTACAGGACCGCCGTCGGCCCCTGCTTCAGGAACTCCGGCTCGGCCTCCAGACGCTGCCGTACGGCCTTCAGGGGCGCGCCCTCGCCGTGCCGGACGGTCACCACGAACGAGTCGCCCAGGAACAGCATCAGCTCGCCCGTGGACACCTTGTCGCTCTGCGGCTCGTACACGACCGGCTTGAGGACCACGAACAGCGAGTCGTCGTAGATCTCCAGCTTGGGCCGCTGGTGCGCCTTCATGGCGTCCTCCACGGCCAGCGGATGCAGCCCGAACTCCTGGGCCACCCGGTCGAACTCGTCCTCGCTCGCCTCGTGCAACCCGATCCACACGAACGCGTCCCCTGCCGCCCGCGCCTCGTCGAGGGCGTCGGAGAAGTCGGCGGGCCGCTCGATGCGGCGTCCTTCGCGGTAGATGGCACAGTCGACGATCACGAGGCGAATTCTTCCCAGGACCGGCCACTGCCGCACGTCGTCGTATGCCTAGGGTGGGGCACATGCCCACGCTGATCCTTGTCCGGCACGGACGGTCCACCGCCAATACCGCGGGAGTGCTCGCCGGGTGGACCCCCGGTGTGGCGCTCGACGAGCGCGGCGCCGCGCAGGCCGCGCGGCTGCCCGAGCGGCTGGCCGACCTGCCGCTCGCCGAGATCGTCGCCAGCCCGCTGCAGCGCTGCCGGGAGACCGTCGCGCCGCTGCTCGCCGCGCGCCCGGAGCTCACCCTGCACACCGACGACCGCATCGGCGAGTGCGACTACGGGGACTGGTCCGGCCGCAAGCTCGCCGAGCTGACCGACGAACCGCTGATGCAGGTCGTGCAGCAGCACCCGACGGCCGCCGCGTTCCCCGGAGGGGAGTCGATGCGGCAGATGCAGCACCGGGCCGCCGAGGCGGTACGTGAGTGGAACGCGCGCGTGGAGCGCGAGCACGGCGAGGACGCCGCCTATGTGATGTGTTCGCACGGCGACATCATCAAGTCCCTTGTCGCGGACGCCATCGGGCTGCATCTGGACCTCTTTCAGCGCATCTCTGTAGAGCCGTGTTCCATCACAGCGATCCGTTACACACGGCTGCGCCCCTTTCTCGTACGCCTCGGGGACACCGGTGACTTCGCGTCCCTGGCGCCGCGTGAGACGCCGCAGGAGCCCGATGCACCGGTCGGGGGCGGCGCGGGCGCACCGTGATCGTCGCCCGCAGTAGGGTGAAGCAGCCGTAAGCACAGTCGGCCCGGTCGGCCATGACCGGTTCAAGCCAGTCGATCCCGATCCCATGGAGAGCGGACGTGTCCCGTCAGGTGTTCCTCTACGACCCCCCGGAGCGGTTTGTGGCCGGTACGGTCGGGCTCCCCGGGCGCCGCACCTTCTTTTTGCAGGCCGTGGCAGGAGCCCGGGTCACCAGCGTGGCTCTGGAGAAGACCCAGGTGGCCGCGCTCGCCGAGCGCATGGACGAACTGCTCGACGAGGTCGTGCGGCGCACCGGGGGCAGCGCCCCCGTGCCCGCCGTGCCGCCGGGCGAGATCTCCGACACCGCGCCGCTGGAGGCGCCCGTGGAGGAGGAGTTCCGCGTCGGCACCATGGCACTCGCGTGGGACGGCGACGAACAGCGCATGATCGTCGAGGCGCAGGCCCTCGTCGAGCTGGACGCCGAGTCCGAGGACGACCTGGCGGAGGCCGAGGAGAAGCTGCTCCAGGACGAGGAGAACGGCCCGCCGATGCTCCGCGTCCGCCTCACAGGGAACCAGGCCCGCGCCTTCGCCAAGCGGGCCCTTGACGTCGTGAACGCGGGCCGTCCGCCGTGCCCGCTGTGCAGCCTGCCGCTCGACCCGGAGGGACACGTATGTCCGCGCCAGAACGGATACCGGCGCGACGCGTGAGCGGCGACCGGGACCTGCTCGCCCTTGGTGAGCTCCATGTGGAAGGACAGATCCGCGAGGCGTCGAACGCGGTGTTGGTGTGCACCGTCACCCACGAGGGCCGCGAGGCCCGTTGCGTCTACAAGCCGGTACGCGGCGAGCGTCCGCTGTGGGATTTCCCGGATGGGAACCTGGCGCGGCGCGAGGTCGCCGCGTACGAGGTGTCCGAGGCGCTCGGGTGGGGGCTCGTGCCGCCGACGGTGCTGCGGGAGGGGCCGTACGGCGAGGGCATGGTCCAGCTGTGGATCGACACTCCGGAGGAGCCCGGGGGCGGCGGCGAGCTGCTCGCCCTCGTGGACCGTGAGGAGCCGGAGGAGGGCTGGAAGGCCATTGGCTTCGCCGAGGTCGGGGAGGGGCGTACGGCGCTGCTGGTGCATGCGGACGATGCCCGTCTGCGGCGGCTGTCGGTGCTCGATGCCGTGATCAACAACGGTGACCGTAAGGGCGGGCACCTGCTCGTCGATGCCGAGGGGCGCCTGTTCGGTATCGATCACGGTGTGACGTTCAACGCCGAGGACAAGCTGCGTACGTTGTTGTGGGGGTGGGCGGGGGAGCCGTTGACCGGGGAGGCGGCTGGTGCGCTGGAGGCGTTGCGGGTGGCCCTGGGGGCCGGTGAGTCGCTTGCGGTGCGGCTCGGTGAGCTGATCACCGGGGTGGAGCTGGAGGCGGTGCGGGAGCGGGTTGCGGGGCTGCTCAAGGCCGGGCGGCATCGGGAGCCGGGTGGGGACTGGCCGGCCATCCCCTGGCCGCCCGTATAGCGGGGCTCGGACGGTGTTGCGGTCGCGGGGCTCTGCCCCGGACCCCGCGCCTCAATCGCCGGCGGGGCTTGAATGGGATCAATCGCCGCAGGGGCTTGAAACGCCTAGCGTCCCCGGCAAGATCATGCAAGAGGGGGTGTTCGGCCATTGAGGATGGTCCGGTTCGTATCCGGAAGGGGCGTCCGGTTACGCTCGTTGCATGCATGCCTGGCCCGCTTCTGAGGTCCCCGCCCTGCCCGGCAAGGGCCGCGACCTCCGGATCCACGACACCGCGACCGCTGGGCTCGTCACCCTTGCCCCCGGTCCCGTCGCCCGTATCTACGTTTGCGGCATCACGCCGTACGACGCCACCCACATGGGTCACGCGGCGACCTACAACGCGTTCGACCTCGTGCAGCGCGTGTGGCTCGACACCAAGCGGCAGGTTCACTACGTCCAGAACGTGACGGACGTCGACGATCCCCTGCTGGAGCGGGCCGTGCGTGACGGCATCGAGTGGGAGGGTCTCGCCGAGCGGGAGACCGCCCTCTTCCGCGAGGACATGACTGCCCTGCGGATGCTGCCGCCGCAGCACTACATAGGCGCCGTCGAGGCGATACCCGGCATCGTGCCGCTCGTCGAACGACTGCGTGACTCCGGTGCCGCCTACGAGCTCGAGGGCGACACCTACTTCTCCGTCGAGGCCGATCCGCACTTCGGGTCCGTCTCGAACCTCGACGCCGCCGCGATGCGGCTGCTCTCCGCCGAGCGCGGGGGCGACCCGGACCGTCCGGGCAAGAAGAACCCGCTCGACCCGATGCTGTGGATGGCCGCCCGGGAGGGCGAGCCGAGCTGGGACGGCGGTTCGCTGGGCCAGGGGCGGCCCGGCTGGCACATCGAGTGTGTCGCCATCGCCCTCGACCACCTCGGCATGGGCTTCGACGTCCAGGGCGGGGGATCGGATCTCGCCTTCCCGCACCACGAGATGGGTGCCTCACACGCGCAGGCGCTGACCGGCGAGTTCCCGATGGCCAAGGCGTACGTGCACGCCGGCATGGTCGGGCTCGACGGCGAGAAGATGTCGAAGTCCAAGGGCAACCTGGTGTTCGTGTCGACGCTTCGCCGCGACGACGTCGACCCCGCCGCCATCCGGCTCGCCCTGCACTCCCACCACTACCGCTCCGACTGGGAGTGGACGGACCAGGTGCTCGCCGACGCGGTGGCCCGCCTCGACCGCTGGCGCGCGGCCGTCTCCCGGCCCGACGGCCCGTCCGCCGAGGCGATGGTCGAGGAGATCCGCGAGGCGCTCGCCGACGACCTGGACGCGCCCGCCGCGCTGGCCGCCGTCGACCGTTGGGCCGAGGCCCAGGCGGCCGGGGGCGGCACGGACGAGGGCGCCCCCGGCGTCGTATCGCGTGCCGTGGACGCCCTGTTGGGCGTGGCGCTGTAGCGAGCCGAAGGACACATCAGGGCGCCTCCCCGTGTGGGGAGGCGCCCCTTTTTCGTGTGTGTCTCTCACCTTCCCGTCAGATGCGCTGGACGCGCACGCTGCGCAGGACGAGCGGCGAGCCCGTGTCCCAGATGCCGACGACCTGGTGGCCGAACGCGAAGGCCTCCTGGACCTCGTCGTGGGCCTGCGGGGTCGGGTTGTTGAGGACGCGGAACTGGTTGTTGATGCGCAGGAAGATCTGCCGTGGCTGGCCCGGGAGCGGCTGCACGATGTCGATGTAGCCGTTCGCCACGCCGGAGGCGAGCGCCTGCTGCTCGATCTGCCGCTGGGCCTGCTGGTACGCGGCTTGCTGGACCTGCTGCAGCTGCTGTTGCACCTGCTGCTCGATCTGCTGTGCCTGCTGGTCCTGCTGCTGTCCTTGCTGTTGCTGGCCGTACTGCTGTTGCCCGTAACTCTGCTGGCCCTGTTGCATCTGTTGGCCGAAGGGCTGCTGTTGCTGCTGCCCGCCGAGCTGCTGCAGCAGCTGCTGGTACGGCTGCTGCTGGCCGAGCTGTTGGAGCTGCTGCTGAAGCTGCTGGACGAGCTGCTCCTGGCCCTGACCACCCTGGCCCTGGCCGCTCATGCCCGGCTGCTGCTGACCGTACGACTGCTGGCCCATGCCGTGCTGCTGCTGGTAGGGCGAGGTGCTCGGGAACTGCTGACCCTGCTGGCCCATTTGGGGGGTGATGCTCATGCGGGTGCCACCTTCCATCAATGGTTGGTTGCGTTCCTCAGCCCGTGACGACCAGGCCGACGACCTCGTCGTCCGAGAACCACACACGTACGTCCGGCCGTCCCCCCGCGAAGGCGGTGTGCACCGCCTGCCGGGTCTCGGGGGACGGGTTGTTCAGATTGCGCCAGGAGCCCGCCACGAACAGCCGGAGCCGGGGCGGGAGTTCGGGCGGATACGGGATCAGCTCGTCCCAGTACCGCTCCGCCTGGCCCGAACCGACCGTCGAGGGCAGCAGGTTGGTGACCGCCCCCTTGATGTCGGGCCGGTTGCCGATCCGCTGGGAGGCGGGCCGGCCGGGGGCGTCCTGCTGCGGTGAGCCGGTCGCCCGGAGCACGTCGCGCGCCCGCTGCGAGGTCATCGGGCGCTGGCCGCCCGCCCTGAGCATGCCCTGGAGGGCGGTCAGCGCGCCGACGACCACCGGGGAGGCGGACGAGGTGCCGGAGAAGGTGTCCGTGTACCAGGCGATCTCCTCGGTGCCGCCCTGGAGGTCGCCGGGCCGGTCCCAGGAGCCGCCGGTGGTGGTGACCTCGCGGCCCCAGCCCTGGGCGTCCACGCGGGCACCGTAGTTGGAGAACGAGAGGCGCGAGCGGTCCGGGCCGTGGTCGCGGCCGTGGGTGCCGGGCGGCGGGGCGCCCGCGCCGACGAGGACCGCGTCCGATGAGCGGTTCGACGGGTTGAACGGGTTGTGCCACCACGCCGGGAAGTCGTCCGGCCGCCGCTCGTACACCGCGTCGTCGAGGGACTCGGCGCCGTTGCCCGCCGCGCCCACGACCACGATGCCCTTCGACGTCGCGTACTTGATGGCCGCGAAGTCGTCGGGCCACCACTCCAGGGCGATGTAGCCGCGCTGGTCGTCGCGCGGCTCGAAGTCGAACTGCGGTCCAGGCCGGTGCAGTTCGATCAGGATGACGTCGCCGGGGCTCAGCCGGTCGGCCGCCGCGTGGATCGCCGCAGCCGTGCCCACGCCCTGGAACGAGGCCGCGGCGGTCACCGCCTCCGGAACGATGCCGGTGATGCCGCGCTCATTGCGATCGCCGCCGATCACACCGAGGACCGCCGTGCCGTGATTGCGCCAGGCCACGTCCGAGATCGGTGTGCCGACCACGATGCCCGCGAGCTTCGCCGACAGGTCCTCGTGCCCCAACTGCCAGGCGCCCTCCACGTCGATGACGGTGACGCCCTCGCCGTTGCCGCCGAGCCGCCGCCACGCCCACTGCGCGTCGACTCCGGCGGGTGCGGGGCCCAAGTAGCCCTGGCGGCCCGTGTAGTCGGGCGTCGCGGCCGTCTTCTCCTTCAGCCGCCGCTCCTCGTCGAAGCTCTCGGGCGACGACGGCGACGACGGCGACGACGGCGACGACTGCGCCGCGGCCGCGGGCACCGCGCCCGGCTTCACGTACGCCGTGTCGATCTCCGGAAGCGCCGCGATCCGCGACCGCAGCTCCTGCGCCCGCTCGGCCCCGCCGCGCACCCGGTAGAACAGCGCCAGGTCCGGCACGTCGGCGCCGGGTGTCTCGCCGGCTCCCTGCACCCGCTCCTCGCCGCCGAACAGCGGTTCAAGAGCGAGCTGTTCGTCCCCGAGGAACATGTTCAGCGCCGATACGTCGGCGCCCGCGGCGGAGCGCACCCCGTCGGCCTGGACGCGCAGGCGGGCCTCGGGGCGCGCCACGACGATCAGTTCCTCTTCCGCTCCGCGATAGGTGAAACCGGATCCATCAGGTCCGGGCCCGGCCGCTCCCGGCCCCTGTGCCGGGCTTGCGTGCTGGTCGGTCATCGGTCCACA
The DNA here is from genome assembly GCF_053592315.1 of Streptomyces sp. NPDC002754. Classification (NCBI taxonomy): domain Bacteria; kingdom Bacillati; phylum Actinomycetota; class Actinomycetes; order Kitasatosporales; family Streptomycetaceae; genus Streptomyces; species Streptomyces sp. NPDC002754. The sequence goes on from NZ_JBSFVM010000031.1 coordinate 22,480, forward strand.
GCTCCCCTCGCCACATCTGGTCGTACGGGTCTGCTTGTGCCGTGTGTCTTCTTGAGGCTCGTCGGGGCTCACCCTGCTACGCCGACGCCCGCCCGTCCAGACCCCGCAGGACAACTGCGTTTGAAAACAAGTTGAATGGGGAACCCCGTGCAACTGCCATCAATTCGACCGGAATCAACTGTCACGCCCCAAACCGGCCAGAGTTGGGGTGCGGGCAGGGCGGCACGACGGAGGGCGGGGCGCTCGGCGCCCCGCCCTGAAGTCACTGCGTGCCGCGACTACTCGTCGCCGTCCTCGCCCTCCGGGCGCGGCGGCTTCGGCGGCCTGGTCCGGCCGCTCGGGTTGTCGCGCAGGTGCGAGGAGCCGTCGCCGCCGTCCGTCGCGTGGCCGCCGCCGGGCGGGGCGTTCGGGTCGCGGCGCTGCAAGTAGCGCTCGAACTCGCGGGCGATCGCCTCGCCGGAGGCCTCGGGGAGCTCCGCGGTGTCGCGGGCCTCCTCCAGGGACTGCACGTACTCGGCGACCTCGCTGTCCTCGGCGGCCAGCTGGTCCACGCCCAACTGCCAGGCCCGCGCGTCCTCGGCCAGCTCGCCCAGCGGGATGCGCAGGTCGATCAGGTCCTCGAGACGGTTGAGGAGGGCCAGCGTCGCCTTCGGGTTCGGCGGCTGCGACACGTAGTGCGGGACGGCCGCCCACAGCGAGACCGCGGGGACGCCGGCGTGCGTGCAGGCCTCCTGGAGGATGCCGACGATGCCTGTCGGACCCTCGTACTTGGTCTCCTCCAGGTTCATCCGCGAGGCCAGGTCCGCGTCCGACGTGACGCCGCTGACCGGCACCGGCCGGGTGTGCGGGGTGTCGCCGAGCAGCGCGCCGAGGACGACGACGAGTTCGACGCCCAGCTCGTGCGCGAAGCCGAGCAGCTCGTTGCAGAACGAGCGCCAGCGCATGGACGGCTCGATGCCCCGGACCAGGACCAGGTCGCGCGGCTTGTCCCCGCCGATACGGATCACCGAGAGCCGCGTCGTCGGCCATGTGATCTTTCGCACGCCGTCGTCGACGAACACGGTCGGCCGGTTGACCTGGAAGTCGTAGTAGTCCTCGGCGTCGAGCGCCGCGAACACCTGGCCCTTCCACTCCTTGTCGAGATGCGCGACCGCGGTGGAGGCGGCGTCGCCGGCATCGTTCCAGCCCTCGAACGCGGCCACCATGACCGGGTCGACCAGCTCGGGAACCCCCTCGAGCTCGATCACCCAGTGCCTCCTTCCGACGTGCCCTCGCGTACCTGCCCACCTTACGGCGTCGGCGGGGGCCCTCCGCAGCCCCCTTGTGGGCGCGGACTGCCCCCAACACTGCCCCACGCCGGAGTGGTCCACTCCACCGTGGGGCAGCCGTCAGGTGCGCGCGAGCCGCGCGGCGTCGGGTTCGTCGGCCGGTGCCTCGCGGACCGGCCTGACCAGCAGCCATGCCCCGCACACCAGGGTCAGCGCCTGGGCCCCGGCGAGGAGGCTGAATCCGGCACCGAAGCCGTGGCCGCCGCTGGCCGCGATGGCCACGCCCATGAGGGTGGGCATGAACGCCGACACCAGGTTGCCGACCCCGTTCACGACTCCGTAGGCGCTGCCGACGAAGTGCGTGGGCGCGCAGTGCTGGACGAGGGTGGGGATGGCCGGGCCCTGCAGGCCCCAGAAACCGCCGGCCAGAATCAGCCCGGTGGCTGCGGCCCCGCCGCTGCCCGCGCCCGCGACAAGCAGCACGCACACGGCGGTGCCGGTCGAGCCCACCACGAACGGCAGGGCGAGCAGCCGCCGCGGCAGCCGGTCGAGCAGCAGCCCGCCGAGGAACCCGGAGATCAGTGACATCACGAACGGCAGGGCCGAGACGATCCCCATCGCGGCCAGGGAGAAGTGCCGCTCGTGCAGCAGATACGAGGGCAGCCAGGCGCTCGATCCCCACAGGTACGCGAGCGTGGCGATCTCGATGACCAGGATGGGCGCCAGGCGGGGCATGCGCAGGGCGCCCTTCAACGTGGCCCCGAAGCCCGGCCGCTCGGCGGCGCCGCGCACCCCACGCCCTCGTACGAACAGCAGGATCAGCGGGAGGCCGATCACCGCGTTCAGCGCCGCGAGGGCGAGGAACGAGGTGTGCCAGTCGAAGCGGTAGACGAGGTACGTGATCAGGGGCAGGCCCGCGGCCGTGCCAAGCGACACCCCCATGGAGCTGACCGCGTTGGGGCGGCCCGCCTCGTGCGGCGCGAAGTGCTCGCGCACGTACATCGTCTTGAGCGAGAACAGCGGGCCCTCGGCGGCGCCGAGCAGGGCGCGCAGAACGGTCAGCGTGAGCGCGCCGAGCGCGTACGGCGACAGCAGTGTCATCAGCGACCACAGGGCGACGCTGACGACGAGGCCGCGGCGCACCCCGAGCGACGTCTCGTAGAACGGGGTGAGGAAGAACGCCGCGATCCCGTACCCGACGAGGAACACCGTCGACAGGGCGCCCTGCGCCGTCGGGTCACCGGTGATGCCGAAGTGGTCGGTGAACGCCTTGTCCGTGATGAGGACGGAGACGTTGACGCGGTCCACGTAGCTGATCAGCACGATGACCAGCAGGCTCAGGACCCCCGCCCAGCGCGCTCTCGCACTCATGCGGTCGACTGCTTCCCGGCCGCCTGCTTCTCGGCCTCGCCGCGGTACATGCGGCGCAGGCGGACCACGCCGAGGTCGTGTTGGTAGAGGTTCTCCTGCTGGTCGGCGTCGGCCGGCATCGCCTCCAGCATTTCCCGGTCCTGCTCCAGGACCTGCCAGTGGCGCTCCTCGATCAGCGTCTTGTACAGGAACCGCCAGGTGTCCCGCTGCCAGCCCTGGACCTTGCGGTAGCGCCAGAAGAAGACGGCGGAGCGGTTCTCGTCGACCGGGCGGACCATGCCGACGATGCCGAACGGGCCGCCGGGGCCCGCCGACGGCGGGTAGGGGATGGACAGGTCGAACCAGTCCACGCCCGTGCGGCACAGCTCGATCCAGTCGAAGTTCACGCCCCGCTGGTCGGTCTTCTCGAAGAAGTAGCCGCGGTCGGTCTCGCGGATGCGGAACTTGGCGGTGGTGTCACCGTCGAACATGGTGTGTGAGTCGTGGTGCAGGAACTGGCCGTGCATCGGGTCGAGCAGGTTCTCGACGCCGTAACGCCACGGCGCGTCCCACTCGGCGTAGCACAGGATCGCGTCGATGTCGGGGTCGGTGAGCGGCTCGGGGAGCGTCAACTCGACCGGCTCCGGGTGCTGTTCGTCGCCGAAGTAGGCGAGGACGGCGCCGGAGACCTCGCGCACGGGCAGCGACGTGACGAGCTTCTTGCCCTCCAGGTTGCAGCCGGGCAGGCCCGGCACGGAGGAGACGGTGCCGTCGGTCTCGATCTCGACGCCGTGGTACCAGCAGGCCACCCGGTCACCCAGGTGTTTGCCGAGGGAGAGCGGGGCGCCACGGTGCGGACAGCGGTCGGCGAGCATGCTCAGGGTGCCGTCGGAGCGGCGGAACAGCAGCCACTGCTCGCCGAGGACGGTGACCTTGCGCATCGCGCCGGGCGCGACGAAGGAGGAGGGGACGACCGGGTGCCACTGGTTGCGCAGGCCGGTCGCGTAGATGTGGTCGGCGGTCAGAGCCATGGGGTACGTCACGCTCCCAGTCGGTGCATCTCGGCGCGGAAGGATTCCTCGGTCCACGGCGCCCCGTCGGGGGCGTGGACCTGACGGGCATTCAGCCCGGTCACTACGTCGGTGAGTTCGTGGCCGACCTTGGTGAAGACCTCTTCGAGCGTGGCCGCCAGCTTGTACTCGTACGGGCTCGGCTCGTGGTCGCGGGACTGGTGGGTCTCCAGGTACGGCCAGTCGTTGGTGTCGGTGGTGGTCATGGATGTCTCCTCAGAGGTCAAGTCAGAGGTCGAGTACGAGGCGGGAGCCGGCGGCGCAGCGCGAGACGCAGATCATCATCGAGGCGCTCGCGGCGTGCTCGGTCTCCGACAGGAGGAAGTCGCGGTGTTCGGGGGCGCCTTCGATGACACGGGTCTCGCAGGAGCCGCAGATGCCGTCGCGGCACGAGTTGGGCGCGTCGATGCCCGCGGCCTCGGCGGCCTCCAGGATCGATGTGTCGGCGCCGATGGTGAGGGTCTGTCCGGAGGCGCGGCATTCGACCTCGAACTCGCCTTCGTCCGCGACCCGTTCGACGACGGGGGCGGCAAAGCGCTCCAGGCGCAGTCGGTCGGCCGGGCAGCGCTCCTCGACCGCCGCGAGCAGCGGCTCGGGTCCGCAGGAGTAGACGAGTGCCCCTTCGGGCAGCCCGGCGAGCGTCGCGTCGAGGTCGATGTGCCCCTGCTCGTCCTGCGGTACGAGGGTCAGGTCGCCGCCGAGCGCGCCCAGTTCATCGGTGAACGCCATCGAGGCGCGCCCCCGGCCGCCGTACACCATGCGCCAGTCGGCGCCGCGCCGGGCGGCCTCCCGTGCCATCGCGAGGATCGGCGTGACACCGATGCCGCCGGCGATGAACACGTACGCGGGGGCGTCCTCCAGGGCGAAGTGGTTGCGTGGCTCGGAGGTGGTGACCTGCTGGCCGGGGCGCAGCTGGGTGTGCACGTACCGCGAACCGCCGCGCGAGGACGGCTCGTTGAGCACACCGATGCGGTACGTGCCGCAGTCGGACGGGTCGCCGCACAGGCTGTACTGGCGGACCTGCCCGCCGACGTGCACATCGAGGTGCGCGCCCGGCGCCCACGCGGGCAGCGGCTTGCCGTCCGGGTGGGTCAGCTCGACGGAGAGGACACCGTCGGCCTCCCAGGTCATCCGCCGGACCAGCAGGTCGAGTCGACGCTCTTCGGTCATGGTGGCCTCCTTACGTGCCGGGGATCTTCACGGGCGGGGTGAACGGGTTCTTCATCGGGCCGAGCGAGGCGAGGTCGACCTCGACGAGCGTCGGACCCTCGGACGCGACGGCCTGCTCGATCACCGGCCGGGCGTGCTCGGCGTCCGAGATCCGCAGGTACGGCAACCCGCAGGCACGGGCGAGGAGTTCGAAGTCCGGCGTGACGAGGTCGACGCCGGACCGGCGCTCGCTGTAGCGGTCCTGCATGTTGCGCAGCACGCCGTAACCGCCGTCGTTGAAGACCAGGACGGTCAGACGGGGGCGCTCCTGCGCGACGGTGAGCAGCTCGCCGAGGTGCACGGCGAGGCCGCCGTCGCCCGCGATGACGACGGTGGGCCGCCCGGGGTCGGCGAGGGCCGCGCCGATGCCCATGCCGAGGCCCTGCCCGATGCCGCCGCCGCGCGGGAACACATTGGAGCGCGGGTCGTACATCTCCAGGAGCCGGTTGCCCCAACTGCTGGACGGGATCGTGACGTCACGGGCGACGACCGCGTCGCGCGGCAGCACGGCGCGCAGCGCGTCGCAGATGGCGGCCTGCGGGCCGATGTTGTCGTGCAGCGTGGCCCGCACCTCGGCGCGTACGTCCGTGATCCGCCGCGTCCACGACGGCTCGGCGGCGCGGGCGTGGGGGAGCAGGGCGGCCAGGGCGTCGGCGGCGTCGGCGTGCAGGGGGTGTGCGGCCGGGTAGACGCGGCCGAGGGCGGCGGCGTCGACGTCGATCTGAATGTGCCGCTCGGCGTCCGGGAGTTGGAGGCCGTAGTCGGCGGTCTCGTTGGAGCGGAAGTGCGTGCCGATGGTCAGCAGTACGTCCGCGTCGGCGAGCAGCGCGCGCCCGGCGGGCGTGGTCGCGAAGTTGCCGATGACCTGCGGGTGGTCCTCGGGGACCGCGCCGCGCCCGGAGTTGGAGGTGAGCAGCCCGGCGCCGGTCGCCTCGACGAGCGCGGTGAGCTCGGCGCCTGCGCGGGTGGCGCCGCCGCCGGCCCAGATGAGGGGACGCTCGGCGGACGCCAACAGCATGGCGGCTTGCGCCAGTTGGTCTGCCAGAACCGGCGAGACGGTCGGCTCCACGGCCACGGGCGCGTCCGTCTGCGCCGCGTACTGCAGGTCGATCGGCCACTCCACGCTCGCGGGGCCGCCCGGCGACGCGAGCGCGGCACGTGCGGCGGACCGCAGCACGTCGCCCGCCTCGCCGGCCGAGCCCACCGTGGCCGCGAACGCCGAGACGGCGTCCAGCATGCCGAGCTGGTTCTTCGTCTCGTGGATGAACCCGCGTCCGCTGCCCAGGAATCCGGTCTCGACCTGGCCCGTGACGTGCAGCACGGACGTGCCGGAGGCGAGCGCCTCGATCAGCGAACCGGCCGCGTTGCCCGCGCCCGTGCCGGTCGAGGTGAGCGCGCAGCCGATGGTGCCGCGGGCCCGGCCGTAGGCGTCGGCGGCGCTGACCGCGCTCGCCTCGTGCCGCACGGGTACGAAGCGCAGCTCGCGGTCGACGGCCTCGACCAGCGGCAGGTTGTGCACGGACACGATGCCGAAGACCGTGTCGACGCCGAGTTCCTTCAGGACGGCGACGAGGAGGTCACCGCCATTGGTGTACTGCATGTGAACTCCTCAGAGAATGCCGCGGCCGACGCCGCCGCAGACGTCGACGGCGGTTCCGGTGATGTACGAGGCGCGCGGCGACAGCAGCGCGACGATCGCGTAGGCGACCTCTTCGGCGCGGCCGAGCCGGCCGAGCGAGACACCGCGGTCGGCGGCCAGCTCCGCCTGCCAGTCCTCGTAACTCAGGCCGGAGTCCGCAGCGGCGTGCCGCCGCGTCCACTGGCCGGTGTCGATGAGGCCGAGGCAGACCGAGTTGACCCGGACGCCGGCCGAAGCGAGCTCCTGGGAAAGGGACTTGGAGAGGTTGAGGATGCCCGCGCGGGCGGCGCTCGTCGTGATCAGCCGCGGCTCGGGCTGCTTGGCAAGCACTGCGTTGACGTTGACGACGGAGGCCGCGTCGGACGCCCGCAGATACTCCCGGGCCGCCTGAAGCGGGTTCAGCACGCCCGCGAACTTCAGCTCCAGCTCGTCGCGCCAGTCGTCCTCGGTCGTGTCGTCGAGGCTCTTCATGCGGGACTGGCCGGCGTTGTTGACCAGCCCGTCGAGACGCCCGTCGAAGGCCTTCGCGGACGCCGCCACGAAGCCGCGTACGGCATCGGCGTCACGCACGTCGCACGTGGCGGTGAAGAGGCGGTCGTGCGTGCCGATGCTCTTGAGGCGGTCGGCATCGCGTCCGCAGGTGGCGACGTTCGCGCCTTCGTCGAGGAGGGCGCGGACCGTGGCCAGGCCGACGCCCGAGCTGCCTCCGGTGACCACATAGGTCCGGTCGGCGAGGCCGAGATCCATAACTCAGTGCTCCAGTAAGGAAGTTGGTTCAGAGGTTCAGTGGTCAGTTCATGGTGAAGCCGCCGTTGACGGCGATCACCTGTCCGGTCAGATAGCGGGATTCCTCGGAGAGGAGGAAGGAGGCCAGACCGGTGAGGTCGTCGGGCTGCTGCGGCCGGGAGATCGCCCGGTTCGCGGCGTACAAGCCGTGCCGTTCCTCCGGCACTCCCTCGGTCGCCTCGCACTCGGTGAGGCCCGGCGCCAGCGCGTTGACGGTGATGCCGCGCTCGCCGAGTTCCCGGGCCATCGCGCGGGTGAGGGCGATGACGGCGCCCTTCGACGTGATGTAGTGCGCGAGCCGCGGGGAGCCGTAAAGGGCCGCGTCCGAGGCGATGTTGACGATGCGTCCGGTCGGGCCAAACAGCGGGTGCAGCGCCTTCGACACCAGCCAGGGGCCGCGCGCGTTCACCGTCATCAGGCGGTCCCAGGCCTCGATGTCGATGTCCTGGAACTCCTTGCCGCCGACGCCGTTGGCGAGGGCCGCGTTGTTGACGAGTCCGTAGAGCCCGCCCAAGTCCCTTACGGCCGAGGCGAGTTCCTCGACGGACGCCGGGTCCGCCACGTCGCAGCGCGCGAAGTGCGCGTCGTGCCCCTCGCCGCGCAGCTCCTCGGCGGCCCGGGCGCCGCGCTCGGGGTCGAGCTCCGCGAGGACGACCCGGAAGCCGTCCTCGGCGGCCCGGCGGGCCATGGCAAGGCCCAGGCCGCGGCCCGCCCCGGTCACGACGACCGTGCGCGCGTCCTTGGGGGACAGCTCAGTCACGGGTGACGCCGTGCATCGGCGAGTACTCGGGGTACGAGGGCACCTGCGGCTTCTGCGTGCCGATGACGACGCAGAACAGGGCGTCGGTGTCGCCCTCGTTCTTCAGCGAGCGGGTCACACCGGCGGGCACCACGATCATGTCGCGGTAGCCGAGGGTGCGGTACTCGACCTCGTCCGGGCCGCGGTGGACGCCGACGCGGACCTCGCCCTCCAGGACGAAGAAGGCCTCCTCCACGTCGTGGTGGGTGTGGGCCGGGCCCTCGGCGCCGGGCGGCAGCAGCATGTTGGAGAACGTGAAGCCGCCGGACGGGAGGATGCGGCTGTCGCCCTCGTGGTTGCCGGTGGCGCCGGAGCCGACGTAGCGGATCTGGCCGCGGCGGTACTGCTTGCCCGCCTTCTCCTGGAAGGAGAGCGTGTCGAAGTCCGCGACGCGGGACTCCTTCGAGGCGATCAGCGAGTCGGTGTACGTGCCGAGGTCGCTGCCGTTGTCGTACTCGGTGGTGGTCAGAGGCATGGTGGGTGTCCTTCGCTAGAGCTGGAACTAGAGGGTGACGATGTGCAGGTGGGACAGGACCCAGGCGTTGAACCGCTCGGGCTGTTCCTGGTTGGCCAGGTGACCGGCGTCCTTGACGATCACGTAGGCGGTTTTGTGCAGGCCCCCGGCGATGGCCTGGGAGGCCTCGGCGCCGGTGACCTTGTCGCGGTCGCCGCAGATCACGAGGGTGGGCGCGGAGACGGCGGACAGTTCGGGGCGCAGGTCGGCGCCGGCCATGGACTCGGCGGCGTACCCGTATCCGGGCAGCCGCACGGAGGCGGCCATGGTGTCGACGACCCGCTCGACGAGTGCGGCGGGCGCGAGGTCGGAGACGAGGCGGGGGCCGCGCTTCTCGGCGAAGGCGCGTGGGCCGGCCTCCGCCAGGTCGGCGACGCGGGCCCGCATGCCTTCGGCCTTGGCGGGGTCGGTGCCGGAGCCCGTACTGGAGTCGGCGACGATCAGTGACTCGACGAGCGAGGGGTGCCGGGTCGCGAGCCGCAGCGCGATGACACCGCCCCACGAGACACCGAGGACGTGTGCCGACGGACCGTACGAGCGGATGAGGTCGGCGGCGGCGTCCGCGAACCCGTCCAGGTCCAACGGGCCTTCCGGGTCGGGGGACTTGCCGTAGCCGGGGGCGTCCCAGGCCACCACGCGCGCGTGCTCGCTCAGTGCGGCGAGCTGCGGCGCGAACGCGGCCGACGAGGAGCCGATGCCGTGCAGACACACCAGCAGGGGGCCTTCGGTGCCGGCCTCCTCCACATGGACGGCAGGGTGGGCGGCTGGGTTGGTGTCCGGGTGGGCGGCCGTCACAGGATCTGCCCCGGCCGTCCGGCGAGCGCGGCCACCGACCGCAGCACCGCGTACGGCACGATCCGGCTGGTCGCGGGGTTGCCCGGGTCGGGCCGGTGCGCGACCTCGAAGCGGTACGAGCCGTGCTCCCCGGACGCCTCGATGACATGCCGGGTGAGCGTGGCCCCCGGATCGGCGACGACCTCGACCCGCACAGCGTCCAGGTCGCCGACAGCGAGGGCGACCGAGGCGGCCACGTTCGTCGACTTGGGGAACTTCACGGGCACGTCGCGCGCCGTGCCCGACATGACGACGACCGGCCCGGTCGCTGAGCGCATGCGGCCCAGCAACTCCGCGTCCATCCACGGCTGTTCGAGGGTGGCGGGCAGCTTCGTGGTCGTCAGCCGGACGTCCTCGATCGGCCCCAGGCCCCGCACGGCCTGGAGCAGATCGAGGCCGCCGACGGCCCCGCCCGTGAAGAACACCCGGCCGGGCCCGGCGGCGAGCAGCCGCTTGCTCAGCTCGTCGTCGGTGAGGGCCCCGGTCGAGGCCACGAGCAGATCGGTGCCGTGGTCGAGGACGTGCTCGCCCCATTCCCGTACGACGCCCTGACCTGCCGCCTCGACGATCAGGTCGCAAGCCTCGATGGCCTCCTCGAAGGTGACCTGCGGCGCGGGCGCCGCCTCACCGAGCGGCCGGTTGTCGACGATGCCGGTCAACTCGGCGCCCTGAACGCCCCCTTGGGCCAGCGCGGTGCCGACGACGCGGCCGATGGCGCCCCAGCCGACGAGCCCGATCTTGAGCGTGCTCATTTCTGTGCTCCTTCAGGAATGACCGGGGACTCCGGCGAACCGGCCATGTGACAGCGGATCTCCTTCGACGGCGCCCCCGCCGTGCCCCACAGGTCGGACAGCTCCGGCACCCGCCGCCACACCTTGGCGATCCACCGGTCCTCGACGATCTGCGCGACCTCGGACGTGTACTCGCAGACGAGCCCGGTCGGATCGGTGAAGTAGGAGAACGTGTTGTTGCCGGGCCCGTGCCGCCCCGGACCCCACTTCGGGACGATCCCGTGATGGCGCAGCCGCCCGAGCCCGCGCATGAAGTGGTCGACCGAACTCATCTCGTACGCCACGTGGTTGAGGGACACCCACTCGGCCTGGTTGAACGCGATGCAGTGGTGGTCGGCGTTGCAGCGCAGGAACGCCATCTGGTGCTCGGACCAGTCGGACACGCGCAGGCCGAGGACGTCGCGGTAGAAGGCGACGGCGGCGTCGATGTCCGGGGTGTTGAGGACCGCGTGCGTGACACCGACCGGCACCGCCGTGTCCTGCCCGCGCGGCGCGACCGCCCAGGTCTCGGCGGACAGTTCGACGAGCCGGCCCTCGTGGTCGTGGAACCGCAGACCGTAGCCCCCGCCCACCTGGTCGAGGAGGCCGGGCCCGGCGAGCGGCACGATGCCGCGGGCTTCGAGCCGCCGCGCCGCCTCGTCGATCTCGGCGGGCGTGGCGACGGCGAACACGAGGCGGCCGAGCCCCGTGCGGTCGGAGCGGGTCAGCTGGAGGGCGTGGTGCTGCTCGCCAGTGCCGCGCAGCCAGCTCGCGCTGTGCTCGGACTCGACGACCTCCAGCCCCCACGCGTCCTCGTAGAAGTCGGTGGCCTCGGCGAAGGAGGGGGTGAGCAGCTCGACGGAGCGCAGCGCGCGCAGCCGGGCGATGGGCGGGTGAGTGGGGTGGGACATACGGAACTCCGTTGCAGGCATGGTCAGTTGGCCCAGGGGAGCGGGGCTGCGGACGTGCCCCAGTACAGGGACTTCTGGCGTTGGTAGGCGCGGATGGCGTCACGCCCCTTCTCGGTGCCGAGGCCGCTGTCCTTCATCCCGCTGAACGGGGTGGCCGCGCTGAACTGCTTGTACGTGTTGATCCACACGGTGCCCGCGTCGATCCGGCGGGCCAGGTTCCAGGCGGCGCGGTGGTCGCGGGTCCAGATCCCGCAGGCCAGGCCGTACACGGAGGCGTTGGCCTGGCGGACCAGGTCGTCCTCGTCGTCGTAGGGGAGGACCACGAGGACCGGGCCGAAGATCTCCTCCTGGCAGGTGCGGGAGTCGTTCGGCAGCCCGGCGAGGACGGTCGGCAGGTAGTACGCGCCGTTCTCGTACGCGGGGCCCTCGGGTGCGGAGCCGCCGCACAGCACCTCGGCGCCCTCGGAGCGGGCGAGGTCGACGTACGCGGCGACCGAGTCCCGGTGCTTCGCGTGGACGAGCGGGCCCACCTGGGTGTCGGGGTCGGTGCCGGGCCCGACCCGCAACTTCCTTACACGGGAGACCAGTTCACCGATGAAGGACTCGTACAGTGACGCGTGCACGAACAGCCGCGAACCCGCGATGCAGGACTGCCCGCTGGACGAGAAGATCCCGAACATCACACCCGCCAGGGCCTGTTCGGCGTCGGCGTCGGCCCGCACGATCGTCGGCGACTTGCCGCCGAGCTCCAGAGAGGCCGGGATCAGCTTCCGTGCCGCGATCTCCGCGATGGAGCGGCCGGTCTCGGTGCCGCCGGTGAATCCGATCCGGCCGACGAGCGGGTGCCGTACGACGGCATCCCCCACCACCCGGCCACTGCCCGGGAGCACCGACAGCAGGGCGGTGGGCAGGCCGAACTCGGTGAGGGCCCGCGTGATGATCCGGCCGAGCCTCAGGGAGACCAGTGGGGTCCAGGCGGCCGGCTTGAGCAGCACCGCGTTCCCCGCGGCCAGGGCGGGCGCGAGCTTCTGTGCGTCGCTGGCGACCGGGGAGTTCCACGGGTTGATCGCCCCGACCACGCCGATCGGCTCGTGCACGCTCATCGTGACGTACGGGCCGCGCGAGGGGGTGATCGCCTCTTCGGCGGTCTCCAGGGTCGCGGCGAGGTAGCGGAAGGTGCCTGCCGCGCTGAGCGCGAGCGCCTTCGTCTCGGTGAGGGTCTTTCCGGTGTCGGCGGTCTGCGTCGCGGCCAGCTCGTCGGCGGCCTCCTCGGTCAGCTCCGCGATCCGGTACAGGAGCCGGGCCCGCTGGTGGGGGAGCAGCTCCCGCCAGGCGGGGTCAGCCGCTGCCGCTGCCGCTGCCCGCGCGGCCTCGTCGACCTCCTCGGCGGAGGCGGTGTGCAGCGTGGCGAGCAGTTGCCCGGTGGCGGGGTCGACCGTGTCGAGCGGGGCACCGGAGCCGCGTCGCCACTGGCCCGCGACGAGGATTTCGGTGGGGTGCTGAGGCACGGCGGGACCTCCAAATGGAGTGGTGCGTAGGTGCGTTGTTGAGTCGAAGCGCTAGAAATCTAAGCGCTTAAGTGTTTCTCCGCAAGGGCGTGCTTGAAGAAGAGTTGCGGAGTGCACGGCTTTCAGATCCCTAAGCGCCTAACCATTGACCGCTAAGTAGTTGCCTTCTAAGGTCGCGGCATCCCCCTTCACGTCCCTGTGTTCGCGTGCTCGCGGAAGGACACCTCCCCATGACGACAGTGGCAGGCAAACCGGGCATGCCCGATAAACAGGGCCTCGGCTCGATCGCGGCCCGACTCGAACGACTTCCGCACTCCCGCTGGCACGTCAAGGTGCGCTGCCTGATCGGCGCCGTGACGTTCTTCGAGGCCTTCGACCAGCTCCTGGCCGCCTCCGCGCTGCCCGTCCTCATCAAGGACTGGCACCTGAGCACGGGGCAGGCCACCTTCGCGGTCACCACGGGATCCGTCGGCATGCTGCTCGGCGCGCTGGTCGCCGGGTGGCTGGGGGACCGGATCGGCCGGGTGCGCACGGTGGCGCTGGGCGTCGCGATCACCGGCCTCGCGAGCCTCGCCGTCGCCACGGCGAACGGGATCGAGCTGTTCTCGGGCTTCCGGTTCGTCCAGGGGCTCGGCATCGGCGGCGTCGTCCCGGTCGCGGCCACGTACATCAACGAGATCTCCCGCTCCGACAAGCGCGGCCGCTTCGTCCTGCTCTACGAGATGATCTTCCCGGCCGGACTCGCGGCCGCCAGCCTCGTCGCGGTGTGGGTGGTGCCGAACCTGGGCTGGCGCGCGATGTTCGTGCTCGGCGCGCTGCCCGTCCTGATCGCCGTGGCGCTGCCCAAGCACGTCGCCGAGTCGCCGCGCTGGCTGCTCTCGCAGGGGCGTACGGAGGAGGCCGAGCGGGCCGTCGCCCGGATCGAGGCGGAGGTCGAGCGAGCGGTGGGCGAGCCGCTGCCGCAGCCCGGCGGCACGCCCGACGCGAAGGTGGAACGCGGGCGCCTGCGGGACCTGTTCACCGGCCGATACCGGCGCCGCACCGCCGTCCTGTCCGCCCTGTGGTTCTCCGGGTACTACGTCAATTACGGCATCGCGACCTGGCTGCCGTCCCTGTACACGAAGAACTTCGGCCTCGACCTGACGACCTCGCTCGCCTACACGATGCTCGGCAACGTCACCGGCCTGCTCGGCACGCTCGTCGTCGCCCTCCTCATCGACCGGATCGGCCGGCGTCCCGCCCTGGTCGCGGGGCTCGGCGGGGCCGCCCTCGCCCTCGGCGTGCTGGCCGTCGCGGGCGTCACCTCGGGCCTCCAGGTCGCCCTGTTCGCCTCCGTCACCACGTTCTTCGTCTACGCGATCAACGCGAGCCTCTACCTCTACTCGCCCGAGCTGTACCCCACCGCCAACCGTGCCACCGGCGCGGCCTTCGGCGGCCTGTGGAACCGGCTCGGCGTCATCCTCGGCCCGATCACGGTCGGCGCGATCATCGGCTCCGGCGGTGGACTCGGCCTGGTCTTCGCACAGTTGGCGGGCATGGCGGCCGTGGGCGCGGTGATCGCCCTGTTCGCGGTGGAGACGAAGGGGAAGACCCTGGAGGAGCTCAACGCGTAATGACTCAGGGGTAGAATTTTCAGGGGCGTACGATTTCGCGTCCGCCCGTGGGAAGCGCGCGAGGGGACGGGATGGCCGAGCGGAAGCCGAAGCGGCGCGACGCCGTGACACAGATCGTGGCGGACTGGGCGCGGGAGCGGCCCGAGCTCGACACAGGACCGCTGGAGGTGCTGGCCCGGCTGCACCGCTCGTTCCTGCGCTACAACACCAAGCTCAACGCGTCGATCGACCGGCACGGCCTGTCCGTCGCCGGGTTCGACGTGCTGACCGCGCTGCGCCGCGCCGGCAAGCCCTACCGGCTCACCGCCGGGCAGCTCGCGGACTCGGGGCTCGTCTCGTCCGCCGGGGTCACCCTGCGCATGGACCGCCTGGAGAAGGACGGCCTCATCGTGCGCGAGCGGGACGCCGAAGACCGCCGCGTCGTCTACTCCCGCCTCACCGACGAGGGCCTCGCCAAGGTCGACGAGGTCTTCACGGACCACCTGGCCAACGAGGAACGCATGCTCGCCGCCATCTCCCCGGCGGAACGCCGCCAACTGGCGCGCCTGCTGGGCAAGTTGGAGCACTCGATCCTGGACTCGGACGACGAGTCAGGCTCCATTTAGGCCCCTGCGGCGATTGAGCAGCGGGGTCCGGGGCAGAGCCCCGAGACCGCAACCCCGCCGCGGCAACAGGCAAATGGGGCGGCACCCCCGTGGGTGCCGCCCCATCCGCCTACGTACAGGCCTACTTCTTGTCGAGCAGATCCTGCACCTTGGACCGCACGTCATCCGTGTCAAGCCCACGAATCGTCAACGTCGTCCGCCGCCGCAACACATCGTCCTGCGTCTCGGCCCACTCGTGATCACGTGCATACACGACCTGCGCCCAGATCTCCGGCGCATCCGGGTGCACCCGCTCCGCCAGCTCCGGGCTCTCGTTGGCAAGCCGCGCGATGTCGAAGGACAGCGAACCGTAGTGCGTCGCCAGGTGCTTGGCCGTGTCGGCCCCCATCCGCGGCCCGGGCGCCGGACTGTCGACCAGCAGCCGGTGCGCCACGGCACGCGGGTTGGCGACACCCGGCAGCGGAAGCTTCTTCGGCAGGTTCTTGATCTGCTCGAAGTCGTCACCGAGCGGGTGCCCCGGCAGCGCCTCCAGCTTCTGCATGACCGTGCGGCCGATGTGCCGGAACGTCGTCCACTTGCCGCCGGCGACGGACAGCATGCCGCCCTTGCCCTCGTTGACGACCGTCTCGCGCTTGGCCTTCGACGTGTCGCCGGGGCCACCCGGCAGCACGCGCAGACCGGCGAAGGAGTACGTCATCAGCTCCCGCTTGAGCTGCTGGTCACGGACCGAGAAGGCGGCCTCGTCCAGGATCTGGTCGATGTCCTTCTCGGTGACCGAGACATCCGCGGGGTCA
Source organism: Streptomyces sp. NPDC002754 (assembly GCF_053592315.1). NCBI lineage: Bacteria > Bacillati > Actinomycetota > Actinomycetes > Kitasatosporales > Streptomycetaceae > Streptomyces > Streptomyces sp. NPDC002754. Next base: position 38,150 of record NZ_JBSFVM010000031.1, read on the forward strand.
CCCTCGTACTCCTCGTCGGTCGTGCCGAGCAGCAGCATGTCCTCCCAGGGGAGGGCGAAGGTGATGCGGTACTTGTCGATGGGGGTCGCGAGCGCGGCCTTCCAGGGGGCGGTCCGCTTCATCACCAGGTGTGCGCCCTTGGACAGGCGGATGGACGGCGCCGAGTTCGGGTCCTCCATCTTGCGCAGGTGGTCGACCCAGGGGCCCGTCGCGTTCAGCACCAGACGGGCGTTGACCCCGAACTCGTCACCGCTCGTACGGTCCTTGAGCTCGGCGCCGGTGACCCGGCCGTTGGTGAAGCGCAGCCCGGTGACCTCGGAGTGGTTGAGAACGACAGCGCCCGCGTCCACAGCCGCACGCACGGTCATCAACGCCATCCGCGCGTCGTTCATCTGGTCGTCGCCGTACACGGCAACGGCCTTCAGGTTGTCGGTGCGCAGCTCCGGCACATCGCGCTGGGCCTTCTCCGGGGACAGCAGGTGACCCACACCGTCACCGAACGCGGACAGCGCGCTGTACGCGAACACACCCGCGCCCAGCTTGGCCGCGCCGTGCGGGCCGCCCTTGTAGACGGGCAGGTAGAAGGTGAGCGGGTTGGCGAGGTGCGGGGCCACGTTGCGGGACACCGCACGCCGCTCGAAGTGGTTCTCCGCGACGAGCTTCACCGCGCCGGTCTGCAGGTAGCGCAGGCCGCCGTGGAGCAGCTTGGAGGACGCGGAGGACGTGGCGCCGGCGAAGTCGCCGGCGTCGACCAGGGCCACCCGCAGGCCGGACTGCGCCGCATGCCAGGCAGTGGAGATGCCCAGGATGCCGCCGCCGATGACCAGGAGGTCGTACGTCGCCTTGGAAAGCTGCTCGCGGGTCTCGGCGCGGCTCGGGTTGGAACCGGCGACCGGGTGCGTTCCGAGGGCAGGCACGGTCTGCAGGGTGGACTGGGTAGTCATGGTGGGGTGTTACTCCTCGACAGAGCTGTCTTCGAGCCAGCCCATGGACCGCTCCACGGCCTTGAGCCAGCTCTTGTACTCACGGTCGCGGGTGGCCGCGTCCATGCGGGGGGTCCACTCGGCGGCCCGGCGCCAGTTGGCGCGGAGCTCGTCGGTGCTGGACCAGAAGCCGACGGCGAGACCGGCGGCGTAGGCGGCGCCGAGGCAGGTCGTCTCGGCGACCATCGGGCGCACCACGGGCACGTCCAGGAAGTCCGAGAGGGTCTGCATCAGCAGGTTGTTGGAGGTCATGCCGCCGTCGACCTTGAGCGCGGTCAGTTCGACGCCGGAGTCCTTCGTCATGGCGTCGGTGATCTCGCGGGTCTGCCAGGCGGTGGCCTCGAGGACGGCGCGCGCGAGGTGCGCCTTGGTGACGTAGCGGGTCAGACCCGCGATGACACCGCGCGCGTCGGAGCGCCAGTAGGGGGCGAACAGGCCGGAGAAGGCCGGCACGAAGTACGCGCCGCCGTTGTCCTCGACGCTGGAGGCCAGCGTCTCGATCTCGGCGGCCGACTTGATCAGGCCCATCTGGTCGCGCATCCACTGCACCAGGGAGCCCGTGACGGCGATCGAGCCCTCGAGCGCGTAGACCGGCTTCTGGTCGCCGATCTGGTAGCCGACCGTGGTCAGCAGGCCCGAGTACGAGTTGATGGCCTTGTCCGCGGTGTTCATCAGCATGAAGGTGCCGGTGCCGTACGTGGACTTGGCCTCGCCCTCGGCGAAACAGGTCTGGCCGAACAGGGCCGCCTGCTGGTCGCCGAGCGCCGAGGCGACCGGGATGCCGCCGAGCAGGTCGCCCAGCTTGCCTCCGGTGACCTCGCCGTAGACCTCGGCGGAGGAGTGGATCTCCGGCAGCATCGACATCGGGACGCCGATGGACGAGCAGATCCGCTCGTCCCACTGCATCTCGTGCAGGCTCATCAGCATCGTGCGGGAGGCGTTGGTGACGTCGGTGTAGTGCTTGCCGCCGTTGACACCACCCGTCAGGTTCCAGATGACCCAGGTGTCCATCGTGCCGAAGAGGATGTCGCCGCGCTCCGCGCGCTCGCGCAGACCCTCGACGTTGTCGAGCAGCCAGCGGGCCTTGGGACCCGCGAAGTAGCTCGCCAGCGGGAGGCCGGTCTCGCGGCGGAAGCGGTCCTGCCCCACGTTGCGCCCGAGCTCCTTGCACAGGGCGTCGGTGCGGGTGTCCTGCCAGACGATCGCGTTGTGGACGGGCTCGCCGGTGTTCTTGTCCCAGAGCAGCGTCGTCTCGCGCTGGTTGGTGATGCCGATCGCCTTGATGTCGTCGCGCGTGATGCCGGCCTTGGTGATGGCTCCGGCGACGACCTCCTCGACGTTGGTCCAGATCTCGTTCGCGTCATGCTCGACCCAGCCCGGCTTCGGGAAGATCTGCTCGTGCTCCTTCTGGTCGACGGAGACGATCCGGCCGTCCTTGTCGAACACGATGCAGCGGCTGGACGTGGTGCCCTGGTCGATCGCCGCGATGAAGGGGCCGGTGGTGTGTGCGTCGGTCACGGTGTGCTCCTCGTCGTACGTAAGTCGGTGGTCTCGGTGGCGTCGCTCAGAACAGCTTGTAGAGGAAGCCGGCGATGGCTCCGCCGATGAGCGGACCGACCACTGGGACCCAGGCGTACGACCAGTCCGAACCGCCCTTGTTGGGCAGCGGGAGCAGCGAGTGCACGATGCGCGGACCGAGGTCACGGACCGGGTTGATGGCGTAGCCGGTGGGGCCACCGAGGGAGAGACCGATGCTGACCACGACGAGTGCGGTGATGAGGGCGCCGAGGGTGCCCAGGCCGTTGCCGTTGTCGTTCAGGCCCTGCGTGAGGATCGCCAGGACGAGCACCACCGTGGCGATGATCTCGGTCATGAGGTTCTGCGCCAGGTTCCGGATCTCCGGACCGGTGGAGAAGACGCCGAGCACGGGGCCGGCCTCGGGTGCGGCCTTCGGGTCGACGAGACCCTCTTCGCCGTCGGTGCCGTTGTGCGCGGCCAGCACCTCGCGGTCGGTGAGGTGGGCGTGGAACTGCCCGTAGTACGCGAGCCAGACCAGGACGGCGCCGATCATGGCGCCGAAGAGCTCGGAGACCAGGTAGAGCGGTACGTCGCTCCACTTGGTGCCGCCCTCGATGGCGAGGCCGATGGTGACGGCCGGGTTGAGGTGGGCGCCGGAGACGCCGCCCGCCAGATAGGCGCCGGTGAGAACCGCGAAGCCCCAGCCGAACGCGATGGCGACCCAGCCGGCCTCGTAGGCCTTCGAGCGCTTGAAAGTGACGGCGGCGCACACGCCACCGCCCAGCAGAACCAATATGGCGGTACCGATGGTCTCGCCAAGGAAGATGTCGTGGCTGGACACCCGCGACTCCTTTGTCCTTCGTCCAGGGGAAAACCCGAGTAACGAACCTCCCGGGTCCCTTTCCGGTGGTCCGAGCCCTCAGGCGAGGGTCGGGTCCGGTCTGGCCTGTTCACACTCTAACGCGTATTGCCGGTAGGTGTTCGACAATGCCGACCGATGGACGCGAGTCTCGCTCTGTGGTTCCCGGCTCGTCAAGGGATCTTTTATCGAATGCGCGATCGTTATTGATCGCCTGTGGCTATCGGCCCACCGTTGAGGGCGACGGGCCGGTGGGCGTTCAACGATGGTCACTCGGATTGGTGTGGTCTGCACCTTGAGCCACGTCCGCCGTGTGAGTCGCGGCTCGTGGGGTGCGGGCGGAGCGGCTTCAGAAGCGGCTGGCGCCCAGATCGCGGGAGACGGAGCGGGCGCAGTCGCGGACGGCCGCGATCAGCTCGGGGCGCAGCGCCGCCGGGTCGTCCTGCCTGCACACCCGCTCGACGGCGCCGGTGATGCCCACCGCGCCCACCGGCATCCGGTGCCGGTCGTGGATCGGGGCGGCGACCGAGGCCACGCCCTCCCAGGTCTCCTCGACGTCGGCGGCGTACCCGCGCGCTCGGGTGAGGTCGAACACCGCCTCCAGCTCGCCGGAGTCGCACACTGTCCGCGTGGTGAAGCCCTTGCGCTCGGCCTCGAGGGCCTCGCTGTGCGCCACCGGGTCGTACGCGGAGAGCACCTTGCCGAGGGCCGTGGAGTGCAGCGGGTGCATCGCGCCGACCTCCAGGACCTGCCGGCTGTCGTCGGGCCTGAACACGTGGTGCACGATCAGCACGCCCTGCTGGTGCAGTACGCCGAGGTAGACCGCCTCGCCGCTGGAGCGGGCCAGGTCGTCCGTCCACACCAGGGCGCGCGCCCGCAGCTCGTGCACGTCCAGGTAGCTGTTGCCCAGGCGGAGCAGCTCGGCGCCCAACTGGTAGCGCCCCGAGGCGGAGTCCTGCTCCACGAAGCCCTCGGCCTGCAGGGTGCGCAGGATGCCGTGGGCCGTGCCCTTGGCGAGGCCGAGCGCGGCGGCGATGTCCGAGAGGCCGAGCCGCCGCTCGCCGCCCGCGAGCAACCGGAGCATGGCCGCGGCCCGTTCGAGCGACTGGATGTTGCGTGCCATCGCAGTCCCTTCCTCCCTCGGATCTTGACAGCTGGCAGAGGTGGTGTCGTGCACCGTTCGGCAATGCTGAACAGTATCGGTCGTTGCCGACCTCCGGCGAGCGCGGCGTGCGCCAATATTTCCATCGGATGCTTCCGGCCACGACACGCGCACGCCGTTCCGGCTCGTGGACGTACCCACAACGGGACCATCGTCCCCGTTACCCTGACCGGGTGCGCCTCCGGGAGTGGAGCCGCAAAGCCGACAGCCGTCGCACCTCTGGGAGAACTTTCATGGCCTCGTTGCCAACGCCCGCATCCGCCGCCGCTGAGTCCCGTGCTCGTGTGGAAGCCCTCCGGAAGGCCCTCGCCTCACGCGTGGTCGTCTCCGACGGAGCCATGGGCACCATGCTGCAGGCGCAGGACCCCACCCTTGAGGACTTCGAGAACCTTGAGGGATGCAACGAAATCCTCAACGTTTCCCGGCCCGACATCGTCCGCTCGGTCCACGACGAGTACTTCTCCGTCGGCACCGACTGCGTCGGCACCAACACCTTCAACTGCAACTTCGCGGCCCTCGGCGAGTACGACATCGCCCACCGGATCGAGGAGCTGTCCGAGAAGGGTGCCCGCATCGCCCGCGAGGTGGCCGACGAGCACACCGCCCGCAGCGGACGGCAGCGCTGGGTCCTCGGCTCGATGGGCCCCGGCACCAAGCTGCCCACCCTCGGGCACGTCGAGTACGCCACCATCCGCGATGCCTACCAGCGCAACGCCGAGGGCCTCCTCGCCGGCGGCGCCGACGCGCTGCTCGTCGAGACCACCCAGGACCTGCTGCAGACCAAGGCCTCCGTGGTGGCGGCGCGCCGGGCCCGCGAGGTGGCCGGGATCGATGTGCCCATCATCGTGTCCGTCACCGTGGAGACCACCGGCACCATGCTGCTCGGCTCCGAGATCGGCGCGGCCCTCACCGCGCTCGAACCGCTCGGCATCGACATGATCGGCATGAACTGCGCGACCGGCCCCGCCGAGATGAGCGAGCACCTGCGCTACCTCGCCCGGCACGCGCGCGTGCCCCTGTCCTGCATGCCCAACGCCGGTCTGCCCGTCCTGACGAAGGACGGCGCCCACTACCCGCTGACCGCGGCCGAACTGGCCGACGCGCACGAGACGTTCGTCGGCGAGTACGGCCTCTCCCTGATCGGCGGCTGCTGCGGCACGACCCCCGAGCACCTGCGCCAGGTCGTCGAGCGCGTGCACGGCGCCGAGCCGACGTCGCGCACCCCGCAGCCCGAGCCGGGCGCCGCCTCGCTCTACCAGACGGTGCCGTTCCGCCAGGACACCGCGTACATGGCGATCGGTGAGCGCACCAACGCCAACGGTTCGAAGAAGTTCCGCGAGGCCATGCTGGAGGCCCGCTGGGACGACTGCGTGGAGATGGCCCGCGACCAGATCCGCGAGGGCGCGCACATGCTCGACCTGTGCGTCGACTACGTGGGCCGCGACGGCGTCGCCGACATGAAGGAGCTGGCGGGACGCTTCGCCACCGCCTCCACCCTCCCGATCGTCCTCGACTCCACCGAAGTCCCGGTGATCCGGGCCGGGTTGGAGAAGCTCGGCGGCCGTGCGGTCATCAACTCCGTGAACTACGAGGACGGGGACGGCCCCGAGTCCCGCTTCGCGAAGGTCACCAAGCTGGCGCAGGAGCACGGCGCCGCGCTGATCGCGCTGACCATCGACGAGGAGGGCCAGGCCCGCACCCCCGAGCACAAGGTCCAGATCGCCGAGCGGCTGATCGAGGACCTCACCGGGAACTGGGGCATCAGCGAGTCCGACATCCTCATCGACTGCCTGACGTTCACGATCTGCACCGGTCAGGAGGAGTCCCGCAAGGACGGCATCGCCACCATCGACGCGATCCGTGAACTCAAGCGCCGCCACCCCGACGTACAGACGACGCTGGGCCTGTCGAACATCTCCTTCGGCCTCAACCCGGCCGCCCGCATCGTCCTCAACTCGGTCTTCCTGGACGAGTGCACGAAGGCCGGCCTGGACTCGGCGATCGTGCACGCCTCCAAAATCCAGCCGATCGCCCGGTTCGACGAGGAGCAGGTGCAGACCGCCCTCGACCTGGTCTACGACCGGCGCTCCGAGGGCTACGACCCGCTGCAGAAGCTGATGGCGCTGTTCGAGGGCGCCACCGCGAAGTCGATGAAGGCCGGCAAGGCCGAGGAGCTGGCGGCCCTCCCGCTGGACGAGCGCCTCAAGGCACGCATCATCGACGGCGAGAAGAACGGCCTGCAGGCCGACCTCGACGAGGCCCTCGAGACCCGCCCCGCCCTGGACATCGTCAACGACACCCTCCTGGAGGGCATGAAGGTCGTCGGCGAACTGTTCGGTTCAGGCCAGATGCAGCTGCCGTTCGTGCTCCAGTCCGCCGAGGTCATGAAGAACGCGGTGGCCCACCTGGAGCCGCACATGGAGAAGTCCGACTCGGAGGGCAAGGGCACCATCGTGCTCGCCACCGTGCGCGGCGACGTCCATGACATCGGCAAGAACCTCGTCGACATCATCCTGTCCAACAACGGCTACAACGTGGTCAACCTGGGCATCAAGCAGCCCGTCTCCGCGATCCTCGACGCGGCCGCCGAGCACCGGGCCGACGTCATCGGCATGTCGGGTCTCCTGGTCAAGTCGACCGTGATCATGAAGGAGAACCTGGAGGAGCTCAACCAGCGCAAGCTGGCAGCCGAGTTCCCGGTGATCCTCGGCGGCGCCGCGCTCACCCGCGCCTACGTCGAGCAGGACCTGCACGAGATCTACGACGGCGAAGTCCGCTACGCCCGCGACGCGTTCGAGGGCCTGCGCCTGATGGACGCGCTCATCGGCGTCAAGCGCGGCGTCCCCGGCGCGGTGCTGCCGGAGCTCAAGCAGCGCCGTGTCCCCAAGCGGGACGTGGTCATCGAGGACGAGGTCGACGAGGGCCCCGTGCGCTCCGACGTCGCCGTCGACAACCCGGTCCCCGAGCCGCCCTTCTGGGGCACCCGCGTCATCAAGGGCATCCAGCTCAAGGAGTACGCGTCCTGGCTCGACGAGGGCGCCCTATTCAAGGGCCAGTGGGGCCTGCGCCAGGCGCGCACCGGCGACGGACCCTCGTACGAGGAGCTGGTGGAGTCCGAGGGCCGTCCGCGGCTGCGCGGCTGGCTCGACAAGCTGCACACGGAGAACATGCTCGAAGCGGCCGTCGTGCACGGCTACTTCCCGTGTGTCTCCAAGGGCGAGGACCTGATCATCCTCGACGACGCGGGCAACGAGCGGACCCGGTTCACCTTCCCGCGCCAGCGGCGCGGCCGCCGCCTCTGCCTCGCGGACTTCTTCCGCCCGGAGGAGTCCGGCGAGACCGATGTCGTCGGCCTCCAGGTCGTCACCGTCGGCTCGCGGATCGGCGAGGAGACGGCGAAGCTGTTCGCCTCCGACTCCTACCGCGACTACCTCGAACTGCACGGCCTGTCCGTGCAGTTGGCGGAGGCCCTCGCCGAGTACTGGCACGCCAGGACCCGCGCCGAGCTGGGTTTCGCGGGCGAGGACCCGGACGCCATGGAGGACATGTTCGCCCTGAAGTACCGGGGCGCCCGCTTCTCCCTCGGCTACGGCGCCTGCCCGAACCTGGAGGACCGCGCGAAGATCGCCGACCTCCTGGAGCCGGAGCGGATCGGCGTCCAGCTCAGCGAGGAGTTCCAGCTCCACCCCGAGCAGTCCACCGACGCGATCGTCATCCACCACCCCGAGGCGAAGTACTTCAACGCGCGGTAATCGCGACCGGTCGTACACTGGTCGGTCCAGCGCAGGCCGGTTGCCCTTGTGTTCGAAAGGGGGCAACCGGCCTCTTCGTCCCTCATGGAGGTGTACGGATGACCAGTACGGTCCCCGCACTCGGTACCCGAACGGCCGAAGGCTCCACGCTTCAGGCCGTGCTCCTCGACATGGACGGAACACTCGTCGACACCGAGGGATTCTGGTGGGACGCCGAGGCGGCCGTCTTCGCCGAACTCGGCCACACCCTCAAGGACGCCTGGCGCCACGTCGTCGTCGGCGGGCCCATGACCCGCAGCGCCGGCTTCCTCATCGAGGCCACCGGCGCCGACATCACGGTGCCCGAGGTGACCGTGCTGCTCAACGACGCCTTCGAGAAGCGCATCAGCAGCTCCCTGCCACTGATGCCGGGGGCCGCGAGACTCCTCGCCGAACTCGCCGCGCACGACGTGCCCGCGGCGCTCGTCTCCGCCTCCCACCGGCGCATCATCGACCGCGTCCTGCACTCGCTCGGACCCGCCAACTTCCGCCTCACCGTCGCCGGTGACGAGGTCTCACGGACCAAGCCGCACCCCGACCCGTACCTCCTCGCCGCCTCGGGGCTCGGCGCGGAGCCCGCCCGCTGCGCCGTCATCGAGGACACCGCCACCGGCGTCACAGCGGCCGAGGCGGCGGGCTGCCAGGTCGTCGCCGTGCCCTCCGTGTCACCGATCGAGCCGGCACCCCGGCGCACCGTCGTCCGCTCCCTGGAACACGTCAACGTGCCTTTCCTACAGGGACTCATGACGTCCTGAAGTCCCCGGGGTGGCTGAATCCGTGCGTACGACAGGCTTGTTGAGGGTGTGACCTTTCCCACTTCCCCGAGGGTCGACAGGTCATCCGACGCATGCTGCGCGAGCGCCTTCCGTGCAGTATGGGGCGCCTTTGTGTCCCGATTGGCCACCCCATGCGACGAACCTTCCTCCTGAGGTGTTTTCGGTGCGTCCACGCCTGATTCCACAGCGTGATGGAAGCCCCGATCCCGCACCCGCGAACCGCGGCGGCGCGGCGGCGGTACGCCCATTAATGTCGTCGCGAGAACATCGCCGTACTCTCCCGTCGCCCACGCGTCCCACCCCTTTCGCCGGGCCGGCGGGTTCAACAGCTCTGGAGAACTTCGAGCATGAACCGCAAGACTTTGGTGCTGCCGGCCATCATCGGTCTGCTGGCCCCCGTGCTCGCCGCGTGCGGCGGGTCCGACAGCTCGGACGCGGGCGGCGATGCGATCAAGGTGGGCACCACGGACCGGTTCATCGCCTCCGGCAAGGTGCCCGCGCCGTTCGACCCGGCGTACGCCTACGACTCCGGATCCTGGAACGTACTGCGCCAGACCGTGCAGACGCTCATGGCGATGCCCCGCAGCGGCAGCGGCGAGCCCGTGCCCGAGGCCGCCCAGAGCTGCATATTCTCCGACAGCGGCAGCGAGCGCTACGCCTGCAAGCTGCGCAAGGACCTCAAGTTCGCCGACGGCACGCCCATCACCGCGGCCGACGTGAAGTACTCCATCGACCGTGTCCTGAACATCAAGAGCGACAGCAACTCCTTCGGGCTGCTCTCCTCGATCGACACCATCGAGACCCAGGGCGACCGCGAGGTCATCTTCCACCTCAAGTCCCCGGACGCCACGTTCCCGTACAAGCTGGCCACCCCCACCGCCGGCATCGTCGACCCCGACGACTACCCGAAGAACAAGCTGCGCAACGGCTTCGAGGTCAACGGCTCGGGCCCGTACACCCTGAAGGCCACCGTCAAGAACGACGCCGTCGTCAAGACCGTCTTCACCAAGAACCCCAACTACAAGGGGCAGTTGAAGCCGAAGAACGACAAGGTTGAGTTGGACTCCTTCACCGGCGCCGACGCCATGGGCAAGGCGCTGGAGAAGGGCGACATCGACATGATGACGCGCACCATGTCGCCGGAGCAGATCAAGAAGTACTCGGACAGCGCGCCCAAGAACGTCAACCTGGTCGAGATGCCCGGCATGGAGATCCGCTACCTCGGCTTCGACACCAAGGCGAGCACCGTCCGGGACAAGGCCGTCCGGCAGGCCATGGCGCAGCTCGTCGACCGCGGCGAGATCGCGTCCGAGGTGTACGGCACCGGCGCCGAGCCGCTGTACTCGCTCGTGCCCAGCGGCATCACGGGCCACCAGAACTCGTTCTTCAACAAGTACCAGAACCCCAGCAGGTCCAAGGCCGCATCGATTCTGCAGCGGGCGGGCATCCACACGCCGATCAAACTCACCCTGCACTACACGAGCGACCACTACGGATCGGGCACCAAGAAGGAGTTCGAGCTCCTCCAGAAGCAGCTGAACACCAGCGGCCTCTTCGACGTCGACATCAAGGGCGACGTCTGGGACACCTACCGCGACGCCCAGCTCAACGGGAAGTACGACGTCTACGGGATGGGCTGGTTCCCCGACTTCCCGGACGCCGACAACTTCCTCGCGCCGTTCCTCGACAAGGACAACTTCCTGTCGTCCCCGTACTCCAACAGCAGCATCCGCGGTGACCTGATCCCGGCCGAGCGCCGCGAGGCCGACCGGCTCACCGCGTCCAAGCCCATCCAGCAGATCCAGAACATCGTCGCCGACGACGTGCCCGTTCTCCCGCTGTGGCAGGGCAAGCAGTACGTCGCCGCCCGCGACGACATCACCGGGGTGGAGTGGGCGCTGTCCGCCTCCTCGATCCTCCAGCTGTGGGAGCTGGGCCGCGGCGTCAGCGGCTGAGCCCACCCCGGGGCCGGTCCACTCGCGGGCCGGCCCCAGTCCGTCCGCTCGACCGACGACAAGGCACGTACGTGAGAATGCGCAACCAGTGGCTGGTCATGCCCCTCGGCGCGGTACTCTCCGCGGCACTCCTGGCCGGCTGTGGCTCTGACGAGAGCGACTCAGCCGGCAACGGCGACGCCGTGGTCATGGGAATGTCCGACGACATCCAGGCCACCGACCCTGCCTCCGGCTACGACCCCGGCTCGTGGCTGCTGTTCAACAACGTCTTCCAGTCGCTCCTCAGCTTCCCCAACGGTGGCACCGAACCGCAGCCGGAAGCCGCCAAGGAGTGCCACTTCAGCGACAGCGCCACCAAGGTCTACACGTGCACGCTCCGCTCCGGCCTCGAGTTCAGCAACGGGAACGCACTCACGTCGAAGGACGTCAAGTTCTCCTTCGACCGCATGATGAAGATCAACGACGCGGCCGGTCCCGCGATCATGTTCCCGATGCTGGACAAGGTCGAGACCCCGGACGCCAGGACCGTCACCTTCAAGCTGAAGTCCGCCGACGCGACCTTCCCCAGCAAGATCGCCTCGGGCGCCGGATCGATCGTCGACCACACCGCATACCCCGCGGACAAGCTGCGCACGGACGGCAAGGCCACCGGCTCCGGCCCCTACCAGCTCGACTCCTTCGGCAAGAAGCAGGCCGACTTCTCGGTCAACTCCAAGTACGAGGGCACCGCCAAGGTCAAGAACCAGGGCGTCACCATGAAGTTCTTCCACGGTGACCAGGCAGGCCTGAAGAAGTCGCTGCTCGCCGGGAACCTCGACCTCGCCTACCGCGGCCTCGCCGCCAAGGACGTCGCCGACATCCAGGAGTCCGGCACCAAGGACCTGGACGTCATCGAGGGCACGAGCGCCGAGGTCCAGCACCTCGTCTTCAACATGGACGACCCGGTCGCCGGCAAGATCGGCGTCCGCAAGGCGATGGCCCACCTCATCGACCGCGACGCCCTCATCAGCGACGTGTACGACCAGACGGCCACCTCGCTGTACTCGATCATCCCGGCGGGCATCACCGGCCACAACACCGCCTTCTTCGACAAGTACGGGGCCCGCCCCTCGAAGAGCAGGGCGGCGGCCGCGCTGCGCGCCGACGGCATCGACACGCCGGTCAAGCTCACGCTCTGGTCCACGCCCGCGCGTTACGGCCCGGCCACCGACGCCGAGTTGAAGACCATCGCCAAGCAGCTCAACGCGAGCGGCCTGTTCGACGCCGACGTGAAGTCCGTCGAATTCGCCCAGTACGAGCGGGACATCAAGTCCGGCAAGTACGGCGTCTACGTCAAGGGCTGGGTGCCCGACTACCCGGACCCGGACAACTTCACCCAGCCGTTCTTCGGCAAGGGCAACGTCCTCGACAACCGCTACGAGAACAGCACCATCACCGGCCGGATCATCCCCGAGACCGGCGCCCGCAGCGACCGCTCCGGAACGGTCCCGCGCTACGAGCAGCTTCAGGACATCGTCGCCGACGAACTGCCCATCCTGCCGGTCTGGCAGGCCAAGCAGTACGCCGTCGCCAAGTCCGACGTGTACGGCCTGGAGAACTGCCTCGACGCGTCGACCGTCTTCCGGTTCTGGGAGATCAGCAAGGGCTGAACACCGTACGCACACGAAGGCGGCGGTCACCGTGATGGTGACCGCCGCCTTCGTTTCTACTGCCTACTGCGCGCCCGGGCGGACCAGCCCGCTCTCGTACGCGTACACAGCCGCCTGCACCCGGTCGCGCAGGCCCAGCTTCGTCAGCACATGGCCGACGTGCGTCTTCACCGTCGTCTCGCTCACGAACAGGTCGGCGGCGATCTCGGCGTTCGACAGGCCGCGCGCGACCAGCTTCAACACCTCGACCTCCCGCTCCGTGAGCGTGCCCAGCGTGTCCGGCACCGGCTCGTCCCCGGACGGGAGATGGTCCGCGTACTTGTCGAGGAGACGGCGCGTGATGCTCGGCGCCAGCATCGCCTCGCCGGCCGCCACCACCCGGATCGCCTGCACCAGCTCGCCCGCGGGCGCGTCCTTGAGCAGGAAGCCGCTGGCCCCCGCCTTCAACGCCTCCACCACGTACTCGTCGAGATCGAACGTGGTGAGCACCAGGACCTTCGCCGGGCCGTCCTTGCCGGGACCCGAGATCTGCCGTGTCGCCTCCACGCCGTCCATCCGCGGCATCCGGATGTCCATGAGGACCACATCGGGCTGCAGGGCACGCACCTGGTCAAGCGCCTGCAGGCCATCCCCGGCCTCGCCGACCACCGCGATGTCCTGCTCGGCCTCCAGAATCATGCGAAAGCCCGTACGCAGCAGCGGCTGGTCGTCGACCAGCAGGACGCGGATGGCCACGAAACTCTCCTTTGATCCTTCGATGGGGGATCCTTGGACAGACCCGGCGGCCCATTCTGCCCTGCTATGCCTGCGGGAGGTCCGTCACCCCGGCCTCGGCCGCCGGGACGATCCGCAGCGGGTACGGCGGGGGAGTGCCGCCGAACTCCGGGCACACCGCCTGGTGGTCGCACCAACCGCACAGCTTCGTGGGCCTCGGCCGCCAGTCGCCCGTCTCCGTCGCCTGCTGGATCGCCTCCCACAACGCGAGCAGCTTCCGCTCCACGCGCTCCAGATCCGCGGGCACCGGGTCGTACGTCACCACGTCCCCACTGCCCAGATACACGAGCTGAAGGCGGCGCGGCACGACCCCCTTCAGGCGCCACACCACCAGCGCGTAGAACTTCATCTGGAACAGCGCGCCCTCCGCGTACTGGGGGCGGGGCGCCTTGCCCGTCTTGTAGTCGACGATGCGCACCTCGCCCGACGGCGCCACGTCCACCCGGTCGATGATCCCGCGCAGCTTCAGGCCCGACTCCAGCTCGGCCTGCACGAAGAGCTCCCGCTCGACGGGCTCGAGCCGCGTCGGATCCTCCAGCGTGAACCACCGCTCCACGAGGCGCTCCACATCGGCGAGCCAGCGCGCCATCCGCTCGCCCGCGGCCTCCTCGCCCTCGCCGGCATCGGCGAACAGCTCGGCCAGCTCCGGCTTCGACTCCCGCAGACGGTCCCACTGGCCGGGGATCAGCGCGGCGGCCCGCGGCACCGTCCGCTCGTCCGCGGGCGCGTCGAAGAGTCTCTCCAGGACGGCATGGACCAGCGTGCCCCGCGTCGCCGCCTCGCTCGGCTTCTCCGGCAGCTTGTCGATCACCCGGAACCGGTACAGCAGCGGGCACTGCATGAAATCGCTCGCGCGCGAGGGCGAGAGCGACCTCGGCGGGGCGGCCACGGCCTGCGCGGGGGCCTGATCGGTGCTGGTCTCCATGCCGTACGACGATACGGGCACCCACTGACAGTCAGGCACCTGCACGGACGGCCGCGTCTTGCGTAGCGTGGCGCGGGGGAGTCGACGGGGGCCCGCCGACACTGTCCGCATACCATCGACGCCAGAACGTCCCGCCCGGCGGCGGGAAACGCTTCGAACGAGGGGACCGAGGGATCACCGTGGACGAGAGCGGCCGGCCGCAGCCCGGCACCGGCGAGGCGACGTCGCCCGGGCCTCCGGTCGCGGCCGAGCCGGACGCGACCGAAGCCCGTGAAACCAATGGGACCCAGAACCCACACGACCCGGCAGCGCCGCAGGCGCCGCAGCGACCTGATGCGGACCAGCCGGACGCGGACCGGCCGGACGCGGACCGGCCGGACGCGGACCGGCCGGACGCGGACCGGCCGGGTGCGGACCGGCCGGGTGCGGACCGGCCGGACGTGGACCGGCCGGGTGCGGACCAGGTCGGCGTGGGCCAGCCCGCCTCGAACCAGCCCGCCGCGACACCGGACAGCGCGGCGCCACAGCGGGCCCCCGGCACACGGCAGACCGACTCCACCTCGCCGGCCGACTCCGCCCGGACGGCCGACTCCGACCCGGACACGAGCCCCGCCCCCCAGCCGCAGGACGTGCCGCCCGCGCATCCCTATGACCGGCACCCCGAGCGTGCCGCGGCCGCCTCCGGTGAACGGAAGGGCGCCACCAAGGGCCCCACCAAGCGCCCCGAACCGCGCGGCGGACTGCTCATGGGGCGGCCCTTCGGCGTCCCGGTGTACGTCGCCCCCAGCTGGTTCCTCGTGGCCGCGCTGATCACCTGGGTCTTCGGCGGCCAGCTCGACCGCGTGCTCCCCGAACTCGGCGCCGCCCGCTACCTCGTCTCCCTCTTCTTCGCCGTCGCCTTCTACGCCTCCGTACTCGTCCACGAACTCGCGCACGTCGTCGCCGCGCTGCGCTTCAAGCTCCCGGTGCGCCGCATCCGGCTGCAGTTCTTCGGCGGCGTATCGGAGATCGAGAAGGAGTCCGAGACCCCAGGACGCGAGTTCGTGCTCGCCTTCGTGGGCCCGCTGCTCTCCCTCGTCCTCTCCGGCGTCTTCTACGCGGCGATGCGAGCCGTCGAACCCGGCACCGTCCCCGGCGTACTCCTCGCGGGCCTGATGATCTCCAACCTGATCGTCGCCGCGTTCAACCTCCTGCCCGGACTGCCCCTCGACGGCGGCCGGATGCTCCGCGCCGTCGTCTGGAAGCTCACCGGCAAGCCCATGAGCGGCACCATCGCCGCCGCCTGGGTCGGCCGCGCCCTCGCCGTCACCGTCCTCATCGGCCTGCCGCTGCTCACCCAGTCCGGCGCCCTCGGCGAAGGCGCCGAAGAAGCCGGCGGCATGGACACCCTCATGGACGCGCTGCTCGCCGCCATCCTCGCCGCGATCATCTGGACCGGCGCCGGCAACAGCCTGCGGATGGCACGCCTGCGCGAACACCTCCCCGACCTGCGCGCCCGCACCCTCACCCGCCGCGCCGTCCCCGTCGAAGGCGAAACCCCGCTCTCCGAAGCCCTGCGCCGCGCCAACGACGCGGGCGCCCGCGCCCTCGTCGTCGTCGACGCCGACGGCGACCCCCACTCCCTCGTCCGCGAGGCCGCCATCGTCGGCATCCCCGAACACCGCCGCCCCTGGGTCCCCGTCAGCGGTCTCGCCCAGGACCTCACCGACGGCATGCGCGTCTCCGCCGAACTCGCCGGTGAGGAACTCCTCGACACCCTCCGCGAGACCCCCGCCACCGAATACCTCGTGGTCGAGGAGAACGGCGCCATCTACGGAGTGCTCTCCGCGGCGGACGTGGAGCGCGCCTTCGTCAAGGCCATGGCCCGCCCTTCATAAGAAGCCGCGTGGTCGGCGCCCCCCGCCGGGCCCGGTAGGCTGTTCACATGTCCGAACCGACCGGTGCCGCCCGCAGGCGCGGGCCCTTCACGGTCGGGGACCAGGTTCAGCTGACCGACCCCAAGGGCCGCCATCACACGTTCACGCTCGAAGAGGGAAAGAGCTTCCACACCCACAAGGGCTCCTTCCCGCACGACGAGCTGATCGGCGCACCCGAGGGCAGCGTTGTCCGTACCACCGGAAACGTCGCCTACCTCGCGCTGCGCCCCCTGCTCCCCGACTACGTCCTGTCCATGCCCCGCGGCGCCGCCGTGGTCTACCCCAAGGACGCGGGGCAGATCCTCGCCTTCGCCGACATCTTCCCCGGCGCGCGCGTCGTGGAAGCGGGCGTGGGCTCCGGCTCGCTCAGCAGCTTCCTGCTGCGCGCCATCGGCGACCAGGGCATGCTGCACTCCTACGAGCGCCGCGAGGACTTCGCCGACATCGCCAAGGGCAACGTCGAGCGCTACTTCGGCGGACCGCACCCCGCCTGGCAGCTCACCGTCGGCGACCTCCAGGACAACCTGTCCGACGGTGACGTCGACCGCGTCATCCTCGACATGCTGGCCCCCTGGGAGTGCCTGGACGTCGTCAAGAAGGCGCTCGTTCCCGGCGGCATCCTGTGCTGCTACGTGGCCACCACCACGCAGCTCGCCCGCACCGTCGAGTCCATCCGCGAGATCGGCTGCTTCAACGAGCCGACCTCCTGGGAGTCGATGATCCGCAACTGGCACGTGGAGGGCCTCGCCGTCCGCCCCGACCACCGGATGATCGGCCACACCGGCTTCCTGCTCACCGCCCGCCGTCTCGCGGACGGCGTCGAGCCGCCCATGCGCCGCCGCCGCCCCTCCAAGGGCGCCTACGGCGAGGACTACGACGGCCCGAATGCCGACGGCGGCAACCGCGGCCGCTGAGCCGCCGAAGCCGAGCCACCGGAAACGTACAACCGCACAACGCGAAAGCGCCGCCGCGGAGTTCCCCCGCACGCACGGGAACTCCGCGGCGGCGCTTGTTCGTTGACGAAGCGGCAGCACCAGGACCAGATATCACCGGAAGAAAGAACGGACCCCGCCGTTCCCGCGCACTGTGACGTATGGCACGATGCTGGCCACCCCCACCGGCACAGCCCTCACAGGAGACGCTCCTCGTGCAGCAATCCGCCGTCCCGGAACTGGCGCACACCACCACACGACCCATCCACTGGCTGGCCACCGCGGCCGCCCTCGCCGCCGTCGTCGCGGTCTCCGGCTTCCTGAAGCCGGGCTCCGCCACCGCGGCCCAGGCCGACCACAGGGCCCCCGCGGGCAAACCCGCGGCCGTGGCCCCGCCCGATCCCGCCGCCGTGCACTTCCCGCTCGACTGCGGGCCCGTCAAGACCGCCGTGGTCCAGAAGGCCGCTGGGGACCTGGACGGCGACGGACGCCCCGAGACGGTCGCCGTCGTCCGCTGCGACGCCGGCGTCGGCACACCACCCAGCGGCATCTACGTCGTCACCCAACCCGCCGGTGCCAAACCCCGCGTCGTCGCCACGCTCGTCACACCCAAGGACAACTACTCGGCGACCACGCTCGCCATACAGGACGGATCGGTCCTCGCCGAGCTGGACGGCTACTCCTCGGACTCCGTGCCCCGATACCGCCCGGACGTCCACGAGAAGGCCAAGTGGCAGTGGCAGGGCGGGGCGTTCGTCCGCTCCACGCCCTCCGAGGCCCGCGCCGCCTGACACCGCACACAACGGGCCCCGCCCGCCGGAAAACCGGCGAACGGGGCCCGTTCGTCTACGCAGAGTGAGCGGAGTGAGCAAAAAATTACTCGGCGTCAGGGCCGTGCACCTCGACCCTGTCCGAAACCCGCCGCACATGGATGCAGTCGCCCGGACACTCCTTCGCCGACGCCACCACATCCGTGAGAAGCGGAAGCGGCACGGGCGTTGACGCACCCACGTCCTGCAACAGCTCGTCGTCCGCGCTCTTCACATACGCCAGACCGTCGATGTCCAGCTCAAAGACCTCAGGGGCGTACTGCGCGCAGATCCCGTCCCCGGTGCACAGATCCTGGTCGATCCACACCTCCAGCGGAACGCTGCTTCCGGTGTCGGATCCGGCCTCTTGCCGCACGGTCATGTCTCCTGCGCTTTCCTGCGTCGCGGCCCCCGAAAACCTCCTTCAGAGGAGTAAGTCGGGCCAAGCCTGACGGGTGTTGAACGCTTCGACCCTACAACCGGCCGCTTTCCGATGTTGTTGGGTGGGTATTCCCCTGGCGTGAGGGAGAGCGCAAGGGTGAAGATCGGACACACCCCATCGTCTTTTTGATCTAGGGGTTTCAATCGACACCCGCCCAGGTAGGGTCTGGAAGCGTCCAGCTCCCCTTGGAGGAGGTGAGGACCGTGGCAGCCCACGACGACGACATCAACCGCGGCATCCGCCCGGGACGAGGGTCCGAAGACCCCGCCGGGCAGGTTGCCTATCTCGAGCAGGAAATCGCCGTCCTGCGGCGCAAGCTCGCCGACTCTCCGCGGCACACGAGGATTCTCGAAGAGCGGATCGTCGAGCTGCAGACAAACCTGGCCGGCGTGTCCGCTCAGAACGAGCGGCTCGCCAACACACTCCGTGAGGCCCGCGACCAAATCGTGGCCCTCAAGGAAGAAGTCGACCGGCTCGCACAACCGCCGGCAGGCTTCGGAGTCTTCCTCTCGGCCAACGAGGACGGCACTGCCGACATCTTCACCGGCGGCCGCAAACTCCGCGTGAACGTGAGCCCAAGCGTCGAACTCGAAGAGCTCCGACGCGGCCAGGAACTCATGCTCAACGAAGCGCTCAACGTGGTCGAGGCCATGGAGTTCGAGAGCGTCGGCGACATCGTCACCCTCAAGGAAATCCTCGAGGACGGCGATCGAGCCCTCGTGGTCGGGCACACCGACGAGGAACGGGTGGTACGGCTCGCCGAGCCGTTGCTGGACGTCACCATCCGCCCCGGCGACGCCCTGCTGCTCGAACCCCGATCCGGCTATGTCTACGAAGTCGTACCGAAGAGCGAAGTAGAGGAACTCGTCCTCGAAGAGGTCCCGGACATCGGCTACGAGCAGATCGGCGGCCTGGGCAACCAGATCGAACTGATCCGCGACGCGGTCGAGCTCCCCTACCTCTACCCGGACCTCTACAGGGAGCACGAACTGCGGCCGCCCAAGGGCGTCCTGCTGTACGGGCCCCCCGGATGCGGTAAGACCCTGATCGCCAAGGCAGTAGCCAACTCCCTGGCCAAGAAGGTCGCAGAAGTGACCGGAGTGGCCCAGGGCAAGAGCTACTTCCTCAACATCAAGGGTCCCGAACTTCTCAACAAGTACGTCGGCGAGACCGAGCGGCAGATCCGCCTCGTCTTCCAGCGTGCGAGGGAGAAGGCCAGCGAGGGCACCCCCGTCATCGTCTTCTTCGACGAGATGGAATCCCTCTTCCGCACCCGCGGCTCCGGCGTCAGCTCGGACGTCGAGAACACCATCGTCCCGCAGCTGCTCGCCGAGATCGACGGCGTCGAAGGCCTGCAGAACGTGGTCGTGATCGGCGCCTCCAACCGCGAGGACATGATCGACCCGGCCATCCTGCGGCCCGGACGACTCGACGTGAAGATCAAGATCGAGCGCCCGGACGCCGAAGCGGCCAAGGACATCTTCGGCAAGTACCTCACCGAACGCCTCCCGCTGCACATCGACGACGTCGAGGAGCACAGCAGCGACAAGGCAGCCACGGTCCACGCCATGATCCAGACGGCCGTGGAGCACATGTACACCGAATCCGAGGAAAACCGCTTCCTCGAGGTGACATACGCAAATGGCGACAAGGAAGTCCTCTACTTCAAGGACTTCAACTCCGGCGCAATGATCGAAAACATCGTCGGACGCGCCAAGAAGATGGCCATCAAGGCCTTCCTCGAACAGAACCAGAAGGGACTCAGGGTCTCCCACCTCCTGCAGGCTTGCATCGACGAGTTCAAGGAGAACGAGGACCTGCCCAACACCACCAACCCGGACGACTGGGCCCGAATCTCCGGCAAGAAGGGCGAGCGGATCGTCTACATCCGCACCCTCGTCACCGGAAAGCAGGGCGCGGACACCGGACGCTCCATCGACACGGTGGCGAACACCGGTCAGTACCTGTAAAAGACAGGGTGGCTGCGGGTGCCCGAACCGGGTACCCGCAGCCGACTGTTTTGCGGCAGCACTCCGCGGCGCACGACAGGAACCGACCACGCGAGCGACCGCGCGAAGCCGGAGCGAATCCAATGACGCAAATGATCTCCCCACCAGCGCAAAGGCGTTCTAGTCTCTTCCATGCCGCCGAGTCGCGCAGTGCGGGGACGGGCACCGCACACGCACCGGAGAACCAGCGGTACTTGAGCGGCGCCCCCGACCGAGGGCGCTGCCGGGCAAGGAGGGCCGCATGACCGTACGGCGAGTAATGGGCATCGAGACGGAATACGGGATCTCCGTCCCCGGCCACCCCAACGCCAATGCCATGCTCACCTCGTCCCAGATCGTCAATGCCTACGCCGCGGCGATGCACCGGGCCCGCAGGGCCCGCTGGGACTTCGAGGAAGAGAACCCGCTGCGCGACGCGCGAGGCTTCGACCTCGCACGCGAGGCCGCCGACTCGAGCCAGCTGACCGACGAGGACATCGGCCTGGCCAACGTCATCCTCACCAACGGCGCGCGCCTCTACGTGGACCACGCACACCCCGAATACAGCTCACCCGAGGTCACCAACCCCCGCGACGCCGTGCTCTGGGACAAGGCCGGCGAGCGCATCATGGCCGAGGCCGCGGACCGGGCGGCCCAGCTGCCCGGCGCCCAGCCCATCCACCTCTACAAAAACAACACCGACAACAAGGGCGCCTCCTACGGGACGCACGAGAACTACCTGATGAAGCGGGAGACCCCCTTCTCGGACATCGTGCGCCACCTGACGCCCTTCTTCGTCTCCCGCCAGGTGGTCACGGGCGCCGGCCGTGTGGGCATCGGTCAGGACGGCCACGAACACGGCTTCCAGCTCAGCCAGCGCTCCGACTACTTCGAGGTCGAGGTGGGCCTCGAGACCACCCTCAAGCGCCCGATCATCAACACCCGCGACGAGCCGCACTCCGACGCGGAGAAGTACCGCCGCCTGCACGTGATCATCGGCGACGCGAATCTGTCGGAGATCTCGACCTACCTCAAGCTCGGCACGACATCACTCGTTCTGTCCATGATCGAAGACGGTTTCATCGCGGTCGACCTGGCCGTGGACCAGCCCGTCCGCACCCTCCACCAGGTCTCCCACGACCCGTCCCTCCAACACCTGATCACTCTCCGTAGTGGCCGCACACTCACCGCGGTGCAACTCCAGATGGAGTACTTCGAGCTCGCCAGGAAGTACGTGGAGGAGCGCTTCGGCTCCGACGCGGACGACCAGACCAAGGACGTCCTGGCGCGCTGGGAGGACGTGCTGGGGCGCCTGGAGTCGGATCCCATGAGCCTGTCCGGCGAGCTCGACTGGGTCACCAAGCTCGAGCTCATGCAGGGCTACCGGCGCCGCGACAACCTCGAGTGGGACGCCGCCAAGCTGCACCTGCTCGACCTCCAGTACGCCGACGTACGGGCCGAGAAGGGCCTCTACAACCGCCTGGAGGCGCGCGGCAAGATGAAGCGCCTCCTGGACGAGACCGAGGTCGAGAACGCCCGTACGAAGCCGCCGGAGGACACCCGTGCGTACTTCCGCGGACGCTGCCTCGAGCAGTACGCGGACGACGTCGCGGCGGCCTCCTGGGACTCGGTCATCTTCGACCTCCCCGGCCGGGACTCGCTCCAGCGCGTCCCAACCCTGGAACCCCTTCGCGGAACGCGGAACCACGTGAAGGAGCTCCTGGACAGGTGCCGCACGGCCGAGGACCTGGTCCGGGTGCTGTCCGGCCAGTGACGGGCACCCGATCCACCGATGATCAATCACCGATCCAGGGCTGAAAAGTCGGTGGCAGGGGAATCACAGAGGTGGGCCCCGCACGTTGCACAAAGTGCGGGGCCGATGTCAGAGCCGACGCGTAGGGTTCTGATCACGAACGACCTGAGCGAACCACGTCGTCCCACGGCGTGGATGTCGAACCGAGCGGGGTGAGCTGGACATGGCAACCAAGGACACCGGCGGCGGACAGCAGAAGGCGACGCGCTCCACCGAGGAGGTCGAGGAGCAGGAGGTCGACGAGCAGTCGACCGAGGACCTCAAGGAGCGCCAGGAGAAGCTGAGCGATGACGTCGACTCCGTCTTGGACGAAATCGACGACGTCTTGGAGGAGAACGCAGAGGACTTCGTGAGGTCATTTGTGCAGAAGGGCGGGCAATAGCGGTCATGTCGGTCGCGGCCGACACGACCGTCTGCACGGGCTCCAGGTGTGGTGCCGGCAATGCGTGGCGGAATGCGGCGCCGCGTATTTCCGGCAAGCCGCACGCCGAGTGGTACCACAAGCTGAATGCCCCGGCAGTACATGTGGATCACTGCCACGAGACGGGTAGGGTCCGTGGCGTACTGTGCTTCAACTGCAATTCGGCCATCGGCAAGTTGGGGGATGACCTCGACACCGTCCGTCGGGCCGCTGCCTACTTGGAAGGAAACGCGTGGAAGCCAACCCTCGTAGCACCGGGCGTCTACCGGCTGCCTTCCTGACGCCGGGATCGTCGTCCTTCATGGACTTCCTGTCCGAGCACCAGCCCGAAATCCTGCCGGGCAACCGGCAGTTGCCGCCGACGCAGGGTGTCATCGAGGCCCCGCACGGCACGACCATCGTCGCGGTCGCGTTCCCCGGTGGCGTGGTACTCGCCGGTGACCGGCGGGCCACGATGGGGAACGTGATCGCGCAGCGCGACATCGAGAAGGTCTTCCCGGCGGACGAGTACTCGGCCGTGGGCATCGCCGGCACCGCCGGTCTGGCCGTCGAGATGGTGAAGCTCTTCCAGTTGGAGCTGGAGCACTTCGAGAAGGTCGAGGGTGCGCAGCTGTCGCTGGAGGGCAAGGCGAACCGGTTGTCGACCATGATTCGGTCGAACCTCGGGATGGCCATGCAGGGGCTGGCCGTTGTGCCGCTGTTCGCGGGTTACGACGTGGATCGCGAGAAGGGCCGGATCTTCTCGTACGACGTCACGGGTGGCCGGAGTGATGAGCACGGGTATGCCGCGACCGGCTCCGGTTCGGTGTTCGCGCGTGGGGCGATGAAGAAGCTCTACCGCGAGGACCTGACGGAGGAGCAGGCGACGACGTTGGTCGTGCAGGCGTTGTACGACGCGGCCGATGACGACTCGGCGACGGGTGGTCCGGACATGGCGCGGCGTATCTTCCCGATCGTCACGGTGATCACTGAGGACGGGTTCCGGCGGTTGTCGGACGATGAGTCGTCCGAGATCGCGCGGGCGGTTCTCGAGCGGCGTCTGGAGCAGCCGGACGGCCCGCGGGCCGCCCTGTTGTGAGCTGACCGCGCCTCTGCCTCTGGTTCCCCACTGACTTTTTACTGACAGAAAGGGACGGATAGCCGGTGTCGACGCCGTTCTATGTCTCACCCCAGCAGGCGATGGCCGACCGCGCGGAGTACGCGCGCAAGGGCATCGCTCGCGGTCGCAGCCTTGTCGTGCTGCAGTACGCCGATGGCATCGTGTTCGTCGGCGAGAACCCGTCCCGTGCTCTGCACAAGTTCAGCGAGATCTATGATCGGATCGGTTTCGCGGCCGCCGGTAAGTACAACGAGTACGAGAACCTTCGGATCGGTGGTGTGCGCTACGCGGATCTGCGGGGGTACACATACGACCGTGATGATGTGACGGCTCGTGGTCTGGCGAATGTGTACGCGCAGACGCTGGGCACGATCTTCTCCAGCGCGGGGGAGAAGCCGTACGAGGTGGAGTTGGTGGTCGCCGAGGTCGGGCAGTCGGCCGAGGGTGATCAGATCTACCGGCTTCCGCACGACGGGTCGATCGTCGACGAGCACGGCTCGGTGGCGGTCGGTGGCAGTGCGGAGCAGATCAGCAATTACCTGGATCAGGAGCACCGGGACGGCATGACGCTGTCCGAGGCCCTGAAGCTGGCCGTGACGGCGCTGTCGAGGGACACCAACGGGGGCGAGCGGGAGATTCCCGCGGAGCGCCTGGAGGTGGCGGTCCTGGACCGGACGCGGCCGCAGCAGCGGAAGTTCAAGCGGATCGTGGGGCGGCAGTTGTCGCGGCTGCTCACGGCCGAGGGGGCTGCCGCGACGACGGAGGCCGAGTCGGAGGCGGTGTCCGACGACGACGGACCTTCAGGTCCTTCAGAGGACAAGTAGCTCGTAGCGCGTCGTGTGCCCCGGCCGGTTGTCGAACCGGCCGGGGCACCCGTGTGTCAGGGGCGGGGTGCGGCCGGTCCCGTGGAGCCGCGCACGATCAACTCGACGGGGAGCGGGGTCGTTTCGGCCTCGCGTTCGTCGAGGACGGCGAGCAGGGCGCGCATGCCGTGGGCGCCGACCTCTTCGGCGGGCAGGCGCACGGTGGTGAGTTCGGGTTCGATCGCGGTGGCGAGGGAGAGGTCGTCGAAGCCGGTGACGGAGAGGTCGTCGGGGACGCGCAGGCCCATCCGGCGGGCGGCCTTGTAGGCGCCGGCGGCGAGCTTGTCGTCGTCGCAGACGATGGCGGTGGGCTCGACGAGGCCGGAGGTGCGCAGCGCTGTTTCGGTGGCGGCGACGGCGTCCTCGACGGTGAGGGCGGAGCGGACGGTGCGCACGGTGGTGTCGGGCAACTGTGCGGTGCGGGCAGCGAGTTCGCGGGCGCGGACGTCGAAGGTCCAGGACTGGACGGCGGAGGCGAGGTGCAGGAAGTTCCGGTGGCCGTGGGCGATGAGGTGGTCGGTGATCCGGCGGATGCCGTCGGCGAGGTCGAGGTTGACGGTGGTGGCGCCGGGGCTGCCCGCGGGGTCGCTGTCGAGCATGACGAGGGGGATGGGTGGGGTGTCGTCGCCGCGCAGGGCGGTGAGGGCGTCGGCGGCCATGGAGGAGGCGAGGATGCCGTCGAGTGCGGCGCGGGCGGAGGGGAAGGGGTCGCGCGCGGGGCCGATGCCGTCGGGTGACGGGTAGAGGATGACGCCGAAGTCGTGTTGTGCCGCGACGCGGGCCGCTCCGGTGTAGACCCCGGCGAAGAACTCGTTGGTGAGTGCGGGGACGACGAGGAGGGCGGTGCGGGTGCGGCCGGTGCGGAGGTTGCGGGCCGCGAGGTTGGGGCGGTAGCCGAGTCGCTCCGCGGCGGCGCGGACGCGTTCGGCGGTGGTCTCGGAGACTCGGCCGCGCCATTTGCCGCCCATGACGAGCGAGACGGCGGCCTGCGAGATGCCTGCCGCGCGGGCGACGTCTCTGCTGGTGGGGCGGGCGGTGGTGGTGCCGTCCGGGCCGCTGGTCACTGGTGCCTCCGTAGGGGTCGTCCGGGGTTCCCGACGTTAGCGGGTGGCTCTGTCCGCCGGGCACGTGGTACGTATAACGCCGAGACGTTATACGTAAAACTTCAAGGCGGGGGCGGGTCGATGGCAGCGGGTTATGCGGAGATCCTCAGGGCGCGGCACGCGATGCGGCTGCTCACCGGGACCCTGGTGGGCAGGTTGCCGAACGCGACGGCTCCGATCGCCGTCGTGCTCTTCATCCGGGCCGAGGGCGGCACGTACAGCCTGGCGGGCGCGCTCGCGGCGGTGTACGGGGTGGCGAACGCGATCGGGCAGCCGCTCCTGGGGCGCCTCGTCGACCTGCGGGGCCAGCCGCTGGTGCAGCTGCCGGCGGCGATCCTGTCGGGCCTCGCGATGACGGTCTTCGCGTTCGTCGGGATGGACTCGCTGCCGTTGGCGTACGCGGCGATGGCCCTGGCCGGGCTGTTCACGCCGCCGCTCGAGGGCGGTCTGCGTGCGCTGTGGCCGAGTGTGCTGGCGCGTGAGGAGCAGGTGCACACGGCGTACGCGATGGACGCGATCGCGCAGGAAGTCATGTTCACCGTAGGGCCGTTGCTGGTGACCCTGTGCGTGTCGTTGTGGTCGGCGCAGGCCGCGCTCGTGGTGCTCAACGTGATCGGCGTGTTGGGCGCGCTCTCCGTGGTGCTGTCGAAGCCTTCGCGCGCGTGGCGTTCGGCTCCGCGCGAGGCGCATTGGCTGGGCGCGTTGCGCTCGTCTGGGCTGCTGGTCCTGCTCGTTGCCTTCTTGTTCATCGGGATCGCGCTCGGTTCGATCACCGTGGCGGCGATGTCGTATGCGGAGGGGCGCGGCGGCGATGCCGTGTACGGCTGGCTGATGGCGGCGATCGGGTTGGGCGCGCTGGTGGGTGGCAGCATGTATGGGGCCCGCCAGTGGAGTGGCGCTCCGGAGGCGCGACTTCGGTGGCTGGTGGCGCTCCTTGCCTTGTTCTACGTGCCGTTGGTCCTGATGCCGGGTCCGGTGGCGATGGTGGCTCTGATGGTGGTGGCGGGGGTGTTCCTCGCGCCGTGCATCGCGTGTGCGTTCATCGTGGTGGACCGGCACGCGCCGCGGGGCACGGTGACGGAGGCGTTCTCGTGGCTCGTGACGACGTTCATGGTCGGCTCCAGTGTGGGAACGGCCGTGGCGGGCCCGGTCGTCGAGTGGGCCGGCACACGGTGGGGTTTCGCCGTTCCGGCGGTCGCCGGCGCGCTCGCGCTGGTCGTCCTGGTTTCAACGGCTCGGGTCCTGGCGGAGCCGCGCACGTCCGGGCGTGTCGCACGCTCTTCGGAAAATGATCCAAACCGTGCCG
Source organism: Streptomyces sp. NPDC002754 (assembly GCF_053592315.1). Classification (NCBI taxonomy): domain Bacteria; kingdom Bacillati; phylum Actinomycetota; class Actinomycetes; order Kitasatosporales; family Streptomycetaceae; genus Streptomyces; species Streptomyces sp. NPDC002754. Next base: position 65,234 of record NZ_JBSFVM010000031.1, read on the forward strand.
TCGAACCCCGTTTCAGCTCGGGGGATCGGGCGTAATGTTCAGTCATGGACCGCCGCATTTTCGGGCTGGAGAACGAGTACGGCGTCACGTGTACGTTTAGGGGACAGCGCCGCCTGTCTCCTGACGAGGTGGCGCGGTACCTCTTCCGCCGTGTCGTGTCATGGGGCCGCAGCAGCAATGTCTTTCTGCGGAACGGTGCCCGCCTTTACCTCGACGTCGGGTCGCATCCGGAATACGCAACTCCCGAATGTGACAACGTGACCGAGTTGGTCACGCACGACAAGGCGGGCGAGCGCATTCTGGAAGGCCTGCTCGTCGACGCCGAACGCCGCCTGCACGAGGAGGGGATCGCGGGCGACGTATACCTGTTCAAGAACAACACCGACTCGGCGGGTAACTCCTACGGCTGCCATGAGAACTACTTGGTGGCGCGGCACGGGGAGTTCTCACGGCTCGCGGACATTCTCATCCCCTTCCTGGTCACAAGGCAGTTGCTGTGCGGTGCGGGCAAGGTGCTGCAGACTCCGCGCGGTGCCGTGTACTGCGTGAGCCAGCGTGCCGAGCACATCTGGGAGGGCGTCAGCTCCGCGACGACGCGCTCCCGGCCGATCATCAACACCAGGGACGAACCGCACGCGGACGCCGAGCGCTATCGCCGTCTGCACGTCATCGTCGGCGACTCGAACATGTCGGAGACGACGATGCTGTTGAAGGTCGGCGCCACCGACCTCGTGCTGCGCATGATCGAGGCGGGCACGGTGATGCGGGACCTCACCCTGGAGAACCCGATCCGGGCGATCCGCGAGGTGAGTCACGACATCACGGGTCGCCGCAAGGTGCGGCTCGCCAGTGGCCGGGAGGCCTCGGCTCTCGAGGTGCAGCGCGAGTACTACGAGAAGGCCGTGGACTTCGTCGATCGCCGGGGGATCCGCACCGGCACCGTCGAGCAGGTCCTCGAGCTGTGGGGTCGCACGCTCGACGCCATCGAGTCCGAGGATCTGGACCGGGTGGGCACCGAGATCGACTGGGTCATGAAGTACAAGCTCATCGAGCGTTATCGCGCGAAGCACAACATGACGATGTCGCACCCGAGGGTCGCGCAGATAGACCTCGCGTATCACGACATCCACCGGCAGCGCGGTCTCTACTACCTCCTGGAGAAGAAGGGCCAGGCCAAGCGGATCTGCAACGATCTGAAGATCTTCGAAGGCAAGTCGGTGCCGCCGCAGACCACGCGCGCGAGGCTGCGCGGTGACTTCATTCGCCGTGCCCAGGAGCAGCGCCGTGACTTCACGGTCGACTGGGTGCATCTGAAACTGAACGATCAGGCGCAGCGCACGGTGCTGTGCAAGGACCCGTTCCGCAGTGTGGACGATCGGGTGGAGAAGTTGATCGCCGGTATGTGATCGCCGGTATGTGGGCGCACACGCTGAGCAATCCGGCCGGGGGCCTCGTACGAATCATTCGTACGAGGCCCCCGGCCGTCCCTTGGAATGTCAGGGACAGGGCCTAGAGTGGCCGGACCTTATTCGAGCGACCTGAGGACCACTGTGCGACGCCGACTTGCAGCTCTACTGATCGTGCCGGCACTGGCGCTGACCGCGACGGCTTGCGGCGGCGATGACGGCAACAAGGATTCGGCGGACAAGGCCGACTCGTCCTCCTCGCCGAAGGGGGCCGCGGTGCCGAAGGCGGTCGACAAGGCCGACCCGATGCCGGCGGTGTCGGGGGCGTACGGCAAGCAGGCGAAGATCTCGCTGCCGAAGGGCGACCCGAGCGACAAGTTCGTCGTGCACACGGTGTCGCAGGGTGACGGTCCGGCGGTGAAGAAGAACGACCTGGTGTCGATGAACTTCACCGGAAAGGTCTGGAAGGGCGGCAAGGACCTCGGGTCCACGTACGGCGCGCAGGGCGGTGGCGACCAGATGGTGACCGCGGGCGCCGAGGGTCAGCTTCCGGCGTTCTCGCAGGCCGTGCTCGGGCAGAAGGAGGGCAGCCGGGTCCTCGTCGTGGCGCCGCCGGCCGCGGGCTTCGGCAGCCAGGGCAACCAGCAGGTGGGCATCAAGGGCTCGGACACGCTCGTCTTCGCCCTGGACGTCGGCAAGGTCATCCCGAAGAAGGCCGCGGGCAAGCAGGCCTCGATCCCGTCGGACCTGCCGCAGATCCAGGCCGACAAGGAAGAGCCGGCGACGATCTCGATCCCGAAGAGCGACCCGCCGAAGAAGCTGGTCGACAAGGTCCTGATCCAGGGCAAGGGTGACGAGGTCAAGAAGGGCCAGACGGTCACCATGCAGTACAGCGGTGCCGCCTGGAAGATCAACGAGGGCAAGAAGAAGGCCGCGCTGTTCGACTCGTCCTGGAAGAGCGGCCAGCCGTTCACGACGCCGATCGGCGGCGGCCAGGTCATCAAGGGCTGGGACAACGGGCTCGTCGGCAAGCACGTCGGTGACCGGGTGCTCCTGGTGATCCCGCCGGAGCAGGCGTACGGCAAGAAGGCGCAGGGCAAGACGCTGCCGGCCAATTCGACGCTGGTCTTCACGGTCGACATCCTCGCCGCACACTGAGCGGCACACTGAGCGGCACACTGAGCCGCAGAAGATGGCAGACTGTCCCGTTTGCAGAGCAGTCAACAAGCAGGAGCACTTCACGTGAACATCGACAAGCCCGAGGTCGACTTCCCGATCGGTGACGCACCGGCGGACCTCCAGATCGAGGAGCTCTGGGAGGGCGACGGCGCCGAGGCCAAGGCCGGCGACTTCGTGAAGGTCCACTACGTGGGCGTGGCCTTCTCCACCGGCGAGGAGTTCGACGCCTCGTGGAACCGCGGCAACCCGCTGGAGTTCCAGCTCGGTGCCGGTCAGGTCATCGCGGGCTGGGACAAGGGCGTGCAGGGCATGAAGGTCGGCGGTCGTCGTCGGCTGACCATCCCGGCGCACCTCGCGTACGGGGACCGTGGCGCCGGCGGCGGCCGCATCGCCCCCGGCGAGACGCTGATCTTCGTGTGTGACCTGATCGCCGTCTGAGCCAGTCGCACTCCGACCGCAAGCGGTCAACCCTGGGCCCATGCCAGCTGGCATGGGCCCTCGGCTTTTGCCGCGACACTCCCGAGCGGTACGGTCGTCCGTCGGGAGTCACCTTCAGAAAGGGCGTCGATGGCGATTGCCAAGGCCGAGCGGCTGATGAATCTGGCGCTGTGTCTGCTCGGGACGCGGCGTCCGCTCAGCAAGCGCGAGCTGCGCGGCTCCATCGAGGCCTACCTCGAAGCGGGCAGCGACGATTCCTTCAACCGGATGTTCGAGCGCGACAAGGACGATCTGCGCGAACTCGGCCTGGTCATCGAGACCGTGGAGAACCTGGACGGCGAGGTCGGATATCTGGCCGGCCGTGACAGCAACCGCCTGCCGCCCGTCACGCTCGACGCGGAGGAGGCCGCCGCCCTCGGCCTCGCCGCGAAGGTCTGGCAGCAGGCCCGCCTCGCCGGAGCGGCGAGCGGCGCCCTGCAGAAGCTGCGCGCGGCCGGGATGCCCGAGGACGTGGACCCGTACGAGAGCCATGGCGCGCTCGAACCCAGGATCCCGGCGCACGAGGCGTCCTTCGAGCCGCTGATGCTGGCCTGCCGCGACCGGCGCCCTGTCGTCTTCGACTACCGCAAGGCCACGGCCGTCCGGCCCGAGCAGCGGCACGTCGAGCCGTGGGCCCTGGAGTGCTGGCGCGGCCACTGGTACCTCGCGGGCTGGGATCGGGACCGGCAGGCCGAGCGGGTCTTCCGGCTGTCCCGGATCACCGGCAAGGTGCGTTCGCGCGCAGGACAGTTCAAGGTGCCCGTGCCGGATGTGGTGACCGTGCGGGAGACCGTCGCGAGTTGGGCGGGGGAGACCGCCGACCGCTCCGCGCTGATCAGGCTGCGGACGGGCGCCGGCTACCCGCTGCGCGCCAAGGCCGCCTCCGTGCGCGAGCTCGGCGGGGGCTGGGACGAGATGGAGATCCCGTACGGGCACGGGCTCGACGCCTGGCTCGTGGAGTTCGGGCCTGACGTGGTGGTGCTGGAGCCCGCGGAACTGCGGGCCGATGTCGTGGACCGGCTGCGCGCCGTGGCCAAGGGCTGAGGGGGAGTACGCAGATGGCTTCCAACGCCATTGACCAGACCCGGCGGATGTTGTCCCTGGTGACGTATCTGCGCGAGCGCCCCGGCGCGCGCGTGGAGGATGTCGCGCGGGCCTTCGGCATCACCGAGGACGAGCTGATCTCCGACTTGGACGTGCTGCCGCTGTGCGGAACGAGCTTCCGCGGCGGCGATCTGCTGGACATCGACACCGACGGCGACCGCATCTGGTGGCACAACCCCGACGATGTCGCGGAGCCGCTGCGGATCGCCGCCGACGAGGCGACCGCGCTTCTGGTGGCGGCCCGCGCGGTCGCGACGCTGCCGGGGCTGCGGGAGAGCGACCGTCTCGCGCTGCTGCGGGCGACCGCGAAGCTGGAGACCGCGGCCGGTGAGGTGGCCGGCGCCAGCGCGCGCCTGAGCGTCACCTTCGAGTCGGAGGGCGGCGTCTTCGCGGACGTCGACCGGGCGATCTCGGAGCGGCGCCGGCTGTGGATCCGCTACTACTCACCCGCCCGCGACGAGGTCACCGAGCGGGAGATCGACCCGATCCGGCTCGTGAGCGTGGGGCACACCTACGTAGAGGCGTGGTGTCGTCGTTCGGAGGCGCGGCGGACGTTCCGGCTCGACCGGGTCGCCGAGATCAAGGTCCTGGACGAGCCGTCGGCGCCGCCGGAGGTCGAACTGCGGGATCTGTCCGAGGGGCTTGTGCAGCCCGCGGCCGAGGACCCCGAGGTGGTCGTCGAGGTCGGCCCCGGTGGCCGCTGGGTCGCCGAGTACTACCCGCACGACAGCGCCGAGGAGCTGCAGGACGGCGGGCTGCGGATCACGCTGCGCACGCCGGAGCCGTCCTCGCTGCGCAGGCTCGCGCTGCGGCTCGGCCGGGACGGGCACATCGTGGCGCCCGCCGAGCTGGCGACCAGCGCGCGGGACGCGGCGCGCGAGGCGCTCGTGGCGTACGACGGGGCGGCGTGAGGTGCGAGACATGACGGGTATGGCCGGATTCACTGATATCGCCGAAATGTCCCCCACGGCGTCGACCGTCGCGCCCGTCGTCTTCAGGGCCGCCTGCCCCGACTGTCGCGCCCGCTTCGAACTGGCCGCGACGGCGATCCGGTTGGCGATCGGGGCCAGCCGCCGCACCACGTTCTACTCGTTCACCTGCCCCGAGTGCGAGACCTCGGTGCGCAAGCCCGCCGGTGAGCGCATCATCGAACTCCTCACCGGTGGCGGGGTGCGCACGCTGCGTCTCCACCAGACCGTCTAGGCTCGGCGCATGTTCTGGGCGATGCTGGCGGTTGCTGTGGGTTTCGTGGGGCTCGCCGTGCTGGCGGTCCTCGCGGTGCGGGTCTTCGTCGAGGCGCAGCGCCTCGGGAGTCAAGTGGCCGACACCACGCAGCGGATCAACCGCGCGGCGGAGGACCTCGAGCGGGCCGCCGTGGGTGTCGCGAAGGCCGGCGGCGACGTGGTCTGACGGCCCGTCGGCGCCCTCGGCGGGAGCGTGGAAAGCGCTTTACCGTCGCGGCCTGTCCCGTTGTCGTGGTCGGCGGGTACGCTCCCTTTGGCGGTCCGGTAGTGAGGCGCGGTCCGCAATTGGGAGGACGCACGGGCATTGCCTCGTGTTTACCCCCACGGGATACGATCGCTGCCAGCACGGTGGTCGGACAACAGTCCGAGGTCCGATCGGTACCGGCAGCCCCGCCCCCTGCCGCCTCAGTGAGAAGGTAAACGGATATGTTCGGAAGGCTCGGTGCACCCGAGATCATCCTGATCCTCGTAGTGGTCATTCTGCTGTTCGGCGCGAAGAAGCTTCCCGACATGGCGCGTTCGCTGGGCAAGTCGGCCCGCATCCTCAAGAGCGAGGCCAAGGCCATGAAGGGCGAGGGCGGCGACAAGACGGCCGCTCCCTCCGACGCGCCGCAGGACGCCAAGGACACCGCGGTACCGCGCACCATCCAGGCGTCCCCCGGCGACGTGGACAGCTCGCGTCCCGTGAACGAGCAGACGAACCAGACGACCAAGAGCTGATCGAAGGCCGCGCCTGCCATGGCGGCCTGCCGCACGAGATGAGGACGTGGGTTGCTCAAGTCTGCCCGCAAACAGGAGAAGGATCCCGAGGGGCGGATGCCGCTCGCGGAGCACCTGCGTGAGCTCCGCAACCGGCTCGCGAAGGCGCTCGTGGGCATCGTCGCGATCACGATCGTCGCCGCGTTCTTCTACAACGACATCATCAATGTGATCACCAAGCCGATCCTCGACTCGGTCGGCTGCGCACAGTCGTTCTCCGAGCTGGCGAAGACGACATCGGACAAGCCCTGCGCCCAGATCACCCTCAACGGCCTGCTGACCCCCTTCACCCTCGCTCTGAAGGTGTCGCTGATGGTCGGCGTCGTCGGCGCCTCGCCGGTCTGGCTGTACCAGCTCTGGGGCTTCGTCGCGCCGGGTCTGCACCGGCACGAGAAGAAGTACGCGTACGCGTTCGTGGCCACGGGCGCCCCGCTCTTCATGATCGGCGCCTACTTCGCCTACACGGTGCTGCCGACGACGGCGAAGGTCCTCATCGACTTCACGCCGGGCAACGCCCAGAACCTGCTGCCGCTCGACGATCTGCTCGACCTCGTGCTGCGCATGGTGCTCGTCTTCGGACTCTCCTTCGAGCTGCCCCTGCTGCTGATCTTCCTCAACCTCATCGGGGCGATCACCGGCAAGCGGATGCTCGGCTGGTGGCGCGCGATGATCATGGGCATCACGGTGTTCGCGGCCGTGGCGACGCCGAGCACCGACCCGGTGACCATGCTGCTGCTCGCCGGGCCCATCTGGATCCTCTACTTCGGAGCGGTGATCTTCTCGCTGCTCAACGACCGGCGCAGGCGGCTGAGCGAGGCCGCGGGACCCGATGACGACGAGGCCTCCGAGCTCGACCTGACGCCCGATGACATCGGCGAGATCGAGCCCGTCCCGGCGAGCCGGGCGCTCCCGGAGCAGGCGACCTCCGAGCGGCCGGACACGGCGACGCGACCGGACCGGATCAACGGTTACGACGATGTGACCTGAGGTAACTCCTGTTCGGAGCTGGGCACTTGTTAGTGTCCGCACGTGAGCTGTGAGATCACCCTCTTCGTCAATCCCACCGCGGGACGCGGCCGGGGCGCACACGCTGCGCAGCCGGCCGCTTCCGCTTTGCGGGCAGCCGGTTTCCAGGTGCGCACCGTCGTCGGAACGGACGCCGACGACGCCCTGGCACGCGCGCGTGAAGCGGTGGCGGAGGGGACCGGGGCGCTGGTGGCCGTCGGCGGGGACGGCCTCGTGAACCTCGCGCTGCAGGCGGTCGCCGGGACCGACACACCGCTCGGGATCGTCGCCGTGGGGACCGGCAACGACTTCGCCCGTGCGCTCGGCCTTCCGATACGTGACCCGGCCACGGCCGGCCGGCTCGTCGCCGACGCGCTGAAGGGCTCGCGGACCCGGGAGGTCGACCTCGGCCGGATCGGCGACCACTGGTTCGGCACTGTGCTCGCCTCCGGCTTCGACTCACGCGTCAACGACCGCGGCAACCGGATGCGGCTGCCGATCGGCCGCTTCAAGTACGATCTGGCGATCGCGCTGGAACTGGCCACCTTCAAGGCGGTGCCCTTCAAGCTGACGCTCGACGACGGTTCCGTGCGCGAGGTCGCCGCGACGCTGATCGCCGTCGGCAACGGGACGTCGTACGGCGGTGGCATGAGGATCTGCGCGGAGGCCGACATGAGCGACGGTCTTTTCGACGTGACCGTGGTCGGGGACTGCTCCCGTACGACCCTGATGAAGGTGTTCCCACGCGTCTACAAGGGGACCCACATCGGCCACCCCGCGGTGAGCGTGTACCGGGCGGCGCGTGTCGAGTTGGCCGCCGGGGGCATCACGGGTTACGCGGACGGGGAGCCGGTCGGCGCGTTGCCGCTGGTCGCGCGGTGCGTGCCGGGGGCGGTGCGGATCCTCACCGGCTGATCCGCCGGACGGGCCCTAGTCCTAACCGGATAATGATCGTCCGATGTCAGTGGTCGTCGGTAGGCTGGAAAACACGATGACAGAGGACCTCTCACCGGCCGAGCGGTATGCGGCAGCCCGTAAGCGGGCCGCCGAGCAGGCCACCGCATTCGCGACCTTCCGCGAGATGTACGACTTCGGCCTCGACCCCTTCCAGATCGAGGCGTGCCAGGCGCTGGAGGCGGGCAAGGGCGTCCTGGTCGCGGCGCCCACCGGCTCCGGCAAGACGATCGTCGGCGAATTCGCCGTACACCTTGCCCTGGAGCAGGGCAAGAAGTGTTTCTACACGACCCCCATCAAGGCCCTGTCGAACCAGAAGTACCAGGACCTCTCGAAGCGCTATGGCGCGGACAAGGTCGGCCTGCTCACGGGCGACAACAGTGTGAACAGTGACGCGCCCGTGGTCGTCATGACCACCGAAGTGCTGCGCAACATGCTGTACGCGGGCTCGCGGTCGCTCCTCGGGCTCGGCTACGTCGTCATGGACGAGGTGCACTACCTCTCAGACCGCTTCCGTGGCGCCGTCTGGGAAGAGGTGATCATTCACCTCCAGGAGTCCGTGACCCTCGTCTCCCTGTCGGCGACGGTGTCGAACGCGGAGGAGTTCGGCGACTGGCTCGACACCGTGCGCGGTGACACCGAAGTGATCGTCTCCGAGCACCGGCCCGTGCCCCTGTTCCAGCACGTGCTCGCCGGGCGCCGGATGTACGACCTCTTCGAGGAGGGTGAGGGCAGCAAGAAGGCGGTCAACCCCGACCTGACGCGGATGGCGCGCATGGAGGCCAGCCGCCCCTCGTACCAGGACCGCAGACGCGGCCGGCACATGCGCGAGGCCGACAGGGAGCGGGAGCGCAGACAGCGCTCCCGGATCTGGACGCCGGGCCGCCCCGAGGTCATCGAGCGCCTCGACTCCGAGGGACTGCTGCCCGCCATCACGTTCATCTTCAGCCGGGCCGCCTGCGAGGCCTCCGTCCAGCAGTGCCTGTACGCGGGCCTCAGACTCAACGACGAGGACGCGCGGGCCGAGGTCCGCTCGATCGTCGAGGAGCGCACGGCGGCCATTCCCGACGAGGATCTGCACGTCCTCGGCTACTTCGAGTGGCTCGAAGGTCTTGAGCGCGGCATCGCCGCGCACCACGCGGGCATGCTGCCGACCTTCAAGGAGGTCGTCGAGGAGCTGTTCGTGCGCGGCCTGGTGAAGGCCGTGTTCGCGACGGAGACGCTCGCGCTCGGCATCAACATGCCTGCCAGGTCGGTGGTGTTGGAGAAGCTCGTCAAGTGGAACGGCGAGCAGCACGCGGACATCACGCCCGGTGAGTACACGCAGCTCACAGGTCGTGCCGGGCGTCGTGGCATCGATGTCGAGGGCCACGCCGTGGTGCTGTGGCAGCGCGGCTTCAGCCCCGAGTACCTGGCGGGGCTCGCGGGTACGCGCACGTACCCGCTCAAGTCGAGCTTCAGGCCGTCGTACAACATGGCGGTGAACCTGGTCGACCAGTTCGGCCGCCACCGGTCGAGGGAGCTCCTGGAGACGTCCTTCGCCCAGTTCCAGGCGGACCGCTCGGTCGTGGGCATCTCGCGGCAGGTGCAGAAGAACGAGGAGGGGCTCGAGGGCTACCAGGAGTCCATGACCTGCCACCTCGGCGATTTCGAGGAGTACGCCCGGCTGCGGCGCGAACTCAAGGACCGCGAGACCGAGTTGGCCAAGCAGGGTGCCGCACAGCGGCGCGTCCAGGCGGCGGCCGCGCTGGAGAAGCTGAAGCCCGGTGACGTCATCCATGTGCCGACGGGGAAGTTCGCGGGCCTCGCGCTCGTGCTCGACCCGGGCCTGCCGGCCGGCCGGTCCAACGGGCATCGCGGCTTCGAGCACCACGACGGCCCGAGACCGCTGGTGCTGACCGCCGAGCGCCAGGTCAAGCGGCTCGCCTCGATCGACTTCCCGGTGCCCGTGGAGGCGCTGGACCGGATGCGCATCCCGAAGTCGTTCAACCCGCGCTCGCCGCAGTCCCGGCGCGATCTGGCCTCCGCGCTGCGCACCAAGGCCGGCCACATCGTGCCGGACCGGCACAAGAAGAAGGGCCGCTCGGAGGCGGCGGACGACCGGGAGATCGCGCGGCTGCGGGCTGAGTTGCGGGCGCATCCGTGCCACGGCTGCTCCGACCGCGAGGACCACGCGCGGTGGGCCGAGCGCTATTACCGGCTCAAGCGGGACACCGGGCAGCTGGAGCGGCGGATCGAGGGGCGCACGAACACGATCGCGCGGACCTTCGACCGCATCGTCAAGCTGCTCACCGAGATGGACTATCTGCGCGGCGACGAGGTGACCGAGCACGGCAAGCGGCTCGCCCGCCTCTACGGCGAGCTGGACCTGCTCGCCAGTGAGTGCCTGCGGGACGGCGTCTGGGAGGACCTGAACCCGGCCGAACTCGCGGCGTGCGTCTCGGCGTTGGTGTTCGAGGCGCGGGTCGCGGACGACGCGCTCGCGCCCAAGCTGCCCGCGGGAAAGGCCAAGGCGGCGCTCGGCGAGATGGTGCGGATCTGGGGCCGGCTCGACGCCCTGGAGGAGGAGTTCCGGATCAACCAGGCGGAGGGCGTCGGCCAGCGCGAGCCCGACCTCGGCTTCGCCTGGATCGCCTACCAGTGGGCCTCGGGCAAGGGGCTCGACGAGGTGCTGCGGGAGGCCGAGATGCCGGCCGGCGACTTCGTGCGCTGGTGCAAGCAGGTCATCGACGTGCTGGGGCAGATCGCGGCGGCCGCCCCCACGGAGGGCTCCACGGTGGGGCGCAATGCGCGCAAGGCCGTGGACGCCGTACGCAGGGGAGTCGTCGCCTACTCCTCGGTGGGGTAGAAGCGAGGCGTACGTCGGCGGGCCCACCCGGATGCCGGGTGGGCCCGCCGCTGCGTTCGGCCACATTCGCGCGCGCGGACGCCATTGCTCCATGTGTGCGATTCGCGACCGAGCGTGCAAATGGGGCGAGTGTATTCCTGTCGTGGGGACGATTTCAGGGCCTTGCTGAATATGACCCGGCGATGATCCGGCGGGACTAAGCTCGCACGCAGCGAACCGAGTTGAGATGGATTCGGCCGCTTGTTCCCTTATGCGCCGAAGTTCCGTGATGTGGCGCACCTGAAGCGTGACGAACCATCCTGAATCTCCGACGTTCCCAGACCCGACCGTTCAGAGGGCATACATGGTGAGTGTTCAATCGCCTCCCGGTGGCCGAGAAGTCCCCTATCTGCGCGTGCTGTTGCTGCCCGCCATGGTCATGGCGGCCGCCACCGGAGCAGCCGCCGCCCTGGTCACGCAGCCCGCCCGGCCGGCCGTCGCCCTGTGCGGCGCGCTCGGCGTGCTCCTCGTGCTCGCCGTCTCCGCCGAGGCGGTCCGCCGCGGCCGCGTCAACAGGGCGCAGCGCGGCCAATACGCCCAGCATGTAGCCGAGTTGGAAGCCCATATAGCCGCCCAGGAACACCGCACGATGCGGGTGGCCAAGGAGGTCTTCCCGCACGCCCTGTACCGGATGGCCACCGGCGACAGGCCGGGCGACGCCGTCCGCAACACCTGCGACGCCGAGCCCGCCTTCCGTGATGTCACGCCGGGCGAGCGCGAGTTGATGAGCATGGCCCTCACGGAGATCGACAACGAGATCACGATGCGGGACGGCGCACAGCGTGCCTTCGTCTCCGTCGCCCGTCGCGTCCAGGCCATCGTGCACAAGCAGGCCGAGGAACTCCGCGAGATGGAGGAGGACCACGGCCGCAACCCCGAGGTCTTCGACGACCTGCTGCGCGTCGACCACGGCACGGCCCTGATCGGCCGCCTCGCCGACTCCGTCGCCGTCCTCGGCGGCGCCCGCCCCGGGCGCCAGTGGCCCCAGCCCGTCAAGCTCTACAGCGTGCTGCGCGGCGCCATGTCGCGCATCCTCGAGTACCCGCGCATCGACCTGCACGCCATCTGCGACGTGGCCGTCAGGGGAATCTCCGTCGAGCCCGTCATCCACGCCTGCGCGGAACTCCTCGACAACGCGACCCGCTACTCGCCGCCGACGACCCGCGTGCACGTCACCGCGGTCGAGGTGCAGACCGGCGTCGCCATCGAGATCGAGGACGGCGGCGTCAGCCTCAGCGAGGAGCAGCGCCGCAAGACCGAGGGGATGCTGGAGAAGGCCCAGGCCGGCTACGACCTCAACGACCTCGGCGGGAACCCGCGGCTCGGGCTCGCGATCGTGGGTCGGCTGTGCGCGATGTACGACATGCAGATCTCGCTGCGCCAGTCCGCGTACGGCGGCGTGCGCGCGGTGCTCGTCGTGCCGCGCGCCATGCTGAGCACCCAGCACGCCCCCGGCCTCGCCCACGGCATCGGCGCCTCCGCCGTGCCCCGCGTCGACCACGAGGGCCTGCCGGTCAAGGAGGAGCCGCGACTGAAGAAGACGCGCCGCCCCACCACAGGACCGCGCCCCGTCACGGGCCCGCGCCCCTCCGCCCCACTCGTCGCCGCGATGGAGGACGACGTTCCCGTGGTCACGGAATGGCGGGCCAACGGCCTGCCGCAGCGGCGCAGGAAGTACGACACGAAGGTCATCGAGGACCAGATCATCGTGACGCCCCGCAACCCGGACCTCTCGACGCCGCCGCCCGCGGCGGAGCCCGCCCCGGCGGCGTACGGGACCTCGGCACCGGCCTCCGCCGCACCCGGCGAGCAGGACCGGCACGGCGGGGCCGAGCAGCCCGAACCCGGCCTGTGGGTCGAGGCGTTCATGAGCGGGCTGCGGCCCGAGGCGGGCCGGGCCGAGGGGACCGACGCGGTGGGGCACACCGCCGAGGACCCGGACGGCGCGGCCAAGCCGCAGGGCGACGCGTACAACCAGCAGGTCGACGAGGGAGACCGCCAGTGATCCAGCAACGGGCCAATTTCGACTGGATGCTCAAGGAGCTCGCCGAGTGCGTGCCCAATGTGAAGCAGGTGGTCGTGCTCTCCTCGGACGGGCTGCGCATCGCCCGCTACGGCGGTGACCCCGACGCCGCCGACCGGATCGCCGCCGCCTGCGCGGGACTTCAGTCGCTGGCCTCCGCCGTCGCCACGGAGATCCCGGAGAGCAGCGGCAAGATGAACATGGTCATCATCGAGGTCGACGGCGGCTTCTTCTATCTGATGGCCGCTGGCAAGGGCGCGTACCTCGCCGTGCTCGCCGACCAGTTCGTCGACGCCGGCCTCGTCAGCCACCAGATGCGCGATCTCGTCATCCGGATCGGGGCGCATCTGACGAGCCCGCCACGGCGCAACGGCCAGACCGTATGACGCACCGTCCCCCCGAACCCCCTTTCAGGGAACCGCCGCCCAGGCGTGAGCGCCGGGCGCAGCAGGTCGACGGTAAGCCCGACCCCGAGCGTCTCTACGTCATCACGGGCGGCACCGACGGAAGCGACCGCGCGCCGCTCGACCTGGTGACCCTGATAGTGGCGCGCGGAGATCCGCCGCCGTCGTCGCCGCCCGAGCAGGCCGCCGTCATGCGCCTGTGCAAGACGCCCCTGTCGACGGCCGAGATCTCGGCCTACCTCGCTCTGCCGTTCAGCGTGGTCACCGTGCTGCTCGGCGAACTCCTCGCGGCCGAGCTGGTGCAGGCCCGCGCGCCGGTGATCCGCGGCGCGGTCGCGGACCGTTCCCTTCTCGAAGCGGTGATGCATGGACTACAGAAGCTCTGACAGCACGGCCGGGACCGACACCGCGATGAGCGTGAACATCCCGGGACCCCGGGCCGAGGAACGACTGCCCGACACCGTCACGTCGGCCGTAAAGATCGTCATCGTGGGCGGATTCGGGGTCGGCAAGACCACCATGGTCGGCTCCGTCAGCGAGATCCGGCCGCTCACCACCGAAGAGACCATGACGCAGGCGGGCATCGGCGTCGACGACGACTACGGCTCGGAGACCAAGACCGCCACGACCGTGGCCATGGACTTCGGCCGGATCGGCATCACCGAGGAACTCGTCCTGTACCTCTTCGGGACGCCGGGGCAGGAGCGGTTCTGGTTCCTGTGGAACGGTCTGTTCGAGGGCGCGCTCGGCGCCGTCGTGCTCGCCGACACCCGCCGCCTCGAAGTCAGCTTCGACGTGATCGGGCGGCTCGAGGAGCGCGGAGTGCCGTTCGTGATCGCCAACAACACCTTCCCCGACGGACCGCGCTACCCCAGCGAAGAGCTGCGCTCGGCCCTCGACCTGGGTCCGTACGTCCCCATCGTCGACTGCGACGTGCGCCGCAGGGCGTCCAGCCGCGAGGTGCTGCTCACGCTGATGCGGTATCTGCACGAGATGGCGCTGCACCGCACCTGACGTGCCATCAATCACCGTGTTCCTTCACGTAGTTCGCTTCTTCTTTCGTCGAACCAAACCGACCGGAGCATTCCCGTGACGTCACCCTCCCAGCCTTCACAGCCGCCCACCGCGTTCGACGCACTCGGAGACTCCCCGCTCGCGCCGCCGCCGGGCTGCCCCGCCCACGACGCCCTCGGCCCCGACGGCCTGCGCCGGCTCTACGGCCCCGAGGCGGACGAGGACATCGCCGGTGTCTACGAGAAACTCCGTGCCGAGTACGGCCCGGTCGCCCCGGCGCTCATCCACGAGGACGTTCCCATGTGGGCGGTGCTCGGGCACAGCGAGAACCTCCAGATGGTGAGCACCACGGCCCTGTTCAACCGGGACTCCCGGAACTGGAGCGCCGTCAGGGACGGCACCGCCGGGCCCACGCACCCGCTCGCCCCGGTCTTCACCTGGCAGCCCATGTGCGCGATGGAGGAGGGCGCCGAGCACTTGCGGCTGCGCAGCCCGGTCACCGCCGCCGTCGAGACCGTCGAGCACCGTGAGCTGCGTCGCTCCATCAACAAGGCCACGCAGGAGATCATCAACCGGTTCTCCGAGCGCGGCACGTGCGAGGTCGTCAGGGAGTTCGCCGAGCACCTCCCGATGATGGTGATGCTGGAGGTGCTCGGCGCCCCCGAGGCCTACAGCGAGCGCATCGTGCAGGCCACCCGTGATCTGCTCAAGGGTGGCGAGTCGGCCATCGCGTGCAACGAGTACCTGATGGGCATCCTGACGGACCTCGTCGTGCGGCGCCGCGCCGCGCCCCTCGAGCACGACTTCACCAGCACGCTCATCACCTCGCCCTCCGGACTCACCGACGACGAGGTCGCGCAGAACCTGCGGGTCATCCTCATCGCCACCCATGAGGGTTCGGCCAACCTCATCGCGAACGTGCTGCGTGTGGTGCTCACCGACCCCCGGTTCCGCGCGCGGCTCAACGGCGGGCAGATGACGGTGCCGGAGGCGGTCGAGCAGTCGCTGTGGGACGAGCCGCCGTTCAGCGCCAACGTCGGCTACTTCGCCAAGGCGGACACGGAGTTGGGTGGGCAGCCGATCCGGGCGGGCGACGGCCTGATCTTCGGCATCCAGCCGGGCAACGCGGACCCGAGGGTACGGCCCGAACCCGGCGCCCACATGATGGGCAACCGCTCGCACCTCGCGTTCGGCGGCGGCCCGCACGAGTGCCCCGGACAGGACATCGGGCGTGCGGTGGCGGAGATCGGGGTCGACGCGTTCCTGATGCGGCTGCCCGACGCCGAACTCGAAGTCCCCGAGAGCGAGTTGAGGTGGACTTCGACGATCATGGGGCGGCATCTGGTGGAGCTGCCGGTGGACTTCACGCCGCGTCCGCCGCAGGACGTGAGGTCCCAGCCGGGCCAGCTGCCTTCGCAGCGGCCGGACTGGAAGATCACGTCGGGCCTGCCGACGCCGCCGCCGGCCACGACGCCCCCGGCAGTGCCTGCCGCGCCGGTGGCCCCCGATCCGGCAGCGCGGCCGCCGCGCCCGTACGCGCACCCGGACCCGCAGGGGTCGGCCTCGGCCGAGCTCAGCGTGTGGCAGCGCTTCCTGCGCTGGTGGCGCGGTGAGTGAGCCGGTGTCCTAGACCGGTCCCTGGTCCCACCGCTCGTACGAGGTCCAGGCCGTGAGGTCCCTCCGGCTCACGAAGCGGTGCTCGCGGCCGGTCACCGGGTCCGTGAACTCCAGGGACCGGGACAGGAGTTGGAGGGGGCGCCGGAAGTCGTCGTCCGCCGCGCGGTCGGCGACTTCCGGGAAGAGCGGGTCGCCGAGGATCGGCAGGCCGACCCGGTTCATGTGGACGCGCAGTTGGTGCGTGCGGCCGGTGTGCGGGGTGAGGCGGTACAGCGCCAGGTCCCCCTTGCGCTCGGCGAGTTCGATGCGGCTCTCGGCGTTCGGCTCCCCGCCCGGCACCTCGAACGCGGCGAGCTTCCCCGGCTCCTTCTCGATCCGGCCCCGCAGGGTGACGGGGAGCTCCACCCCGGAGTCGTACGCGGCCACCGCCTCGTACCGCTTGGTGACCAGGCGGTCGCGGAACAGGGTCTGGTAGCGGCCGCGCTCCTCGGGCCGCACCACGAACAGGACGAGCCCGGCCGTGAGGTGGTCGAGGCGGTGGGCCGGGCTCAGCCGCTCGATGCCGAGGTCGCGGCGGAGCCGGGCGAGCGCGGTCTCGGTGACATGACTGCCGCGCGGCGTCGTGGCGAGGAAGTGCGGCTTGTCGGCGATCACGATGTGCTCGTCGCGGTACACGACCTCGACGGCGAACGGCACGGGGACCTCGGGCGCGAGGTCCCGGTGGAACCACACGGTGCCACCCACCTCGTAGGGGCTGTCGGCGGTGACCGGGTGCCCGTCCGCCGTCACGAACGCGCCCTGCGCGATCATCCGGTCGATCACCGCGTCCTCCGCGGGAAGCCGCTGTACGAGGTGGTCCCGGACGGTGCGCCCCGGCCCGCCCTCCGGCATCCGTACGCGAACGGCGTCGATGCCTGCACGCTGCGCGAGCGGGGAGGGCGGCGGGGCGGGGCGCTTGCGTCTTCTCACAGGGAGAAAGGGTACGGCGGCCGGGGCGCGGGATCAGGCCTCCTGCTCGGCCTCCACCTGCGCGTTCCAGTCGCGCTTCGAGGCCTGCCAGCCGTCCTCGTTGTGCCCGAGGCGCCAGTAGCCGGAGATGGACAGGTCCTCACGCGGGATCGCGCGGTCGACGCGCAGATGGCGGCGCAGCTCCTTCACGAAGCCCGCCTCGCCGTGCACGAACGCGTGCGGGCGGCCCTCGGGGAAGTCGAGCCCGGTCACCGCGGAGATGAGCGCCTGCCCGACCGGGCGGCCCGCGCGGTGCAGCCAGGTGATCTCCAAGGGGGAGTCGATCTTCTGCTCCTCCTCGGGGCCCTCGACCTCGACGAAGGCGTGTGCCCGCGTGCCCTCGGGCAGCGCTTCGAGGGCGGCGGCGACCGCCGGCAGGGCGCTCTCGTCACCGGCGATCAGGTGCCAGTCCGCCGTGGTGTCGGGGTGGTAGGCGCCGCCGGGGCCCATGAAATGAATGGTCTCGCCGGGCGTGACGTTCGCGGCCCACGGCCCTGCCAGGCCCTGGTCGCCGTGCACCACGAAGTCGAGGGTGAGCTCCAGTGCCTGCGGGTCCCAGGTGCGCACCGTGTACGTACGCGTCACGGGCCACTGGTCGCGGGGCAGCTCCTCGCGGATCCTGGCCACGTCGAAGGGCTCCTCGTAGGTCACCCCGGCCGGTGCGAAGAGCAACTTCACGTAGTGGTCGGTGTGTTCGAGCTCCTGCGGGAAGTCAGCGAGCCCCTCACCGCCGAGCACCACTCGTCGCATGTGGGGCGTGAGGCTCTCGGCGCGCACGACCTGTGCGGAGCGGGCCTTGCGGGGCGGGCGTGCGGGGCGCTCGGCCATGGGCGGTCTCCCTCGATCACAATTAGTTAGGTATACCTAAGCTAACACCTCATTCTGAGAGGGTGCTGAGGAGGCGCTGCAAAGATCCTCCCAAGCCCCAGCGGACCGCCAACTCCTCGAGGGTCGCGGCATCGTGCGGTTCGCGCGGCAGTGCCGTCTCCACCTCCGGCAGCGGTACGTCCCCGGCGACCAGCACCACCTTCGGCGCCACCGCCAGATACGGGCGCGCCTCGTCGAGCCGCCTGCGCTGCGTCGGCGTCAGCTTCGACTTCGGGTCGTCGACGGCCGCCATGATCCCGGCCAGGTCCCCGTAACTCGCGAGCAGCTTCGCCGCCGTCTTCTCGCCGACGCCGGGCACGCCCGGCAGTCCGTCGCTCGGGTCGCCGCGCAGCAGCGCCATGTCCGCGTACCCGGATCCGTCCACCCCGTACTTCTCGCGGAGCAGGTCCTCGTCCGTCACCTGTAGCGTGCCGACACCCTTGAGCGGGTACAGCACGCGCCGCTCCAGCTTGTCGTCGACCAGTTGGAAGAGGTCACGGTCGCCGGTGACGATGTCGACCGGCCCCTCGGCCCGCCCCGTGAACGTACCGATCACGTCGTCCGCCTCGTACCCCTCCACGCCCACGCGCGCGATGCCCACCGCGTCGAGCACCGCCTCGATGACCGGGACCTGGGGGGAGAGGGTGTCGGGGATCTCCTCCGCGTCCGGCGAGCCGGCGGGAGTCTCCTCGGCGACGCGGTGCGCCTTGTACGAGGGGATGAGGTCGACGCGCCACTGGGGGCGCCAGTCCGCGTCCATGCACGCCACCAGGTGCGTGGGCCGGTGGTCGTGCACGAGGCGGGTGATGAATTCGAGGAGCCCGCGCACCGCGTTCACCGGGGTGCCGTCCGGGGCCTTCACCGAGTCCGGGACCCCGAAGTAGGCCCGGAAGTACAGAGATGCGGTGTCGAGCAGCATCAGACGGCGATCCGCCCGGGCCGCCGATCCTGTCGTGGATGTCGTCTGGGTCACGTTCGCATCATGCCGCACGCCACTGACAGTCACCGAACGTAAGGGGTCTGATCGATATGAGTGAACACACTGTGAACTGGGTAACTCCCCCGTTTGTTTCAGATAAACGGGGGCAGGCGCGGCCACGGAGCGGTGCCGGTTCGTACTTCAACTATTGAGGTCGACCGGTCAAGCGGACAGATCCGTATCGCTCTACGGCCCGCCGGCGGGGGAGGCGGGCCGTGTTGTTTCGACCCGAGAGGTGTATGTGTCCAGGCTTGAAGCCGAAGACCTGTACAAGGTATTCGGCAGACAACCCGATGAGGGTGTGGAGAAGCTCCGTAACGGTGTGGACCGTGAGGAGCTGCGCTCCGAGGGAACCACCGCCGCCGTGATCGACGCGTCGTTCACCGTGGAGTCCGGCCAGATCTTCGTCGTCATGGGTCTGTCGGGATCCGGTAAGTCCACGCTCCTGCGGATGCTGAACGGACTCCTGGAGCCCACCGCGGGACACGTGCGCTTCGACGGGCAGGACCTGACGACGCTGGCTCCCAAGGAGCTGCGCGAGGTCCGCTCCCACAAGATCAGCATGGTCTTCCAGCACTTCGCGCTGTT
>NZ_JBSFVM010000032.1:0-81354 GCF_053592315.1 Streptomyces sp. NPDC002754
GGTTACATTCCGAACCCGGAAGCTAAGCCTCACAGCGCCGATGGTACTGCAGGGGGGACCCTGTGGGAGAGTAGGACGCCGCCGAACTAATTTTAAAAGGAAAGCCCGGGCCGGGATACGGTCCGGGCTTTTCTGCGTTTAGGGGCCCGCCCATGGCCCGACCATCCGGTCAAAGGCGGCCGGCGGAGTGCCCGCCGCGGCCGGGAGATGGTGGACGTACGCGTCGAGGAGGCGGCGAGTGAGGCTGGGGGCGACGATCGCGTCGCCGGCAGCCACCGCACGGATGCCCGCGAGGAGTTCCTCCGGGAGCGCGTCCTTGATGAGGAAGCCGAAGGCGCCCGCGCGCAGGCCCGCGTACGCGTACTCGTCCATGCCGAAGGTCGTGAGGATGAGGATGCGCGGTCCTTCCGGCGGGCCGTCGTTCCCCGGAGTCCGTGCGATGATGCGGCGCGTGGCCTCGATGCCGTCCATGCCGGGCATGCGGATGTCCATCAGGACGACGTCGGGGGCGAGTTCGGGCGCGAGGCGGACGGCCTCCGCGCCCGTGCCTGCCTCGCCCGCGACCCGAAGGTCGTCCTGGCTCTCCAGGAGCATGCGGAAGCCGAAGCGCTGCATGGGCTGGTCGTCGACGATGAGGACGGTCGTCACGGAGTGGGCCCTTCCGGGGTCGGGATGCGGAGGCGTACCCGCCAGCCGCCGGCCGGTCGTGGTCCGGCCTCAAGTGCGCCTCGGTAGAGGGCCGTTCGCTCCCGCATGCCTGCGAGGCCGCGGCCGGTCCCCCGGCTGTCGGTGAGGGTGCCGCGGTCGGTGTCGGTGATGGTGAGGGTCACCGTGTCGGCGGCGTAGGAGACGAGGAGCTCGGAGGTGGCCGAAGGGCCGCCGTGCTTCAGGGTGTTGGTGAGGGCCTCCTGGACCACTCGGTACACCGTGGGTTCCAGACCCGCGGGCAGCGGAGCCGGTTCGCCCTCGACCTTCCTGAGGACCGGGAGCCCTGCCGAACGTACGCCTTCGAGCAGGGAGTCGAGGTCGTCGAGCGCGGGTGCTGGGGTGAACTCCGCGGAGGGCGTGGGGGCTTCCTCACCCAGTACGTCGAGGAGTCGGCGGAGCTCCGTGAGGGCCTGGCGGCTGGTGGTGGCGATGGCGGTGAGGGCCTGGCCCGCCCGTTCGGGGCTGCGGGCGGCAGCGTAGGAGCCGCCGTCGGCGAGGCCGGTGATGACGGAGAGGTTGTGACCGATGATGTCGTGCATCTCGCGGGCGATACGGGCGCGTTCGTCGGCGGCCGCGAGGCGGGCCTGTTGGTCGCTCTCGACTTCGAGTTGGCGGGCCCGTTCGACGAGGGACCGGGTGTAGTCCTGGCGGGAGCGGACGGCGATGCCCGCGAGGGTGACCAGCGCCAGGGACCACAGCTGCGGCACGATCAGTTGGTCCCAACTGCCGTGCGGGAAGCGGACGAAGCTCACGAGCATGGGCAGTACGGTCAGGGCCGCCGCCCCGCCGAGCGACCTCAGGGGCAGCCGCAGGGCGATGTTGAACACCACGACGAACTGGGCGAACGCGATATGTAGCCAGGCGCCCGTCCAGTTGCTGACCAGTGCCGTCGCCACCATCACCGCGAGTACTTCACGGCGCTCTGGACGGCGTCGTTGCTGATCATCTGGAGTACCTCGGGCAGGATCATGACGGCCCCGACGAACGCGCCGATCGCGGCCGGTGCGGAGCGGCACAGCGCGCCGAGGCCGAAGGCGATGAGGCTGAGGAGCGTGATGCCGGCGGCGTTGCCCGCGAGGGCGCGCAGCACGCCGGAGTCCGTGAGGGACAGGGCCTTGTCGCTGTCGGAGAGCCAGATCTGGGCGAGCAGGAACGTGCCGAGGTTGGTGGCGAAGGTGACCGTGAAGGCGACGGCCGTGAAGACGCCGGCCTTGGCCCACAGGACAGGCAGCCGGCGCGGGACCGCGGCCATCGTGGCGCGGACCAGGCCCGTCGAGTACTCGTTCGCGGTGATGAGGATGCCGAGGAGCTCCGCCGCGATGCCGAGGCGCTGGCCCATGCCGAGGGAGAAGCCCTTCACCCGCTTGTCCGCCACGTCGGTGAGGCCCGCGAGGTCGAGGATGTGCTCGACGCGGGAGCGCGGGATGCCGTGCGTGAGGGCGAGCGCCGTGAGGTGGTGGAAGGCGGTGCGGCCGGGGTGGACGGCCTTCGCCTCCAGGAGCGCGCCGACCTCGGTGAGCGGGGCCGGGTGGGTGGCGTAGACGCGGCCGCCGATCGTGGC
This sequence comes from Streptomyces sp. NPDC002754, assembly GCF_053592315.1. Classification (NCBI taxonomy): domain Bacteria; kingdom Bacillati; phylum Actinomycetota; class Actinomycetes; order Kitasatosporales; family Streptomycetaceae; genus Streptomyces; species Streptomyces sp. NPDC002754. Next base: position 2,270 of record NZ_JBSFVM010000032.1, read on the forward strand.
GCGGCCCGCGGTCGGGGTGTCCAGGCCGAGCTGCATGCGCATGGTCGTGGACTTGCCCGCGCCGTTGGGGCCGAGGAAGCCGGTGACCGTGCCGGGCTCGACGGTGAAGGTGAGGTCGTCGACGACTGTCTTGCCGTTCCTGCCGCCGTAGCGTTTGGTGAGGCCGAGGGCTCGGATTGTCATGGTTGTACGGTGCCGTGGGCGGGGCCTCGCGGGCGTCGGACCGGGGCATCGAGCTGCGGAAATGCCGTAGTACCGGGGTACTACGGGCCCTTAGGGTGCGGATGCATGGACTATGTGATCAGGCCCGTGCGGGCCGACGAGTGGCGGGCCACGAGAGACCTGCGGCTCGCGGCGCTGCGGGACCCGGCGGCGCCGCTCGCGTATCTGGAGACGTACGAGGACGCGGTGGCGCAGCCGGACGAGTTCTGGCGGGGGCGCGCGGAGCGGGCGGCGCACGGGACGACGGCCTTGCAGTTCGTCGCGGAGTCCGGTGGGGCCGGCGAGGGCGGACGCTGGGACGGCAGCGTGGTGGTGCTCGTCGAGGAGGCGGGCGCCGCGGACTTCTTCGGGCAGCGCGTCGAGGCCCGGCAGGCGCAGTTCGTCGCGGTGTTCGTGCGGCCGGAGGCGCGTGGGACGGGCCTTGCGGAAGCCCTGTTCTCGGCGGCCGTGGAGTGGGCGTTCGGCCTTGAGGGTGTGACGCGGGTGCGGCTGTACGTCCATGAGGACAATCGGCGGGCCGAGGGGTTCTACCGGAAGTTCGGCTTCGTCCGTACGGGAGGGGCCGTGCCGAATCCGGGCGACCCCTCGAAGGCGGAGTGCGAGATGGAGCTCAAGCGCCACACGCCCTAGCTGTACGGGTGTTCCGCTCGGGCCGTGCGCAGGGCGTGGGCCCACCAGGACAGCTGGTCGAGCATGACCTTGGCGGCGCCGGCCGCGCCCTGCTCGTCGTGGGCCGGTCCGTCCTCGGTGAAGAGGCCGCCGTGGGCCCGGTGGAAGCTGACGCCGTCGCGGATCGTGGCGCAGTGCAACTCGGCGAAGACCAGGCGGAGTTGCTCCACGGCGCGGAGACCGCCGCCCACGCCGCCGTACGAGACGAAGCCGACGGGCTTGGCCTTCCACTCGTCGCGGTGCAGGTCGATGAAGTGCTTCAGGTGGGCCGGGAAGCTGTGGTTGTACTCGGGGGTGATCACCACGAAGGCGTCCGCGGCGTCCACGCGGGCGGCCAACTCGGTCTGGGCCGCGGTGGGTTCGTGGCCCCAGCCGGGGTGGGCCTCGGGGAGGTCCAGGTCGGTCAGGTCGATGACGTCGTAGCGGGTTTCGGGGGTGTGGTGCTCGGCCTGGGCCGTGAACCAGGTGCTCACCGTGGGGGCGAGGCGGCCGTCTCGGGTGGATCCGACGACGATCGCGATGCGGAGGGGGCGGGTCGGCTCGGAGTGGGGTTCGGTTGCCATGCCGGTAAAGTACAACGATGGTTGTAAGAAGTGCAACGGTCGTTGTACCTAGGTCTCTGTGCCTAGGCTGGAACGGGACGGCGTAGGACGGAGCGGCATGACACGGGAGTCGCGGCACACCCCGCGCAAGGGCACGGTCGAGAAGCGGCAGGCGCTGTTGCGCGGGGCGCGCACGGTCTTCGGTCGTGAGGGGTACGCGCGCGCGGGCATCGACGAGATCGCCGCCGAGGCGGGGGTCTCCACGCGCACGCTCTACAACCACTTCGGCGGCAAGGAGAACCTCTTCCGTGAGGTGCTCATCGACAGCGCCGAGAACGTGACGGGCGCTCATGTCGTGCTGATCGAGCGGTACTTGGGCCGAGTGGCGGACGTGGAGAAGGACCTGCTCGCGTTCGCCCGGGAGTGGGTGGGTCGGCGCGGTGACCATGAGCCGCACATGCTTCTCGTACGGCACGTCATCTCGGAGGGCCCGCATCTGCCTGCCGACGTCATCGAGGAGTGGCAGCGGATCGGCCCGCGGGCGACGGCTGGGGCGGTGCGTGCGGCGCTGTTGCGGCTCGGCGAGCAGGGGCACCTGGCGGTCGATGAGGCCAACTCCGCTGAGGCGGGGCGGCACTTCATGCTGCTGATCCCCGGGTCCGTCACGGTGGATACGTTCTTCGGGGTGGTGCCGATGGCGGCAGACGAGGTCGACGCGCGGGTGCGCAGCGGGCTCGCGGTGTTTCTGAGGCTGTACGGCCGTTAGGGCCTAGGGCAGCGGGAGTTCGGCGTCCGGCCAGCGTGTGCGGGCCTGTTCCCTGGACCGGATCAGGGCCAGGGTGACCAGGCCCCGGTCCGCCCCGGCGGTCAGCAGCTCCGGCAGTTGGGGAAGCGGAGCCACCGCCGCGACGTCGTCCAGGACGAGCGTCATTGGTGGGTCGAGCCGGCCGGCAGGTGACCGTGCGGCCACGCGGCGGCCGTGCTCGACCACGCTCGAGGCGAGGGCCGTGAGCAGGGGCATCGCGCCTGGCTGCCCCTTCGGGTCCTCGATGGGTTCACCGACCACATAAAGCGTGCCCCCTTCGTTCATGAAGGAATCCAGGGTGAGCGCATCCGTTCGGTTGGGTGTGCAGGCCTCGCGGATGTGGATCGTGAAGAGGGAGGACAGGGCGCGGGCGGTCAACTCCTGTGCCATGTCGCGGCGTTCGGGGTGCGAGGTGAGGGCGGCCTCGAGTTCGCCCGCGGTGCCGGCGGCTGCCTTCGGGTTCGTGCGGAGGATGCGTACGGCGTCCTGGACCTGGGTGCCCTGGGACCAGCGGTGGACGTGGCGAAACGGTTTGCCGTCGACGGCGGCGGCGTGCAGGTAGCTGCGGAGGAGGGTTTCGGCGGTTTCGGCGAGGGCGGAGTCGAGTTTGGCGGTGGGTCTTGTCGGGGCGAGGAGGGCGGTGGCGCGTTGGGCCGCGGTGTCCTTGTCGGTGCAGCCGGAGGACGGGTTCCAGTGCATGCGGGCAGGGGTGTCGCAGAGGTGGGTGGGGTCGTAGAGGAGGACGGGGCCGAGTTTGGCGCGGGCGTCCTTGGTTTCTGACCAGACCTCCGGTGCCGACGTGATGACGAGGGCCGGGCCCTCGGCGTCCTGGATTGCCTCTATGGCCAGGGGGTGGCGGGTGGCCGGGGGGCCGAGGTGGAGCGGGCGGGTCGGTGTTGCGGGAGCCGGGGTTGCGGTTGCGGGGCTCTGCCCCGGACCCCGCGCCTCAATCGCCGGCGGGGCTTGATTTGGCGGCCCCGTCCGCTCGCCGGCGAGTGGGTTCATTTCCAGCCCCGCCGTTGGACGAGAGCCAGCGGGGTCCGGGGCGGAGCCCCGCGGCCGCAACTCCGGCTCCCGTGCCGAAGGGACCGGCTTCCGCTCCTCGCGGCGACCCGCCCGGACCCCACGCCAGCGCGTGAAGGTTCCCGCTATGAAGATGGTCAGGACGACGAGGATCATCAGTTGGCCGATGACCAGGCCCCAGACGAGGCCGTAGCCGGAGAGTTCCGCCGTGGGGGTGTTCGGCCAGGCGCCGGGGATGTCGTGGGGGTGCGTGATCAGGGAGCGCAGGGCCAGCGGGGTGTGGCCGAAGGTCACGGCCGTGGGCCACGCGCCCTTCGTGAACAGGCCGGCCAGGCCTGTCGCCGACCACACCAGCACCGTCATGCCCAGGAGGAACGCGAGGATGCCGATGAGCAGCCCGTCGGGCACGCCGCCGCCCCGGCCGCCACGTCCCTCCCGGTAACCCCGCTCGTCCCGGTCGTAACCCCGCTGCATCCGGCGCCCCCGCTCGTCCCGCGTTCCTGTCATGCCACCGCTCACGCCACCGTGGACTCGGAGCCGCCGAAGCGCTGCTCCACGAACGCGGCGGCCCGTTCCTCCGCCTCGCGCTCGGCCGCGTGCAGGGCGTCGTCCACGAACTGCTCGCGCTCGAAGGACGTTTCGGTCATGGCCCGGTCGGTGAAGACCAAGGGCCGTTCCGTCTCGGTGACCAGGTGTTTGACCACCTGTACGTTGCCGTTGACGTCCCAGACGGCGATGCCCGGGGAGAGCGTCGGGATGATCTCGACGGCCCAGCGGGGCAGCCCGAGCACCCGGCCCGTGGCTCTCGCCTCGTCGGCCTTCTGGGCGTAGATCGTTCTCGTGGAGGCCATTTTGAGGATCGCGGCCGCTTCCTTCGCTGCCGCGCCGTCGACCACGTCGCTCAGGTGGTGGACGACCGCCACGAAGGACAGGCCGAGGCGACGGCCGAACTTCAGCAGCCGCTGAAAGAGCTGGGCCACGAACGGGCTGTTGATGATGTGCCAGGCCTCTTCGACCAGGAAGATGCGCTTTTTGCGGTCCGGCCTGATCCATGTGTGTTCCAGCCACACGCCGACGATCGCCATCAGGATCGGCATCGCGATCGAGTTCCGGTCGATGTGGGACAGGTCGAAGACGATCAGGGGGGCATCGAGGTCGATGCCGACCGTCGTCGGGCCGTCGAACATGCCGCGCAGGTCACCGTCGACGAGCCGGTCGATGACGAGCGCCACGTCCAGGCCCCAGGCCCGGACGTCCTCGAGCGCCACGTTCATGGCCTCCGCCGACTCCGGCTCCGGGTGGCGGAGCTGCTCGACGATGTCCATCAGGACCGGCTGCCGCTCGACGATCGTCTCGTTCACGTAGGCGTGCGCGACCTTCAGCGCGAAGCCGGAGCGCTCGTCGAGACCGTGGCCGAGCGCGACCTCGATGATCGTGCGGAGCAGCGCGAGCTGGCCCGTCGTCGTGATCGCCGGGTCGAGGGGGTTGAGGCGGATTCCCATGTCCAGGGCGGCCGTCGGGTCGAGCCGGATGGGAGTTATGCCCAGCTCCTCGGCGATGAGGTTCCATTCGCCGACGCCGTCCTCGCCCTGCGCGTCGAGGACGACGACCTGGCGGTCCTTGAACCTCAACTGCCGCAGTACGTACGTCTTCTCGAGCGCCGACTTGCCGTTTCCGGACTCGCCGAGGACCAGCCAGTGGGGGGCCGGAAGTTGCTGACCGTAGAGCTGGAAGGGGTCGTAGATGTAGCCCTTGCCGGAGTACACCTCGCGGCCGATGATCACGCCGGAGTCGCCGAGGCCGGGCGCGGCCGTCGGCAGATAGACGGCCTGCGCCTGCCCCGTCGACGTACGCACCGGAAGCCGGGTCGTCTCCACCTTCCCGAACAGGAACGCGGTGAAGGTATCGGTGAGAGCGGTCAGCGGATCCCGCATAGTGCAGCGCCTACCTTCCGGCCGGGGACTTGGCGGCGGACATCGGGAACATCGGGATCGGCGGGGTCATCGGCGGATGCCGGTGGCGAACGGCAGCGTGTTCACGAACGCCCGGTGGTGCTCGCGGTCGCACCACTCCAGCTTCAGGTACGACTTGCCCGCGGAGGCGCGGATGGTGCGCTTGTCGCGGGCGAGCGAGTCGGGGTTGCGGGAGGAGACCGTGATGTAGCCGACGAGGTTGACGCCCGCCGCCCCGCTCGCCAGGTCCTCGCCGCGCTGGTCGAGGCGGCCGTGGGCGGCGATGTCGCGGGGGTCGACCGTCCGGTTCATCTTGGCGGCGCGGGACGCCTCCGCCTCGTCGTTGGTCTTCTCGGTCAGCATCCGCTCGATGGCGACCTCGGTGGGTTCGAGGTCCATCGTCACCGCGACGGTCCGGATGACATCCGGGGTGTGGACGAGGAGCGGAGCCAGGAAGTTCACGCCCACCGGCGTCATCGGCCACTCCTTCACCCACGCCGTGGCGTGGCACCACGGCGCGCGCGTCGCCGACTCGCGCGTCTTGGCCTGGAGGAACGTCGGCTCCATGGCGTCGAGCTCGGCCGGCCAGGCGTTCCGCTTCGACATCGCCTGGATGTGGTCGATGGAGTGGTCCGGGTCGTACATGGAGTGGATCAGGGACGCGAGCCTGCCCTGCCCGAGCGGCTGCCGCACGCGGATGTCCGCCTCCTGCAACCGCGAGCAGATGTCGGTGAGTTCGCGCGCCATGACGACGGCGAGCCCGGCGTCCCTGTCGACCTTCTTGCCGCCCTTCGGGCGGGTGGCGCGGGCCATCGCGTTGGCCTCGGCGGCCAGGTCGCGCGTGTAGTGCATGCAGGCCACGAGGTACGCGCGGTGCTGCTCGCTGCTCGTCGAGACCATGGACTGGAGCTGGTCGTACGACTTCTGCAGCCAGCCCAGCGAGCGGTCGTCGCCGCGCACGGCGACGTCCTTGTTGTGCGCGTCGGGGTCGGCGGGGAGGGTGCGGGCCAGCATTTGCAGCCGGCTCACGAACCCGTCCCCGTTGGCGACGTGCTTGAGCAGTGTGCCGAACCGGTCGACCAGCGCCTCCTGGTCCTCCGAGTCGCGCAGCCCGACGCCGGGGCCCTCGATCTCGATGGCGGCGGTGACGGTGCGCCGGTCGGCGTGGAGCAGGACCGCGATCTCGTCGGGCCCGAACGGCGCGGCCAGCCACGTGAGCCTGCCGATGCCGGGGGGCGGGCCGATCTCGACCTCACGCCCGTCGAGCCGGGTGCCGGCCTCCATGGTGCGCGAACGGTAGGCGGTGCCGCGCTTGAGGGAGCGCTTGTAACTGCGGTTGATTTCGAACCACTTGTAGAAGGTGCGGTTCTTGTACGGGACGTAGACCGCGGCCAGCGCGAGCATCGGGAAGCCGGTGAGCAGCACGATGCGCAGCGACAGCACGGGGACGAGCAGTCCGCACATCATGCCGAGGAACGCGCCCACGACGATCATCGCGATCTCGCCGGACTCACGATTCTTGCCGACAATCGCGTTCGGCCGGGCGCGACCGATCAGATATGTACGGCGGGGCGTGACCGGAGGGGACACGTGGGACTGGGTCGTCAACGCCCTGCACCTCCTTGCCAGTTGCCGTTCTTGCCGGTGTTACCGCTGTTGCTCCCGCGGTCGTTGCTCGCGTGCGGGGTCTTCGTCGGGTTCGTACGGGGCGGGGATGCGGCGGAGGGGACAGTTCCGCCGCCTCCCCCTGACGCGGCCGAGCGCGAGCTGTGCGCGGCCACACCGCCGGACGCCGGGTTGGCGGGACGGGCCTGGGAAGCTCCGCCACCGCCCGAACCCCCGCCGTCCTGGCGGCTGCTGTGGGTTTTGATTCCTTGCGAGACGAGCGCCGCGGGGGAACTGATCACGGCGGCGGCCTTGCCCTCGGCCCCTTGCATGAGCCGGTTCTTGCGTACGTTGGCCATCTCGTCGCCGAAGCCGGGTACGAAGCGGTAGATCATGCCGCTCGCGAAGATGGCGAGCAGCACGATGGCGAGGCCGGACACGACCGCGGCCAGGGAGCCGGGCCCCTTGTCGCTGCTGGACAGCGCCCCCGCGAGGCCGAGGACGATCACGATGACCGGCTTCACGAGAATGACGGCGATCATGACGCCGACCCAGCGGCGCACGTGCCCCCACAGGTTCTTGTCGACGAGCCCCGCGTAGACGACGACGCCGAGCAGCGCGCCCACGTAGAGCAGGACGGCGCGCAGGTACAGCTCCAGGTAGAGCACGCCCGCCGCGACGATCGACACGAGCGACACGACGATCAGCATGATCGGCCCGCCGCCGATGTCGTCGCCCTTCTTCAGGGCCTCGGAGAACGTCCCGAAGAACGCGTCCGTCTGGTTCCCGGTGGCTTTCGCGAGGACGTCGGAGACACCGTCCGCCGCCGACACCACCGTGTAGAGGATCAGCGGGGTGAAGGCCGACGCGAGCACGGTGAGCCAGAGGAAGCCCACGGCCTCCGAGATCGCGGTCATCAGCGGTACGCCGCGCACGGCACGCTTGGCCACGGCGAGCAGCCACAGCACGAGCGTGAGGATCGTCGACGCGGCGAACACGACGGCGTACTGCTGGAGGAACTTCTGGTTGGTGAAGTCGACGGTGGCCGTCTTCTGCACGGCGTTGCTGAGCTGGTCGACGGTCCACGAGGCCGCCTCCGCGCAGCCCTTGGCGAGGCTGGAGAGGGGGTCGAGGGGGTTGGATACGTCGGGCGTCCCGCCGTCACCGGTGTTCTTGCCGGTGGCGTCGTTGCCGCGTTCGCAGTACTTCCTGGCGGCGCCGCGGATGAGGTCGCAGGGGTTGTCGGACGGGTCGGGCTCCGGGGCGGCCCACGCCCGGGAGGCCAGGAGGACCGCAGTGGCCTGCACGCCGGTGATCACGGCTGTGAGGGAGAGGGCGCGGCGTCGCCGGTTAGCGGGCATAGCTGAACCCTCCGTACTCCTGCACGGCCTTCGCCATGTCGTCGGCCGTGGAGGCCCGCTGGTCGCGGCCGACCGGGACGGGGCCGTCCTTCTGCGAGAAGTCCTCCACCTTCCAGTCACCGTCCACCCAGCGCAGCTTGTAGCTGTTCGTGTACCAGCTCTCGGACACCGGGTTCTGCGTGCCCTCGCCGGCGAGGCCGAACAGCGACGAGTACCAGATCGACACGGTCGCCGCGCCGTCCTTGTAGGCAGTCGCCTTGGTGCCGACCGGGATGACCCGGGAGACGAACGTGCTGCCCTTCGGCGCGGAGCCGCTCTTGTCGAGGCCGATGCCCGTCAGGAAGCTCTCGCTGGAGTACACCTTGTCGAGATCGCCCCGCCGGGCGTCGGCGGCCGACGGCGTATAGACGTCGTCGACGATGCCGTCTCGTTTCGCCTTGTCGAACATGTCGGCCGAACCGAGCTGAACCGCATAGTTGGCGGCAGCCGATTGCGCTCCCTGTTCGTCGTGGGCGAATCCGGAGGACACCGGTTTCGAGCCGGTCGGGGCCGTGGGGGCCGCCGCCGGCTTCGTACCGGGGGAGTCGCCACCGACGGAGGCGTCGTCGCCGCGGTTCGCGAAGGCGATCGCCGCGATGAGGAGCACCACCACGCCGACCACGGTCACCAGGGACCGGGACGGTGAACGTCCCGGTCTGCGGGCGCCGGGGTCCTCCGGGAGCCGCGTCCGGGTCTGCCCGGAGCCCCCGTAGAGCTCGTCGTCCTGCGGACCGTCGGAACTCATCGCGCGCACGCCCCCTCAACCTTTCGCCGAACCACCGCGTACGACGGTAGCCGTGCTGGTTTCCGCGCGGGCGCGGTGTGGTGACTCGACATCAGGGAGACGCAACCTCAGCGGAGAGCTAGATCAGCGGGGAGCTAGACGGCCATGCCGTACACGATGGTGAACAGCGTGCCGAGTGAGCCGATGATGAACACCCCGGTCAGGCCCGCGATGATCAGACCCTTGCCCTGCTCGGCGCTGAAGGTGTCGCGCAGGGCGGTCGCCCCGATCCGTTGCTTGGCCGCGCCCCAGATCGCGATGCCGAGGCACAGCAGGATGGCGACGGCCATCACCACCTCGACCATCACGCGTGCCTCGTTGCCCAGGGTCCCGAACGGGCCCCAGTCCGGGGCGATCCCGCCGATGATGGTGGAGATGTCGCCCTTTTCGGCTGCCAGCAGCATGTGTAACTCACCGCCCCACGTGGGTAGTTCTGTCGCCTCTGCCGCAGCGCAGAGGTCAGACCCATTCTTGCCCAGATTGGCTCCGATGCCTGCACACTTGGCGCCATTCCTTGGCCGAGTTCCTACGGTCCCATGCCTGGGGACCGCCCCGGAGGGGCGGTTCCGGATGCGAAGGAACGTACGGTTACTCTGTGTATCATGCCTGGTCACGCCGGGCAATGAAGGCTGGTCGAGGACAGTTCGGGGCAGTCTCCGACGGCGTAGCGGTCCCGCCCGTAAACTGACTCCCCCGTGGCGAAGGGTGGTTGACGGTGCGTAAGGCGTGGATGCTCGCGGGCTCGGCCGTCGCCGGGGGGACCGGGTTCATGGCGTTGCTCGTGTTCGGGACGTACATGGCGGCGGGGAGTCTGAGCAGCGGGGTCGGCCAGGGGGCCGTGGGGCTGGCGAAGGGCGCGGTGCCTGCCGCGTATCAGCCACTCGTACAGAAGTGGGGCAATCTCTGCCCCGCCATCAATCCGGCGCTGCTGGCCGCGCAGCTCTACCAGGAGAGCGGGTTCAACCCGAAGGCGTCGTCGCCGGCCAAAGCGTACGGCATCGCGCAGTTCATCAGCGGCACCTGGGCCGCGCACGGGGTGGACGGGGACGGGGACGGGGACCGCGACATCTGGGACCCCAACGACGCGATCCCGTCCGCCGCTTCGTACGACTGCAAGCTCGCCTCGTACGTGAAGGACGCGCCCGGCGACAAGACGAAGAACATGCTCGCCGCGTACAACGCGGGTTCCTACGCGGTCATCAAGTACGGGGGAGTGCCGCCGTACCGCGAGACGCAGAACTACGTGAAGGTCATCACGACGCTCGAGGAGTCCTTCGCGAAGCCCGTCGGGCGCGTGCAGCCCTCGCAGCAGGCCGCGGCCGCGATCTATTTCGCGCAGAAGAAGCTCGGCACCCCTTACCTGTGGGGCGGCAACGGCACGGCGGACCAAGATGGCCGATTCGATTGCTCGGGGCTGACCAAGGCCGCGTACGAGTCGGTGGACATCGAGCTGCCGCGCGTGGCCAACGACCAGTACAACGCCGGGCCGCATCCGAAGCGGGACGAGCTGCTTCCCGGGGACCTCGTGTTCTTCTCCCACGACCTCCAGAACAGCCGGGCCATTCACCACGTGGGCCTTTACGTGGGTGGCGGGTACATGATCGACGCGCCGCGGACCGGTGCGGTCATCCGCTTCGACCCCATCGACACCGCTGACTACTTCGGCGCGACCCGCGTCACGGAGGACGGCGCGAGGGCGCTGCCGAGCGGCTCGCCGGAGGTCTGAGTCGGCCGACGCGGAGTGTGGGTTGGCTGGAACTCTCTGTGAGAGGCGTGGCCCTGAGCTGCGGGTTTGTGTCTCTCTTCGATAACGTCTGGGTGATCGTTCGGTGGAGTGTGGAACGTAGAGGGTGAGATCGTGCGTTCCTCTTGCTGAATCGAAAACAACCACGGGGGTGGCTGAAGACGAAGGGGCCGCTGAACTATGGCTGGACTCGTGGCACTCGACGCGCCCGCGACATCCGGATCCAACCCCGACGTCACGCTGCTCTACGACATCAACGGCCTGGCCGATGACGCTCCCCGCTGGTTCGACCGGGCCATGGAGTTCGTCGGGGAGTACGGGATCCTGCTCGCGCTCGTGCTCGTCGTGCTGTGGTGCTGGTGGGGTGCGAGGAAGCGTGGGTCGCTCGACGACGCCGCGTCCTCCGTGGCCGCCGTGGTGTGGGCGCCGCTCGCGGCCGGTGTCGCCCTCCTCGTGAACGTGCCGATCCGGTCCTTCGTCGAGCGGCCGCGGCCGTTCGTGGACCACGACGGGCTCGAGATTCTGGTCAAGGGGAAGACGGACTTCTCGTTCGTCAGCGATCACGCGACGTTGGCGATGGCCATCGGGGCGGGTCTCTTCATCGCCCACCGCAAGCTTGGGCTCGCCGCCATAGGGCTGGCCGTGCTCGAGGGGTTCTGCCGGGTCTTCATGGGTGTGCACTATCCGACGGACGTCGTCGGCGGGTTCGCGCTCGGGACGGCTGTCGCGCTGCTGCTTTCGCCGCTGGCCTCGGCGTTGCTCACTCCGTTGGTGCGGGCTGTCGGGCGGTCGGCCGGGTGGGTTTCGCGGCTTGTGTGGGCGCCTGGTTCGGTGCCGGAGGCGGTGGATTTCGCCGAGTCGAGCGATTCGGCTGAGCCGGCGGAGGAGCGGGACCTGGCGGCGTAGCTGCGGTCGACCGTCCCCACGCCTCGGGGCTCCGCCCCGGACCCCGCGCCTCAAACGCCGGCGGGGCTGAAAAGACCGCCTCAATCGCCGGCGGGGCTGGAGATGCCTCCATCGCCGACAGGGCTGGAAAGGCCTGCTCAATCGCCGCAGGGGCTTGGTGGATCAAGCCCCGCCGAGCTGAACTATCCAGCCCCACCGGCGATTGAGGCGATCCAGCCCCGCCGGCGATCGACCTATCCAGCCCCGCCGGCGATTGAGGCGCGGGGTCCGGGGCGGAGCCCCCAAGTGTTACAGGGACTGTGGGAAGTCGAAGAAGCCCGACGGGTCGTATGCGTGCTTGATCTTGGTCAGGCGGGGTGTCGCGTCGCCGTAGTAGGACCGCTTCCAGTTCTTCAGGGACGCATCCGCGTAGTTCTGGTAGGCCGAGCCCGAGGCGTACGGGCGCATCGCCGCGTGGGCCGAGGACAGCCAACTACGGGCGGCACCGCCGGAGGCATTCGGCTGCCACGACACGATGTACTGCGCGAGCATCCGTGAGCGGCGGTGGACGAAGGCCGTGGCCGTCGGGTCGACGCGGTTGATCGCGCCGCCGAGCGCCGTGAGCGCCACCGAGCCGGCGCCGGACGTGATGTTCTCCAGCTGCTTCAGGAGCGTGCGCACGCCCGCGTCCGAGAGGTCCCGGTCGAAGAAGTCGGAGGCGGCCGCGTACGTTTCGCGCTGGAGCGCGCCCGCCGAGTCGCGGCCGGGCGTGGCGCCGGGGAGGTGGCACTGCTCGTCGTTCGCGAAGGCCGAGCAGCCCGCGTACACCTCCATCGACTCCTCGTACGAGCGGCGCTTGAGGGAGACCGAGGTGGCCGGGCCCGGACCGCCGGGGCCGTCGGCGAGGCGGTCGACCGCGTTCTGCAGCTCCGTGTACGTACCGAGGGAGAACGCGGCGACCGAGACCGTCGGGTTGCCGCCGGGCGCGCCCGCGATGTGCAGAGAGGACCAGATCTCGTCGGCCTGGTCGGGGCCCCACTTCTGCCACGCCTTGAGCACCTTCGCCGCCTTCGACCAGGGCCAGCTCATGTACGCGGACACGCCCTGCGGCGCGGGGTGGGTCTTGAAGCGGAGCTCCGTCACCACACCGAACTGGCCGTTCCCGGCGCCGCGCAGTGCCCAGAAGAGGTCCTTCTCGGAGGTCTTGTTCGCGGTCAGCTCCCTGCCGTCGGCCGTGATGACTGTGGCCTGCGTCAGGCTGTCGCAGGTGAGGCCGTAGGCCCGCGACACGACGCCGTGGCCGCCGCCGAGCGTGAGGCCCGAGACGCCGACCGTGGGGCAGGATCCCGCCGGTATCGTGACGCCCTTCGCCGTCAGCGCCCGGTAGACGTCGATGAGCTTCGCGCCCGCGCCGACCACCGCCTCGGATCCGGACGAGCGGACGGACTTCATCCGGGAGACGTCGAGTATCAGGTGGCCGTCGCCGGAGGACCAACCCGCGTACGAGTGGCCCCCGTTGCGTATGGAGAGCGGGACCTTGTGCGCGCGGGCGTACGCGAGGGTCGTGCGGATGTCGTCGGGCCCCTCGACGTACGCGACGGCGCGCGGCTTCAACGCATCGAAGCGGGTGTTGTAGAGCTGGCGGGCCGCCGCCCAGGAGGACTCACCGGGGCGGACGAGGGAGCCGTCGAGATCCTTGGCGAGCCCGGCGAGGTTCGTCGCGGCCCGCACCGTGCTGGAGGCGCTCGCGCTGGTGGAGCGGATCGGGGTGGAAGAACCGGCCGCGGTCCCGCCCGTTGAGCCGGAGCCCGAGCCGGAACCGGCACCCGAGCCGGAGCAGGCGGTCACCGCGCCGCCCACGGTGAGTGCCGCGGCCGATGCCGTGATGAAGGTGCGGCGTTCCATGTGGTTGTCTCCCTCGGCCACCCGTTCGCTTCCCGAGGTACGAGACGTCATCCGGGAGCCGTGGGTTCCGTCAGGCGTCCGGGCCCGCCGAGCCGAGATGGTCGTCCGCGTCCGAACGGGCCTTGCTCCGCGCCCTCCTGGCAGGGCCCCGCCAGCCGCAGCTGCACCGGGCCAGGCAGAAACGTCCCTGTTCCACGACGGTGGTCGTATGCGAATGCTGCTGTTGTGCCACGCGGCCACGGTAGCGACTCCATGTAAAGCCCCCGTTCGCGTGACGGTCGACCCTACTCGTCGTTAACCCCGACGACGAGGTGGCCGCACACGCACGGACAGGCATGGGGGTCGGACCAGCGATGGTGGTGCAGCAGCACGGGAGCGCGGCCGCTTCGGCACGGGCGGCGGTGGCGGCTGTCGCGGTGGCGTCGGTGGTGGTGGGCGTCGGCGGGTGCGGTGGCGGCGCCGCGGGCGGGGAGCGGAACGCGGACCCGACGCAGACCGTGCGCAAGGCGGCCGACCGGCTGGTCCGCGAGGGCAGTTCACACGCGCGTACGTCGATGGAGATGGCCAGCGGCGGGACCCGCGTCACCATCCACGGCGAGGGCGTCTACGACTACCGCAAGGGCATCGGCGAGCTGCGGGTGCGGCTTCCGCAGGACGCGGCGGGCGACGAGGAGCACCGGCCGATCACCGAACTGCTCGCGCCCGGCGCCCTTTACATGAAGAACCGGGGCGCCGGCGTCCCCGCCGACAAGTGGGTGCGCGTCGACATCACGGCGTTGACGGACGGGAACCTGGTCACCGGCGGCGCCACCGACCCGCTCGCCGCGGCCGAACTGCTGCGCGGCGCACGGAATGTGACGGAGCAGGGCGAGAAGGACATCGCGGGCGTGCCCACCCGGCACTACAAGGGGGACGTGGAGCTGGGCGTCGCGGCGAAGGCCGCTTCCGCGACGCAGAGGACGGCGCTCGCGGCGGCGGCGAAAGGGTTCCGCGAGGGGCGGGTGCCGTTCGACGTCTACGTCGACGACGAGGGCCTCGTCCGTAAGGTCGTGCACCGGTTCAGCTTCGCCAACGGGCAGCCGGGGAAGGACGTGGCCGTGACGTCGACGACCCTGTACCGGGGGTTCGGGAAGCCGGTGAAGGTGCGGCTTCCGGCCAAGGGGGACATCTTCGCGGGGAAGGTCGCCGAGCCGGGACCGTAGGGCCGCCGCTTGTCCTGTCGCCCGTCCCGTCGCCCGTTTCGGCACCCGGCCGTAGGCCTGTCGGGGGCCGGAAATGGTTCTTCCGTGCCATGCGCGGGGCGTGAGCCGGTCCCTACTCTAGGAAGTCGGCCATTGCGGCCATCGGCTGTTGGTCACGCGGCAGGAAGAGGTGATGAACGTGGCTCCCGTGGGTGGTACGGCGGTTCAGGACCACGTCGCCCTCGCCGAGATCGAGCTGTGCGGTGAGTTGATCATCGCGGCGTCCGCCGTCTCCGAGGGGCGGCTCAGCGTGGGCCGGATCGACGAGGTGCTGCGGGTCGCCGAGGTATTGCCCGGCGGACCGGAGGGCGACCGGAACTGAGCGGAAAGAACGAGAAGAGCAAGAAGGTGGGGACGCCGAGTGCGGCGTCCCCACCTTCTCGTAGGAGTACGGGTGTGACGGGTACGGCGGGTGCTCAGGTGCGCAGCAGGCGTGCGATCGCCTTGGTGGCCTCTTCGACCTTCTCGTCGATCTCGGTCCCGCCCTTGAGCGCGGCGTCGGCGACGCAGTGCCGCAGGTGCTCCTCCAGGAGCTGGAGCGCGAAGGACTGCAGTCCCTTCGTGGAGGCCGACACCTGCGTGAGTATGTCGATGCAGTAGACGTCCTCTTCCACCATCCGCTGCAGGCCGCGGATCTGACCCTCGATCCGGCGCAGCCGCTTGAGGTGTTGGTCCTTCTGGTGGTGGTACCCGTGGATGCCGCGGTCGTGGTCGGTCACGATCTCGGCATCGTCCGGCACAGTCTGCTGTTCCGTCTGCGTCGCGTCGGTCGTCATCGCTTCCGTCCTCCCGTGGTTCTCCCATACCCCCTGTGGGTATATGGTACCGGATTTTCCAAGGATCGTGCCGGTTCGTCCCGGCTCGACCGGGCCCAGTGCTGATCACTGTGCCTGATGGGCGACACTGGGGAGACGCCGGTTAGCCGTGGCCGGATGATGCGCCTAGCATCAGCCTGACCGAATCCAAAGCACCCCGAGGACCCCACGTGCGCTTTCGTCTGACCCCCAGGGAGACGAGCTTCTACGACATGTTCGCCGCGTCCGCGGACAACATCGTCACGGGCTCGAAGCTCCTGATGGAACTGCTCGGGGCGGATTCCTCCGCCCGGGCCGAGATCGCGGAGCGGATGCGGGCAGCCGAACACGCCGGTGACGACGCCACCCACGCGATCTTCCACCAACTCAACTCCTCGTTCATCACGCCGTTCGACCGCGAGGACATCTACAACCTCGCGTCGTCCCTCGACGACATCATGGACTTCATGGAGGAGGCCGTCGACCTGGTCGTCCTGTACCAGGTCGAGGAGCTTCCCAAGGGTGTGGAGCAGCAGGTCGAGGTCCTGGCCCGGGCGGCCGAGCTGACCGCGGAGGCCATGCCGAACCTGCGCACCATGGACAACCTCACCGAGTACTGGATCGAGGTCAACCGCCTGGAGAACCAGGCCGACCAGATCCACCGCAAGCTGCTGGCTCAGCTCTTCAACGGCAAGTACGACGCCATGGAAGTTCTGAAGCTCAAGCAGATCGTCGATGTGCTGGAAGAGGCGGCCGACGCCTTCGAGCACGTGGCCAACACGGTGGAGACCATCGCCGTGAAGGAGTCCTGACCGGCTCATGGACACCTTCTCCCTGATCGTGACGATCGGCGTCGCGCTTGGATTCACGTATACGAACGGTTTCCACGACTCCGCCAACGCCATCGCCACTTCTGTCTCCACGCGCGCGCTGACGCCGCGTGCGGCGCTCGCCATGGCCGCTGTGATGAACCTCGCCGGTGCCTTCCTCGGCAGCGGTGTCGCCAAGACGGTGAGCGAGGGGATCATCGCGACCCCCGTCGGCGACAAGGGGATGGGGATTCTCTTCGCGGCGCTCGCGGGCGCGATCGTGTGGAACCTCGTCACCTGGTACTTCGGTCTTCCTTCTTCGTCTTCGCACGCCCTGTTCGGTGGCATGGTGGGCGCCGCCCTCGCGGGCGGGACCACGGTCTACTGGTCGGGGGTGTGGGAGAAGATCGTCGTCCCGATGTTCACCTCGCCCGTGATCGGGCTCGTCGTCGGTTACCTCGTGATGACGCTCATCATGTGGCTCTTCCGGCGCTCCAACCCGCACAAGGCCAAGCGCGGATTCCGTATCGCGCAGACCGTCTCGGCGGCGGGCATGGCGCTCGGCCACGGTCTCCAGGACGCGCAGAAGACCATGGGCATCGTGGTCATGGCGCTCGTCATCGGCGGCCACGAGAGCTTCGAGGACCCGATTCCGGTCTGGGTCAAGATCGTGTGCGCCCTGATGCTGTCGCTCGGTACGTACGCGGGTGGCTGGCGGATCATGCGGACGCTCGGGCGCAAGATCATCGAGCTGGATCCGCCGCAGGGGTTCGCGGCGGAGACGACGGGGGCGTCGATCATGTTCGGGTCGGCGTTCCTGTTCCACGCGCCGATCTCCACGACGCATGTGATCACTTCGGCGATCATGGGTGTGGGGGCCACGAAGCGGGTGAACGCCGTGCGGTGGGGTGTTGCGAAGAACATCATCCTGGGGTGGTTCATTACGATGCCGGCCGCCGCGCTTGTCGCTGCCGCGTCGTATGGGGTTATTTGGCTGGCCTTCGGCTAGGCGGTCGGCCGTGGTCGAGGCCGCGGGGCTCTGCCCCGGACCCCGCGCCTCAAACGCCGGCGGGGCTGGAAATGCCTGCTCAATCGCCGCAGGGGCTTGAATTGTGAAAAGGCCCGCCCCCTCTCGGGGGGCGGGCCTTTTCTGGGCCCCGGGGTGGCACCGCCATGCAGCACCGCGGGGGGTCGGGGAGGTGGGTCAGCCGAAGCGGCCGGAGATGTAGTCCTCCGTGGCCTGGACGGACGGGTTGGAGAAGATGCGTTCCGTCTCGTCGATCTCGACGAGCTTGCCGGGCTGGCCGACCGCCGAGAGGTTGAAGAACGCGGTGCGGTCCGAGACGCGGGCCGCCTGCTGCATGTTGTGCGTCACGATGACGATCGTGAAGCGCTCCTTCAACTCCCCGATCAGGTCCTCGATCGCGAGGGTGGAGATCGGGTCGAGCGCCGAGCAGGGCTCGTCCATGAGGAGGACCTGGGGCTCGACCGCGATGGCGCGGGCGATGCAGAGGCGCTGCTGCTGGCCGCCGGAGAGGCCCGAGCCGGGCTTGTTCAGGCGGTCCTTGACCTCGTTCCAGAGGTTGGCGCCCTTCAGGGACTTCTCGACGACGTCGGCGAGCTCCGACTTCTTGTAGCTGCCATTGAGCCGCAGGCCCGCCGCCACGTTGTCGAAGATCGACATGGTGGGGAAGGGGTTGGGGCGCTGGAAGACCATGCCGACGGTGCGGCGCACGGCGACCGGGTCGATGTGGGAGCCGTACAGGTCCTCGTCGTCCAGGAGCACCTTGCCCTCGACGCGGCCGCCGGGGGTGACCTCGTGCATCCGGTTGAGGGTGCGCAGGAACGTCGACTTGCCGCAGCCGGACGGGCCGATGAAGGCCGTCACCGAGCGGGGCTCGACGGTCATCGAGATGTCTTCGATCGCCTTGTGGGCGCTGTAGTAGGCGGTGAGTCCGCTTACGTCGATTCGCTTGGCCATGGGTTCAGTTCACTTCCGATTGCTTGCGTCGCTACGTCGCTGAGGTGGCCGCGTCAGCGACCGGCGCTCGGGGCCTTCCAGCGGGCTACGCCGCGGGCCGCGAGGTTGAGGATCATGATGAAGGCGATGAGCACCAGGGCCGCCGCCCAGGCGCGGTCGTACGCCGCCTGGCTGCCGCCGCTGCTCGCGTACTGCTGGTAGATGTACAGCGGCAGCGAGGCCTGCGGGCCTTCGAACGGGTTGCCGTTGATCAGCGGGTTGCCGAAGACCAGCAGCAGCACCGGGGCGGTCTCGCCGGCGATGCGGGCGACGGCCAGCATGACGCCGGTCGTGATGCCGCCGATCGACGTCGGCAGGACGACCTTGAGGATCGTGCGCCACTTCGGGACGCCGAGGGCCAGGGAGGCCTCGCGCAGCTCGTTCGGGACGAGCTTGAGCATCTCCTCGGTGGAGCGGACCACGACCGGGATCATCAGGATGGCCAGCGCCATCGAGCCGGCGAAGCCGGAGAAGCCGAAGCCGAGGATCAGGATCCAGAAGGACAGGATGAACAGGCCGGCCACGATGGAGGGGATGCCCGTCATGACGTCCACGAAGAACGTGACCGCCTTCGCCAGCTTCCCGCGGCCGTACTCGACCAGGTAGATCGCCGTGAGCAGACCGATCGGCACCGAGATCACGGTGGCGATGCCGACCTGTTCCAGCGTGCCGAGGATGGCGTGGTAGATGCCGCCGCCCTCCTGGTACGAGGTGACGAAGCCCATCGAGTGGCTCAGGAAGTACGGGTCGAGGACCTTGATGCCGCGCGCGATCGTCTCGTAGACGAGGGACGCGAGGGGGACCACGGCGAGGATGAAGGCGACCCAGACGACGCTGGTCGCGAGGCGGTCCTTGGCCTGGCGGCGGCCCTCGACCTTGGCGGCGAGGGCGTACGAGACGAGGACGAACAGGAGGGCCGCGATCAGGCCCCACTGGATGCGGCTGGAGAGCCCGGCACCGAGGCCGATGGCGCAGCCCGCGGCGATCGAGCCGACGGCGATGGCCCAGGGGGCCCAGCGGGGCAGGCGCGCGGCGCTCAGTGTGCTCGGCGTGCGCGGCGTGTCCGGCGTCCGGGTCGGAACGGCTGCGTTGCTCATGCGTTGGCCCCCGAGTACTCCTTGCGGCGGGCGATGATCAGGCGGGCCGCGCCGTTGACCAACAGGGTGATGACGAAGAGGACAAGGCCGGAGGCGATGAGGGCGTCGCGGCCCTGGTCGTTGGCCTCGGAGAACTTCGCGGCGATGTTCTGCGCGAAGGTGCCGCCGCCCGGGTCGAGCAGGCTGGTGTGGATCAGGAAGTCGGGGGAGAGGACCGTGGCGACGGCCATCGTCTCGCCGAGCGCGCGGCCGAGGCCGAGCATCGAGGCGGAGATGACGCCGGAGCGGCCGAAGGGGATCACCGACATCCGGATGACCTCCCAGCGGGTCGCGCCGAGCGCGAGCGCCGCCTCCTGGTGCATCTGGGGCGCCTGCCGGAAGACCTCGCGGGAGACGTTGGTGATGATCGGCAGGATCATGATCGCGAGCAGGATGCCGACGGTGAGCAGGGTGCGCGGGGCGCCGCCCTGGTACTCGAAGATGCCGGTCCAGCCGAAGTAGTCGTCGAGCCAGTGGAAGACGCCGGTCATGTGCGGCACGAGGAACAGTGCGCCCCACAGGCCGTACACGATGGACGGCACGGCGGCCAGCAGGTCGATGACGTAGGCGATGATCCCGCTCAGCTTCTTCGGCGCGTAGTGCGTCAGGAAGAGCGCGATGCCGACGGCGACGGGCACCGCGATCACCATGGCGATGATCGAGGTGACGATCGTGCCGAAGACGAGGACGGCGATGCCGAAGACGGGCGGGCTCGCGGTCGCGTTCCACTCGAAGGTCGTGAGGAAGTTGCCCTCGTTCTTCGAGAGGACCAGCGAGGCGCGGTAGGTCAGGAAGACCGCGATCGCGGCCATGATCACCAGGAGCAGGATGCCCGAGCCGCGCGAGAGGCCGAGGAAGACCCGGTCTCCGGGGCGGGTGGCGCCGCGGGCGGCGCGCTTCTGCTCGGCGGGTGAGGGGCGATCGGTGGGCGCCGGTGGCGGCGCCGGGGCTTGCGTGGTTATGTCCATGAGGGTTCTCCGGTCTGCGAAGTCCCGTCCCGGTTAAGGGGGTTGAGGGCTACGGGGCTTCTGGCGGCGGTGCACCGGACGGTGCGGGCCGCCTCCGGGAGGCGGCCCGCACTCTTGGGTCAGCTGATGCTCGCGACGGTCTCGCGGACCTTCTTGTTGATCTCGGTGGGAATCGGGGCGTAGCCCAGGTCGGCGAGGGCCGCCTGGCCGTCCTCGGACGAGGTGTAGTTCAGGAAGGACTTGGTGGCGGGCAGGGTCTCCGCCTTGTTGCCCTTGTCGCAGACGATCTCGTACGTGACCAGGGTGATCGGGTACGCGCCCGCCGCCTTGGTCGCGTAGTTCAGCTCCAGGGCGAGGTCCTTGCCGGTGCCCACGACCTTGGCGTCGGCGATCGCCTTCGAGGCGTTCTCCGTGGTGGCCTTGACGGGCTGGTCGGCGCCGGTGTCGATGTCGACGGTCTTGACGCCGTCCTTGGCGTAGGACAGCTCGACGTACGTGATGGCGCCGTCGGTCTGCTTCACCTGCTGGGCGAGGCCGGAGGAGCCCTGCGCGGACTGGCCGCCCTTGGCCTGCCAGGCCTTGCCGCCCTCGTACTTCCAGTCGCCCGGGGCGGCGGACTTGAGGTACTTGGTGAAGTTGTCCGTGGTGCCGGACTCGTCGGAGCGGTGGAACGCCTGGATCTTGGTGGACGGCAGCTTGGCGTCCGGGTTCAACTTCTTGATCGCCGGGTCGTTCCACTTGGTGATCTTCGAGTCGAAGATCTGGGCGAGGGTCTTGGCATCCAGCGTCAGGTTGTCGACGCCCGCGACGTTGAACGCGACGGCGATCGGGCCGCCGACCATCGGCAGGTCGATGCCCTGGCCGCCCTTGCAGACCTTCTTCGAGGCGGCGACCTCTTCGGGCTTGAGCGCCGAGTCGGATCCGGCGAAGGCGACCTGGCCCTGGTTGAAGGCGGTGACGCCGGCGCCCGAACCGTCGGGCTTGTAGTTGAGCTGCACGTCGGAGCAGGCCTGGGAGTAGGCCTGGCGCCAGGCGTCTATGGCGTTGGCCTGGGCGGACGAACCGATGCCGAGGAGCTGGCCCTTGGCGTCGTCGCACTTGATGTTGCCCGCCTTGGCCGAGGCGCTGGTGCCGCCCGAGCCGCCGCTGGTGTCGTCGGAGCCGCACGCCGTGAGGGCCAGGGCGCCGGAGACGGCGAGAGCGCCGAAGGAGAGGGCGCGGAGCCGGTTCTTGCGCTGAAGCTTCACTTTCGGATGTTCCTTCCAGGAGCCGCCGGGCTTCTCTGTCTCTGTGGCGGCGTGCGATCTGCGGTTGGTTTCCAGTCGAGCGGCGGACCGTTCCCGGGGGCCGGGGACGCACCGCGTAAGGCTGAAATTAGGCAGATCAGGTGAAGCGGCCGATGGGCATGAGTGAACGCAGGGTGAACCTAAGCGGGCGGGGTGGTTAGGTCACGGTGCGGCTACGGAACGTGATCTTCAGGTGGTGTGGAGGGCGTCCAGCAGGGCGTCGACGAGGGCGCGGTCCCTGGGCTGGGTGAGGCGGGCGCGCGCCTCGGGGGGTGTGAGCCAGCTGATGCGGTCGACTTCGCGGTTCGGCGTGAACGTGCCGGAGGTCGCTTCCGCGGCCCAGTAACTCGCCTGCTTGGGACGGCCGTTCGCGAGGTAGCGGATCGTGGGGAGCGTGGCGCCGGGGGCGCAGTCGTGGCCGGTTTCCTCGCGTACCTCGCGCAGGGCCCCGGTGAGAGCGTCCTCGCCGCGCTTGAGCTTCCCTTTGGGGTGCGACCAGTCGTCGTACTTGGGTCGGTGGACCAGGCAGATCTCAATTCCCCGGCCATCGTGAGGAGTTGACGTCGGAGTTGGTGCCCGGCGCCACAGGACGCAGCCTGCCGCGAGGATCGTGCGGGGGCCGTCGTGGCGGTCGTCCTGATGCACGGTCATGGGGTGCCCACCGTCTGTCGTTGCCATGCCTGTCCGAACGCGAGCCTGGCGGCCGCGACCTCGTGGCGCTGGTCGGCGTGGAGTACGCCGAGGGCGTACGCGGTCGTGGGCGCGATGCGGGGGGTGCGGGCCCCGTGGGCCGCGGCGGCGGCGGCCTCGGCGGCGTCCCTGTGGGTGTTCAGGGCGTCGGCCGCTTCGAGGAGTCGTACGTCCCTGGGGGCGTCCGGGAGCACTTCGCGGGCGTAGCGGTGCAGGCGGAGCAGGAGGCGTACGTGGTGCCAGGAGGCGTCGGCGTCCGCGTTGTACGGGTGGCTGGTGTGGTGGAGGGCGGTGGTGGCCTCGGTGAGGCGGGATTCGGCCTCCGCGGCGAGCTTCTCCAGCTCGGTGCGGGTGGCGGTGGTGGCCAGGGGGACGTCGCTGGCCAGTACGGCCACGTTGTCCGCGACCGCGTGGAAGCGGGCGGAGCCGAGGGACTGGAGGGCGGTGCTGTGGGCCCGGGTGCGGGCGAGGGTGAGCTGGCGGTCGAGCAGGGCGGATGCCTTGGCGGCGCCGAGGGTGAGGGTGTCCCGGGGCTCGGGCGTGGGCGCCGGGGCGGGGGCCGTCGTATCGGTGCGCGGCGCCGGGGGACGCCTTGCTTCCCCCGCCCCGCCCCTTCCCGAAAGTCCTGCCGGACGGGCCTGCTCAATCGCCGCAGGGGCTATAAACAGCCCCGCCGGCGATGGGGCGGAGCCCCGTGACGTCAAGGTGTGGAGGGCCGAGGTCAGCCGGTCCAGGCGGGACGCGTACGCGTGCTCGCGGGCCAACGTGCCCGACAACCACGCCAGTTCGGGCCGCAACGCATCCGACCACTCCGTGTCGAGGAGGGGCCGGAACGTGTGCAAGGTTCCACTGATCCGCCGCGCCGCACGGCGCAACGCGCGCGCCGCCTCCGCCGTCTCCCCCGTCGCCCCACTCTCGCGATGCTGCCGCAACGACCGCAGGAACTCGGTGGCCCGGGAGCGGAGATAACACCCCAGGGCATCGACATCGTTCCCGTTCAGCGGCTCGCTGGACTCAAGGTGTCGCTGTGCCACGCCGGCGCCTCCGGGCGTCTATGAGCATCTCCTGTACGTTGCGCAGGGGTTGGCCGTCCGCGTCCAGCGCGTGCCGGGTCCAGTTGCCGTCCGCGCCCAGGTGCCAGGAGGCGGTGGCGTCGGACATCCCCGTTTCGAGCAGTCGGCCGAGCGCCGCGCGATGGGCCGGGTCCTCCACGCGGACCAGGGCCTCGATACGGCGGTCGAGGTTGCGGTGCATCATGTCGGCGCTGCCGATCCAGACCTCCGGTTCGCCGCCGTTGCCGAAGGCGAAGACGCGGGAGTGCTCCAGGAAGCGGCCGAGGACCGAGCGGACCCGGACGTTCTCCGACAGACCCGCGACACCGGGGCGGACGGCGCAGATGCCGCGTACCCAGATGTCGACGGGGACACCCGCCTGCGAGGCCCGGTAGAGCGCGTCGATGACGGCCTCGTCGACCATCGAGTTGACCTTGATGCGGACGTGCGCGGGGCGGCCCGCACGGTGGTGCTGGACCTCCTTCTCGATCCGCGTGATCAGGCCCGTACGAAGGGACTTGGGGGCGACGAGGAGGCGGCGGTAGGTCTCGCGGCGCGAGTATCCCGACAGCCGGTTGAAGAGGTCGGAGAGGTCGGCGCCGACCTCTTGATTGGCCGTCAGCAGACCCAGGTCCTCATACAGACGAGCGGTCTTGGGGTGGTAGTTGCCCGTGCCGACGTGCGAGTACCGGACGAGCTGGTCGCCCTCCTGGCGTACGACGAGCGACAGCTTGCAGTGCGTCTTCAGGCCGACGAGACCGTAGACGACATGGCAGCCCGACTCCTCCAGCTTGCGGGCCCACTTGATGTTGGCCTGCTCGTCGAAGCGCGCCTTGATCTCGACCAGGACGAGCACCTGCTTGCCGGCCTCGGCGGCCTCTATCAGCGCGTCCACGATCGGTGAGTCGCCCGAGGTCCGGTACAGCGTCTGCTTGATGGCGAGCACGTCCGGGTCCGCCGCGGCCTGCTCCAGGAAGGCCTGTACGGAGGTGGAGAACGAGTCGTACGGGTGGTGCAGCAGCACGTCGTGGCCGCGCAGCGCGGCGAAGATGTCGGGGGCCGAGGAGGACTCCACCTCGGCGAGGTCGCGGTGGGTGCCGGCGACGAATTTGGGGTACTTCAGCTCGGGGCGGTCGATGCCCGCGATGGAGAAGAGTCCCGTGAGGTCCAGGGGGCCCGGCAGCGGGTACACCTCGGCCTCGCTGATCTTCAGCTCCTTCACGAGGAGGCTGAGTATGTCCGAGTCGATGGTCTCCTCGACCTCGAGGCGCACCGGCGGCCCGAAGCGGCGCCGCATCAGCTCCTTCTCCAGGGCCTGGAGCAGGTTCTCGGCGTCGTCCTCCTCCACCTCCAGGTCCTCGTTCCGGGTCAGCCGGAACATGTGGTGCTCCTCGACCTTCATGCCGGGGAACAGCTCGCCGAGGTGCCTGGGAGCGGCGATGACGTCCTCGATGGGGACGTAGCGCTGCGGCGAGGCCTCGAGGAAGCGGGAGAGCAGCGGCGGAACCTTCACCCGGGCGAAGTGACGATGGCCCGACACGGGGTTCGAGACGACGACGGCGAGGTTGAGGGAGAGCCCCGAGATGTACGGGAAGGGGTGCGCGGGATCGACGGCCAGCGGCGTGAGCACCGGGAAGATCTGCTGCATGAACAGCGTGTAGAGCCGGGCCTGCTCCTTGTCCGTGAGCTCGTTCCAGCGCACGACGTGGATGCCCTCGTCGGCGAGGGACGGGGCGATCTCGTCCTGGTAGCAGGCGGCGTGCCGGGCCATGAGTTCGCGGGAGCGGTTCCAGATCAGGTCCAGGACCTCGCGGGGCTGCAGGCCCGAGGCCGAGCGGGTGGCGACGCCGGTCGCGATGCGGCGCTTCAGGCCCGCCACCCGGACCATGAAGAACTCGTCCAGGTTCGAGGCGAAGATCGCCAGGAAGTTCGCCCGTTCCAGGAGGGGGGTGCTCGGGTCCTCGGCGAGCTCCAGGACCCGCTCGTTGAACGCGAGCCAGCTGCGCTCGCGGTCCAGGAAGCGGCCCTGCGGGAGCTCCGCGCCCTCTTGGCCCGCGTAGCTCTCCTCGTAGTCGTCCGGGTCCGCGTCGATATCGGCGACGATGCCGGCGAGCTTCGCTGCGGCCAGGTCGTACTCGCCGCCGGCCACGGGGTGCGGCCGGTGCGCGGCGAGCGACCCCACGGACGGCTGGGGCTGCGCGGCCGAGGGGGCCGGAGCAGCGTCGGTCGTCTGGTCCTGTGCGGCGTTCGGCTGGCTCATGGCCCCATTCTTCCGCGTGGACGGCGTCCGGGGCGCGTCGACGGCGTCGGAGTACGCGGGCGCGAGCGCGAGGGTGCCGCGGTGGGCGGGGCCGTCGGGCTCGGGGGCGGGGGGCTGCATTCCGTGAGCGTCGCAAGCCCGTCTGAATCGACGGTTACGGCGACATGACGTACGGGCTATGGGCGTGCGGCCCGCGGGGGGTTTGTCTCCCCGCCCCGCCCCTTCCCGAAAGTCCTGCCGGACGGGCCTGCTCAATCTCCCCCAGCTAACGCTGGGAGGTGCCCCCTGCAGGGGCTATCAATAGCCCCGCCGGCGTTTGAGGCGCGGCACTCTTACCGTGCTCGGCGGCGGAGGAGCCAGAAGGCCGTGGCTGTGGCTGCCCCCGTGAGGGCGAGGATCAGGCCCGTCTCGACGAGCTGGAGGGGCCAGAAGTGGGACGGCGGGTGGCCCTCACGGTAGTAGCCCGTGATGTCGTGCGAGGCCAGGCAGGCGCGGTCGTCGACACACAGGGGGTCGGCGACGCGCGCGCCGGAGCCGGTCAGCGCGCCCTCGGTGGTCACGGAACCTGCGAAGGAGGGGTAGCCCCCGCGCAGGTCGCCGGTCACCGTGACCGTGGGCCACAGCCGGTCGCGGACCGCGCCGAGCACGCCCATCACGACGGCCATGGCGATCAGGGAGAAGGGGGCCGCGGACAGGGTCCGGCGCATAAGGAGTGCCACGACCGCGCCGATGGCCAGGCCGAGCAGCGGCAGGGTCACGGCCGTCGTGCCGAGGGCGCTGTTCGCCGCCGAATCGTGCCAGCGGTTGTCCGAGAGGCCGGGGGCCGCCGAGGCGACGAGCCGGCGCAGGAGGACCAGGACGGTCGTGCCGAGGACCAGGAACATCGCGGGCACGGCCAGCTTCGTGGCGAGCCAGCGGGCCGGGGACACGGACTGCGTCCACGCCAACTCGGCCGTCCCCGTGCCCAGTTCGCGCCCGATGAGCACGCTGCCCGCGAACACCGAGGCCGCCACCGGCAGCAGCGTGATCAGCGTGTCCGCGAGGGTGAGGACGTAGTGGTACGTGTCCCCGCTGGCGCCCTTCGCCGTGCAGCCGTTCGCCACCGCCGGGTCGCAGTGTCCCGTGATGTCGAGCGCGGCCGTACCGGGGCCCCACAGCCACAGCAGCGCGGCGCCCGTCACGACGACGAAGGCGATCCACAGCCAGGCGGCGACGCGGTGCACTCGCAGGACCGTCCGGGGCAGGCCCAGGGAAATCGTGGCGGCGCTCATGCGGTGGTCTCCTTCGTGAGCGGGGTTGCCGACGGCTCCGGCTGGAACCGGCGCAGCACCAGGAAAGCGGCCACGACGGCCAGGGCGGTGAGCCCGAGCAGGATGCCGGTCTCGGCGAGCTGGCGCGGCCAGAAGTCGGGGGAGGGGAGGTAGTGGCGGGTGAAGCCGGTGATGTCGTGCTGGTCCAGGCAGTGCTGCGTATTGCAGCCGGGGTCGCGGATCTCCGCGCCCGTCGACGTGACCGCCTTGCTGTGCACGGGGATCTCCGGCTGCAGGTATTTGCCCTGGAGCGGCCAGGAGTTGGAGCGGAACGCGCCCACCAGGTACGTCACGACCCCGGCGAGGGCGGCTGCCGGCAGCGTCCGGCGCAGCACCAGCGCGGCCAACACCCCGATGGCCAGGCCGAACAGGGCGTTCGCCACCGTCGCGGGACCCACGGAGAAGTCGAAGTCGCGCGGGCCGATGCCGGCGACGAGCAGATGGTTCCGGCCGTCCCACACCAGGCGGTAGAGGATCACGACGAGCGTGGTGCCGACGGTGATGAGCGCGGCGGGCACGTACAGCTTCGCGGCCAGCCAGCGGGCCGGGGAGACGGACTGGGTCCACGCCAACTGGGCGGTGCCCTGCTCCAGTTCGCGGGCGATCAGCGGGCCCGCGGCGAAGACGGCGATGACACACGCGCCGATCCGGGCCATGGTCAGCGGATCGTAGAAGAGGGTGTCGAAGGAGTGGTCGAAGAACCGCAGGAACGGGGAGAACGAGCCCTGCCACGCGTTGTTTTGCGCTCCGCTGTAGCCCATCTTGTCGAAGGCGGACTGGGCCCCCGACGAGCCGGGGCCCCACAGCCACAGGAGCAGGCCGAGGCTGACCGCCACGTAGCCGGTCCACACCCACATCGCCGGGCGGTGCAGCCGCAGGACCGTCCACACCAGGCCGTCGGGTCCGGGCTTCGTGCGGCGCACGCCGGAGGGCTTGGCGGACTTGGCGGGCTTGTCGAGGGACGGGGCACTCATGCCGGCACCGCCGTCCGGCGCGGGCCCGCCGTGGTGCCCGGCGTGATCAGGGGTGGGGCGTCGGGCGAGCGGAGGTGGGCCAGGAGCAGCTCCTCCAGGGAGGGCTCCTGGACCTGCCAGCCCTCGCCGATCGGCCCGTCCCTGCGGATCAGGGCGGTGACGCCGCGGCCCGAGGCGCGTGACTCGACCACCGTGTGCGGGGCGAGGTCGCCGCGGCCCGTGACCAGGCTGTGCGCGCCGATCAGATCGTCGATGCCGCCGCCGAGCCGGATCCGGCCGCCGCCGAGCAGCAGCAGGTGGTCGCAGGCGTCGGCCAGTTCGGTCACGATGTGCGAGGACATCAGGACCGTCGTGCCGTGCTCGGCCGCGTCCGCCATCAGCGTGCCCATCAACTCGTGCCGCGCCAGCGGGTCGAGGTCGGCCATCGGCTCGTCGAGCAGCATCAGCTCGGGGCGCTTGCCGAGGGCCAGGGCGAGCGCGACGCGGGTGCGCTGGCCGCCGGAGAGCGAGCGGATCTTCGCCTTCGGGTCGAGCTGGCCCTGCTCGACGATCTTCGACGCGTACGCGGCATCCCAGCGCTCCGGGTTGAGGTCGGCGCCCGTCCGCAGGGTGTCCGCGACCGACAGCTGGGGGTACAGGGGCTTGCCCTGGGAGAGGTAGGACACCTTCGCGCGGTGCGCGCCAGGGGCGGCGCCGAGCACGGAGATGCTCCCCGAGGTGGGGCGCGACAGGCCGGCCGCGATGGTCAGCAGCGTCGACTTGCCCGCTCCGTTGGGCCCGACGAGCGCGCTGATCCGGCCCGCGGGCAGCCGGAACGAGCAGTCGTCCAGGGCCGCCGCAGCGCGCCGTCCGTAGCGCTTGACGAGGCCGTTCGCCTCGATGGCCGTGCTCATGAAGTCCCCTTGGATGTGGTGCCGAAGTGCGCCTCCAGGACGCTGCCGAACAGGGCCTCGACGTCCTCCCGGTCGAGGCCCGCCTCCTTCGCCCTGGCCGTCCAGTCCCCGAGCTCCGCCCTCAGCGGGGAGTCGGCGGAGCCGGAGCCGAGCGTCGCGCGGACGAACGTGCCGAGCCCGCGCCGGGCCTCGACGAGTCCGGAGCGCTCCAGCTCTCGGTATGCCTTCAGCACGGTGTTCGGATTGATCGCCGTCGCCTCCACTACCTCGCGGGCCGTAGGCAGCTTGTCGCCGGGTTCGAGCAGTCCGAGCCGCAGTGCGTGCTCGGTCTGGTGAACGATCTGGAGGTAGGTGGAAACGCCTGTGTGGCGGTCGATGCGGAACTCTATGACCGGTTCCGGTGCGGACCCTTGTGCCACGGCGTACCCCCTTTCACTAATCAAGTAGTGAAAGGGTGATGCAAGAGAGGGGGCGGCGTCAAGCGACGCCGCCCCCTCAACGTGGGTCGTACCGGTAAAACCCCAGGTCAGGACTCGGTTCGGTACATCAAATCCGTTTCGTACGTGGTGAAACCGAGCCGCTCGTACACGCTCACCGCCGCCTTGTTGTCGGCGTCGACGTAGAGCATCGCGGTCGGAAGTCCGGCCGCCGCCAGGTGCCGCAGGCCCGTCGCCGTCAGCGCCTTGCCGAGGCCGCCGCCCTGGCCCGCGGGCGCCACCCCGACGACGTACACCTCGCCGAGTCGCTCCTGCGCGTGCACCTTCGTCCAGTGGAAGCCGACCAGCTCGTCACCGCGGAACGCGAGGAAGAAGCCCGCCGGGTCGAACCAGGATTCGGCCTTGCGGTCGTCCAGGTCGCGCTGGGTGAGCGTGCCCTGCTCGGGGTGGTGGGCGAACGCCGCCTTGTTCACCGCGAGCCATGCCGTGTCGTCCTGGCCGGGCACGAACGTACGGATCCGGACGCCCTCGGGCAGGGCCGGCTCCGCGAGGTCCAGGTTCTCCAACGGCCGCCGCATCTGCCGCAGTTCGCGGAACAGGGTCAGCCCGAGAACCTGCGCGAGGTGGCGTGCCGCGCTGTGTCCGCCGTGTGCCCACACCCGCAGCCGCTTGCCGGAGGCGGCGAGCAGTGCGCTGCCGAGGGCCCGTCCGTGACCGTGGCCCCGGTGTGCCGGGTGCACGACCAGTTCGGCGGCAGGGGCCTCTACGGGGTCGGTGTCCTCCAGCTGCGCGTAGCCGACCAGGTCGTCGCCGACGCTGAGCAGCAGGTGCCGGATGCCTTCCCGCTCGCCTCCCCGCAGTTGCAGCCGGCCCTGCTCGGAGACGGCTTGCTGGCCGTCCGTGTGGGCGGCTTCGCCGAGCAGGGCGAGAACGGTGGTGGATTGCTCGGCAGTCAGGGTGGGCAGGGTGTCGATCCGGCGGCCGGGATCGTTGGTGGGGGCGGGGTCCGTGGTCATGGATACGAGGGTACGACTGGGCTCCGCCCGGGACGGGTGCCTGGTGCGGCACCGGTCCTACGCCGCGGGGCTCCGCCCCGGACCCTGCGCCTCAAACGCCGGCGGGGCTGGATGTGCTCAATCGCCGCACGGGCTGGATTTTGCTTACGTACTACGCGCGTTGACTCTAGGCTGCCCCCACATTCACGGTCGTCGCACCGCACCCCGAGGGGGCCCCATGCACGTACGGAACAAGAGACCTGTCGCGCTTGTCGTCACCGTCACCGTCGTCGCCGTTGGCGCGCTGGTGGCCGCGTTGCCTGCCGGGGCCAGTGCCGAGAAGGTGGGGCAGGGGCGCTACCAGGACGTACAGCTGCTGTCCTTCAATGACCTGCACGGGAACCTGGAGCCGCCGGCCGGGTCCTCCGGGCAGGTCACCGAGGACCAGGCCGACGGCACCACGAAGAAGATCGATGCGGGTGGCGTCGAGTACCTGGCGAGTTCGCTGCGCAAGGCCCGGCAGGGACATCCGTACAGCGTCACGGCCGCCGCGGGTGACCTGATCGGTGCCAGTCCGCTGCTGTCCGGGCTGTTCCACGACGAGCCGACCGTCGAGGCCATGAACAAGCTGGACCTGGACGTGACCTCGGTCGGGAATCATGAATTCGATGAGGGCTCGGGGGAGTTGAAGCGGCTGCAAGAGGGCGGTTGCCATCCGAAGGACGGGTGTTATGAGGATGGGCGCGCCTTCGAAGGTGCCGACTATCCCTACCTGGCCGCGAACGTCACCGACGAGAAGACCGGCAAGCCGATCCTCGCCCCCTACTGGGTGTGGAAGCACAAGGGTGTGAAGGTCGGGTTCATCGGCGTCACGCTCGAGGGGACGCCGGACATCGTGTCGGCGGAGGGCGTCAAGGGGCTGAAGTTCCACGACGAGATCGAGACCGTCGACAAGTACGCGAAGATCCTCGACAAGCAGGGCGTGAAGTCGATCGTCGCGCTGGTCCACGAGGGCGGCGCCCCGGCCTCGGCCTCGTACAACTACGACTGTGACGCGCCGAGCGGCGGCAGTGGTGTGTCCGGGCCGATCGTCGACATCGCCAAGGGGATCACATCGAAGGTGGATGCCCTGGTGACCGGGCATACGCACAACGCGTACGCGTGCACGATCCCGGACCCGGCAGGCAAGCCGCGGATGGTCACGTCCGCGTCCTCGTACGGGAAGCTCTACACGGACACGACGCTGACGTATGACCGTGCCACCAAGGACGTCGTCCGTACGTCGGTGAAGTCGCCCACCTCCAAGAACCCCGCCTCAAAGAACCCCATCTCCGCCAATCACGTCGTCACGCGGACGCAGCCGAAGGCCGCCGACATGACGGCGCTGATCGGGCAGTGGAACAAGCTGGCAGCGCCGGTCGCGAACCAGCCCGTCGGCTACATCTCCGCCGATGTCCCCGGCCGGGGCGCGGCGACGCCCGAGGCCCCGCTCGGCGATCTCATCGCGGACGCGCAGCTCGAACACGCCAAGTCCCTTGACCCGGAGGCCGATCTGGCGCTGATGAACCCGGGCGGGGTCCGCTCCGACCTGGTGTTCAAGGCGAGCGGCGGCGAGGGCGACGGCGTGGTGACGTACGGGGAGGGCTTCGCCGTGCAGCCGTTCAGCAACACCGTGAATCTGGCCGACCTGACCGGCGAGCAGCTCGTCACCGCGCTCCAGCAGCAGGTCAGCGGAGCGAACACGGCCTCGCCGAAGATCCTTCAGCCCTCGGCGGGACTCACGTACACGCTCGACATGACCAAGGCGGGGGCCGACCGGGTCGTCGTCGATTCGATCAGGTTGAACGGCGCCGCCATCGATCCCGCCGCCACCTACCGCGTCGCGATGAACTCCTTCCTCGCGGGCGGCGGCGACGGCTTCGCGGCGCTCGGGGCGGGGAAGAACCCGCTGGTGGGAAGCGATGGCCTCAAGGCGCTCAACGACTATCTGACGGCCAACTCCTCGGCCTCGAACCCGATCGCGCCGCCGAAGGCGGACCGGATCACGATCGTCAAATAGCTGAAACAGAGCTTGCATTGGGGTGGCCTACGGTTGAACAGTGGGCCACCCTTCGCATGTGAAGGATGTTTGTGCAATTGGTGGGGTTGTGTGATGGAATCACCCGATGCGTACCCCCCACCGCATAGCCGACGACCCCCTGGCCGACGACAGCACGACGTTCGACGGCCACACGACGTTCGATGACGACACGACGTTCGACGATTGGTTTGATGGCGGTGCGGAGGATTTGGTTCCGCCCAGCCACAGGCGAGCCGGACGACGCAGGCGCCGAAGCCGCCTCGCCGGGCTCTCCTTCGCACTGAAGGGCCTGATCGCGGTCCTTGTCCTGTGCGGCTTCCTCGGCCTCGCCGACCGCTGGGCGGTGCTCTACGCCGAGAACAAGGCGGCACAACAGATCAAGAAACAAATGAAGTTGACGGCCGCCCCCGAGGTGGAGATCGCCGGCTTCCCGTTTCTCACCCAGCTCGCCGACCGCCGCATCGGCGAACTGAAGGTGACCGTCCCCGACGTCGCCGCCGACCGCGTCACCCTCGCCAAGGTCTCCGCGACCGCGCACAACGTACGCATCAAGGGCTCGGGCCTCACCGAGATCAGCGGCGCCCAGGCCGACGCGATGCACGGCGAGGTGCTGCTCAGCTTCGCCGACATGAACAGGGAGCTGGGCGCGTCCCAGGTCACGTTCAGCGGGCACGGGAAGAACAAGGTGCTGGCGCGCGGCACCCTGCCCGTCGCCGGGCACGACGTGAAGGTGCGGGCGGACGCGAACATCCAGCGGCTCGGCGCGTCCGGGATCTCCACCGACATCGACAACATGAGCCTGGCCGTCGGGGACCTCGCCACCTACCGCCCCGGCACCCGCGCCTCCGAGGGCCTGCACCTCACGCGCGCCTCCGTGGCCAAGCTCACCAAGCAGGTCGACAAGGCGCGGCAGCTGCTCGCCGTCCCCGCGGTCGTCAAGCGTCTCGGGGTGCCGGACAGCGCGGTGCAGCAGGCGCTGCACAGCGACGCGAAGCTGCGCGAGCTGACCGGGACGCCGCGCTTCGTCAAGCAGTTGATGGGCACGAACCTGATCGACATCGCGCTCGCCCACCCCGAGTTCCTCAAGCGGATCGGGCTCGACCCGGCGCTGCTCGACGGCCTCACCCGGCTCACCAAGCCCGAGCTCGCCGACCGCCTCTCCCTCGCCTTCCGGCTGCCGAAGCTGCCCGGCGACGACGGCTATGTGCGGCTCCAGGACGTGACCGTGGAGAAGGAGGGGATCCGGGTGAACCTGTCGGGCGGCGGGCTCTCGATCGGCAAGTGACCGACAGGGCCTGATCCGGACGACAGGCCCTACGGGATCTCCGGCGGCGCTGTCGGCGCGCCCGGGAGGATCAGCGTGGCGATCGTGCCGCCGCCGTCCGCCGTCGAGAGCGCGACCTGGCCGCCGCTGGCCTCGACGGTGCGGGCCACGATCGACAGGCCGAGGCCCGAACCCGGCAGGGCGCGCGCGGTCGGCGAGCGCCAGAACCGGTCGAAGACGTACGGCAGTTCATCGTCCGGGATACCGGGCCCGTGGTCCCGCACCGTGAGCGTGCCGCGCATCAGCCGGACCTCGACGCGGCCCTTCTCCGGGCTGAACTTCACGGCGTTGTCCAGCAGGTTCACGACCGCCCGCTCGAGCGCCGCCGGCTCGGACCGTACGTACCAGGGGGCCAGCTCCGCGTCGAAGGTCAGCTCGGGGCCGCGCAGCCGGGCGCGCTCGATGGCGCTGCGCACGGTGTCGTGCAGCGAGACCACCTTCAGCGGCCCTTCCGCCCCGGTCAGTCCCGTACGCGACAGTTCCTGAAGGTCGCCGATGAGCGCGGCCAACTCCGTCATCTGGGCCTTCACCGACGCCATCAGCGCCTTGCGGTCCTCCGGGGGGATGGAGCGGCCGGTCTCCTCGATCCGCGTGAGCAGTTCGATGTTGGTACGCATCGAGGTCAGCGGCGTCCGCAGCTCATGACCCGCGTCCGCGATGAGCTGTTGTTGGAGCTCGCGGGAGGAGGCGAGCGAGGCGGTCATCGAGTTGAACGACTCCGAAAGGCGCGCGATCTCGTCGTCGCCCTCGACCGGGATGCGGACCGTGAGGTCCTCGGTCCTCGCCACGTGTTCGACGGTCTCGGTAAGCTGGTCGACGGGGCGCAGTGCGGCGCGGGCGATCCACAGACCGGCGGCCGTGGAGCCGAGGACGCCGATGCCGCCCACGGCGAGGAGCAGCCAGGCCAGGGTGGTCAGCGGCGTCGTGATCTCGTCGAGGGGCGTGGCGACGGAGGCGGCGACGCCGGGGAGCCGGGTGTCGTCCTGCTTGATCGGGACGGTGAGGACCCGCATCGCCTGGCCCTTGGCGTCGTCCGTGGTGTGCACCGAGTGGTCCGAGGTGCCCGCCGCGACGGCGGTGTCCGCGGGCTGGACGGGAATCCTGGGATCGCCCTGCGAGGTGCACGCGGTGCCGTTGGACTCGATGATCTGGATCGTCGGGCCCGGGAAGTTGTGCTGGGCCGAGGAGTCGCCGGACTGGCAGCCCGCGAGGACGTACTCCATCTGTTCGCGCTTGACCGAGTGCGCCTGCTGCACCAGATCGTTGTCCAGCTGCGCGTACAGCTGCTTCGCCGTGACGAACCAGCAGGTCACCGCGACGGCGGCGACGGCGGCGGCCACCGCGACCGCCACCAGGAGCGCGATCCGCGACCTCAGCGGCAGCGTCCGCAGCCGCCGGACGAGCTTGCTCACTCGGACGTCCCGTCGGACCGCAGCACGTAACCCACACCCCGCACGGTGTGCACGAGGCGCGGTTCGCCGCCCGCTTCGGTCTTGCGTCGCAGGTACATCACGTAGACGTCCAGGGAGTTGGAGGACGGCTCGAAGTCGAAGCCCCAGACCGCCTTGAGGATCTGCTCGCGCGTGAGGACCTGGCGGGGGTGCGCGAGGAACATCTCCAGGAGCGTGTACTCGGTGCGGGTCAGCTCGACCGCGCGCCCGCCACGTGTGACCTCCCGGGTCGTCAGGTCCATCCGCAGGTCGGCGAAGGAGAGGGCGTCGTTGTCGTCGGCTTCGTCGCCGGTGGCGCCGTAGGAGCTGCGCCGCAGCAGGGCCCGCACCCGGGCGAACAGTTCGTCGAGCTCGAACGGCTTGACCAGGTAGTCGTCCGCGCCCGCGTCGAGTCCTGTGACACGGTCGCCGACCGTGTCGCGGGCGGTGAGCATGAGGATCGGGGTGGTGGAGCCGGTGGCGCGCATCCGGCGGGCGGCGGTCAGGCCGTCCATGCGGGGCATCTGTACGTCGAGGACGACCAGGTCGGGGCGGTACGAGGCGACCTTCTCCAGGGCGTCGGCGCCGTCGACCGCGACCTCGGTGCCGTAGCCCTCGAAGGCGAGGGAGCGCTGGAGTGCCTCCAGTACCGCGGGCTCGTCGTCGACGATGAGGATGCGCTGCGGTTCGCCTTCGGCGGGGCTCATGCGGTGTGCTTCCTGTCGGTCGGTACGGGTGGGTGGTCGGCGCCTCTCAGCCTCGCACGGCCACCCGGTGTGTGCGTGGAGCTACCCGGCCCCTCCGGTCGCGGGGCTCCGCCCCGGACCCCGCTGGCTCTCGTCCGAACGGCGGGGCTTGAGATGGGCTCAGCTGTCGGAGCCGCCCGCGCGCAGTGTGTCGAGGTCGGCCTTGACCGTGTTGATCGGGATCGCGAAGCCGAGGCCTACGCTGCCGTTGCTGGAGGCCTCCCCGGAACCGGAGGAGTCCGAAGCGGACGAGTACATCGCCGAGTTGATGCCGATGATGTTGCCGTTCATGTCGATGAGGGCGCCGCCGGAGTTGCCGGGGTTGAGGGACGCGTCGGTCTGGATCGCCTTGTACGTCGTCTTGGACGAGCCGGTGTTGCCGTTGAACTCCTGGCCGCCGAACTCGAACGGCCACTCGCCGCTGCCGCCCTGCTGTTGCTGCTGCTGCTCCTCGTCGGTGGAGACGGTGACATCGCGCTGGAGCGCGGAGACGATGCCGCTGGTCACGGTGCCGGTCAGGCCCTCGGGTGAGCCGATCGCGACGACGTCGTCGCCGACCTTGACGCCCCCGGAGTCGCCGAGCGTCGCCGCCTTCAGGCCGGAGGCGCTCTTCAGCTTGATGAGCGCGAGGTCCTTCTTCGCGTCGGTGCCGACGACGTCAGCCGTGTACGTCTTGCCGTCGCTCGTCGAGACCTTGACGGAGGTGGCGCCGGACACGACGTGGTTGTTGGTGACGATCTCGCCGTCGCTCGTGACGATCACGCCGGAACCGGTCGAGGACCCGGAGGAGAGCGTCGAGTTGACCTCGACGATCGACGGGCTGACCGCCTCCGCGACGCCGGACACGGTGCCCTTCTTGCTGCTGGGCACGACCGTGGTGCTGGTGGAGGACGAGGCCGTGGCGCTGCCGGCGCCGGTGAACTCCTGGATGGCGTACGCGGTGCCGCCGCCGACCGCCGCCGCCGCGATCGCCACCGCCGTGATCAGCCCGGCAGGACCGCGCAGCCGCTTCTTCTTCGGGGTGCCGTGCTGCGGGTGCTCGTGGGTCTGTTCGGAGAGTTCCACGCCCGGCAGGTACGGGGGCTGCGGGGGATAGGGCTGGGGGTCGTCGCCGCTTCGGCGGTAGGTCTCGGTCATGGCACCAAGCCTGTGGCGCGTACATGAGAGCTGCCTGAGTGGTCCCTGAGAGTCCCAACAGAACCCTGTTTGCCCGAAATAAAGGTCGACCTCGACCCATAATCCGGCGACCCGCGGAGCGGCTACGCGCAGCCGCAGGACTGCCGGACGACCAGCCGCGAGGGGAACTGCTTCAGCCGCTCGCGCCGCGACCCGGCCACCCGCAGCGAGTCGTCCAGGACGAGGTCCACGGCGGCCCGCGCCATCGCGGGACGATCCGACGCGACGGTGGTCAGGGTCGGATCGGTGAGCCCCGCCTCCTTCACGTCGTCGAACCCGGCCACCGCGAGACCGCCCGGCACGTCGATGCGCAGCTCGCGCGCGGCCCGCAGCACACCGATGGCCTGGTCGTCCGTCGAGCAGAACACCGCGGGCGGCCGGTCCGGCCCGGACAGCAGGCCGAGCGCCATCTTGTAGGCGTCGTAACGGTTGTACGGCGCCTCGAAGAGCCGTCCCTCGATGGAGCGCCCCGCCTCCTTCATGGCGCGGCGCCAGCCCTCGACGTGGTCGGAGACCGGGTCGCCGACGGAGGGGGTGTCGGCGGTGCCGCCCACACAGGCGACGTAGTCGTGGCCGTGCTCCAGGAGGTGGCGGGTGGCGAGCTGGGCGCCGCCCACGTCGTCGGTCACGACCGCGACGTCGTCGATCGCCTCGGGTCGCTCGTGCAGCAGGACGACGCGGGCGTCCCAGGCCTCGATCTCGTTCGCCGCAAGGTCGTTGAAACCGTGCGAGACGAGGATCAGCCCGGAGACCCGCATGCCGAGGAAGGCGCGCACATAGTGGACCTCACGGTCCGGCACGTAGTCGGAGTTGCCGACCAGGACCATTTTCCCGCGCTCCGACGCCGCCTGTTCGACGGCGTGCGTCAGCTCCGCGAAGAACGGCTGGCGCGCGTCCGGCACGATCATGCCTATGAGGTCGGTCCGCCGCGAGGCCATGGCCTGGGCGACCCGGTCGGGCCGGTACCCCAGCTCCTTGATCGCGGCGAGCACCCGCTCGCGCGTGGCCGGGGCGACCGGCCGGGGTCCGTTGTTGATCACGTAGGACACGACGGCGGTCGAGGTACCCGCCAGCCGCGCCACATCGTCCCGAGTCACCTTGGCCACGCGCGGAGTCTACGCGGATGGACCACCCTCTGGGCAGGGCAAGACCCGCACCGCTAACGGCGCATGGAGGCCGGGCGGCCCACCCCGTCCACGGGGGACGGGATCTTGTCCGGGTTGGCTGCGTTATCCGCCTTGTTCGCGGCGGCGGCCTCTTCCTCGGCCTTCTTCTCGGCCCGCGCCTCGGCGTTCTTCTCCGCCTTCTTCTCCGGCTTCTCCGGGGTGACGAAGCGGTAGCCCACGTTGCGCACGGTGCCGATGAGCGACTCGTGCTCGGGCCCGAGCTTGGCGCGCAGCCTTCGCACGTGCACGTCCACGGTCCGGGTGCCGCCGAAGTAGTCGTAGCCCCAGACCTCCTGGAGCAGCTGGGCGCGCGTGAACACGCGGCCGGGGTGCTGCGCCAGGTACTTGATGAGCTCGAACTCCTTGAAGGTCAGGTCGAGGACCCGTCCCTTGAGCTTCGCGCTGTACGTCGCCTCGTCCACCGAAAGATCGCCGTTGCGGATCTCCATGGGGGAGTCGTCGGTGACGATCTGCTGCCGGCCCATGGCGAGCCGGAGGCGTGCCTCGACCTCCGCGGGTCCCGCGGTGTCCAGGAGTACATCGTCGATGCCCCAGTCGGCGGTGACGGCGGCGAGGCCGCCCTCCGTCACGACGAGCACCAGCGGACAGCCGGGCCCCGTGGAGCGGAGCAGCTGACAGAGGCTGCGGACCTGAGGGAGGTCCCGGCGCCCGTCGATGAGGATGACATCGGCACCGGGGGTGTCGACGAGTGCGGGGCCCTCCGCCGGGGCCACTCGCACGTTGTGCAGGAGCAGGCCGAGAGCGGGGAGCACCTCCGTCGACGGCTGGAGGGCATTGGTGAGGAGCAGAAGAGAGCTCATCGGTCCCCACCTGCCCTGGTGGTCGTCATACGTTCGTGCACGGTTCGCTCGCCCATAACGTCTGGTTCCTCCTCGGTCCCATCGAGGACGTTTGCGGCACTGCTTCGTACAAAGGCCAAAACCCCGCGCCCGCGGGTCCTGACCTGCGATTTTTCCTGTGTCTCCGGGGGGCCGTATACAACGCCCCTGAATGCACAAAAGGACCCGGGGGCTGCATTGCCCGAGTCCTCTTCCCAGCAGAATAGCCCACATGACTTGGGGTCCGGCAGGTGACGAGCGTGGATCTTCTGTGTGGCCGATCACGGAACGGGGACGGCGCGTGCTGCTCCGGACACGCGACGGAGTCGCCATCGACGCCGCCTACGAGCCCGGTCCCGGCGGTCCCGAGGACCCGGCGATCGTGCTCGCGCACGGCTTCACCGGCGACCTGGAGCGGCCCCGCCTGCGCCGCGCTGCGGCGGTGCTCGCACAGCGTGCGGCCGTGGTCACGTTCTCGTTCCGGGGCCACGGGCGCTCCGGCGGACGGTCCACGGTCGGCGACAAGGAGGTGCTCGACCTCGCGGCGGCGGTCGAGTGGGCGCGCTCGCTCGGCCACGCGCGCGTGGTGACGGTCGGCTTCTCCATGGGCGGATCCGTGGTGCTGCGGCAGGCCGCGCTGCACAGGGGGCGCACGGAAGCGCGTGTTGACGGGGTCGTCGCGGTGAGCGCCCCCGCCCGGTGGTTCTACCGCGGCACGCCTTCGATGCGGCGGGTGAACTGGGCGGTGACCCGGCCCGTCGGACGCCTGGTCAGCCGCTTCGGGCTGCGCACCCGGATCCACCCGTACGGCTGGGACCCGGTCCCGCTCTCCCCGGTGGAGTCGGTCCCGCTGCTCGCGCCGACCCCGCTGCTCGTGGTGCACGGCGACCGCGACCCGTACTTTCCGGTCGACCACCCCCGGATGCTGATCGGTGCGGCGGCCGACGGAGACGCTGAGTTGTGGCTCGAACCGGGGATGGGCCACGCCGAGAACGCGGCGAGCGACGAGCTGATCGAGCGGATCGGGGCGTGGATCGCGGCGACGCTTGCCGCACAATAGAACGCCGCACCAGCCGCACCAGCCGCACTAGAGAGCGGGTACCGAGAGGAGTCGGGAATGGCGCAGGGCACGATCCGCTTCTGGGCCGCGGCCAAGGCCGCCGCCGGCGTCGCCGAGGAGCCGTACGAGGCCGAGACCCTGGCCGTGGCGCTGGAAGCGGTGCGTACGGGGCACCCGGGCGATCTCGTCCGCGTGCTCCAGCGTTCCTCGTTCCTGGTCGACGGGGACCCGGTCGGGACCCGTGACCATGAGACGGTACGGCTTGCCGAGGGCGGCACGGTCGAGGTGCTCCCGCCGTTCGCAGGAGGATGACACCCCGATGAGCAACAACCAGCAGTATCCGTACCAGTACGACGCGTATGGGCAGGTGCAGCCGGCCCCGGCGGCGGTGCCGCAGCAGCAGTGGTCGTACGAGGCCGGGCCCTCGTCGGCGCCGGAGGGGCTTGAAAGGCCTGCTCAAACGCCGCAGGGGCTTGGTAGGCGGGCGCGTCGTTCTCCCATCATCGAGCCGGGGTTGCAGCCCGCCGCGCTCACCGCCGTGCTCGCCCTGCTGCTCGCGGGGGGCGCCGCCATCGGGTCGTACGCGCTGCTCGTTCCGCTGGTGCTGCTGCAGGCGGTCACGGCCGCGGGCTGGTTCCGGCTCAACGGGATGTGGCCCGCGCGCCAGGGCATCGCGCTCGCCTTCATGGGCGGCGTCGTCGCCGATGTCGCGCTGCTCGTGGCGGGCCGGGACAACGGTCCCGCCGCGATCCTCGGCACACTCGGCGTCTGGGTGCTGCTCACCCTGGTCCTCCAGCTCCGCTCGCACGCCGAACCGGACGAGCGGATGTACGGCCTGATGGCCACGGTGGCCTCCGCGGCGCTCGCGATCATCGCGGCCGGACATCTGGCGGCCGGGCCCGAAGCGGTGACGGTCGGCGGGGTGGCCGTGGCGGTCGCGATCCTGGCCCGTGCGCTGCCGCTGCCGACGGTCGTGTCCGTGATCGTGTCGCTGCTCGCGGCGACCGGTGCGGGGGTCGCGGCCGGCCGTATCACCGACTTCGGCACGGGGGGCGCGCTCCTCGGCCTCGGCGCGGGCGCCTGCGCCGTCATCGGCCACCGCGTCGCGTCCTACGACTTCCCGTCCCGCTTCGTCCACATGACGGCAGGCGTGGCCCTCCCCTTGGCCGCGGCCGCCCCGGCGGTCTGGCTGCTGGGCCGCGCGCTCGGCTAGCCACATCAAGCCCCGGCGGCCCACATCAATCGCCGCAGGGGCTTGATCTGCCGACGTTCGCGTACCCTCCGGCCCATGCGCGCACTGCGAATACTGCTGATATTTGTCGTCGTCATCGGCGCCCTCTTCGTCGCGGCGGACCGCATCGCGGTCCACTTCGCCGAAAGCAAGGCCGCCGACAAGATCCGCACGAGCGAGGGGCTCGGCCAGACCCCCGACGTGTCGATCAACGGCTTCCCGTTCCTGACCCAGGTCGCGGACGGCACCCTCGACGACGTCGAACTCGGCATCCAGGACTTCGAGGCGAAGAGCGGCAAGAGCGACGACGCCGGCATCCGCATCGCCGACCTCAAGGCGGAGATGCACGGCGTGAAGTTCGACAGCAGCTACAGCTCCGCCACCGCCGCCTCGGCCACCGGCACCGCCCGTATCGACTACGCCGAGCTCCTCAAGGCCATCAAGAAGCAGGGCCCCGCGCAGGTCGCCCCCGGCGTGAGCGCGTGGATCGACGACCTCGCGTACGCCGGTGACCACAAGGTCAAGCTGACGATCGCGGTCAAGACCCCGCTCGGCACGGTGCGGCCCACGGTGCGCAGCACGGTCGACGTCAGCGGC
Organism: Streptomyces sp. NPDC002754; assembly: GCF_053592315.1. Taxonomy (NCBI): domain Bacteria; kingdom Bacillati; phylum Actinomycetota; class Actinomycetes; order Kitasatosporales; family Streptomycetaceae; genus Streptomyces; species Streptomyces sp. NPDC002754. The sequence continues at coordinate 44,320 of NZ_JBSFVM010000032.1, forward strand.
GGCAAGGTCTCCGCGCACGCCGACAGCCTGCCGGACCTCCCCGCGTTCGACCTGGCGAAGGACCGGATCCGGGGCGTCACCGACTTCCAGCAGGCGCTCGACGACCTGCCGGCCGGCATCGAGCTCGACCGGGTGCGGGCCGTCGGTCAGGGCATCGAGATCACGGTGAAGGGTTCGGACCTCGACCTGGTCGGGTAGGCCGGGGGAGGCGTCGAAACAGGCCACGAACACTGTTGGTCCGAACTGCGAGACAACGGCGTCCGCAGAGTAGATGTCGAGAGGCACCCGACGGTGCGGCGGCGGGACGAGAGTCACCCCGGATCGCGATCGTTCCCACATTCCGGACGATCTCGTCTCACCATTCGACATGCCGGTGACACGGCCGCCGGTACGTCCTTACGATCGGACCCATGAGGCGACAGGCGGATCTCACGAAGCGGCGGGCAGTAGACCTGTGCCGCGTCGCCGCCATGCTCTGTCGCACCGCCTAGCGGGACGGATCAACTCCCGCTCTCCCCGGACCCCTTGAGGCTCCTGCCTCGGGGTCCCCGTGCAGCTACGCACACCCCCCTTTCGCATACCCCCGCAACTGCCCCGGAGGAATCAGCATGAGCCGCAGCGACGTCCTGGTAGACGCCGACTGGGTCGAGGGAAACCTCGACAACGACAACGTGGCGATCGTGGAGGTCGACGAGGACACGTCCGCGTACGACAAGAACCACATCAAGAACGCCATCCGCATCGACTGGACCAAGGACCTCCAGGACCCGGTCCGCCGTGACTTCATCGACCAGGCCGGCTTCGAGGAGCTGCTGTCGAAGAAGGGCATCGGCAACGACACGACCGTCGTCCTCTACGGCGGCAACAACAACTGGTTCGCGTCCTACGCGTTCTGGTACTTCAAGCTCTACGGCCACCAGGACGTGAAGCTCCTCGACGGCGGCCGCAAGAAGTGGGAGCTCGACTCCCGCGACCTGGTCGACGGCTCGCAGGTCCCGAACCGTCCGGCCACGCAGTACAAGGCCAAGCCGCAGGACACGTCGATCCGCGCCTTCCGCGACGACGTCGTCGACGCGATCGGCACCAAGAACCTCGTCGACGTGCGTTCGCCCGACGAGTTCTCCGGCAAGCTGCTCGCCCCGGCCCACCTCCCGCAGGAGCAGTCGCAGCGTCCGGGCCACGTCCCGTCCGCGCGCAACATCCCGTGGTCGAAGAACGCCAACGACGACGGCACCTTCAAGTCCGACGAAGAGCTCAAGGCCCTCTACGAGGACGAGCAGGTCGACCTGGCCAAGGACACCGTCGCGTACTGCCGCATCGGTGAGCGCTCCGCGCTCACCTGGTTCGTCCTGCACGAGCTGCTCGGCCAGGAGAACGTCAAGAACTACGACGGCTCCTGGACCGAGTACGGCTCCCTCGTCGGCGTGCCGATCGAGCTCGGCGCCAACAAGTAACCCAGCGACCTTTCACTTCCTAGGAGAGCAACATGTGCGGAGCGAAGGCCGGCGGCCCCGACGCCTCGACGATCAAGCCCGGTGAGACCACGATCCAGGGCCAGGTGACCCGCGGCGGCGAGCCGGTGACGGGCTACGTCCGGCTCCTGGACTCGACCGGCGAGTTCACCGCCGAGGTCCCCACCTCGGCCACGGGCCAGTTCCGCTTCTACGCGGCCGAGGGCACGTGGACCCTGCGCGCCCTGGTCCCCGGCGGCCAGGCCGACCGTACGGTCGTCGCCCAGACCGGCGGCCTCGCGGAGGTCGCGATCGCCGTCTGAGCGGTCACACACGACGGCTGAAGGGCCGCACCCCGCCTGGGTTGGACGCCACTGGCACGGGTGCGGCCCTTCGGCATGCCCGGCCCGGAGCCGGGCGGCCCGCACGGGCTTACGCTGAAGTCATGTACGCGCGGCGAAAGCACCTCTACTTCGCCATGATGGGCGTCTGCATCGGCCTGTTCGTGCTGGCCTGGGGCGTCGTACGGCTCTGGTCCGTGCCGGCCGCCGTCGCCATGTGCGTCGTCGCCATGGTCATCCCGCCGGTCGCCGCCATCGTCGGCAACCGGCGCGGGCCCGACGACCGCTGGTGGGACGATCCCTCGGGCGACGAGAAGTCCGACGAGTGGTGGGACGAACTGGACGGCAAGAAGCGCCCCCGATGACCGACCTCGCTGAGAGGGCTTTGGCCCGGACGACTACAGTGGGGTCCGGCTCTGTTATCCGCATACGTTCCGCTCACCGAGGAGCAATCCCGTGCTTGAGGCCTTCTTCTCCACCCTTCTCGTCCTGGTCTGCGTCGGCGTCGTCGCCTTCGCGGGGCTGACCGTGAAGAAGCTGTACCAGGGCCAGCGCTGACCCCCCACTGAGAGACGTCTGAACCGCTCATGATCCAGATCCCGTCCGACCTGAACCCCGACCTCGTCCCCCTCGCCTTCCTCCTGGGCGACTGGGCGGGCGCCGGCGTCACCGACTTCCCGGGCGCCGAGAAGGCCAACTTCGGCCAGGAGGTCTCCTTCACCCACGACGGGCGGGACTTCCTGGAGTACCGCTCGTACACCTGGATCCTGGACGCCGAGGGCAACAAGGTGAAGCCCCTGGAGTCCGAGTCGGGCTTCTGGCGGATCTCCGCCGCCGAAGGTGACAAGCGCGCCAGCAAGGTCGAGGTCGTCATGGTCCGTGACGACGGCGTCGTCGAGGTCTGGTACGGCGAGCTCGCCGACAAGAAGCCGCAGATCGAGATCGCCACGGACGCGGTGGCCCGCACGGCCGCCTCCGGCCCGTACAGCGGCGGCAAGCGCCTCTACGGCTACGTCAAGAGCGACCTGATGTGGGTCGGCGAGAAGCAGACCCCCGAGGTCCCGCTGCGCCCGTACATGTCGGCCCAGCTCAAGAAGGTCGTCTCGCCCGAGGACGTCGCAGAGATGGCGCGCAACCTTCCGGACGACGCCCCGGACGACGGCATCGCGTTCTTCAAGTAGTTCTACACTCGTCGGTGTGGTGAGCACCGAAGGTATCGACTGGAAGAGCGATCTGCGGCAGCGCGGCTACCGGCTGACGCCGCAGCGCCAGCTTGTCCTCGAAGCCGTGGACACCCTTGAGCACGCGACCCCCGACGACATCTTGTGCGAAGTGCGCAAGACGGCGTCGGGGGTCAACATTTCGACGGTCTACCGGACCCTTGAGCTCCTGGAGGAGCTCGGGCTCGTCTCGCACGCCCATCTCGGGCACGGCTCGCCCACGTACCACCTCGCCGACCGGCACCACCACATCCACATGGTGTGCCGCGACTGTACGAACGTGATCGAGGCGGATGTGGACGTGGCGGCGGAGTTCACCGCCAAGCTGCGCGAGGAGTTCGGCTTCGACACCGACCTCAAACACTTCGCGATCTTCGGACGCTGCGAGAACTGTGCGAAGGACAAAGGGCGGACGCAGGAATAGCTAAGGCTCCGCAGGAATAAGCGCGTCCGCCCACTCGTCGTAGTGTGTGTGAACATGCAGCGACTTTCACCGAGCAGCCCCCTGCTGACCCTGCCCGGCGCCGTCCCCGCCGAGGGCGTGGACGAAGGCGTCGCCGCGCACTACGGCGACCTGTTCCGCGAGCAGCGCTCCCTCGCCGACGGGGCGGGCGTCGTCGACCTGTCGCACCGGGGCGTGATCACCGTCACCGGCGCGGACCGACTGAGCTGGCTGCACCTGCTGCTCACCCAGCATGTGGAGCAGCTGCCGCCCGGGCAGGCCACCGAGGCGCTGATCCTCTCCGCCAACGGACACATCGAGCACGCCCTGTACCTCGTCGACGACGGTACGACGATGTGGGCGCACGTCGAGCCGGGCACGCAGGAGGCACTCCTCGCGTACCTGGAGTCCATGAAGTTCTTCTACCGGGTCGAGACAGCCGACCGGACGGACGAGTTCGCCCTCGTGCATCTGCCGGCCGGGTCGATCGCGCCGGTGCCGGACGGGGTGGCCGTACGCGAGACACCGCACGGCCGCGATCTGTTCCTGCCGCGCGCCGACCTGGAGTCGTACGTGAGTGAGAACGGCCCAGCGGTCGGTCTGCTGGCCTACGAGGCACTGCGCGTCGAGCAGCACCGCCCGCGCTTCGGCTTCGAGACGGACCACCGCACGATCCCGCACGAGCTGGGCTGGATCGGCTCGGCCGTGCATCTGCAGAAGGGCTGCTATCGGGGGCAGGAGACCGTCGCCCGCGTGCACAACCTGGGGAAGCCGCCGCGGCGGCTCGTCTTTCTGCACCTGGACGGCAGCGAGGTGCACCTGCCGCCGCACGGCGCCGAGGTGCGGCTCGCGGCGGACGGCCCCGAGGGCCGGAAGATCGGTGTCGTGACGACCGCCGTACGCCACCACGAGCTCGGCCCGATCGCGCTCGCGGTCATCAAGCGGAACGTGCCGGCCGACGCGGAGCTCCTCGCGGAGGCCACGGCGGCGGCGCAGGAAATCGTCGTCGAGCCGTAGCCACTCCGTATGAGAGGGGCTACATCTCCAACAGCACCGTGAACGGGCCGTCGTTCGTCAGGGACACCCGCATCTTCGCTCCGAACCGGCCCGTCGCCACGATCGCGCCGAGCGCCCGCAGCTGCGCCACGACCTCGTCGACCAGAGGCTCGGCGACGGGTCCCGGCGCGGCGGCGTTCCAGGTGGGGCGGCGGCCCTTGCGGGCGTCTCCGTAGAGGGTGAACTGACTGATCACGAGCAGCGGCGCGTCGATGTCGCTGCACGACTTCTCGTCGCCCAGCATCCGTACCGACCAGAGTTTGCGGGCCAGTTGGGCCGCCTTCTCCTTGGTGTCCTCGTGCGTGACCCCGACGAGGACGCACAGCCCCTCCCCCTTGATCTCGCCGACGACCTCGTCCTCGACGACGACGCTCGCGCCGTCCACCCTCTGCACCACTGCTCGCATACGGCCATCATGCCGTGCGCCGATTTTCGTGCCGCGCAAGGGGTTTGCGCTCTTGGTCGAACGTGGGTTTGTGGGTCGAATGGGTGACCTTGTGGGTGGTGGGTCGTTGGGTGGGGTGTCGGGTCGTCTGAAGGTGGATTGGGGGTGAAGTGGTGGGCGGGTTGCGGGAGTTGGTGGCGCCGTTCGTGGTGTCGGGTCCGTCGGGGGTGGCGGTGCGGACCCGGCTGAAGGGGCTGTCCGCGCGGGACGTGGCGGTACTGGAGCGGGTGGGGGCGCTGACCCGGGTGCTGACCTGGGCGAAGGCCTGCGGCGTGACGGCGATCGCCATCGAGGACCTCGACTTCGCAGCGGAGAAGAACCGGGAGAAGCACGGCCGCAGGAAACGGTTCCGTCAGCTCATCTCCGGCGTGCCCACCGGCAGGCTGCGGGGCCCGGCTGACGTCGATGGCCGAGGCCACCGGCATCGCGATCATCGCCGTGGATGCGGCCTACACCAGCCGCTGGGGCACCCAGCACTGGAAGAAGCCAATCACCACGACCACCCGCAAGACGACCGGTCACGATGCGGCGAGCATCGCGATCGGTAGACGCGCCCAGGGACACCCGATCCGGCGACGGACGGCACCGCCCCGCGACGACCAGAGCGATCGTCGCGGGCATCGGACCGCCCAGGCCCCACCGGAGGTTCCCGGGCGTGAGGGACTCCGCCCCCGCATCCCCGGACCACGGACACGATCCGTGCCACCGGACGCGGCGCGTACGCGGGCGACCAGGACACCCAACGCCGTTCGGGATGTCCGCAGCGGCCAGGAATGGGTCCAACACTCACTCCTGCTCACTGAATAGGAACGGTTTGACATACTCCCCAACCCCCCATCCGGGGCGGATCTGGGGCACTCGGGCCCGAATTGGCCACTGGGAGTGGCACGATGCTGACACGCGGTGCGTCGGTGGCGTGCGGCGCGGTCCGGTCGAGGGGACGGTAAGCAACCATGGATACCCATGCCATGAGCCACACAACGAGTACGGGGCTGCCAGGGCAGCCCGTATCGCTGACGCACAGGGAACGGGTGGCCCCGCTGACCCGTCCGCCGGCCCAGCGGACCGACAGCCCGGAGCTGCCCGCCGCGCCGGCCGTCGACCTGTCGGCCCTGCGGCTGCCGGAGCTGCGCACGCTGCGCCGCGGCTCGCAGCAGAACGAGGCGGACCTGAGTTACGTACGACGCCTGCTCCAGGGCCGCATCGACATCCTGCGGGCCGAGCTGGACCGGCGGAAGGACCCCGAGGCGCCGGTCGTGGACCGGCTGTCGGAGATCCTGCGGGACCAGCCGACGAGCCACCGGTCCTCCGCCCGGCACGTCACACTCGGCACGCCGCTCAGTGACGAGTCCCGGCGCCTCGCGCAGGAGATGCTCGCCGAGGTCGAGCTCTCCGACCTGGTCGCCCGCACGGACGACGAGCTGCTCGCGGCGATGGGCCGCCTCGTCCGCTACGAGCAGCAGGTCTCACGCCGCCGCCACCAGCTGCAGCGCACGGCGGACAACTGCAGCGCGGAAATCGCTCGCCGCTACCGAGCCGGTGAGGCCCAGGTCGACGACCTGCTCACGAACTCGACAGGCGAGTGATCATCTAGCCCGCTTCTCGTACGGGAGGCGGCGGGGTGCGGGCAGGTCAAGCCCCGCCGGCGGGTGGGCATTTCAAGCCCCTGCGGCGTTTGAGCAGCGGGGTCCGGGGCGGAGCCCCGATCTTTTCCAGCCCCGCCGGCGATTGAGGCGCGGGGGCCGGGGCGGAGCCCCGTGGCGGGGGGTTAATGCGGCGACACGTGCTTCGGGTCCGGCTTAGCGTGAGCGTATGAGCAACCGTGACGCCACCCCCGACGACCGCGAAGCGACAACCGTTCGGGCCATCACCGAGGACGAGTTGCCCGACTGGTCCCGCGCCCTCAACACCGGTTTCCTGCGCCCCCCGACCACCTCCCCGCAGACGGTCGCGAAGCGGCGCGCACACTTCGACCTCACCCGCACCCGCGCCGCCTTCGCCCCCGCCGGAGGCCCCGGCACCCGGCAGGTCGCCACGTTCCGCTCCTTCGCGCAGGAGCTCACCGTGCCGGGCGGCGCCACCGTCCCCACGGACGCGATCACCAACGTCACCGTCAGCCCCACGCACCGCCGCCGCGGACTGCTCAGCCGCATGATGGCGGCCGACCTCGCCGAGGCGAAGGAACGCGGCGACGTCGCGGCGACGCTGATCGCGGCGGAGTACCCGATCTACGGACGCTTCGGATTCGGCCCCGCGGCCACCGCCACCGTGTGGGAGGTGGACGTACCGCGGGCCGGCCTCGACCCCCGCTGGGCGGGCCCGGACGACGGCGGCCGCGTGGACCTGGCGGACCCGGAGGAGGTGCGCAAGGTCGGCCCGGAGCTGCACGCGCGGCTGCGCACCCGCGTCGCCGGCGTGGTGTCGCGGGACGAGCACTGGTGGCAGTACAACACCGGCCTGTGGCCGGCCCCGGAAGACCCGTGGACGGAGCCGTACTACGCGGTGTACCGCAACGCGCGCGGCGAGGTGGAAGGGCTGGTCGACTACCATGCCGACGACCGCTGGGGCGATGCCAAGCAGCCGCTGAACACGGCGCGGGTACGGCAGTTGATCGCCACCACCCCGGCCGCCGAGCGCGCCCTGTGGACGTATGTCTGCTCCGTCGACTGGATCGCCACCGTGCGGTCCGGGCTGCGCGCCCCCGACGACTTGCTGCCGCACCTGCTGCCGGACCCGCGCGCCGCCCGCATCGTGACGCAGGCGGACTTCATGTGGGTGCGGATCCTGGACGTCGCGGCGGCCATGGAAGCGCGCTCGTACGACACCAGTGGGGAGGTCTCGTTCGAGGTGCTCGATCCCGCGGGGCTCGCGGGTGGACGGTTCACGTTGACGGCGGCGCCCGGCGGGGCGGTCTGTTCGCCGGGCGCCGCCTCCCCTCAACTCACTGTCGGCGTAAGTGAGTTGGGGACACTGTGGCTGGGTGACGAGTCAGCGGTGCGGCTCGCCGCCCTGGGACGGCTTGTGGAGCACGAGGAGGGCGCCGCCGCCGGGCTCGGCGCCCTGCTGCGGACCCCGCGGCGGCCGTGGTGCCCCGATGTGTTCTGAGCCGCTGTGTTCTGAGCCGCGACCCCGTTCACGTACGACGTACTGACCGACCGGGCTCCCGGCTCCCCTCCGGAAGGGAGCCCGGTCAGCCGCTCTGGGCGAGCAGCATCACGAGGATGACGGCCCCGATGCCGCTGAGCGCGGTGTTCTTGGCCTTGAGGCCGATGGAGAGAACGATGAAGGCGATGATGCCCATCGGCCCGTACTTCCACTGGATGAGCTGCTCGAACCCGATGGCGAGTGCGGCGACGACGATGGCGAAGAGCGGCATTGTCCTACCTCCTTCAGGACCTGTGGTCCTCGTGGTGACCAACTTCAGGTCCCCCGACCATGTCCGGGAAGTTGGTCACCAACTCAAAGGTAGTTATCTCCATTGAAGAGCGGCTCATAACCACCTTCACGTCAACTCCCCAAAGATGGCGGGAAGTTGTAGGGTTTGGCTGTGAGTGGGGAGCATGCCGCCGTCAACGGACGGCCCAGGTCACAGCGGGCGCGAAACACGTACCGCGAAGTGGCCGACGCGCTGCGCGACCGGATCACGTCCGGTCGCCTGGGTCCCGGCCAACGGATGCCTACGCAGGCACAGTTGGCGGGCGAATTCGGTGTGGAGCGCTCCGCCGTACGCCAGGCGCTGCGCATTCTGCAGTCCGAGAACCTGTTGGTGAACGCCTCGAAGGGCAGCCCTGCCACGGTCGCGCGGCACCCGCGGCCCGCGCTGCACGGCCCCGAGGTGCCGCCGCAGCCGACCATGGTGACGCTCGCTCCGCGGATCGCCGAGGCCTTCGAGCGGGCCGACGTGGAGATCGACGCCCTGTGCCTGACGGCGGTCTCGCTGACGCTCGCGATGGGCGAACCGCTGCGCCTCATCCACGAGGGCCGTACGAAACCGGCCAGGGTGCGGGTCCGCGTGCTGCTGCCGAGCCGGGACATCGACCTCGCGTTTCCCGCGCCCGCGCCCGCGCCCGCGCCTGCGCCGCCGGCCGCCGAGCCCGTGTCACGGGCGGCGGAGGCCTCAAGGGTGGCCGGGGCCTCGCGGGCGGAGGCGGCGATGGGCGGCAGGCTGCGGCGCGACTGGCTGGCGCAGCGCAACGCGCAGGGGCAGGTGCTGCGCCACAATCTGCTGGCGCTGCGGGCCACGCACAACATGGACGTCACGGTGGAGTTCCGCGCGCTGCCGTTCACGCCCCCGGTCAAGCTCTACCTGCTCAACAGCGACGAGGCGCTCTTCGCGTACTACACGCTGGCGAGACGCGGCGAGCAGATCGACCACGAGCGGGTGGACGTGTACGACGCGCAGGGCGTGCGGCAGATGCTCTTCGCGTTCGAGCACGGTGCGGGGCTGCGCGACACGACCTTCGTGGAGCAGTCCCACCTGTGGTTCAACGGACTGTGGAACACGATCAGCCAGGACCTGACGCTGAGCTCGTGACGTGGTCCCGCGGCAGGCCCTCGCTCTCGCCGCGGTCAGTGCAGCGCGGGCCCGGCCACCGTGAGCGCGAGCAGTACGCCGCCCAGCGAACTACAGGTGGCGTTTCGGGCCTTGGCGCCGACGGCGAGCAGCAGCAGGCCCGCGAGGCCGGCCGGGCCGTAGTGCCACTGTGCGAGCTGTTCGAAGGTGATCACGAACACCGCGGAGAGGAGGCTGAGAATGGACATGGTGGTTCCCCCGGCTTCGGCGTTGCTTCGCTGATGGGCCTTACTTGGTCTCCTTCGCTGCCACCATTGGCCACCTTCTTCCAAGTTGGCGACCAACTGCACTGGAGTTGTCCCCACTTGGTCGTGGTATATAAACGAGAGGTCGACAACTCTCACCAAATCAAGGTGAGTTGTGCCGTTTGGTCGGGACCCAGGGGAGCAGGGCGTGGCGGACATGGCAGACGCGACACTGAACGGCAGGAGAAGGCTCACGGCCCCGGAGATAGCCGACCAACTCCGCGAGCGCATCAGGGCGGGCAGCCTGAAGCCGGGCGACCAACTGCCCACGCAGGCCACGCTCGCCGACGAGTTCGGCGTCGAGCGCGGCACGGTCCGTCAGGCGCTCCAGCTCCTGGAGACGGACGGGCTGCTGAGCAAGCGCAGCAAGGGCAGCCCGCCGCGCATCGCACCGGGGACCGCCGCGCGCGACGAGCCGCAGCCCTCCATGGTCGCCCTCGCCCCCCGCCTGGTGGAGGCCTTCCACGCCCCACATGTGCGTATCGACGCGGTCTGCATGACCTCGGAGACCCTGATGCTGGCGCTCGGCGAGCCGCTGCGCCACATCCACGAGGGCCGCATCCGCCCCGACTCCCTCGACGTACGCATCCTACTGCCCAGCCGCGACATCGACCTCGCCTTCCCGGTCCCGGTCCCGGGCGCCGGCGAGGGCGTCGACCACGACGAGTCGGTCGCAGTGCACGACCGTTGGCTCGCCACGCGCAACGCGCAGGGCCAGGTGCTGCGCCACAACCTGCGCTCCCTGCGCTCCTCGCACGACATCGACGTGCGGGTGACCTTCCGCGCCCTGCCCTTCACCCCGCCGGTCAAGCTCTATCTGCTGAACCAGTCCGAGGCCCTGCTCTCGTACTACATGGTCACGCGGCGCGAGGAGGAGATCGACAACGACACCAAGTTGGAGATGTTCTCGGCCACCGGCACGCAGGCCCTGCTCTTCTCCTTCGAGGAGGGGGCGGGCCACCGCGACCGGACCTTCGTGGAGGAGTCGCAGAAGTGGTTCGACGCCCTCTGGGAAACCATCACCTCCGACCTGACACTCTCCTAGTGACTTCAGAGACGACGAAGCAGACTGTTCCGGTGGCAGAAGAGACCGATTCAAGCCGGGAAACGACCGAACAGGGCGATGTACGCGAGGCGGGCACCCTGGCCGAGCTGATCACGGGCGCCCGCCATGTCCTCTTCGACTTCGACGGGCCGATCTGCCGGCTGTTCGCGGGCCGCCCGGCGGCGGGGATCGCGCGGCAGCAGGTGGACTGGCTGGACGCGCAGGGCCTGGGCGACGTGCTGACGGCCGAGGAACGGGTCGATGTGGATCCGCACGCCGCCCTGCGCCGCCTGGGCAGCGCGCGGCCCGACAGCGATCTGGTCCTGGAGATGGAGAGCCGACTCACCGAACAGGAGCTGCGCGCGGTCGGCTCGGCCTGGCCCACGGAACACGTGGACCCACTGATCCGCACCTGGACGGCGGCCGGCGCCCGCCTCGCCATCACCACCAACAACTCCGCCGAAGCGGCCCGCCGCTACATCGCGAGCCGCGGCCTGTCCGGCTGCTTCGAACCGCACATCTATGGCCGCACCCGGAACCTGGCCCTCCTCAAACCGGACCCGTACTGCCTGACCCGCGCCATGTCGGCGATGGGCGCGGCGCCCGGGACGACCCTGATGATCGGCGACGCGGCGACGGACCTGACCGCCGCACGTCAGGCCGGTGTCGCATTTCTCGGCTACGCGCGACATTCCCGCAAGGAGCACGTCCTGCGGGATGCGGGGGCCCGGCAGGTGACCGCGACCCTGGAGCCGATCATCGACATCCTGCGGGGCCACGGCTGACCTGCGATTCCCCCAACCCCTGCGGCAAACCGGGTGGAGTTGGCAGCCAACTGCCGTAGAGTTGTGAGGACTTGGTCGGGGGGTGAGGGGAGATCGCCGTGGCGAACGCGAATACAGAGCCCGCCCCCGGACTCGCTCCCAGACCCGCCGCCGAAGAGATCGCCGACACGCTGCGCAAGCGCATCTACGACGGCGAACTCACCTCGGGCGCCCGTCTGCCAACACAGGCCGCGCTCGCCCGTGAGTTCGATGTGGAGCGGGGAACGGTCCGCAACGCGCTGCAACTGCTCCGCTCGGACGGCCTCTTGACGAACACGGGCAAGGGCAGCCCGCCCACGGTGTCCCGCCCCGAGCGCGCGCTCCTGCCCGGCGCGCAGACCGCCCGCAGCATCCTGGGCCCACGCCTGGTGGCTGCCTTCGAGGCCCCGCACGTCTACGTGGACGTGGCCAGCCTCACCGGAGAAACCCTGGTGACAGCCCTCGGAGAGCCGCTGCGGAAGGTCTACGAAGGGGCACTGCGACCGAAGTCCGTACGGGTCCGGATGGTGGTGCCGAGACTGGGTGAGGACGTCGACTACCCCGCGCCCGCGGCCGGCTGGGGCCACGACGACAAACTCGACGAGGCGGTCAGGCGCCGCGGCCGCGTCCAGTGGACCTCGCAGCGCATGGTGCTGGACAAGGCCTTCATGGGCCTGCGCGACCTCGACATCGACGCGAGCTTCGAGTACCGCTTCGTCTCCGGCGTCCCGACCCGGAAGGTCTACCTCCTCAACCGGCAGGAGGTACTGGTCGGACACTACGTCCCGGCCCGGTTCGAGCGGGAGATCGACGACTACGAGGGGGCGGACACGGTGGAGCTCGTGGACGTGGCGGGCTTCGAAACCGGCATGCTCGCTTTCGGCCGCGCGAACGGCCCGGACCAGGCCGCCTTCGTGGACGGCGAACAGGCGATGTTCGACGGGCTCTGGGAGCACGTGGCGAGGCGTCGTCAGACCTGAGTGTGCCGCCCGGCCGACGGAGGTAACTACCCATGGTGACCGGTAGCCATATCGGGGCGAGCGGTGGAAAAGAGGTCTTCCGTGTCGTGGAGGAGCTGCGAACCCGCATGGCCGGAGGCTTCTATCCGCTCGGTTCCCCGTTGCCGCCCCAGAGGGCGCTGGCCGAGGAGTTCGAGGTCGCGCGGGACACGGTGCAGCGCGCCCTCGGCCAGTTGCGCGAAGAGGGCTGGATCGAGTCGAAGCAGGGCAGCGGCACCCGTGTCGTACGCGCTCAGAAGGCCCAGTCGTACACGGCGCGGGAGGCAATAGAGGGCCGGGTGACGCTGCGCGGGTTCTTCGACGAGGCGTTCGCGAACCCCGAGGTCGTGCTCGACGTGTGCACGCTGACGTCGGAGTCCCTCGACATGCAGGTGAAGGGTCAGATCGAGCGGATCAGGCTCGGGGAAGTGGGGCCCCGGAGCATCGCCATCCGAATGCTGCTGCCCGACGAGTCACTCGATCTGCCGTATCCGCGAGCCTTGGACGATCCTGACGGGCAGCTGACCGCCGCGTTGAAGGAACGGCTGCTGGGGATCACGCGCCGGCACAGCTCGTCGATACAGGTGGAGCTGCGGCAGTTGGAGGCCGAGGGGCTCGTGGAGTCCGCGAGCATCGAGATCCGGCATGTGATGCTCACGCCGACGTCGAAGCTGTACCTGGTCGGTGGCGAGCAGGCGCTGCACGGCCCGTACGAGGTCATCGAGCGGCCGATCGTCCTCGACGACGAGGTGACGGTCCAGGCCCTCGACGTGTTCGGCCTCGGCGCCCAGCTCACGCACTACGTCAAGAATGAAAACCTGGACTCGCGCGGGTCGGTCTTCATGAAGAGCTGGGAGTCGTGGTTCGACTCGGTGTGGGAACGCTTGGCGTACTGAAGTCGTCGCTGGTCACGGCAGCGAGCACCGGTTCCAGCGAAGTGAACACCAGGCGGGCCCCCTGCGTAGTCATCTGCTTGAGTTCCTCACGGTCCTCGGTGCACCCGACGAACGTCATGCAAGCCGCTTGAGCAGCCTGAAAGTCCGATGCCTTGTCGCCTACGAGAAGGCACCGCGAAGCGGGCAGGCCGAGTTTCTGTGCCGCATCCAGGAGAGTGTCGGGAGCGGGTTTCATCTTGCTGATGTCGAGGGGGTCCCGGCCGCACACGGCCGTGCCAAAGGCGGCTCTCATCCCGTGTTCTCCGAGAAACTCGAGAATCGGCTCTCTGGCGTTGTTGCTGGCGATAGCCAAGTTCTTGTCCGCTGCGACCAGATGGGCAACCAAAGCGCCGATATGTGGCGTCGCCGACGCGGAGCCGACCGCTTCCGTCTCGAACTTGGTGACCATGTCGGTCACCCGTCTGACGACATCAGATGACGCGCCACGCAGTTCCTTCAGGAGGTCGTGCGTGTCGGTGACCTTCGCGAGCGGTGGTGGCAGTCGGTCGGTATCCCCCCAGACAGCCGCTTTGATGGCTGCGGTCTGCGGGGCAGTGCCCTGCGGGAAGAGCCGGCACACGGGGCCGTCGAAGTCGAAAATCACGCCATCGGCCCGCCGTAGCGCCGTGCGCAGTGCGTCCCTCTCGGAAACGCCACTTGCATCGCTCATCTGGCAAGTGTGGACCAGACGGCATACGTCGGCCAGCACATCAGTGACCCGAGTGGCTGCGGGGCGTTGACGATGAGGAGTAATTTGCTGCCTGCCCGAGCGGCCGGATCACAGCCCTGCGGAGAGAGTGCGAACGATGGTACGAACTGCGCCCACGCGGGGCATGCGGAAGGCTCTGGAACTGAGCTCTGATGAGCAGGCGATCGAGGGACCGCTCAAGGGTTTCCATCATGAGACGTATGTGTTGCCGCTGAACCGCCCTCCCGCCGGCGAGGGGCAGGGAAGGTGGAAATGCAGGGAGCCGCGGGAAGGCCTCTTCTGGTTCGACCGGCGGTGTTTCATGTCCGAAGAGGAACTCATCGAGGCGCTGGCGTCGCGTGTCACGCGAATCCCGGGCCTCATCAAGGTCGATGACATCCGGCTGCAGCGTTTTGTCGAAGGAAGAACGCTGGGAAATCTGTATGCGGCCGGGACGGCTGTGCCTCATCGTTTGGTCGCGGACCTCATGGTCCTTTTCCAGGAGCTGTCGGCCATCCGGCCGCAGGACCTGCCCATCGAGCGCAGATGCGACGGGGATAAGGGTGTCGTGGACGGTGACACGGAGGTCTTCCTTCAGCGCCTTGTTCGCTTCGTGCAGGAGGACGTCTACGCATCTCATCAGGACGCGTTCGGCGACCTGTTCGAGGCTCTGGGGGTGGGTGAGGAGTCGTTCGACTCGTTGCACAAGCTGGTGCAGGGCACGCAGGAACGCCCCTTCTCCCTGCTGCACGCGGACCTGCACCGGGAGAACCTCATTGTCGACAGCCTCGGCAAACTCTGGTTCATCGACTGGGAGTTGGCGATGTTCGGTGATCCGATCTATGACCTGGCCACCCATCTGTACTTGATGCGCTATCCGGCGAAGCAGGAGCGTGAGGTCATCACATGGTGGCGGTCGAGTGTGGAGCGAGTCCGTCCCCACAGCTCCAGAGGGCTCGAGGAAGATCTGCCCAAGCTGCTGGGATACAAGAGGGCCCAGTCCGTCTTCACTGACGTCATCCGTGCGGGCCTTCGCCTCGATGCCGTGCCGCACGGGCACGCCATGGGTTCGGAAACGCTGGCCAGGTCCGCGCGCAAGGTGAGCGCCGTTCTGGGGGCTGCCGCGGAACCTCTGGGGCTCACCGACGTTCCTTCGGCCCAGAAGGTTGCGGGAGTGCTCGCGGGCTGGCTGTCCGGATCGAAGGGGCAGCGCAACTACCTCTAGAGGAAGCGGGGTTGAAGGTACTGGCAGCCGGGATGACCATCGCTGTATGACTCGAGGCGGGGGCGGTTCAAGCAGGAGTTCCGGAACAGGGGAACAGAGATCCTTCACGGCGAGGTTTCGTCCAGTGGTCGTGCGTGCCGCGCTGGTGGCCGTCTTCCTCACCGGACTTGCGGCGAGTTTCGTCAAGCCGTTCGCGGATTTCTTGGAAGGGCGGGCGCTTCTGGGTGGTTCGCTGCTCAGCGTGGTCGCTCTTCTACTGTATGAGGCGATCGTGGACCTGAGAGAGGCGGTCGATCGGCGCCCCGTTCCACGTATCACGGTGTCGTCGGACGAACTCAAGGTGCGAGTCGACGCCGCCTTCTCGGCGCGTGAGGTGGAGATCCGGTTCCTCGGTTACACGGGGGAGACCCTCGTGAGGGGTATCGACCAAGGCTTGCGTCGCCTGCTGGACGGCGGCCATGCCGTGGAGAGCATCAGCATCCGGCTTCTGATACCGGATTTCAGCAGGCCCATGGTGGTCCCCTCACTCGTCGGCGAGGCCCGCAGGCCGGTCGACGATGAGCGGTACCGGCGAAGGCTCGTCGACAAGGCGAGTGATTTCGAGGCGATGCTCAACTGCGCGGTGGACAGTTTGCGCTTGCGAGGGCGCCTGCCAGAAAGCGCTCTGTCCTGCGAATACCGCGTGTTTCAAGGCTTCCCCCGCGACAAACTCGTGATCCTCAACGGCGAGACGGTCCTGCACGGTCTCTGTGACGTGCGAACGACCCGGCCCATGGGAGGCAAGGACTATTACGATCCGGAGGGAGCGAACACCTCATTGGTGGAGGTGGCTCGACGACGGGACGGGTCGGCGGCGGGGCACGGGGTCGACACTTGGGCCGCGCACTTCGACGGGCTGTGGGAGCTTGCGGCGCCCCCGCCATGGAGTGAAGCGAACCGGTCGTGACTCCTCGGCCCGACGGCGGTGCGTACCCTCCTCCCCATGACCGCCCGCACCCCCGGCCTCCGCGAACGCAAGAAGCAGCGCACCCGGCAGACCCTCTCCGAGACCGCCGTTCGACTCTTCATGGAGAAGGGGTACGACAACGTGTCCGTGGCCGAGGTCGCGGCCGCGGCCGAGGTGTCGAAGCCGACGTTGTTCCGGTACTTCGCGTCCAAAGAGGACCTGGTGCTGCACCAGTTCGCGGACCACGAGGACGAGGCGGCGAGAGTGGTCGCGGGGCGGGGCGAGGGGGAGTCGCCGCTGGCCGCGCTGCGGTGGCATTTCCTGGAGGGGCTGCGGCGCCGCGACCCGGTCACCGGCCTGTGCGATCACCCGGCGGTGCTCGCGTATCAGCGACTGCTGTACGGGACACCGCAGTTGGTGGCGCGACTGTACGGGTACCAGGAGCGGTCCGAGCGGGCACTCGCACAGGCGCTCGGCGGGACGGCGGTGCAGGCGCGGATCGCGGCCGGGCAGATCGTCGCCACGCAGCGGATCCTCGCCGAGGGGAACGCACGGCGGATCGTGGCCGGTGAGTCCGCCGACGAGCTGGAGGCGACAGCCGTGAGCACCGCCGAGCTGGGCTTCCGGCAGCTGGGGGAGGGGATCGGGCGGTATTTCGGGTGACCGGTGGGGGCGCCGTCGCACTGATTTCGTGGCGGGTCCGGTGTTGGGTGGGACACTTTTGCAAGCGGGTGCTTGCAAAAGTTAGCGTGGGTGCGGCACCATCGGGGTATGGCATCGCTCAACGTCGGAAGTCTCGGCGAATATCTGCGCGAGCAGCGTCGCAACGCGCAGTTGTCGCTCCGTCAGCTCGCCGACGCCGCCGGGGTGTCCAACCCGTACCTGAGTCAGATCGAGCGCGGGTTGCGAAAGCCGAGCGCGGAGGTTCTGCAGCAGGTCGCCAAGGCGCTGCGGATCTCCGCGGAGACGTTGTACGTGCACGCCGGCATTCTCGACGCCGAGCGGGAGCGGACCGAGGTGGAGACGCGCGCCGTCATCCTCGCCGACCCCTCGCTCAACGAGCGTCAGAAGCAGGTGCTGTTGCAGATCTACGACGCCTTCCGGCACGAGAACGGAAGCGGCGCGGACGGCGAACACGGCGAGCAAGGCGACGACGAGCACGAGCAGGGCGATGCCGAGCCCTCAAGCAGCAGTTGATGTGATCCGGGAGGACCACGCCATGGCCATCAAGGACGACCTGCGCAAGACCCTCACCGACCCGACCCCGCTCTACTTCGCCGCCGGCACCGCCGAGCTGGCGTACCAGCAGGCCAAGAAGGTGCCGGGGATCGTCGAGCAGCTGCGGAGCGAGGCGCCCGCCCGCTTCGAATCCGTGCGGCAGACCGACCCGAAGGATGTGCAGGAGAAGGCGACCACCCGCGCCAAGGAGGCGCAGGCCACCCTCACGGCGAAGGTGAACGAGCTGGTCGCGGGCCTCGACACCGATCTGAAGAAGTTCGGCGAGAGCGCCCAGGAGTTCGCGCTGCGCGGCGTCGGCTACGCGGCCGAGGCCGCCGTCAAGGCGCGCGAGACGTACGAGAAGGTCGCCGAGCACGGCGAGGAGGCCGTGAAGACGTGGCGCGGTGAGGCTGCCGACGAGATCGTCGAGCTCGCCGAGGCCGTCGAGCCCGAGCCCGAGCCGGAGGCGAAGGAGGCCGCCGACGTCAAGGACGCCTCGGCCGCCGACGCGGACAAGCCGGGTACCGCCAAGAAGACCACCGCGGCCAAGAAGACCACCGCGCCGAAGAAGACGGCCCCCGCGGCCAAGAAGACCGGCTCCGGCACCACGCCGCCTGCCAAGTAGCGGCCACGCCGACGGGCCGGGCACTTGTGGAGTGTCCGGCCCGTTGTGCGGGTACCGTGGCGGTCAGGTCCTTCAAGAACTGTTCAAGAAGACGATTCTGGTGGTGGCGTTGTGCTGATGCAGGGGTTCGCCAGTGTGATGTGGCTGCTGAGCACGGCGCTGATCATCTTCAGCGGCTTCGCGTTCATCGACGCCGCAGTGCGGCGCGAGGACGCCTACCGTGCGGCGGACAAGAAGACCAAGCCGTTCTGGCTGATCATCCTCGGGATCGCGTTCGTCGTGAACCTGCTGTTCCCGATCCTGTCGTTCCTGCCGATCATCGGGCTCGTCGCGACCATCGTGTACATGGTGGACGTGCGGCCCGCCGTCAAGCAGATCGGCGGTGGTGGCGGGGGCAGCAAGCGCCGCGGCTCCAGCAGCGACGGACCGTACGGCCCGTACAACGGCGGCCGCTGAGCCCGGACCTCACGGCGGCCGCTGAGCCCGGACCTCACCGGTCGAGCAGCAGTACCGCCACGTCGTCCGTCAGATCGCCCCCGTTGAGGTCGCGCACCTCGTTCATCGCGGCCTCGAGCAGCGCCTCGCCGGTCAGGCCCTGCGCGCGCTGACGGCGGATCATCTCCACCATGCCCTCCTGGCCGAGTCGCTGCCTGCCCTGGCCGATCCGGCCCTCGATCAGGCCGTCCGTGTAGAGCATCAGGCTCCACGAAGGCCCCAACTCGACCTGCATGCGCGGCCACCGCGCCTTCGGCAGCAGCCCGAGGGCCGGCCCGTTGTTCTCGTACGGGAGCAGGCCCGCGGGGCGGCCGGGGGTCGCTATCAGCGGTGCCGGGTGGCCCGCCAGGCACAGGCCCGCGCGCCGGCTGTCCGGCGAGATGTCGACCGTGCACAGCGTCGCGAAGATCTCGTCGTCCGCGCGCTCGTGCTCCAGGACCTGCTGGAGGGTGGAGAGGAGCTCGTCGCCGCACAGGCCCGCGAACGTCAACGTCCGCCAGGCGATCCGCAGTTCGACGCCGAGCGCCGCCTCGTCGGGGCCGTGCCCGCAGACGTCGCCGATCATCGCATGGACCGTGCCGTCGGGCGTGCGCACCGTGTCGTAGAAGTCGCCGCCGAGCAGCGCGCGCGAGCGGCCCGGACGGTAGCGGGCGGCGAAGCGCAGCGGTGAACCGTCGAGCAGCGGCTTCGGCAGCAGGCCGCGCTCCAGGCGGGCGTTCTCCTGCGCGCGGAGCCGGGACTCGGTGAGCCCCTGCTGCGCGATGTCGGCGCGCTTGCGCTCGACCGCGTACCGGATGGCCCGGCCGAGCAGCCGGGAGTCCAGCTCGTCGCGCATCAGGTAGTCCTGCGCGCCCACCCGGACCGCCTCCGCGCCGCGCTCGGCGTCGCCCGACGTGGTCAGGGCGAGCACGGCCCGGCGCGGGGCGAGGCGCAGCAGGTGTCGCAGCGTGCCCAGCTCGTCGTGGTGTTCCGGCGCAGTCCCGTCCGGCTTCGCCTTGTCAGGCGTCGTCCTGTCCGCCTTCGCGCCGGGCAGCGCGAGGTCCAGCAGGACGCAGCTGACGTCGTCGGTGAGCAGCCGCTCGGCCTCGGTGAGGTTGCGCGCGGTGCGCACGCGGATCGGCTTGCCCACGGCGTCGGGCATCTCGGGGATGCTGAGGGAGCCCGCCGGGTCGTCCTCTATGACCAGGATCGTCAGACCGGTGGCGTCACGCTCGGCGGGTGCCGACTCGTGAGCGGGGTCCTCGGCCGGTGCCTCCCGGCCGCGCTCGGCGCTCTGCGGGTCGTTCTGTATGTCGTTGGCATCGAGCTGTACGTCGTTGGCGGCGGGGCGGTGGGTGATCGGCCGCTCGCCTCGCAGGTCGTACGTGTCGGTCGTGGTGTGCGCGTCCTGAGCCTGACCACTTTCCACGGCCGGGATGGCTCTCTGCCGCGGTACGGGTACGGGCATCGCTTCGGTTCCTTCCCTCCCCCCGAGGGCACGGTGGGACGAAGGTCCTCGCACCACCGACGGGGACCTTAGCGGTAGCCGACGCCCGAACGGAATGGTGAGCGGCAAGGGGCCGGCGTCATATGCCGCTCCCCGCACCGGAATTGGGTGGGTTCCGTCCCTGGTCGGACGGGCCGAGGATGACGAACGTCACGCCGGTGGGCCGCAACCGCGGCGCTCCGCGTGCCATGGGTCACGTGGGGCACATCACCCGTCGGGGCCCATGTCCGGCATCCGGTCACCCGGGCCTCAGGCGTCGGGCCTGACCACCCCGAGCATCGCCATGGAGCCCGCGCCCGCGACCGTCACGTTCCGCCCCGGGCGGGGTGCGTGGATGATCGCGCCCTTGCCTATGTACATCCCGACATGGCTGGCGTCGTCGTGGTAAATGATCAGGTCGCCGGGTCGCATGTCCTTGATGGCGATGTGCTTCAGCTGCTTCCACTGCTCTTGCGACGTGCGCGGAATCGGCCGCTTCGCCGACGCCCACGCCTGCGAGGTCAGGCCCGAGCAGTCGAACGACTTCGGGCCCTCGGCGCCCCACACGTACGGTTTGCCCAGCTGCTCCGAGGCGTAGCGCACGGCCTTCTTGCCGGGGGCCGACGCCTTGCCGTCGATCTCCTTCAGGACGCCCGAGGAGAGCCATTCCGTCTGCGCCTTCTGCTCGGCCGCCTCCTCCAGCTGCCGCAGCTGCTCGCGCTCCTTCTTGGCGAGCTTGTCCTCGATCTTCTGCGCCGCCTTGATCTGCTTCTCGATCCGCTCCTTCGCGGCGGCCTTCTTCTTGCGCCCCTCGTCCAGCGCCTTCCACTTGGCGGAGGCTTCGTCCGCGTACGCCTGCAGGGTGTCCTGGGCCTTGGTGAGGCGGGACATCAGGTTCCGCGTGGCCTGCTGCCCCTGGTAGGCGCGGCCCGCGTTGTCGAGGAAGCGGCTCGGGTCGCCGGCGAGCATGAACTGCGTCTCCTGGGAGATCCCGCCGGTGCGGTACTGCTCCCGGGCCGCCGCGCCCGCCCGGCCCTTGAGGCCGTCGAGCTTCTGCTGGCCCGCGGCGATCTTCCGGGCCAGCTTCACGATCTGGTCGGACTGGTCGGCCGCCTTCTCCTCCGCCGCGTTGTACTCGTCGGTGGCGACCGCGGCCTGGTGGTACAGCTTGTCGATCTTCTTGCGGACCGACTCAAGGTCCTTGACCCCGGGGGAACTTGACGGCGATGGGGAGGATGGAGAGGGGGACGGCTCCGCGTACGCCAGTCCCGTCGGCGCCAGTACGGTCACGGCGCACACCAGCGCCAGAGCCGCCACCGTCGTCGTGCTCCGCTTGCTCATCCGCTTCCGCCCCCACAGCCGAGACAAACCTGATGGACCGTCAGTAAGTCGAGCGCTCCGGGGATGGTGCCATGCGCGCCTCGAAACCGACAGACCCCGGCGCGGTGCGGCAACTGCCCCGCACGGTTCGACGAACGAGGTCCCGAGATCGTTCCCTCGACTTCCGCCGCGTCTCAGCCGCCCGTCGAAACCCGCCGCGGCGCCAACGCCCCCCACGCCACGGTCACTTCACCCTGCCGCCAGCGCCCCGCCCTGTCCACCACCGGCCAGTCCGCCGACAGCTCCCGCACCGCCCGGATCCAGCGCTGCCGCGCACCGTACGAGGCATAGGGCGCGGCCGAGGCCCACGCCCGGTCGAAATCGCGCAGGAAGGCGTGCACCGGCTCACCGGGGACATTGCGGTGGATCAGCGCCTTGGGTAGACGTTCGGCCAGGTCGGACGGGGTGTCCAAGGAACCGATCCGGGTCGCGAACGTCACGGTCCGCGGGCCCTCGGGGCCGAGCGCCACCCACACGTGCCGGCGCCCGATCTCGTCGCACGTGCCCTCCACGAGAAGGCCGTCCGGCGCGAGCCGCCCGCACAGCCGCTGCCACACCGCGGCGACCTGCTCCTCGTCGTACTGGCGCAGCACGTTCGCGGCGCGGATCAGGACCGGGGGAGTACTCAGTGGCAGCTCGAAGCCGCCGTGCCGGAACGTGAGCCCGTCGCGCTCGTACGGCTTCGCGGCGGCGACCCGCGCCGGTTCGATCTCGATGCCCACCACGCGCGCGTGCGGCGCCGCCCCGCGCAGCCGGGTCAGGAGTTCCACCGCGGTCCAGGGCGCCGCGCCGTAGCCGAGGTCGACCGCCACCGGGTCGTCGGCGCGGCGCAGCGCGGCGCCGTGCACGGCCGCGATCCAGCGGTCCATGCGGCGGAGTCGATTGGGGTTGGTGGTGCCTCGCGTCACGGTTCCCACGGGGCGGGAGGAGGGGCGCGGGCTCATGCTCAAGAGGGTATGTGCTGCGCCCGGCGCGGCTTTGGTTGAGACCCGTACGGTAATGATTCGGCAAAGTGGAAATGGAGCAGCCGACTCCGGCGTTGCCGCCTTGGAAGAGGGCCTGTGCCCTCCGGTCGTCGTGCCCGCAGTCCGCCCACCAAGGAGGGCCCGCCACGTGAGCCAGTACGTGACCAGGTTCCGCCGCTCCGGGGCTGCTCCGGCCCTGCTGCGGTTCCCCGGTGCGCATCGCCGCCCCCGCCGCGTCGCGATGCTCAGCGTGCACACCTCGCCCCTCCACCAGCCCGGAACGGGCGACGCGGGCGGCATGAACGTCTACATAGTCGAGCTCGCCAAGCGGCTCGCGGCGATCAACATCGAGGTCGAGATCTTCACCCGCGCCACCTCCGGGGGCCTGCCGCCGGAGGTCGAGCTCGCGCCGGGCGTCCTCGTACGACATGTGGACGCGGGCCCCTACGAAGGCCTCGCCAAGGAGGACCTGCCCGCCCAGCTCTGTGCCTTCACCCACGGAGTCATGCAGGCGTGGGCGGGTCACCGCCCCGGCTATTACGACCTCGTCCACTCGCACTACTGGCTGTCCGGGCAGGTCGGCTGGCTGGCCGCCGAGCGCTGGGGCGCGCCCCTCGTGCACGCCATGCACACCATGGCCAAGGTCAAGAACGCGTCGCTCGCCGAGGGCGACACCCCCGAGCCGGCCGCCCGCGTCATCGGCGAGACCCAGATCGTGCGCGCCGCCGACCGCCTCATCGCGAACACGGCGGAGGAGGCCGACGAGCTGGTCCGCTACTACGAGGCGGACCCCGGGAGCGTCGCGGTGGTGCACCCCGGCGTGAACCTGGACCGCTTCCGCCCCGCCGACGGCAGGGCCGCCGCTCGCGCCCGCCTCGGCCTGCCGCAGGACGCCCTGATCCCCCTCTTCGCGGGCCGCATCCAGCCCCTGAAGGCGCCCGACATCCTCCTGAAGGCGGTCGCCGTCCTCCTCGACGAGCGCCCGGAACTCCGCTCCCGCATGGTCGTCCCGGTGGTCGGAGGCCCCAGCGGCAGCGGCCTCGCCAAGCCGGCGGCGCTCCAGAAGCTCGCCGCGAAGCTCGGCGTCGCGGACGTCGTCCGCTTCCAGCCGCCGGTTGGCCAGGAGGCGCTCGCGGACTGGTTCCGCGCCGCGTCCGTCCTCGTCATGCCCTCCTACAACGAGTCCTTCGGACTCGTCGCCATAGAGGCCCAGGCCGCCGGTACGCCGGTGATCGCCGCGTCCGTGGGCGGCCTCCCCGTAGCCGTGCGCGACGAAAAGACCGGCTTCCTTGTCGACGGCCACGAACCGGCCCACTACGCGCGCGTGCTCCGCGACTTCGCCGACCACCCCCACCTGGTCGACACCATGGGCAACGCGGCCGCCCGCCACGCCCTCTCCTTCGGCTGGGACACGGCGGCCTCCGCCACGGCGGACGTCTACACGGCGGCGATGCAGGCGCGGCGCCATCACATACCCTCGCACCATGGCTGACGAAGGACACCAGCGACCGGCACACGACGTCATCGAGTCCACGTTGAAGGACGCCGAGCTGGAGTGGGAGAGCCCGGAGCCGGGCTCGTACGTCGTGAAGCTGCCCGGCACCCGCAAGCTCTCGACGACGCTGTCCCTGCGCGCCGGCCGGCACAGCCTCTCGCTCAACGCCTTCGTGATCCGCCACCCGGACGAGAACGAGGCCGGGGTGCACCGGTGGCTCCTGGAGCGCAATCTGCGCCTGTACGGCGTGAGTTACGCGGTCGACCAGCTCGGCGACATCTACCTCACCGGGAAGCTACCGCTCGCCGCCGTCACCCCCGACGAACTGGACCGGCTCCTCGGCTCGGTGCTGGAAGCGGCGGACGGCTCCTTCAACACGCTCCTCGAACTGGGCTTCGCGAGCGCGATCCGCAAGGAGTACGAGTGGCGGGTGTCGCGCGGCGAGTCGACGCGCAACCTGGACGCGTTCACGCATCTGACCCAGCGACCCGCCAAGTAGTCCACCTGGTGGGCCAGCTGCTTGCTGGTTGAGCGCTGGTTGCGCGCTAGTTGAGCGCCACCATCCGCACCACCGTCACGGTCAGCACCGACCCGGAGACGTAATAGAGGACTATCGCCCCGCCGACCGTCGCCTCGCGGCGGTCGCGCTCTCCGGAGACCGTGGTGGAACCGTGGCCGTAGGGGTCGTGGGAGAGCGTGCGGGCCATCTCGTCGCGGAAGGCGTCCGGGTTGGCCATCTTGGCGAGCGTGTCGTCGGCGGGCGGTGCGTAGGCGACGCGGCAGGCGGCGCGCCTGCGTCTGCGGCTCACGCCGGGCCCCGCCTCTCCGCCTCGTCGTGGGCGAGCCTGGCCAGGATCGCGTCGGCCTCCGGGTCCGGAACCGCCTCCAGCATCCAGTGCCGCATGACGGCGTGGATCTCGCCGACGCCCGCCGCGTTGATCGCCTTGTCGAACTCGTGCCGACGGTTCGGTTCGAGCGCGGCGCGAATCGCCGGGATGCTGTTGGGGACGTCGACCTCGACGCCGCCCACCAGCGTTCTGGGCGGTTCGTCAGTTCTGGAGGAGGTCCTAGGGGGTTCGGCCATGTACGGTCACGTACCCGCCGAACTGCCCGGTCAAGCCGGGCTGTTCCCGGCCTCGACGGGAGCCGCCACGGGAGCCGCGGCGACGGGCACCGAAGGCTCCGTGTCCGACAGCTCGCGCATCAACACCCAGTAGCCGATCGCCGTCACCGTGCCGAGGGCCGCGCATCCCGCCCACAGCCACCCGGCGCCCGCCGAGTCGATCACCCAGCCGCCCGCGAGCGGGGCCACGAGGGCCGCCGCCGACCACGACATGGTGTAGACGCCCTGGTAGCGGCCGCGCCCCTCGGCGGGGGAGAGCCGGGCCACGAGCCCCGACTGCGTAGGCGCGTTGATCATCTCGCCGAGCGTCCACACCACGACCGTGAGCGCGTACGCGGCGAGCGATCCGGCGATGGCGGTGAGCGCGAAGCCGTAGCCGATCAGGAGCGAGGAGACGGTCAACAGGCGGCCGGGGTCGCGGCGTTCGATGAACCGGGTCAGCGGGATCTGCAGCGCGACGATCACGAGCCCGTTCACGCCGGCGACGAGCCCGACGTCCGAACTGCTGAGCCCGTTCTCGCCCATGACGATCGGCAGCCCGACCGAACTCTGCGTGAACACGACCGCGACCAGAAACGAAAGACCCACCATCAGCATGAAGCGGCCGTCGCGCAGCACGGTCCCCATGGTGACCACCGGGCTGGACGGCGCGCCGGGCACCACCGTGCTCGTCGGCCGCGACTCCTTCACCTTCACGAAGACGACGCAGGCGCAGGCGAGCGTCATGGCCGCCTCGACGAGAAACCCGAGCGTGTAGCTCTGCGCGACGAGGAAGCCGGCGTACACCGACG
The DNA here is from genome assembly GCF_053592315.1 of Streptomyces sp. NPDC002754. Lineage (NCBI taxonomy): Bacteria > Bacillati > Actinomycetota > Actinomycetes > Kitasatosporales > Streptomycetaceae > Streptomyces > Streptomyces sp. NPDC002754. Next base: position 70,290 of record NZ_JBSFVM010000032.1, read on the forward strand.
AGACGGCGAACCCCAGGTTGATCGCCCAGTAGTTGAGCGAGAACGCCCGCACCCGGTCCTCGGGGCGCACGATGTCGGCCATCATCGCCTGGATCGCGGGCCGCGAGGCGTTCGACGCGAGACCGAGGGCGAAGCCGGTGACCGCGATCCACGCCGGGTCGCGCACGAAGGCGAGCGCGGCGACCGTCGCCGAGGTGGCGAGCTGCGCGCCGAGCAGCGTCGGCCGCCGCCCGAGCCGGTCGGCGAGCACCCCGCCGAGTACGGACGCGATGACCCCGCCGAGCCCGATCAGCGAGGCGACGAGCCCGGCGTACGCGGCCGAGAACCCGCGCGAGGCGGTCAGGTACAGCGCGAGGAACGTAAGAACGAAGTTCCCGAGCCGGTTGACGAGGGTGCTGGTCCACAGCCACCAGAATTCGCGCGGCAGCCCGGAGACGGACTCCTGGGCGGCACGTCTGAGCGAGGCGACTGACATGGGTGCATCCCCCGGGGCGTAAGTAAGCAGTGCAGCAGGTTTACGTAACTTACGTGCCGGGTATTCGTACGGGCCACTCAATTGACGGGGACCGTCAATCGGCGGGCGCCGGACGGGTCGATTAGGCTCGCCCCCATGGCCGACGCACCGTACAAGCTGATCCTCCTCCGCCACGGCGAGAGCGAGTGGAACGCGAAGAACCTGTTCACCGGATGGGTGGACGTCAACCTGAACGAGAAGGGCGAGAAGGAGGCGGTCCGCGGCGGTGAGCTGCTCAAGGACGCCGGCCTGCTCCCCGACGTCGTCCACACGTCGCTCCAGAAGCGCGCGATCCGCACGGCCCAGCTGTCGCTGGAGTCCGCGGACCGCCACTGGATCCCGGTCCACCGCAGCTGGCGCCTGAACGAGCGCCACTACGGCGCCCTCCAGGGCAAGGACAAGGCGCAGACCCTCGCCGAGTTCGGCGAGGAGCAGTTCATGCTGTGGCGCCGCTCGTACGACACCCCGCCGCCGCCCCTGGACCGCGACGCCGAGTACTCCCAGTTCGAGGACCCCCGCTACGCGACGCTCCCGCCGGAGCTGCGCCCGCAGACGGAGTGCCTCAAGGACGTCGTCACGCGCATGCTGCCGTACTGGTTCGACGGCATCGTCCCGGACCTGCTCACCGGGAAGACGGTCCTGGTCGCGGCCCACGGGAACAGCCTCCGCGCCCTGGTCAAGCACCTCGACGGCATCTCCGACGCCGACATCGCGGGCCTGAACATCCCGACCGGCATCCCGCTCGCCTACGAGCTGGACGCGGACTTCAAGCCGGTCAAGGCCGGCGGCACCTACCTGGACCCCGACGCGGCCAGGGCGGCCATCGAGGCGGTCAAGAACCAGGGCAAGAAGAAGTAAGAGCCTACGAAGAAGCCCCCTACCTGCGGTTTTCCCGCTGGTAGGGGGTCTTTGTTGTGCCCTTGGGCCGTCTATGGGCCGTGGGTAGCTAGCTCTACCCTTTATCGGCGCGTTGGTACTTGGACTCCTCGTACTGCTCAAGCCATTTGCGGCTGCTGCGCCAAGAGCCATCCTCGGCCTTGACCGCTCGCAGTCTTCCGCGGCTTGCCGCCACGCGGAGAGCGTTCTCAGAGATGCCTTCTGTTGCCAAAGCTGCCAACGGGACGAGCTTCACGGGTCCTGCTACAGCTGGCAGGACGAAGCGGTACAGGTTGGTCGTCACACTTCGTGCGATCAGCTCGGCGAGGGGGCCATACTCCCCTCGGTCGCCGCGGCGCATCGCCTTGAGGTATTTGTCCCGATCGCGCTTGTAGATGATCGCGGGCGGGTAGCCCAGGCGGCCAAGGAGCAAGTTAAGTACGAGACGGCCAGTTCTGCCGTTCCCGTCTAGGAACGGGTGGATCTGCTCGAACCGGTTGTGCAGCTGCGCCACCTTTTCCGGGAGGGAGGCGCTCTCGTTCGTGGCCCGCAGTTTGTCGGCATCGGCGACCCAGTCCCGCATCAGATGGTCTACGTCAGTCCATGAGGGCGGCTTCATGCCCTCGCTGAAGGCCGCGATCTCGTGTTGCCTGAAGCTGCCGGGACCTTCGAAGTCGGAAGCGTCGGGGTGAGGCTCTACAGTCCAGACTGGCGTCATCAGGACGTGGTGGATGTTGCGCACCTCTTGCAAGGTGATGATGCAACCGTCGGTCCAGTCGCCGGGTTCTAGGGCTTGGCCGTAGACCCACTTGGCTGCGTCGCCGTAGCCCCGTACCTCCATGTAGTCACGGAGTGGTTTGGCGCCGACCGCCTTCCCGTCCTCGAGGAGCTGTGCCACCTCGCGACGGACAAGCGTGTTGCCCTCCAGGGCGGTGCTGTTGTGCGCTTCCTCGTGCCAAAGATCGGACCAGATGTCCTCGGCTTCGGTGGGGGTGGGGAGGCCGCCGAACCGGTCCTGAAGCTCGCGGATCGCCTCGTCCATGCCCTGGTAGACGCTAGCGCGTGACGGTCGGCCCACGATCAACCTCGATTTTGTTCGGTGTGAAGTTGAGAAACCGTACCGAACAAAATTTGAATCTGTTCGCTCGATGCCCAAGAAACCGAACCGAACAACTCTGAAAGTTGTTCGGTCGCAGGCTGAGAAACCGTTCCGTACAAAAGATGTCTGTGGGTGCTGGTTGTGCAGCCTTGCGACTTGCCGAGCTAGGCTCTCCAAAAATTGAATGTCGATGAGCCTAGCACGGCAACCAAACAAACTGTATATTTTGCCTGGTCAGGATGTGTGTGGGCGGTGGCGGTAGGTGCTGCTGAAGATGGAGGAGACCGCTTTACGGGTCCTCTCCTGACTGGAGGGCATCAGGTGCGCGTACACGCGGAGCGTGAGTCCGGGGTCTGAGTGCCCGAGGTACTCGGCGACGGCCTTGATGCTCTCTCCGGCGTCCAGGAGGACCGAGGCGTAGAAGTGCCGCAGGGCGTGCATGCCGTTCTCGCGTGACTCCGCGTAGGGCTCGCCCCGCTTGGGTGTGGGGATCACTCCGGCAGCGGCCAGCGCCGGTTTCCACGCCTCTTCGTTGAGCGAGGTACGCCAGACGTGCCCGCCGCGCGGAGCGGTGAAGATCAGCCGCTTGGTCACGGGCGGCCCGTCGGCGACCTTCCAGGGCAGCGTGATCTCGACCGGCGGGAACTCCTTCATGTGGGCACGCAGCGCGTCGGCGACGGGGCCGGGGAGCGGCGTGTCCCGGAGCTTGCCGCCTTTGGGAGGGGCGAATACGGGCTTGCTGCGGCTGAGCTTGAGCTGCTGGACGACGTGCAGGGTCTCCGACTCGAAGTCGATCGCGTCGACGGCGACGCCGAGGATCTCGCCTTGTCGAAGTCCGCAGCCACCGCCGAGGTCGACCATCGACTGGTATCGCTCGGGCATGGCGGCCTGGACGGCGAAGACGCGCTCAGGGGTCCACGGGATGACGCGCTTGGCGTCGACCGTTGGCGGCCGGACCGAGCGAGCGGCGCACGGGTTCCGGGGGAGGTGCCCGTCATCGACAGCGGCGGACAGGGCGGCGCGCACGTTGGAGTAGATGGTCCGGGCGTACGAACCTCGGACGCCGTTCTCCTGGAGCTTCCGCACCCAGTCACGGATGTGGGCCGGTTGGAACGAGCCGAGAGGGCGCGCGCCCAGGTGAGGGAAGGCGTGCAGCCGGAGCTGCGACTCCATCGACGCCTGGGTGTTCGGGTCGGCTCCCTGTGTGGCCACCCAGCGCTCCGCGTACTGCTGGAAGGTGATCCGCGCAGCTCGCGGGTCGATGTACTGACCGCGTGCCATGTCGGCTTCGGTGTGCGCCAGCCACTGGTCAGCGAGCCGCTTCTGTCGGTCCGGGAAGCTCTTGGACTTCTCCGTACCGTCCGGGCCGATGTAGCGGGCTCGGTAGCGCATGCCCGATCCATAACGGTCGGACTTGACCTTGCGGGTCTTGCCGTCCGGGCCGATCTCGCTCCGGTACCAACGGTCTTGGACGTGCCCAGCCATCAGGCAGCCACCGCCATCTGCGACTCGACCCAGGCGCGTACGTCGGCGGGGTCGAAGCGAAGGTGCCGGCCGACGCGGAACCCCTTCGGGCCGGTGCGCTTGCGGCGCCACTGGTAGACGGTCTCGACCGGGACGGCCAGGAGCTCGGCGACGTCGACCGGTGTCAGGTAGCGCTCGGGCAAGGCGTGCTGCATGGTCACCACTCCTTCTCGTGCGTCAGGTCGGCCAGGGCTTCGCGGGCTGTCTCGCGGTTGAGTTGGAGGCCGCGGGCGATGGTGGCGGCCAGGGCGGATTCGCCGGGGGTGTGGCCGTGGCCCGCGTACTGCCAGTCGGCCAGGACCAGGACGGTGTCCGGCTCGTAGTCGGGATTGCCGAGGGCTTCGCGTTCCTGGGCGGCGCGGAAGTCGGCGCGGGCCTGGCGGAGTTCGCCGAGCGTCGTCGAGTAGCGGCGGGACTTGGAGGAGAAGTGGCCCCGGAAGCCGAGCATGTGAGCCCAGGCCCAGAGGCGGCGGTCCGGGTACAGCGGGTCCAGGTGCTTGCACGCCTCGATCAGGCGGCGGGTGTGGTCGGGGACCTGGTGGCGGTCGAGTTCGGAGAGTTCGCCGATGCGGCGGTCGAGGGTTCCGGTGGTCTCGGCGGCCTTGGTGGCGTATTTGGCGACGTAGGCGGCGACGGCCTGTTCGGTGATGTCGGAGCCGTCGCCGAAAGCCTTGACCGGGCGGACGTCGAGCTGGGTGCCCCAGCGGAAGGTGCGGGCCGGTTCGTCCTCGGAGGCCGGGACCGACACCGACGTGTAGCTGTGCGCGGCGGCGGCCTGGATCGCGTCGGCGAGGAGCGTGACCGTGGCCCAGGATGGCGGCGGGGTCTCCGGGCCTTCGGGGCCGTCGATGCGGATCACCGCGTGGAAGTGCAGGGCGCCGCGCTTCTGGAACTCGGCGACCTTGCCGTACGAGAGGCGGGCGGACTCCTTGAGTTCGCGCTGGGTGACTCCGGCGCGGGCGGCGATCTCGCGGCGCAGGCGGGTTGTGAAGCGCATCCACAGGTCGCCCGCGTGGTTGTTGAAGAGGACGGCGGCGGCGTAGTCGTACGTAGTCGGGTCCAGGGCCGTGCCGAGGGCGGGGTCGTCGGTGGCGTGGCGGGTGCCGCAGCGGCAGGTGCCGGAGTCCGGGCGGTTGTGGACCGGGCCGAAGGACGGGGCGGTGAGAGTGGCGAAGACGCGGGGGTGGTCGCGGACCGTGGAGGGGATGTCGCGGCGGTCGTCTCCGGCCAGGCCCGCGCGGATCAGGTGGTACGTGTCGCCCGCGTACGTGAAGGCGCAGGACGGGCAGCGGGAGGCGCGGCGGTTGCCGCAGGCGAGGCGGAGTCGGCCGCCCGGCTCGGTCTCGGTGGAGTAGTGGTGCAGGGTCTCGCCGGTGGTCTTGTCCTTGGTGAGGGTCCAGCCGGTGAGGTGGATGGGGTCGGAGCAGCCGCCGGTGCGCTGGATCTGGTCCTGCCAGCGGTCGAAGTCGGCGGCCGAAGCCACCCTCAGCAGGTCGCCGAGGGTGGTCGGGTCGAGGAGCGTGTCAGGCACGGGCGCCCTCCCGCGCGATGCGGGTGCGGAGGACGACGAAGCCGGTGCCGTCGCAGGGCGCGCAGTCGGCGGTGATGGTGCGCAGGTGGCCGTGCCGGTCGCGGCCGCCGAGGGTGATGGCGACGGAGGCGAAGCCGTCGCAGGCGGCGCAGATGCGGGACGGGCGGCGGGTGCGGTGCGTCATGCTGGGGGTTCCTTCCGGTTCTTGGATCGGTTGGGTACGGCTCCCGGGCGGTGGAGACTTGGCGGTTTCAGGCCGCCCGGGGGCCGGTCAGCGGCGCTTGTGCTCGGAGTTCATGAGCGAGCGGATGACGAGCGCGGTGATGGCGGTCGATCCGGCGGTGATGGCGACGGCCAGGAGCAGCGAGACCAGGACGGTGCCGAGGACCAGGACGACGCCCGTGCCGCCGACGACGAGGGTGATCAGGGCGCCGGGCGTGAGTTGGATCGTGGGGCGGGTCGAGGCCGGAGGCTGGGGCGCCACCGGGGCGGGCTGAGACTGCGTGATCGCCGTGGGCTCGACGACGGCGGGCGGGGTGACCTGGCCAGTCGGGACGGGCATGGACGGGACCTTGGGGCGCAGCATCGGGACGTACTCCCTTCCGTGGGCGGTTACTTGACGGCGGTGTCGATGACCGGGGCGAGGACGCTGTCGGCGAGGAGGTAGCCGCCCAGGAGCAGGAGGGCGACGAGCCACCAGGGCGGGCGCATGAGCTTGATGCCGACCAGGCCGACGCAGGCGACGAAGAACCAGAGCGGGACGTCCATGGCGGTCTCCTCAGCGGACGCGGCAGCGGTGGGTGCGGGCGGCGAGCTGGGCGGCGGACTGGCTGGAGTAGTCCGAGGACCAGCCACAGCGGTCGGCGGTGCAGACGGCGGCGTGCTTGGTGCGGCCGTGGCGGTCGCGGTGGGTGCCGACCTGGACGGGGCCGATCTGCATCACCGAGTGGAAGTGGTCGCGGGCGGGCATGGTGGTTCTCCTTTCGGATCAGGTGAGTTGGGCGGCGATGGCGTCGGCCAGCTGGGGCGGGACGCCGAGGCGGGAGCGCAGGGTGTCGGGGTCGATGGCGACGCCGGTACGGGTCCGGTGGTCGTCGGCGACCTTGCGGGCGTGGGCGACGAGGGCGGCCGGGACGGCGGGGGCCGGGTCGGCGGGCGGTGGGGCCGCGGGCTCGGTGGCGGTGGCCGGGAGCGCCGGGGCTTCCTCGACGGCCGGAGGCTCTACGGGCTCCGGGGCCGGGGGCGTCGGCCGCTCGATTTCCGGCTCGGGCTCGGGTGCCGGCCGAACCGCTTCCTGCTCGTCCTCGGCGGGCGCGGCCGTGGCCGTGTGGGCGAGGAGCGTGCCTCCGAGGAAGGCGATCGCGGGCCATCCGGCGACGCCGATGCGGAGCCAGGCGGGCGGGTGGTCGACGTCGAGGAGTCCGGCGGTGGCGACGTTGGCGCCGAGCGAGGCGAACAGGGCGACGGCGAACCAGGTCCAGGCCAGCCGGGAGCGCCGGTCGGCCCGGAGTCGACGCCAGGCGGCGACCAGGAGCAGGTCGACGCTGACCGGGTAGGCCCAGGCCTTCCAGCCGTCTTGTCCGGCAGCGGCGGCCAGGTCGTGGAGGTGGGCGAAGGAGAGGGCTCCGGCGATGACGGCCTGGACCAGGACGGCGTCCGGTCGGAGCGTGGGGCGGGCCGTCACCGGTCAGCCCTCCGCCGGGTCGTCGTTGCCGTCGTACGGCATGGGCGGCAGGACCCCGATCGGGAGCGACAGGGCCAGTGCCGGGGCGATGACCTCGACGAACGCGGCGTCGGTCTCGTAGCGGCGCTCGTACAGGTCGAGTGCGCCGAGGAGGGCGGCGGTGCGGGCGAAGTCCTCGTTGGCGTCCATGAGTTGGCCTCCTGTTTTCGGCATGGGCGGGGTAGGGGCGTGGCGCGGGGCGGTCGCGCCGACCGTGGAGCGAGGGAGAGTCAGGCCGTGACTGTGGCGGCCTTGGTGAGCGACACGGGCGCCGGGGCGGGCGCGGGCACGGCGGGCCGGAAGGCGGCGAGCGCGGGCAGGTCCGGCGTGCGGTCGGCGTGGGCGTTGCAGAGGTTCACGGCGTCGCGCAGCGAGGTGTGCGGGGCGCGGATGCGGGCCCAGCCGCCGGTCGAATCACCGGCCACGGCGATGCCGGGGGTGTCGGGCGAGATCTGGATGGCGGCGATCACGGCGTCCGGGGAGATGTCGCCGAAGGCCATGTTGGCGCTGGTCTCGTCGTTGACGCGGTGGGCGGTGCGGCCGGTGAGCTGGGCGCGGAGCATGGTGATGCCCTTGCCGAGTTCGGAGCCGAAGCGTTGGCCGCAGATCTCCAGGTAGATGCCGGCCGCGCGGCCGAGCTGGGCGAGGCGGACGAGCGCGGTGACGATGCGGTCGCGGCGCTTCTCCTCGTCCTTGGAGGCGTACAGGGCGAGTTCGGCGACCTCGTCGACCAGGACGACGACCGGGGTCGGGCGCAGGTCGGCGGGCAGGTCCCAGATGTCGGCGGCGATCTCCGCGTCCGGGACGCCGACGCTGATGCGCTGTTCGGCGCGGATGAGTTGGTAGACCTCCTGCATGTGGTCGACGAGCGCGTCGAGGAGTTCGAGCGCGGTGTTCGGGTCGTCGGCGAGCGCGGAGAACCGGCGGGCGAGCGGGAAGAGTTCGACGCCTTGTTTGCAGTCGATGCCGACCAGGGCGACGTCGAGCGGGGCGAGGCCGCACACGAGATTGCGCTGGTAGACGGACTTGCCGGACTCGGTGGCGCCGAGGGTCAGGCCGTGCGGGACGGCCCGGTAGTCGCGGTAATGCACCGAGCCGTCCTCGCGCAGCGCGACCGGGACACGTAGCGGCGACGCATCGGCGGCAGTGCTGGCGGCATTCGGCATCTGCACCCGCTTGAGCACGTCGTAGCCGGTCATCCTCAACTCGACGACACCGGAGCGAAGTTCACGGGAGCTGACACCGCACATCCCGAAGGAGTGGCGGAGCCGATCCGTGGCGGCGGAGAAGTCGAAGGCGTCCTGTCCGGGGCGGAGCTTGAGGCGCAGGACGAGGCCGGTCCGGGTGGGTCGCAGCCGCAGGATGCGCGGGGAGCGGGACTCGGGCAGAGGCCGGTTGGCCAGGCGGGCGAGTGTGAGGCGCCAGCGTGACGGCGGGACCGTCAGCCCGCAGGCCTCCATCACGGAGGCGTAGCGGACCAGGAGCCGCAGCGACGCGAGCACGGCGCCGAAGCAGACCCAGTACCAGGCGGGGCGCCGCCACCGCAGAAGACCTGCGACGGCGGCCGCCACCAGGAGCACGATGACGAGGAACTCGCCCATGATCAGGCCGCCTTGGCCGTGGCCGCAGAAGCGGCGAGCGAGGTGACGGCGATGGCGCGGAAGGCGATGCCGTGCCGCTTCTGCCCGTTGAACTCGTTCTCCCACGGGCGGGCGATCAGGCCGGTGAGCGCGACGGGCGTACCCATCGTCAGCTCCTCGGAGACGCCGGTCTCGGGGACGGTGACGGACAGGATCTCCACCTGGTCGTTGGCCGCGAACATCACGTCCACGGTCATCAGCTTGCCGCCGGTCTCGACGTCCAGGGCGACCTCACCGGTCTTACGGTCCTTGACCTTGATCTGCGGGGTCTTGGCGACCATGACGGTGGCGGCGGAGGTGTCGACGGGGATCTGACGCACAGAGATCACTCCTATAGAGATGCTGGACTCCGTCACTCATGTACATGAGTGACATGAAGAAGAGTGCAACACTCCTATACATGAGTCAACCCGCCGCGACAGAAAAGTCACGACGGGCTGCGGATCAGCGAGGGTGCGTCAGTCGGCGGCGGGGATCCGGTACTCGAAAACGAACTGGTCAGCGGCCATGAGGGTGTCGCACACCTCGACCACGCGACCCTCGGTCGTCCGGGCCTCACGAATCAGATGAACCACCGGGTCACCGGGGCTCAGCGCCAGCTCGGACGCCTCCGCCTTGGAGGCCGGACGCGCCTGCAAGGTCTCGACGAACTCCGCGAACTCGTGCCCGTGGTCTTCGAGTCGGGCATAGATGCCGCCACCGCCGGGGTTCTCGGCGAACAGCTCGGGGATGTCCTTCACGACATCCCACGGGAGGTACGAGGAAGCCGTCTCGACCGGGGTGCCGTTGCGGAAGTAGAGGCGTCGACGGGCCAGGACCTGAGTGCCGGCCGAAACGCCGAGCCGTTCGGCAGCATCCTCCGGGGCCTCCATGGGCCCGATGTAGAGCACGCTCACCTTCGCCGTGGCGCCGGACTGCGCGGATTCGGCGAGGTAGGCGGCCTTGCCGCCCTGGCGGTGCGAACGCCGGAAGCGGTCGGAGGAGCGGTGCCGTACCGGCGGCCGGTCCTTCACGATGGAGCCCTTGCCGTGCCGGGTCTCCACGAGCCCACTGGCCCGGACCTCGACCATGGCCTTACGGATCGTGCCGCCCGAGACGCCGTAGCGCTCGACCAGCTCCGATTCGCTCGGCACCAGCTCACCAGGCTTGAGGACACCAGCCCTGATCTGCTGAACAAGATCCTCAGCGATCCGCACGTACTGAGGGACGGACCTCCCCTCTCCTGCTGCAGTTCCCATAGTCCTTTTCTTCCTCCTATGCTCCTGTACATGAGTAACAGCGCCAAGGAAGGCCAGTCAACGCCACTGCACTCCGTGTCCGTAGCCGGAGTGGTGGTCCGCGATGACGGCCGACTCCTGGCGATCCGCCGAGCGGACAACGGCACGTGGGAGCTCCCCGGCGGCGTACTCGAGTTGGAGGAGTCCCCGGAGGCGGGCGTACGGCGGGAGGTCTGGGAAGAGACCGGCATCCACGTCGAGGTGGACGAGCTGACCGGCGTCTACAAGAACACCACCCGAGGCGTCGTCGCTTTGGTGTTCCGCTGCAAGCCCGCGGGCGGCGAGGAGCGCACGTCGGACGAGTCCACGGCCGTGGAGTGGCTGACGCCCGACGAGGTCAGCGAATATATGTCCGAGGTCTACTCGATCCGGCTCCTCGATGCCCTCGACGGGGCAGGTCCTCACGTCCGAAGCCATGACGGCAAGCGGCTGACACCAGCGCGATAGAACTTTCCCTACTTCATCAAGACCGGCTGCGCTCCGCTCCGCCGGGCGCGCTTCCCGGCTCCGCTGCCCTTCGCGCTCATGCCTTCGGCCCGCGCTACGGGCGCTGCGCCGACGCGCGCCCACAAGGGGTCAGGCCGGGAACATGAGTCGAGCACCCGACACATGCCGGCCACGGTCAAAGACGATGCCTCCGGCGGGGGCGCTCCGGCACCGGGGGCCGGGGGTAGCGCTGTCGGGTGCGGGTCCGCGGGTGGTTGCGAGAAGGGCTCCCATCCCGTCCACCGTCGACCCAGGCAAAGCCGAGCAGACGTGGTTCATGGCGTCCAGGTCGTTCGTACAGCCCACCCGTGGGAGTTCGTCCGGGGGCTCATCCACTCCGACGGATGCCGAATCACGAATTGGACGACCCGGCTCGTCGGCGGTGAGCGGAAGCG
>NZ_JBSFVM010000033.1:0-81279 GCF_053592315.1 Streptomyces sp. NPDC002754
GCGGCAAGTTCGGAGGCGGCGCATACGCGGCCTCCGGCGGTCTGCACGGCGTGGGCGCCTCCGTGGTAAGGCGGCAGATTGCCCAAGGCGGCGGCGCGGTCCCCCGCAACGGGTGGGGAGGCGGATTGCCCAAGGCGGGGGCGTCGGCCGTCCCGGGCAGGGGGCCGGGCTCGGCACGTACGCTGGGCGTGTGAATGTCGTACCGCGTACTCCCGCTGCTCTGCTTCAAGCCGCTCTCGATGTCGATCCGGGGCGGCCGCTCGTCACCTTCTACGACGACGCGACCGGGGAGCGCGTGGAGTTGTCCGTGGCCACGTTCGCGAACTGGGTGGCCAAGACCGCCAATCTGCTGCAGGGCGAGCTGAATGCCGAGCCCGGTGACCGGCTCGCGCTCCTGCTGCCCGCCCACTGGCAGAGCGCGGTGTGGCTGTTGGCCTGTTCGTCCGTCGGCGTCGTTGCCGATGTGGGTGGGGATCCGAGCGGTGCGGATCTTGTGGTGAGCGGGCCTGACACGCTGGATGCCGCGCGTGCCTGTTCCGGGGAGCGGGTCGCGCTCGCGCTGCGGCCGCTCGGCGGACGGTTCCCGCAGCCCCCCGAGGGCTTCGTCGACTACGCCGTGGAAGTGCCGGGGCAGGGCGACCGGTTCGCCCCCTTCGCACCCGTCGACGCGGACGAGCCCGCGCTCGTCGTGGCCGGCGCCGAGTGGACGGGCGCCGAGGTGGTGGAGAAGGCCGCGGCCGACGCCACCGGGCTCGGCCTCACCGGACCCGGTTCGCGGCTGCTGTCCGGGCTTGCATACGACAGTTGGCGGGGGCTCGCCGCGGGCCTCTACGCGCCGCTGGCCACCGGCGGTTCCGTCGTGCTGTGCCGCAACCTCGACCAGCTCGAGGAAGAGGCCCTCGCCAAGCGCGTGGAGAGTGAGCGCGTCACCGCGACCGCCCGCTGAACCCGTGCGGCAGACAAGCTAGCCCGTTCGGCTCAGCTCCCCCGGCCCGCCCGCGCGGCGGGGTTCATGGTCGTAGGTACGCCTACGTTTCCATGAGGGGGACCTGTACGTGACCGACTCCACTGCCACGCCCCCGGAACCCGGGCCGGCCCACGGCTCCTCGCCCACCGGCGCGGGGCGTGTGCGGCGGCGCAGGAGATGGCTGCGGTACTCGGCGGTCTGCGCGGCGGTCCTGGTGCTCGTGGCGGGCGGCGTCGGCTGGGTCGCGTACGACAGGCTCAACGGGAACATCACCGAGGACACGGACGCCGCCACCGAGCTCGCGCGCTACGAGAAGGAACGGCCCACCGTGCTCGCCGAGGGCGCGCAGAACCTGCTGCTCATCGGCTCCGACTCGCGGGCGGGCAGGAACGGGAAGTACGGCCGCAACGACGGCACCCAGCGCTCCGACACCACGATCCTGCTGCACGTCGCGGCGGACCGGAAGAGCGCGACGGCCGTCTCGTTCCCGCGTGACCTGATGACCGACGTGCCGGCCTGCCGGGAGCCGGACGGCCAGAAGCACGACGCGATGTTCGCGATGTTCAACTACGCCTTCGAGGTGGGCGGTTCGGCCTGCACGATCCGCACGGTCGAGAAGATGACGGGGGTCCGGGTCGACCACCACATGGTCGTGGACTTCGACGGGTTCAAGGACATGGTGAACGCCGTGGGCGGGGTCAGCGTGTGCCTGGACCGGCCGATGGACGACGACGACGCGCATGTGCGGCTGGCCGCGGGCACCCACCACCTGAACGGCGAGCAGGCCCTGGGCTACGTACGCGCCCGCAAGAGCCTCGGCAACGGCAGCGACACCGACCGGATGGACCGTCAGCAGCGGTTCCTCGGCGCGCTCGCCAAGAAGGTGCAGAGCAACGGCGTGCTGCTGAACCCGACCCGGCTCTATCCCGTGCTCGACGCCGCCACCTCCTCGCTGACCACCGACCCCGGCCTCGCCAGCCTGCGCGGGCTCTACGACCTGGTGCGCGGCATGCGCGGCATCCCGGCCGAGCGCATCCGGTTCCTGACGGTGCCCCGCGAGTCGTACACCTACAACGCCAACCGCGATCAGCTCGTCCAGCCCGCGGCCGACCGGCTGTTCGACCAGCTGCGCAAGGACACGCCCGTGAAGGTGGCCGAACAGGCGCCCGCGGACGAGGAGTACGGCGCGCAGGACGAATCCGGCACAGACGTCGAATCGGATGGATACTCCACCGGATCCGACGGGTCCGATGAATACGGCACATCCGGCGGCGAGGAAGGCAGCGACGGGAAGTCCGGCGTCTCCCCCGCCCCCACTTTCCGCGGCAACACCGCCGGGCAGGACTCCTGCGGCTGAATTCGGGCGGCCGGGCGCCGCCTCAACGGCCCCTGGGTAAAGCGGAAGTCATCAGCCGACTCACAGGTTCAAGAAATGGCCCGGAATGCCCAGTTGTAGGGGAGTGGAATTTGTCACCGTCCTCGCTTGACGCTGAACTGGGCGGATAGTGTGAGCGATCCGGTGCACCCGGCCATGCTTGCGAGCCGGTCGCGCACTACTGACCGACTTGACCGGGCGCCCGCTTTTAAGGGGGGTGGGGCGCCGCGTGGCCCCGACGGAGGACACAGACAACCGTGGACGCGCAAGGCCGTGGGCGGGCCGAGAACATCGACCCGGCAGATCAGTGGGTGCTCAACCCCCACACCGGTGACTACGAACTGCGACTGACCCCCTCCGCTGGGCAGTCGGCAGTACCGAGCCCCCGCCGCACCGCTCCGCGCGGAGACGCGCCGCGCGGTGACGGCCCGCGCCGTGGCAACCCGCAGGGCGGCGGAGGCCGTCGTGACGTTCCCCCGCAGCGCAGGCGCCGCGAGGCTCCGGCGACGCAGGAGCAGGGACCCGGCCGGCGGCGTTCGCGGCCGAAGAAGAAGTCGAAGGCCAAGAAGATCATGCTGTGGACGGCCGGCGGCATGGCCATGGTCGTCCTGGTGGGCGCCGGAGTCGGCTACTGGTATTGGGAGCACCTCAACGGCAACATCACCTCGCAGGACGTCGTCGGCGCCAAGAACGGCTTCGCCAAGGACGAGGCGATCAACGTCCTCGTCATGGGCACCGACAAGCGCACCGGCAAGGGCAACGAGGGCTACGGGGACAAGGGCAGCGTCGGCCACGCCGACACGAACGTGCTGCTGCACGTCTCCAAGGACCGTACGAACGCGACCGCGTTGAGCATTCCGCGCGACCTCGTCGTGGATGTGCCGGACTGTCAGGTGAAGCAGAAGGACGGCACGCTCGAGACCATCAAGGGCACGCCGAACAGCCGCTTCAACACGAGCCTCGGGCAGTCCGACCGCGACGCGGGCTGCGTCATGAAGACCGTCAAGGCGGTCACGGGCATCACCGTCGACCACTTCATGATGGCGGACTTCAACGCGGTGAAGACGCTGTCCAGTGCCGTGGGCGGGGTCAACGTCTGTGTCGCCAAGGACGTCAACGACCCGGACTCGCACCTCAAGTTGACCGCGGGCACCCACAATCTGCAGGGCGAGCAGGCGCTGGCCTTCCTGCGCACCCGGCACAGCTTCGGCAATCAGGGCGACCTGGACCGGATCAAGGTGCAGCAGCAGTTCCTCGGTTCGCTCGCCCGCAAGATGAGTTCGAGCGACACGCTCACCAATCCCCGCAAGCTGACCAGCCTCGCCGAGGCCGCGACCAAGGCGCTCACCGTCGACAAGGGCATCGGCAGCCTGAACAGCCTCAAGGACCTGGCCCTGGAAATCAGGAAGGTGCCGCCGAAGAACCTGTCGTTCACCACGGTTCCCGTGATCGACAACCCGGCGGAGGACACCCCGGTGACCGTCGTCGTGAACCCGACGGCGGGGCCCCCGGTCTTCAACGCGATCAAGAACGACGTCTCCCTCACGGAGACGAAGAAGAAGCAGAAGGAGAAGCAGGACGCGAAGCTCAAGGGCTCCAAGTCCGCCGCCTCCGCGGTCCGCGTCAACATCTACAACGGCAGCGGCAGGACGGGCGCCGCTCAGGAAACTCTCACGGAGTTGCAGAACACTGAGGGCGTACTGAAGTCGAGCCAGATGGGCAACAAGCCGAATCAGGCGAAGACGAGCCTCGAATACGCGCCGAACCAGGCCTCTCAGGCCCGGCGGCTCGCGGACATCATGGGCCTTCCGGCGTCCGCGCTGAAGGAAGGCAAGAGCGAGAAGAACGACCAGGGGCTGCCGGCGATGACCCTCATCCTCGGCGGCGACTTCAAGGGTGCGGGGACACCCGTCGACGGAGCCTCGGCGAAGGCGCCGGAGGTCGACAAGACAACAGCGGACAAGGCTGTGTGCGCCAAGTGACCAACCTCGGCCGCCTGTTGACTGTCTAAGTAAGTGACAGTGGGCGGCCGAGTCGCTGTCACCGGGCGGGGAGGGCGGGGTACGACATGGGGCGAGGCACTGTGCGTGGGGAGCGCACACGGCGGCCTGCCGGGCGGGGCGAACCACCGGATCAGGCGTCCGACCTGGGGTGGGACGACAGCCTGTACGAGGAGGCACCGGGCGGCGACGCCCCGGGTGGGGACGCGGACAGCCGCGGCCGCACCACTCGCAGCAGGCAGCGCGCGGGCGTCCGGCCGCGCCGCCGCAGACGACGAATACTTCGCTGGACCGCGAGCATCCTCGCGTTCCTGATCATCGGCACGGCCGGCGCCGGATACCTCTACTACCGGCATCTGAACGGCAACCTCGACACGGGCAAGCTCAATCTCGGCGAGCACAAGGTCCCCGAGCCGACGCCGAACGCGGCGGGCCAGCGGCCGCTGAACATCCTGCTGATCGGCTCCGACAGCCGGAACACCAAGGAGAACCTGAAGCTCGGCGGGCACAAGCAGAGCGTCGGCTCCGCCCCGCTGGCCGACGTACAGATGCTGCTGCACCTGTCGGCCGACCGCAGCAACATGTCCGTGGTGAGCATGCCCCGCGACACCCTGACCCGGCTGCCGCAGTGCACCGACCCGAAGACCGGCAAGGTGTACGAGGCGACGGTCTCCCGGCAGATGGTGAACACCTCGCTGGCCCGCGGCGGCGCCGGCTGCACGGTCGCCACCTGGGAGCAGATGACCGGCATCCACATCGACCACTACATGATGGTCGACTTCTCCGGCGTCGTGTCGATGGCCGACGCGATCGGCGGCGTACCGGTCTGCGTCAACGCCAACGTCTACTCCAGAAACAGCTCGGGTGAAGGCTCCGGACTGAAGCTGAAGAAGGGCACGACGTCCGTCAAGGGCGAGCAGGCCCTGCAGTGGCTGCGGACGCGGCACGGCTTCGAGGACGGCAGCGACATCGCGCGCGCCAAGGCGCAGCACATGTACATGAGCTCGATGGTGCGCGAGCTGCGCGAGAACGCGACGTTCAGCCACCCGGGCAAGCTGCGCACGCTCGCCGAGAAGGCGACGGACGCGCTCGGCGTCGACGACGGCCTCGACACGGTCAAGAAGCTGTACGACCTGAGCAACGAGCTGAAGCGGCCCGCACCGAAGCGGATCACGATGACGACGATGCCGTTCGTGTACGAGGGTGCGCGCGTGGCGCCGAAGGCGAAGGACGCCGACGCGCTGTGGCGGCTGCTCCGTGACGACATCGCGCTCGACGGCAGGGACAAGGACACCAAGAGCGACAAGGAGAAGGCGAAGGACGAGAAGTCCGACGATCCGGCCGCGGCCGACGACAAGATCGCGGTACAGGTGCGCAACGGCACGCGGACGGCGACGACGCCCGCGGCGCCCGGACGGGCCGCGCAGGTGGCACAGGCCCTCACCGCCGACGGCTTCACGCAGGCGGTCCCGGACCAGGCGCAGTCCCTCGTCGAGGACAAGACGGTGATCCGTTACCCCTCGGCCGACCTGGAGGGCGACGCGCAGGCGGTCGCCAAGTCCCTGGGGATTCCGCTGAGTTCGGTGCAGGAGTCGACGGAGGTGTCCGGGGTGACGCTGATCGTCGGCGCCGACTGGAAGACGGGCACCGCCTACCCGAAGTCCACGGAGTCCACGGACGACGAGGACGCGAGCAAGGCCCTGGACAAGGAGCAGACGCAGAACGGCGCGGACGACTCCACGTGCATGAAGGTGGAGCAGGGCTACACCTGGTAGCTCCTACGCCCCAACGCTCCAACGAGAACGGGGCGCGGGAGTCGAACTCCCGCGCCCCGTAAGGAAGTTGACGGTCAGTTGACCGCGGGCTCCTGCGGCACGGCAGGACGGCGCGAGGCGATGACCTTCTTCGCGAGGGACTTCGGGCTGGTCAGGAAGCCCCAGCCCCACGTCATGTGCATCGTGGCGAGCGCGACGGGAATCTGGGCGCGCGCCTTCAGCGGCAGCCCCTTGCCCGCCGGGATCGAGCCCGCGACGATCGCCGCGATATACCCGCCGGGGATCACGAAGCCCCACGGCGTGAGGGCGGCGCCGACCACGACGCCCGCCGCGATCGCGCACACGGCGGTCGGCGGGGCGAGGTAGCGCAGGTTGATCGAACCGGAGTGGAAGCGGGCGACGACGTGCCGCCAACGGCCGTAGTTCCGGTACTGCTTGGCGAGTTCCCTGACACTCGGCCGGGGCCGGTAGTCGACCAGCAGATCGGGCGAGAACCAGATGAGGCCGCCCGACTCGCGGATCCGGAAGTTCAGCTCCCAGTCCTGGGCGCGGATGAACTCCTCGTTGTAACCGTCGAGTTTCTCGAGCACCTCGCGCCGGAAGACGCCCAGATAGACCGTCTCGGCCTGCTGCGCCTCGCCGCCCGTGTGGAACGCGGCGTTGCCGACACCGATCTTCGAGGTCATCGCGGCGGCGACGGCCTGCTCCCAGGCGTTGGTGCCCTGGGCGTGCATGATGCCACCGACGTTCATCGCGCCGGTCTCCTCCATGAGGCGCACGGCGGTGGCGATGTAGCCGGGCGAGAGCGCGGCGTGGCCGTCGACGCGGACGACGATCGGGTGGCGGGAGGCCTTGATCGCGGCGTTCAGGGCGGCGGGGGTGCGGCCCGTCGGGTTCGCCACCGTGGACACCTTCGGGTGTTCGGCGACGAGCCGCGCGGCGACCTCGTCCGTACGGTCGGTGGAGGGGCCGAGGGCGAGCACGACCTCCATCTCGCCGTCGTACTCCTGCGTCAGGATCGCCTCGACGGCCTCCTTCAGATGCCGCTCCTCATTGAGGATGGGCATGATCACGGAGACGGCCGGGAGCTGCGTGACAGAGCTGGCGGTTGCGTTCATCGCGGGTCACGTTACCGCTAATGGGGGACACGGGCGCGCGCCACCGAGTCGCTGCCGTGGTCAGCAGATCGTATGGGCCTACTGTGCTCGCGTCCCACGCCCACCGTCGCGGAGGTGTCCCCCGGTGCCCACGCCGCCCCGCTCCCCCGACCGTCCGCAGCGGCCTTCCCGTTCCCAGGGGCAGGCCCGCGGGCCCGGCCGGCCGCCGCTCAGGAAGAAGTCGCGGTGGGCCATGCGGGTAGCGACGGCGGTCTCGGTGACGGTGCTCGCCGCGGCCGGTGTCGGGCACGCGCTCGTCACCGGTATCGACGGCGGGCTGCACCGGATCGACCCCTTCAAGGACATGAAGAACCGGCCGGCGGCGGGCAGCGGCATGAACGTGCTGCTCGTCGGCACCGACGGCCGCGACAAGATCAGCGAAGAGGAGCGCCAGAAGTACAAGCTCGGCGGCGCGCCCTGCCACTGCACGGACACCGTGATGATCGTGCACATCTCGGCGAACCACGAGCGCGCCTCCGTCGTCTCCCTCCCCCGCGACTCGTACGCGGAGATCCCGGCGCACACCGACATCAACAGCGGCGAGAAGCACCACCAGCACCCCGTGAAGCTGAACGCGGCGTACGCGGAGGGCGGGCCCGCCCTGACGCTGCGCACGGTCGAGCACATGACGAAGGTGAAGCTCGACCACTACCTGGAGGTCGACTTCACCAGCTTCATGAAGACGGTCGACGAGCTCGGCGGCGTCGACATCTGCACGGACTCCCCGCTCAAGGACTCCTACACCGGCCTCGATCTGGACGCCGGCACCCACAAGCTGAACGGCGGGGAGGCCCTCCAGTACGTGCGGGCCCGGCACATGGACAGTGCGGGCGACCTCGGCCGGATGCAGCGCCAGCAGCGGTTCATGGCGGCGCTGATCTCGAAGGCGACGTCGTCGGGCGTGCTGCTCAATCCGGTCCGGTTCCGCGGTGTCGCCTCTACGCTGCTCAACTCGGTCCGGGCCGACAAGGGGTTCGGGGCGGACGAGATGGTGGACCTGGCGCGGGCCATGCGGAACTTCTCGCCGTCGTCCTCGGAGTTCACGACCGTGCCGATCGGGAACATGAGCTACTCCGTGCCGAACATCGGCTCCACGGTGAAGTGGGACGACAAGAAGTCGGCGACGCTGTTCAAGTCGCTGCGCGAGGACAAGCCGCTCGCCGAGCACCGGCCGAAGGCGAAGAAGGCGGCGGTGGTCGACGTCTCGCCGAAGGAGATCCGTGTCCAGGTCGAGAACGGGACGAAGTCCTCGGGGCTCGGCAAGAAGGTGGACTCGGCGCTGAAGCGGACGGGGTTCCGGACGTCGGGGGCGCCCGTCAACGCGGATGACCTCACGGTGGGGCGGACGACTGTGCTGTACGACCCCGGGTGGGACCGGTCGGCGAAGTCGCTTGCGGCGGCTTTGCCGGGGGCGGAGATGAAGGCGGTGGATGGGCTCGGGCCGGTGTTGAAGGTGGTGGCCGGGGCGGACTACGAGGGTGTGCGGGCGGTGCGGGCGCAGGACGCCGACGCTGGGTCGTTCGGGGCGGTTACCGGGGACCAGGTGGTGTGCGGGTGAGCAGATCAAGCCCCGCCGGCGATTGAGGCGCGGGGCCGGGGCGGAGCCCCGCGACCGCAGCCACGGAGCCGTGGCTGAAAAGATCGGGGCGCTGCCCCGGACCCCGCTGCTCAATCGCCGCAGGGGCTTGAAAGGACGTGCTCAAGCGCCGCACGGGCTTGAAAGACGTGCTCAAGCGCCGCACGGGCTTGGAAAGCCTGCTCAATCCTCGCCTGATTGCGCCCTCAGTTCCTTGATGGCGCGGCGGCGGGCCAGGCGGTGTTGGCGGCGAATTTGGGCTTCCTGGTAGCGGCGGCGGTCGCGGTCGGTTTCGGGTTCGACCGGGGGGACCGTGCGGGGCTTGCCGTCCGCGTCGACCGCGGCGAAGACCAGGTAGGCCGAGCCGACCTGCTGCGCGGGCGTCGATTCGTTCCAGCGCTCGGCGAGGACCCGCACGCCGACCTCCATCGACGTGCGCCCCGTCCAGTTCACCTGCGCCTTCACGTGCACCAGGTCGCCCACGCGCACCGGCTCGAGGAACGCCATCTCGTCCATGGAGGCCGTCACCGCGGGTCCGCCCGAGTGCCGGCCGGCCACGGCACCCGCCGCGTCGTCGACCAGTTTCATGATCACGCCACCGTGCACCGTGCCGAGGAGATTGGTGTCGTTGTGCGTCATGATGTGCGACAACGTCGTGCGGGAAGAGGAAGTCGGCTTGCCCGGAATATCCGATTCCGGGCCGTGGGCCAGGTCTGTCATGGCACCAACCTTATGCGCGCGCCGAATGTGTTAGCTCTGCAACAGCACTGGTGCGATTTCACTTCAGGGCTTGTAAGGCACGTATTCGAGCACGGCACACTGAGCCCTATGAATGATTGGCCCGACGGGCGGAGCGACAGGCAGGGCGGCGCGGGCCGCGGCGGATACGGCCGCGGCAGCGGCAGCACGCGCCCGGAAGGCGTCCGTGCCATGCCGCACGTGCAGCGCCCCGTGCCGCAGCAGCAGCCGCCGCCCCCGTACGACGGTGGCGGCTACAACCCGTCGTACGACGACGGGTACAACACGGGACAGGTCTACGGCCAGCCCGGCGGCCGCGGCCGGGGCCCCGGCTTCGACGACGGTGGCGACTACGGTCCGCCGACCGGCCGCCCGGTGCGGCCCCCCAACTGGGGCAAGCGCATCAAGCGGACCGTCCTGGCCGTGGTCGTCGTGGTGGTCGTCGCGAGCGTCGGCACGTACTTCTGGGCCGATTCGAAGCTGCACCGCGACGTCGACCTGTCGAAGGTCATCGACCGGCCGGAGGCGGGCGACGGCACGAACTACCTGATCGTCGGCACCGACAGCCGCGAGGGCATGACGTCCGAGGACAAGAAGAAGCTGCACACCGGCTCCGCCGAGGGCAAGCGCACGGACACGATGATGATCCTGCACGTCGGCTCCAACGGGGACACCCTCGTCTCGCTGCCGCGTGACTCGAACGTCGAGATCCCTTCGTACAAGGGCGCCGAGTCCGGCAAGACGTACCCGGCCACCGGGCGTCAGACGAAGCTGAACGCCGCCTACGCGGAGGACGGCCCGACGCTGCTCGTGCGCACCGTCGAGTCCAACACCGGGCTGCACATCGACCACTACGCGGAGATCGGCTTCGGTGGCTTCGCGAGCATCGTGGACGCGGTCGGCGGCGTCGACATGAACCTGAAGGAGGGCTTCAAGGACAAGTGGTCCGGGGCCGACTTCCAGAAGGGCGAGCAGACCCTGGACGGCCAGCAGGCCCTCGCCTTCGTCCGTACGCGGCACGCCTTCGCCCAGTCCGACCTGCAGCGCACCAAGAACCAGCAGCAGTTCCTCGGGGCGCTCGCGCAGAAGGTGTCCTCGCCCGGCACCGTCCTGAACCCGTTCACGCTGTACCCGACGATGGGTGCGGGCCTGGACTCGCTCACCGTCGACAAGGACATGAGCCTGTGGTCGCTGGGCAAGATGTTCCTGGCGATGAAGGCGGCCAACGGCGGTGACGGCAAGTCCATGAACATGCCGACGAGCGGCAGCGTCGGCGGCAACCTGCTGTGGGACAAGGCCAAGGTCAAGCAGCTCGTCGACCAGTTCAACAACGACGAGAAGGTCACGGTCTCCAGCGACTGAGAGCCTGTGTCGTATCCCCGGTCGGATCAGCGCGCGGCGTCTGGTGCGTGCGATCGCAAGGCGCCGGAAAGTCCTTGTAGCGGAGCTACCAGGGCTTTTTGGCAACGCGGCGAGCGTGCGTGCCAGACGCCGCGCGCCCGACCGGGGATACGACACAGGCTCTGAGGCCAGGATGTCGTCATGACGTCCGCTCTCGTTCTCGGTGCCGCCGGTGGGGTCGGCCGGGCGATCGTCGCCCGGCTCGCCACCGGCGGTACGCATGTCGTCGCGGTCGACCGGGACCCGACGGTGCGCCAACTCCCTTCCGTACACGCAGCATTGGTCGGCGACGCCACCGAACCGGCCCTCATCCGGCGGGCCTTCGACGCCGCCCCCGAGCCCCCCTCCGTCCTCGTGCACTCACTCCTGCACGAACTACGCGTACCACTGGGTGAGTTGACCCCTTCGCAGTGGCACAAGGTCTTCGACGTCGGGCTGGTCTCCGCCTGGCAGGCCGCCGCCGAGCTGGTGCGGTGCAAGGGCGAGGGGCCCGCGTCCGTGGTCCTCGTCGGCTCGGTGCACGCGCACGGCGCCGCGCCCGACTGCGCCCCGTACGCGGTCGCCAAGGCGGGCCTCGGCGCCCTCGCCCGCGCGGCGGCCACCGAGTGGGGACCACTGGGGGTGCGCACCAACGTCGTCAAGCCCGGCTTCGTACCCGTCGAACGCAACGCCCACCGCTGGCGCGACCCCGCGGCCCGCGCCCGCGTCGAGGCCGACTACCCGCTCGGCCGCCTCTGCTCGCCCGAAGAGATCGCCGACGCCATCGCCTTCCTGGCCGGCCCCACCTCTTCGTACGTCAACGGCATCTGCCTGCCCGTGGACGGCGGCTACCTGGCGGCACTCCCGGAGACCAGGGCACACCGGCGCCGGACGCACGAAGGCCCCTGATCCGTGCGGGGTATCAGGGGCCTTCGGCGTGTGGCGGGCGTTACGGCAGGTTGCGGGCCATGACGATGCGCTGGACCTGGTTCGTGCCCTCGTAGATCTGGGTGATCTTGGCGTCGCGCATCATGCGCTCGACCGGGTAGTCGCGGGTGTAGCCGTAGCCGCCGAGGAGTTGGACGGCGTCCGTGGTGACCTCCATGGCGACGTCCGAGGCGAAGCACTTGGCCGCGGCGCCCGCGAAGGTCAGGTCCTTGTCGCCGCGTTCCGACTTGGCGGCGGCCGCGTACGTCAGTTGGCGGGCGGCCTCGATCTTCATGGCCATGTCCGCGAGCATGAACTGGACGCCCTGGAAGTCGCCGATCGGCTTGCCGAACTGCTTGCGCTCCTGGACGTAGCCCTTGGCGTAGTCGAGGGCGCCCTGCGCGACACCGAGCGCCTGGGCGGCGATCGTGATGCGGGTGTGGTCGAGGGTCTTCATCGCGGTCGCGAAGCCGGTGCCCTCGGCGCCGATCATGCGGTCGGCGGGGATCCGCACGTTGTCGAGGTAGACCTCGCGGGTCGGCGAGCCCTTGATGCCGAGCTTCTTCTCCGGGGCGCCGAAGGAGACGCCCGGATCCGACTTCTCGACGACGAAAGCCGAGATGCCCTTCGAGCGCTTCTCCGGGTCCGTGACCGCCATCACCGTGTAGTACTCGGACTCGCCGGCGTTGGTGATCCAGCGCTTCACGCCGTTGAGGACCCAGGAGTCGCCGTCGCGTACCGCGCGGGTCTTCATGCCCGCCGCGTCGGAGCCCGCGTCCGGCTCGCTCAGGCAGTACGAGAACATGCCGTCGCCCTTGGCCAGCGGGCCCAGGTACTTCTTCTTCAGCTCCTCCGAGCCGGAGAGGATCACGGGGAGGGAGCCGAGCTTGTTCACCGCCGGGATCAGGGAGGACGAGCAGCAGACGCGCGCCACCTCCTCGATCACGATGACCGTGGCGAGCGCGTCCGCGCCCGCGCCGCCGTACTCCTCGGGTACGTGCACGGCGTGCAGGTCCGAGGCGGTGAGCGCGTCGAGGGCCTCGCGCGGGAAGCGCGCCTCCTCGTCCACCGCGGCGGCGTGCGGGGCGATCTTCGCCTCGGCCAGCGCACGGATCGTGTCGCGGAGCATGTCGTGCTCCTCGGACGGGCGGTACAGGTCGAAGTCAGCCGATCCGGCCAAGGTCTCTCACACTCCAAGACACGCTTTTACTGATGCTAATTACCGTTAAGTAACCTGAATCTTAGGCCGCCGCTCCCCGTGCGGATACGTGAGCTGTGCGACAGAGGGAAAGTTGCCCGGTGAGGCGCCTGCACATGCCACAGCTATGCTCGGCAGCGCCCTGTAGCACCCACACCTCTGGAGCCCCCCGATATGGCCCTCAAGATCACCGTGATCGGCACCGGCTACCTCGGCGCGACACACGCCGCGGCCATGGCCGAGCTCGGCTTCGAGGTGCTCGGCCTGGACGTCGTGCCCGAGAAGATCGACATGCTCACGCGGGGCGAGGTCCCGATGTACGAGCCCGGCCTCGAGGAGCTGCTCCGCAAGCACGTCTCGGGGTTCGAGGGTTCGAGCGGGCGGCTGCGCTTCACGATGGACTTCGCGGAGGCCGGCGAGTTCGGCGATGTGCACTTCGTGTGCGTGAACACCCCGCAGAAGCACGGCGAGTACGCCTGTGACATGAGCTACGTCGACTCCGCCTTCGCCTCGCTCGCGCCGCACCTGAAGGAGGGCGCGCTCGTCGTCGGCAAGTCGACCGTGCCGGTCGGCTCGGCGACCCGCCTCACCGAACTGCTGCCGCGGCACGCGGAGTTGGCGTGGAACCCGGAGTTCCTGCGCGAGGGCTTCGCCGTGAACGACACGCTGCACCCGGACCGGATCGTTGTCGGCGTGAACAGCGAGCGGGCCGAGCAGCTGCTGCGCGAGGTGTACGCGAAGCCGCTCGCCGAGGGCACCCCGTTCGTCGTGACGGACTACCCGACGGCGGAGCTGGTGAAGACGTCGGCGAATTCGTTCCTGGCGACCAAGATCTCCTTCATCAACGCCATGGCCGAGGTCTGCGAGGCGGGCGGTGGCGACGTCGCGAAGCTCGCCGAGGCCATCGGCTACGACGAGCGGATCGGGCACAAGTTCCTGCGGGCCGGGATCGGCTTCGGCGGCGGCTGCCTGCCCAAGGACATCCGGGCGTTCATGGCGCGCGCCGGTGAGCTGGGTGCCGATCAGGCGCTCACCTTCCTGCGCGAGATCGACTCGATCAACATGCGGCGGCGCGGCGCGATGGTCGAGATGGCCCGCGAGGCGCTCGGCGGCGGGGCGTTCCTCGGCAAGCGGGTCGCCGTGCTCGGTGCCTCCTTCAAACCGGACTCCGACGACGTACGCGACTCCCCCGCCCTCAACGTGGCCGGTCAGATCCACCTCCAGGGCGGCCAGGTCACGGTCTACGACCCGAAGGGCATGGACAACGCGCGGCGCGTGTTCCCGACGCTCGGCTACGCGGACTCGGCCCTCGAGGCGGTGCGCGGGGCGGACATCGTGCTGCACCTCACCGAGTGGCGCGAGTTCCGCGAGCTCGACCCGGCGGAGCTGGCCAAGGTCGCCGCGAACCCGGTGCTCCTGGACGGGCGCAACGCGCTGGACAGTGCGCTGTGGCGGGCGGCCGGGTGGACGTACCGGGCGATGGGACGCCCCTCCGCGTAACTACTTGGATCCACGTAACTACTTGGATCCGCATAACTACTTGGCGCGGTAGCGCCGCATCTTCGCCCGGGCCCCGCAGACCGCCATGTCGCACCAGCGACCGCGGCCCGCGGGGCTCCGGTCGTAATACGCCCAGTGGCAGTCGGCGGCCTCGCAGGCCTTGAGCCGCGCCCAGGTGCCGTCCCCGCGCGCCTCGGCGATGGCGGCCGCCACGCGTCCGGCCAGGGACCCGCCGTGCACCGGGACGAGGCTCGCCGTGCCGTCCCGCTCGTCGACCGCCACCCGCAGCGGTGCCCGCGCGAGCAGTTCGCCCAGCGGGGTCACGGCGTCGTGCGGCGGATGGCCCGCGTGGGCCAGGCATGCCGCGCGCAGCGACTCGCGCAGTTCGCGCGCCTCGTCGAGCCCGCCCGCCGCGATGCCGAAGCGCTCGCGCACCTCGGCCCGCTCCAGCGCGTCCTCGCCCGTCGTGATGTCGAGCAGCGTGTTCACCAGGGCCTCGATCAGGGCGAGGCCACCGGGTGCGGTCTGGCGGGCATTCATGGTTGCGACGTTACCCCCAGTGCGGCAGTATGCAGTAACGCCGAAGTTACCTGTTAACCCCGTATAGGGGTAACACGAGGAGGCATCATGCCCATCGCACAACTCGGAGTCGTCGTCCTGGACTGTCCGCGGCCGCGTGAACTGGCGGAGTTCTACGCCGCCGTGCTCGGCGGCAGCATCACCGGCGAGGAGGACGGCTGGGTCGACGTGACGGCGCCGGGCGGCCACAGCCTCGCGTTCCAGCAGGCGCCGGATCACGTGGCGCCCGCCTGGCCCGCGCCGGACGCGTCCCAGCAGTTCCACCTCGATCTGACCGCCGAGGACCTGGACGCGGCGGAGAAGGAGGTGCTCGCGCTGGGGGCCACGGTGCTCGACGCGGCGGACCGTTCGCGCAGCTGGCGGGTTTACGCGGACCCCGCGGGGCACCCGTTCTGCCTCTGCGCCTGCTGATCCTTCCGACCAAGGGAGCCGACATGGCCTTCGCGAAAATCGGCACCGTCGCCTACGACTGCCCCGACCCCGTCGCACTCGCCGAGTTCTACGCGGCCGTGCTCGGCGGGCGGATCGAGAACTACCAGGGCAAGGGCGACTGGTACGACCTGTACGCGCCGGACGGCCAGCGGCTCTCCTTCCAGCGCGTGCCGGACCACAAGCCGCCGCGGTGGCCCGCCGCCGACCACGACTCGCAGCAGCTCCACCTCGACCTGGACGTGGCGGACATCGAGGCCGCGCAGGAGAAGATCCTCGCCCTCGGCGCGGTGCCGCTCGACCTGGACGACGAGGGCGGCGCCCGCGACTTCCGGGTGTACGCGGACCCGGCGGGGCATCCGTTCTGCTTGATCCGTCCGGACGCCGGCTAGCGGCTGGGGTCCCGGCGGCGCTGCGCGGCACGGGAGACGAACTCCGTGCTGCGCAGCACCCGTTGGACGTTGCCCCAGGTGAGGAGGGCGAGTTCGGTGTCGGTCCAGTCGCGGGCCTGGAGCTCCGCGACCAGGGCCGGGTAGCCGGCGACGTCGCCGAGGCCCTCGGGGTGCGCGTCCCCGGTGTCGTACGTGCCCGACAGGCCCACCGACTCGGGGCCCGCGAGACGGCGCACGTGGTCGAGGTGATCGGCCACGTCGCGCAGGGCGGGGCCCGTGCGGTCCGCGGAGCACGGCACCAGGCACAGCCCCCGGCTCTCACCGAGTGCGGCGAGAAGCTCGTCCGGCACGTTGTCCGGGTGGTGGTTCAGGGCGCGGGCGCCGGAGCGGGTCAGGGCGACCGGGGCCTTGGACACGGCGAGGACGCGGGTGGCGGTCGCGGCCGAGGCGCCGGTGAGGTCGATGAGCATGCCGAGCCGGTTCATCTCCCGTACGACCTCTTCGCCGAACAGGGGCAGGCCGCTCTCCGACGCCCATGAGGTGCCGCTCAGCGTGAGGGCGCGCAGGCCGAGGGCGTGCAGGGAGCGCAGCGTGCCGAGTGAGTCCGCCGCCGCGGTGGCCGGGACCGGGCCGATGAGCACGGAGATACGGCCGTGGGCGCGGGCGTCGGCCATGTCCGAGGCGGAACGGACGAGGCGGAGGTCCTCCGGGTGGCGGGCGACGACGTCGTTGATCAGGTCGATCTGTTCCAGCGTCGTGGTGACCGGGGCGTCCGGGTCTACGTGGGGTGCCCACAGCTGCGCGCCGGTGCCACCCGCGCGCAGCCTCGGCAGGTCGGCCTCCACGGCGCTCTCGCCCAGCTCCAGGTCGTACCAGGGGAGGGTACGCAGGACCTGTGGGAGGCCGCAGTAGCCGTCGGCCACGGGGTGGCGGGCGAGGAGGTCGTGGGGGGCGGTGGGAGGCGCGGGTGTGGGGGCCGCGGTGCCCGCGTTGGCGGGCCTGGCGGGTTCCAGGTCGCCCGCTTCGGCGGGAGCGTTGAGCTCGTCCTGTAGGTCTGCCATGGCAGGGCTCCGGACGTCAGGGGGACAGTCGTTCGAACCACCGTGGCATGCGGGGCGGGCGGGGTCTCGGCGAGCGGTGCCGTTCGGGTGGGCGGGGGTGTGGTTGCGCGGGGCCGGGGGGCCGGGGGGCCGGGGGGCCGGGGGGCCGGGGGCGGCGCCGGTCGACATCGCTGCGGTGGACCGTTCCCACGTCACGGGGCTCTGCCCCGGACCCCGCTGCTCAATCGCCGCAGGGGCTTGATATGCCAGGGTCGGCGCCCTGAGAACCGTCAATCACCGCACAGGCTTGATGTGCCGGGGCCGGCGCCCCGAGAACCCTCGATCACCGCACAGGCTTGATGTGCCGGGGCCGGCGCCCCGAGAACCCTCGATCACCGCACAGGCTTGATGTGCCGGGACCGGCGCCCCGAGAACCCTCGATCACCGCACAGGCTGACGTGCCCACCCGGCCCCAGGGCTCAATCGCCGCAGGGGCTCCATTTGGAGCCCCTGCGGCGATTGAGCAGGCCCGTCCGGCAGGACTTTCGGGGAGGGGTGGGGTGGGGGCTTGGCCTGGCCGTCCACGGTCCCGGCGTGCCGTCCTAACCGTCCAGCTGGGACAGCGTCGCGTTCGACGGGCCGCGCTGCGACTGGAGGTCGGCCGCGGTTGATTCCGCGTCGCCCAGGACGCGGACCGTGTTGCGCCACGTCAGCTTGGAGAGGTCCGACCGGGACCAGCCACGGTCGACCAGTTCGGCGATGAGGTTCGGGTAGCCGGAGACGTCGGAGAGGCCGTCCGGCGTGAACGCCGTGCCGTCGTAGTCCCCGCCGATGCCGATGTGATCGACGCCGGCGACCTCGCGCATGTGGTCGAGGTGGTCGGCCACCGTCGAGACCGTCGCGATCGGGCGCGGCCGGGCCTCCTCGAAGGCGCGGTGCAGCTTCATCGCCTCCGGAGACGTATCCAGGTGGTGGAAGCCGTGCGAACGCAGGTTGTCGTCCGCGGCCGCGGTCCAGTCGACCGCCGCCTGGAGCACGAACTTCGGGACGAAGGTGGCCATGGCCACTCCCCCGTTCCCCGGCAGGCGCTCCAGCACGTCGTCCGGGATGTTGCGCGGGTGGTCGCACACCGCGCGGGAGGAGGAATGGGAGAAGATGACCGGCGCAACCGAAACATCCAGCGCCGCGCGCATCGTCGTCGCCGCCACGTGCGAGAGGTCGACCAGCATGCCCTCGCGGTTCATCTCCCGGACGACCTCGCGGCCGAACGCGGAGAGGCCGCCAACGCCGGGCTCGTCCGTCGCCGAGTCCGCCCACGCGATGTTGTCGTTGTGCGTGAGCGTCATGTAGCGGACGCCGAGTGCGTACAACGCCCGCAACGTAGCAAGGGAGTTGTTGATGGAGTGGCCGCCCTCGGCGCCCTTGAGGGAGGCGATGCGGCCTTCCGACCGCGCCGCCTCCATGTCCGCCGCCGTCCGCGCCTCGCGCAGCTCACCCGCGTACCGGGCGATCAACTGGTCGACGCAGTCGATCTGTTCGAGGGTGGCGGACACCGCCGCGTCACCCGACAGATCCGTACGGACGTACACCGACCAGAACTGCGCGCCGACGCCGCCCGCCCTCAACCGCGCCAGGTCCGTGTGCAGATGGGCGCTCTGGTCGGTGGCGATGTCGCGCGCGTCGATGTCGTACGTGACCTGCTCGCGCAGCGCCCACGGCAGGTCGTTGTGACCGTCGACGACCGGGAACTCGGCGAGGAGCGAACGGGCTTCCTCAAGTCCGGCAGAGGTACTCACGCGCGTCACTTCCCCGAACCGGAAACCGAACCGAACCCGAAGCCGGCGCCGCCGCCCGCGACCTTGGCCCGCAGCCGCTTGCCCTTCTCGGTCGCCTGGTCGTTCAGCTCCTGCTGGAAGTCCTTCATCCGGCCGAGGAGTTCGTCGTCGTGCGCGGCCAGCATGCGCGCCGCGAGCAGGCCCGCGTTGCGCGCGCCGCCCACCGACACCGTCGCGACCGGCACGCCGGCCGGCATCTGCACGATGGACAGCAGGCTGTCCATACCGTCGAGGTACTTCAGCGGGACCGGCACGCCGACCACCGGCAGCGGCGTCACCGACGCCAGCATGCCGGGCAGGTGGGCCGCGCCGCCCGCACCCGCGATGATCGCCTTGAGGCCACGCTCGGCGGCCTGCTCCCCGTACGAGATCATCTCGTGCGGCATCCGGTGCGCGGAGACGACGTCGACCTCGTAGGGAATCTCGAACTCGTCGAGCGCCTTCGCCGCGGCCTCCATGACGGGCCAGTCGGAGTCCGAGCCCATGACGATGCCCACCACGGGGCGCACTGCAGAACTCATTCGGTGATCGTTCCTCGGAGGTAGCCGGCTGCGTGACGGGCGCGGTCAAGGACGGCGTCCAGGTCGTCGCCGTAGGTGTTGACGTGGCCGATCTTGCGACCGGGCTTCACGTCCTTGCCGTACATGTGGATCTTGAGCTGCGGGTCGCGGGCCATGCAGTGCAGATACGCGCTGTACATGTCCGGGTAGTCGCCGCCCAGGACATTGCACATGACCGTCCACGGCGCGCGCGGGCGCGGGTCGCCGAGCGGCAGGTCGAGGACCGCACGGACGTGGTTCGCGAACTGGGACGTGACCGCCCCGTCCTGCGTCCAGTGGCCGGAGTTGTGCGGGCGCATCGCCAGCTCGTTGACCAGGATGCGGCCGTCGCGGGTCTCGAAGAGTTCGACCGCGAGGTGGCCGACCACCTCGAGCTCCTGCGCGACGCGCAGCGCCAGCTCCTGCGCCTCGCCCGCCAGGGCCTCGCCGAGCCCGGGGGCCGGGGCGATCACCGTGTCGCAGACGCCGTCGACCTGCTGGGACTCGACGACCGGGTACGCGACCGCCTGCCCGTGCGGGGAGCGGACGACGTTGGCCGCCAGCTCCCGTACGAAGTCGACCTTCTCCTCGGCGAGGACCGGAACGCCCGCCTTGAACGGGTCCGAGGCGTCGGCCGCGGAGCGTACGAACCACACGCCCTTGCCGTCGTAGCCGCCGCGCACCGTCTTGAGGATGACGGGGAAGCCGTCGCCCTCCTCGGCGAACGCGACCACGTCGGACGGGTCCGTCACGATGCGGTGGCGCGGGCACGGCACGTCCAGCGACGTGAGCTTCGCGCGCATCTCGCCCTTGTCCTGGGCGTACAGCAGCGCGTCGGGCCCGGGGCGGACGGGGATGCCGTCCGCCTCCAGGGCCCGTAGATGCTCTGTCGGGACGTGCTCGTGATCGAAGGTGATCACGTCGCAGCCCCGCGCGAACTCGCGCAGCGTGTCCAGGTCGCGATAGTCGCCGACCACGACATCGCCGACGACCTGCGCCGCGGAATCCTGCGGGGTGTCACTGAGGAGCTTGAACCTGATGCCGAGCGGGATGCCTGCCTCGTGTGTCATACGAGCGAGCTGTCCACCGCCGACCATGCCGACTACGGGGAACGTCACACCCACAGGGTATCGGCCAGGTGTCCGGTACCCGCACCGCGTCCTACAGACCACAGGCACAGAACGAAGGCGCGTGGTTAGCATGGCTGGGTCGGTCACGACCGGATCCGACACGACGGGGACGACAGGCACGACGGACACCACGACGGACATCACGGGGGCTGAGGCGACCATCATGGGCATCACGGGACGTACCGGCCGCATCGGCGCACTGCGACAGCGGCTCACGGGCATGGCCCGCGAGGTCGCGAAGTTCGGTGTCGTCGGCGCCCTGGGCGTCCTCGTGAACTTCGCCGTCTTCAATCTCATGCGGCACAGCACGGACCTCCAGGTGGTGCGGGCCAGCGTGATCGCGACGGTCGTCGCCATTGCCTTCAACTACGTAGGGTTCCGCTACTTCACGTACCGCGACCGCGACAAGAGCGGCCGCACCAAGGAACTCACGCTGTTCCTGCTGTTCAGCGTGGCGGGCCTGATCATCGAGAACGGTGTCCTGTACGCGGCGACGTACGGGTTCGGCTGGAACAGCTCGTTGCAGAGCAACATCTTCAAGTTCCTCGGCATGGGCCTCGCGACCCTGTTCCGGTTCTGGTCGTACCGGACATGGGTGTTCAAGACGCTGCCCGCGAGGGAGGCCGTGGCCAGCGCGGAATCGTTCCTCGACGAATCGGCCCCGGCGGCACGGACCCGCTGAGGCGCGGGCCGGGTCACCTGATCATCTGCTCCTCGTCCCCGTCCGCCGTCTTCTTCAGCGGCGTACGGGAGAGGAACAGGCCGAAGACCGGCGGGCTGCTCTGGAGCATTTCGAGGCGGCCCCCGTCGGCCTCCGCCAGGTCGCGGGCGACGGCGAGGCCGATGCCCGTCGAATTGCGGCCGCTGATGGTCCGCTCGAAGATCCGCGAGCCCAGCTCCGGCGGGACGCCGGGACCCTCGTCCGTGACCTCGACGATGGCCTGGCTGCCGGTGACGCGGGTACGCAGGGCGACCGTGCCGCCGCCGTGCATCAGCGAGTTCTCGATCAGCGCGGCGAGCACCTGGGCGACCGCGCCCGGGGTGCCGACCGCCGTGAGGTGGCGCTTGCCGGAGGAGACGATCGCGCGTCCGGCGCTGCGGTAGGCGGGCCGCCACTCCTCCAGCTGTTGCTTGATCACCTCGTCCAGGTCGAAGGGGACGGCCGATCCGGTGCGCGGGTCACGGGAGTTGGTGAGCAACCGCTCGACGACGTCGGTGAGCCGCTCGACCTGCGCGAGCGCGATGGTCGCCTCCTCCTTCACCTCGTTCAGGTCGTCGGTCATGGTGATCTCCTCCAGGCGCATGGACAGCGCCGTGAGGGGCGTACGCAGCTGGTGCGAGGCGTCGGCCGCGAGGCGCCGCTCGGCCGTCAGCATGCGGGCGATGCGCTCCGCCGAACCGTCGAGGACGTCCGCGACGCGGTCGAGCTCCGGGACGCCGTAGCGCTTGTGCCGGGGCCGCGGGTCGCCGGAGCCGAGGCGCTCCGCCGTGGAGGCGAGGTCGGTGAGCGGGGAGGCGAGGCGGTTCGCCTGGCGTACGGCGAGCAGGACGGCGGCGACGATCGCGAGCAGGGCCACGCCCGCGATGATCAGGAGCGTGCGGCCGACCTCCGTGGTGACGGCCGAGCGGGCCTCCTCGACGGTGACCTTCTCGCCCTGCTCGCCCTTGGCCGTGTACGAGATGACGTCGCCGACGGGCTGCGTGCCGATGGTGAGCGGGTGGCGGCCGGGCATGTCGATCTCGGCGTAGCGGTCCCCCGCGACCTGGTCCTGGAGGATGCCGCCGGTGATCTGTTCCTCGCCGAGGATTCTGCTGTCCACGATGGAGGCGAGGCGGACGGCCTCCGACTCCACGCGTTCCTGGGCGCTGTTGGTGATGGTTCGGGTCTCCACGATGACCAGGGAGACGCCGAAGACGGCGATCACTACCAGGACCACGGCGAGGGTGGAGTTGATCAGTCGGCGACGCATATGTCCTAGTGTCCCGGATGCGTCGGCGGCAACGTGGTTACGGACACGGGGCTCCGCCCCGGACCCCGCTGCTCAATCGCCGCAAGGGCTTAATAACAGCCCCGCCGGCGTTTGAGGCGCGGGGTCCGGGGCGGAGCCCCGAGGCGGGTGGCCTCAGCTCTTCTCGAACCTGAAGCCCACACCCCGCACCGTCGCGATGTACCGCGGATTCGCCGCGTCGTCGCCGAGCTTCTTGCGGAGCCAGGAGATGTGCATGTCGAGGGTCTTGGTCGACGACCACCACGTCGTGTCCCAGACCTCGCGCATCAGCTGGTCACGGGTGACCACGCGGCCCGCGTCCCGTACGAGGACCCGCAGGAGGTCGAACTCCTTGGCCGTGAGCTGGAGTTCCTCCTCGCCCATCCACGCGCGGTGCGATTCGACGTCGATACGGACGCCGTGCGTGGCCGGGGCCTGCACCGGCTCGGTGGCGCCGCGGCGGAGCAGGGCCCGGACGCGGGCGAGGAGCTCGGCGAGGCGGAAGGGCTTGGTCACGTAGTCGTCGGCGCCGGCGTCGAGGCCGACGACCGTGTCCACCTCGTCCGCGCGGGCGGTGAGGATGAGCACCGGCACCGTGTGCCCCTCGGCGCGCATTCTGCGGGCCACCTCGAGGCCGTCCATCCCCGGCAGTCCGAGGTCGAGCACGACGAGGTCGATGCTTCCCTGCAGTCCGGCGTCGAGGGCGGTGGGACCGTCCTCGCGCACTTCCACCTCGTAACCCTCGCGGCGCAGGGCACGGGCCAGCGGCTCCGAGATGGACGCGTCGTCCTCGGCGAGCAGTACACGGGTCATGGGGTGATGGTAGTCCGCGGCGGACGACGCCCGTGGGGTGATCGGATACAGCGGCCTCGCGCGGCGAACGGAATTTTTGCTTCCGGGTTCGCGCCCTGCGGTGTCCGGGTGTCATCGTGGGGATGACCTTTGAAACAGTGCGGGGGGTTCCGTGAAGGCCTGTGATCCATCTCTCAAGTCCTTCCATATGGCGTTGAGTCGTTCGTAAGGTGATTCAACGCCTGATGCACTACTGGGGGACCTTTGGAGCGCACTGCGCACCCAAGGTCCCTTTCTTGTGTGAGCTGACTTCCGTCAGTGTTTTTAGGAATGACCTGTGGCCGGGCCCCGCGTGTAATGAAGCGCCGGGGTGTGGATCTCGGGTCCGCCGTGCCTCGTCCCGCACGAAGACCTCGTCGGGCACATCCCTCTGGGCGTGGGAAGGGCGGCAGGACTCCGGTGCCGGCCGCCCCACCGGGCGCGTATCCGCTTCACCGCGGCGCGTCCCGACACCCCACAAGGATCGACCATGGCGTCCAGCCTGACGAAGGACTCGGCCGGTACCCCCGGCTCGCAGAAGACCTTCTTCGGCCACCCCCGCGGACTGGCCACACTCTTCATGACCGAGATGTGGGAGCGTTTCAGCTTCTACGGCATGAAGGCACTGCTCCCGCTGTACCTGATCGCTCCCGGCGGGCTTCACATGAACCCCGCCACCGCCACGGCGATCTACTCGGTCTACATGTCCATGGTCTACCTGCTCGCCCAGCCCGGCGGCTGGTTCGCAGACCGTTTCTGGGGCCCCCGCAAGACGGTGGCCTACGGCGCGAGCATCGTGATCCTCGGCCACATCACGCTGGCGCTGCCCGGTTCGGGCACGTTCTTCGTCGGCCTGGCGCTCGTGGCGCTCGGCTCGGGTCTGCTGAAGGCCAACATCTCCACGATGGTCGGCCACCTCTACGACGGCCCGCAGGACCCGCGCCGCGACAGTGGCTTCACCATCTTCTACATCGGCATCAACCTGGGTGCCTTCCTGGCGCCGCTGACCATCGGCACCGTCGGTGAGAACGTCAGCTGGCACTTCGGCTTCGGGCTCGCCGCGATCGGCATGGCCCTGGGTCTGGCCCAGTTCATGTTCGGCACGCGTCACCTGAGCAGCGAGAGCGACGTCGTCGTCAAGCCCGCCAGCGCGCAGGAGAAGGCCAAGTCGCTGCGCACGTCGCTGATCTGGGCCGTTGTCGCCGCCGTCTTCTACGTGATCGTGGTCGCGACCGGCACCTACACCCTCAACTGGGTGCTCGTGCCGCTGACGCTGATCGGCCTGATCATCCCGGTCGCCGTCCTGGTCAAGATGAAGCGCGACAAGGAGCTGTCGAACGACGAGCAGTCCAAGCTCTCCGGCTACATCTGGTTCTTCGTCGTCGCGGCCATCTTCTGGATGATCTACGACCAGAACGGTTCGACGCTTTCGATCTTCGGCGAGAACTCGACGACGAACCACCTGCTGGGCTTCGACTTCCCGACCTCCTGGTACCAGTCGCTGAACCCGATCTTCATCATGGCGTTCGCCCCGCTGGTCGCCTCCGCCTGGCTGTGGCTGAACAAGCGCGGCAAGGAGCCGAGCACCGCGGTCAAGTTCGGTTCGGGCCTGGTCCTGATCGGCATCTCCTTCGTCGTCTTCCTCATGCCGCTGATCGACACCGCCAACAACGGTGGTCGTGTCTCCCCGATGTGGCTGGTGGCGATCTACTTCATCCAGACCATCGGTGAGCTCTGCCTCTCCCCGGTCGGCCTCTCGGTCACGACCAAGATGGCTCCGGCGAAGTACGGCTCGCAGATGATGGGTGTCTGGTTCCTCGCGGTCACCGCGGGCGACTCCGTCACCGGTCTGCTCTCGACCGCCGGGGTCGACCTGAACACCTCGGGCGCGGTCGTCGCCGAGGCCGGCCTCGCGATCCTCGCGGGCATCGCGTTCTGGATGTACCGCAAGAAGGTCAAGGGGCTCATGGGCAGCGTCAACTAACACGCTTCCGCTCCGCAGCAGCCGCAGAGAAAGCGCCGCCGTACCCGTCACAGGTGCGGCGGCGCTTTCCGTGCGGCTGTCCCGCCCCACCCAGTGGTACCGAAATTCGGTACAATGTAGGTACCGTGAAGTCGTACGACTCTACGGCCCCACCTCAAGGGAGCGGACATGTCCATCAGCGCCAGCGAGGCCCGCGCCACCCTGTTCCCGCTGATAGAGCGTGTCAACGACGACCACGAGCCCGTACGGATCACGTCGCGGGGCGGGGACGCGGTCCTGATGTCCGCCGACGACTACGACGCCTGGCAGGAGACGGTCTACCTGCTGCGCTCCCCCGCCAACGCCCAGCGCCTGATGGAGGCCGTGGCGCGGGACCGCGCGGGCCATCCCGGTGCCGAGAAGTCGCTGGACGAGTTGCGCGACCTCGCGGGGGGCGAGGAGTGAGGAGTGTCCACTTCGACACCGCCGCCTGGGAGGACTTCAGCTGGTGGCTGTCGGCGGACCGCAAGACCGCGCGGCGGATCACCCGCCTGATCGCGGAGATCCAGCGCACCCCGTTCGAGGGCATCGGCAAGCCCGAACCCTTCAAGGGCGATCTGTCGGGCTACTGGTCGCGTCGCATCGATGACGAACACCGGCTCGTGTACCGGGCCGACGACAAGGAAGTGAAGATCCTCAAGGCCCGCTATCACTACTCGTGACCGTTCACGACTGAGGGGCCGCCGCACCGGTTCGGTGCGGCGGCCCCTTCGCGTGCTACCGCCGGACCACCCTCCTCGCCCGCGGCAGGAACGTGAAGACCGCGCCGCCCAGGAGGATCACCGTGCCGGCCGCCAGGCCGAGGGCGCGGAGGGCGCCGTCGTTGGAGGAGCCGGTTTCGGCGAGGCCGCCGCCGGTTGCCGCGGAGCCGCCCGCCGCCGAGCCGCCGGCCGAACCGCCCGCCGAACCCGTGCCGCCGGCCGCGCCGCCCGCCTGCTTCGACGTGTCGAGCTCCAGGGAGACCGGAGCCTTGCTCGGCGTGCAGGTGGTGGTCGTGCCCAGCGCCTTCACCGTGAGGACGCCCGGCGACAGCGTCGACTTGCCGTCGGCGCCCGGCTTGTACGTGCCGGTCATGTCCGGGATCTCGATCGGGTCACCGGACTTGAACGCCTTCTTGTTGGTCGGGCCCTCGACGGGGACCGTGCCCTTGTCGGAGCCGCCCAGCTTCACCGCCATCGACGGTTTCACCGAGTCGGCCGGGATGTCGGCGGGGCTGTCCATCACGGACTTCTTGAACTTCACCGTGATGCCGAAGTTCCCGCCGTCCTTCTTGGCGTCGATCTGCACCGGAGACGTGGCGCTCTTGTCGCCGATGGGCGTCTTGCAGGAGTAGGGGACGCTGACCTCCTTGCCGGTGAAGTCGCTCTTGCCGCCGCTGTCGTCGCCGCCGCTCGTGGAGCCACCGGAATCGCCGGAGCCGCCGGAGTCCCCGGAGCCGCCCGAGTCGCCGCCGGAGCTCGACGAGCCACCCGTCGACGTGCCCGGCAGACCGCCGATGGCGCCACCGGAGCTGCTCGAACCGCCCGAACTCGCGGCCCCCTCAAGGACCTTGATGACCGCGCCCGGATCCACGCTCTCCTTCGGAGAGCACTTGGTGTCCGTCGACACCGGCTTGCTGACGTTGATGTTGTACTTGTCCGGGGCCAGCTTCACCTCCCCCGCCTTCTCCAGCTTCAGCTTGCCCGTCATCGTGGACAGCTTCATCGCACTGTTCTTGGGGATCGCCGGGTTCTCGCGCGGCCCCTGCATGTCGATGTCACCGGTCTGCGCCCCGGCCGCCTTCAGCGTGCCGGTGGGCTGGACGGTGTTCTCGCTGAGGTCGAGGACGTCCGGGTTCTTCGACGCGCCCTGGATGAACTTCCAGGTCACATTGACCGTGTCGCCGACCTTCGCCGTGGCGGGCGCCGCGATCTGCGTGATCGTGGTGCCCTGCACCGGGTCGAGCCCGGAGATCGAGGGCGGTATGCACTCCGTCTTGTACGAGATGTCGGCGGCCTGCGCGGGGGACGCCCCCATGAACAGCAGGCCCGCCCCGCCGAGCATCAGGGCGACACCCGCCGCGCTCACTCTCCGTTGGATGCTCACGTATTCCCTTTCGTCGTCGGACTGTTCTCTGACGGTGCGGAGAGTTGACCGGCCGCGGACCGCTCCGGACCGGAGGGACCGGTGTCCGGGGTGAACCAGGGCAGAGTCGTGGTCTGTGTCGTGCCGGCGCCGGCCGGCGCGGTGGGCGCGTCGGCGGGCGCGGGCCGCTTCGGTTTCTGCTGCGGCAGCCGCACCTTCGGAAGCCGTACGGTGCGCCCGCCCGCGCCACCTCCGGACCGCGGCCCCTTGGACCTCGACCGGCGATCACGCGGTCGTACGCGGTCCACGACCGCCATGCCGATCCGGAAGACGGCCGCCGGCACGACGACGCAGAGCAGGATCCAGAAGAGGGTGACGCCCCAGGGACGGCCCACGCCCCAGGGCTGTTCGGCCAGCACCTTCCCGCCGTACTTGAGCGAGACGAGATAGTCGCCGTGCGCGCCGGCCGACAGCTCGACGGGCAGCTTGATCCGCTCCTTCTGCCCCGGCTTGATCGTGCCGCGCCACTGCTGGTCCTCCCATTGCGGCGCGAACACGCCGTGGGAGGTGCCGACTTGGAAGACGGGGTTCTTGACCGGGCTCGAACCGACGTTGCCCACGGTGAAGGAGAAGGACCGCGACGGCGGTGCGCCGAACCACGTCAGCAGGCCGCCCGAGCCTTCGAGCCGGGTGTCGGCCACCATGGTCAGCTGCCCGCTGCCGGACGTCTTCGGCAGCGCCTTCACGGGGTGCCCCGCCACCTGGAACACCGCGTCCGCCTGCGCCTTCTGCCCGGTCACCGTGGCGACATGGACGACGCACGGGCACGACTGCGGCGGCTCGGCGACCGGAAGCGACTTGCTGAACGCTCCCTTGGCATCGGTGGTGACCGCGCGGCCCTCGGCGTTGGCACAGGAGTTGGTGCCGCCGATGACACCGCGCGACGGGCTCGACTGCCCGCAGATCAGCATCATCAGCAGCGTGTCGGGCCGCCAGTCCGCACCCTTCACGGTGATCGAACCCCCGGCCCCCGCCTGGGACTTGGAGAGGCTCACGGACGGCTTGTCGGCGGCGGAGGCGGAGCCTGCCCAGGGCGCGGTCCCCGCGAGCAGGGCACCCAGGAGGGCAAGGACGGTCAGCAGCCGCGAGGCGCTACGGCGGCGGCGATTCATGGCGCACTCCTTACGTTCCCTTGTCGGCGGAGCAGTCGGAGCAGGTGCGGCGGTACGGGCCAGGTGGGCCGCCTGCGGCGCAGGTACCAGTAGACGGCGCAGCCCGCGCCCGCGAGAACGGCGAGGATCCCGCCGACCACCGGCCACGGCACGAACCGGGCGCTCGCCGTGGCCGAGTCCGCCGCCCCGCCGCCCGCGGTGACCGTCACCTTCACGTCGACGGCGTCGAGCGCCGGGGCGTTCTTCCATGGTTCGGTGAGGCTGACCCTGCGGCCCGGCGGCAGTTGCACCGGCAGGGCCCGGCTCCTGTCGAGGGTGGCGCCGAGCATCCCGTCGGCCCGTACCGCGAGGCGCGGCGCGAGCGTCGTGTTGCCGCGGTTGACCACGTCGTAGGCGATGGCGCCCTTGTCCACCCGTACGTTCTCGACCGTGAGGGCGGACAGCGTGGGGCCGCTGACCCGCAGGTGGACGCCGACCGCGGCGTCGCGCCCGGCGACCCGTGCCACGACCGCGCCCGGGTGGTCGCCGGGGGTGGCGCCCGCGGGTACGGAGACCGTGAAGGGGACCTCGGCGCGGGTGCGCGCCGGGATCTTCACGGACTCCTCGGCGAACCGAATCCACGCCCCGGTGTCCTTGGCCTTCTTCCGATCACCCCGACCCTCGCCGTCGGCCCCGCGCAACGAGACCTCCAGCGACTTGCCACTCTCATTCGTGACCGCCACCTCGTCCTCCAACACGGCCCCGGCCGCCCCCTCCGCATAGACATACGCCCGCCCATCCCCATCAGCGGGCCGCGTACCACCGGCGGAGGAGGGTGCGACGGTCCAACCGGGTCCGGCCGCGATGGCCGGAGCGGAGAGGCCGCCCAAGGCAAGCGCCACGGCGCAGAGCAAGGTGGGAACGAGGCTGAAGCCCCATTTCAAGC
This sequence comes from Streptomyces sp. NPDC002754, assembly GCF_053592315.1. Classification (NCBI taxonomy): domain Bacteria; kingdom Bacillati; phylum Actinomycetota; class Actinomycetes; order Kitasatosporales; family Streptomycetaceae; genus Streptomyces; species Streptomyces sp. NPDC002754. The sequence goes on from NZ_JBSFVM010000033.1 coordinate 29,541, forward strand.
CCCTGCGGCGATTGAGCAGGCCTTCCAAGCCCCTGCGGCGATTGAGCAGGCCTTTCAAGCCCCGCCGGCGATTGAGGCGCGGGGTCCGGGGCAGAGCCCCGCGGCCGCAACCCCGCGGGACCCCACCACCCATCGACGAGCGCAACGTCATCTCGACGACTCACGCCCCCTTAACGGGACGCCGCCTGATTCCGCCGGGTCAACCACAACACTCCCGCCGCCCCGGCCAGAAGCACCGTTCCACCCAACGTCCCCAGCGCAATCGCCGAATCCTCCGGCCCGGTCTGCGGCAACTCCCCACCCCCGGACGGCGCGGACGCCGAGGACCCGGAGTCCGCGGCACCACCGCCACCCGCGGCCCCCTTCACGTCCATCTCGAGCGACGGCTTGGGACTGTTGGACGGCGTACAGGTGGTGTTCGTACCGAGCGCCTTGATGGTGAGGACGCCGGCGGTGAAGTTCACGTTGCCGCTCTTCTTGGGGGTGTACGTCCCCGTCAGGTCACTGATCTTGATCGGACTGTTGGCGGGGATCGCCTTGTCGTTCGCGGGCCCGGTCGCCGTGAACTGGCCACTGTCGGCGCCGCCCACCTTGATGACCGCGCTCGGATGCATCGCACCCTTGCCGAGCTCGACGGGGCTGGAGGAGACGCCCTTCTGGAAGGACATCGTGATCTTGTAGCCGCTGCCGCTCTTGGCGCTCTTCATGTCGATCGGGGAGACGGCTCCCTTGTTCCCGATCGGCGTCTTGCACTGGTAGTTGACGTTCTGCACCGTGGCCGAGGCGGTGGGGGCGGCCATCAGCACCGCCGAGCCTGCCAAAGCCGCGCTGAGCGCGAACGCGGCGGTTCGTTTCTGGTACGTCCGGTACGACACCTCGAAGTCCCTTCAGACCGAAGGTTACTGACGGTTCATCAGATCTGGGTGGCTCAAGGTACGCCGGGGGCCTTGTCGAGGGAAGACAAAGAGCACGCCGGATCGAAGTCGATCCGGCGTGCTCTTCAAACCGTACGAAAGGGGGCTACGCGGGGGCGCCGACCTCCGCCCACACGACCTTGCCCGTGACGCCCGGGGTGCGGACAACTCCCCAGTCGAGGCAGAGGCGTTGGACGATGAACATGCCGTGCCCGCCGGGCCGGCCGACCCGGTGCGGGGTGCGCGGCGCCGGCTGGCCCGCCCCGCGGTCCGCGACCTCGATGCGCAGCACCTTGTTGGCCGGGGAGTCGCCGAAGTACAGGATGATCTCGTCGGGCCCCTCGGCGTGCAGGCACGCGTTCGTGACGAGTTCGGAGACGACGAGCAGCACGTCCTCCGCCGCGGCCCGGCGGTCCGCGGTCGCCGCCGGCAGCCAGCCCCAGGCATGCAGCGCCTCGCGGGTGAAGTCGCGGGCGAGCGGCACGATGCCACTCGCGCCGCTGAGGCTCAGCCTGCGGACCCGCGGACCCGCGAAGACCGGCACTTCACCGGACTCGGGGCCGTGGTCGCCCGGCGAGTAAGGCCGGGTGGTGCTCATCAGCACTTCACCTCACCGATTCACCAATTCAGCTTCAGGATTCAGGTTCAGGGTCCGAGTGCCCACTGCCCGGCCAAGAAGTCCGGGTCGAGGATCGGGGTCGGAGGGTCATCGAAGTCGCAGGGTCGGAGTCGTGTTCGGGGGTCTCCTGCCCGACGGAACGACGGAAACACCCACTTGTTGAGAACGGCTCCTGTGACGCTGGTAACGCCGCGATCACGTAGCGACAACTGGAGCGTAACTTCTGCGGTCGACCACAGCACGCAGTCGCCCGGTTCCGGTCAGTCGCCGGAGGGGTCCGGCGCGAGGGCGTCGTCGAGTGACGCGTGCACCGTAAAGACGGCCTCCGCGCCAGTGATCTCGAACACCCTGGCAACCACCGGGAGCATGCCCGCGAGGTGCACTCCGCCACCGGCCGCCTCGGCCTTGAGACGGGCCCCGAGCAGCACGTTCAACCCCGTCGAATCGCAGAATTCGAGGCGTGAACAGTCGATCACCAGCCGGGAATGTCCATTGTTGAGGCATTCATCCAGGGGGTCGCGCAGCAGATCGGCCGTATGGTGATCCAACTCACCGGCCGGTGTCACGACGGCACTGGAGCCCTCTTGCCGCACCTCGACCAGAAGCCGGCCCCGATGCGCACTGCCGACTGTCCCGCGGTCCATGACGTCTCTCTCTCGCTGCCTTCGACGTGCCGATTGACGCCCTCGAACACTACGCCCTCCGACTGCGCATCGGCACCCGAACAACCTCTAGAATTCGGACATTTCAGCACAGAGCGCACTTGCGACCGGGTGTGGAAAACGGGTAGGCCTAGTAAGGACAACTTTCGACCACGACCGGCTTTGGAGGCGCCGCACTAAGAAGCAGTGCACGCATTGGCATCGGCAGCCATATGCCGAGAACGCATGGAGGACATCATGTCAGCCCGGCTCGACGAATCGCGTACTGACCTGGCGACGTCGACACTCCCCCCGGAAACGCACATCGACGTCGAGACCGAGACCCTTGAGGGCCTCGAAGGTCTCCCGGAGATCCCTCCGTTCGACGAGGTGGGGCCGCTCGACGCCCGAGCCCTCTCCAAGACCCTCTTCGAGCGCCTCGAGTCCCTCGAAGAAGGCACTCACGAATTTTCGTACGTCCGCAACACACTGGTCGAGCTGAACCTGGCTCTGGTCAAGTTCGCGGCCTCCCGGTTCCGCTCCCGCAGCGAACCGATGGAGGACATCATCCAGGTCGGCACCATCGGCCTGATCAAGGCGATCGACCGGTTCGAGCTGAGCCGCGGCGTCGAGTTCCCGACCTTCGCGATGCCGACCATCGTCGGCGAGATCAAGCGCTTCTTCCGCGACACGTCCTGGTCGGTGCGGGTTCCCCGGCGCCTCCAGGAACTCCGTCTCGACCTCGCCAAGGCGGGCGACGAACTCGCCCAGCAGCTCGATCGCGCCCCCACGGTGGGCGAGCTCGCCGAACGCCTGGGCCTGTCGAAGGAAGAGGTCGTCGAGGGCATGGCGGCGTCCAACGCCTACACCGCCAGCTCGCTCGACGCCCAGCCGGAGGAGGACGACTCCGAGGGCGCGCTCGCGGACCGCATCGGCTACGAGGACCACGGACTCGAAGGCATCGAGTACGTCGAGTCCCTGAAGCCGCTGATCGCCGACCTCCCGCCGCGCGACCGCAAGATCCTCTCGCTGCGCTTCGTCGCCAACATGACGCAGTCCGAGATCGGTGAGGAACTGGGCATCTCGCAGATGCACGTATCGCGGCTGCTGTCGCGGACGCTGGTGCGCCTGCGCAAGGGTCTGACGCTCGAGGAATAATCGCTCGACCCCGCAGTACTTGCACCACCTGCACCACTTGCACCACTTGCACCACCTGCGACACCTGTAACGCCCTGTCACGCCGAGGGGGTCGACCGTCACCACGGTCGGCCCCCTCGGTGTTTTTTGCGCCAACTCCCGCCGATCAACGCCCGGTTACCGCGGGGAACACCTACCCGTACCACCTCTCCTGCACCACTATGAGCACCCATCCAGGCCTCGGCTCTGGGCCTCGTCGACAGGAGAAGACACGGTGTCTGCGAACGGTGGCGTCCATGCCACGGCGCCCGACCACCGGCTCGTCGCCCTGCTGCGGGCCGACGCACCGGCCGCGTACCAGGCGCTCGGCGAGCTGCGCGGCAGGCACCGGCACGCGCTCCTCGCCTACGCGCGGGTGTGCGCCAACGACCCGGACTCCGCACGGCAGTTGGGCGCGCAGGCCTTCGCGCGCGCCGCACGCGAGGTCGCGCGCGGCGTCGAACCGCGCGGCTCCTGGCGGCACCACGCGCTGCTGCTCGTCCACCGCACCGCGGCCGAGTGGGCCGCCGACGAGCGCCGCGCCCTCCTCGCTCCCGGCCTGCTGGGCGCCCTCGGCCGACCCGACGCCCACCGGGCGCCCGCGCTGCTCTCCGCCTTCCATACGCTGGCGCCGCACGCCCAGACGCTGCTGTGGCACTCCGTGGTGGACGGGGATTCCGACGCCGCCACGGGTATCGCCATCGCCGTGCCCGCGCGGGACGTGGCGCAGGCGCGCGGTGCGGCGCTCGACGCACTGCGCGACGCCTGCCTCGCGGCGCGCGTCGCCCGCGCGCAGGGCACGCACTGCCGCGGTTACGGGCGCCTCATCGAGGAGGCGACCAGACCGGGCCGGCCGCGCGGCACCGCCGACCTCGACTCGCACCTCGCCCGCTGCCCGAGCTGCACCGCCGCGTACCTGGCACTGACGGCTCTCCGTGACGACCCGCGCCGCGCCCTCGCGGAGGGCCTGCTGCCGTGGGGCGGCACGGACTACCTACTGACCGAGGCCCCCGCGCCCCCGGCAGCGGCCCCGCGCCGCCACCGCGCGAAGCCGCCGACGCGGGCGGACCGCCGCCCGGCCCGCCGCGCCCGCCGAAGGGCAGCCCGGAACCACACGGCCGTCCGCGCGACACCGATGGGCTTCGCGCTCGCCTCGGCCGCGGTCGGCGTGGCGCTCGTACCGCTGCTGATCCTGACGCTGACGGAGGGCCGCCCGGACCTCTCGGCGGTGGGCCAGGGCATGGGCGCCACGCCCTCGACACCACCCCCGGTCCGGGTGACGGTCACGGCGACGACGACGGCCACCACCACAACCACGACGACCGCCACGGCGACGACGACCGCGCGGAGCACGGAGACGGTCACGGTGCCGCCGCCCTCGCGGGCCGAGCCGACCCCGAAGCCGTCCTCGTCCACCCACGAGCCGAAGCCTCCGCGCTTCCTCCCGCCCGGCGAGGACTACGCGGAGGTGATCGACGTCGCCTCCGGCCTGTGCCTCGACGTCTCCCGCACGCCCATGGCTGACGGCGACGACGTCGTGGCCGCGAAGTGCGACCGCACGGGCAGCCAGCAGTGGCGCGTGGACGCGGCCCGCGACGTCATCCAGTCCGCCGCCAACCCCGACTTCTGCCTGGACAACCGCGGCGACACCGACCGCACGATCGGCCTCTGGCGCTGCGCGGCGGCCGACGGCGCCAACCCCGAGAACCTCGCCTTCTCGATCCACGGCGACGGCTCGATCCGCCCCGCCACCGACCGTGCGACAGCCCTCACCCCGCTCGACGACGGCACGTTCCGGGTGGGCCAACGGAAGTTCCACGGCGGGGACGAGCAGCGCTGGCGGGCGGGCAAGAGCCTGTAATCGCTAGTCGACGGGGCGCAGCGCGGCCCTCGCGAGGGCGATCACGTCGCGCAGGCCCTGGCCGGGGGCGGCCGCCGGAACCGTCGACGACTTCGCCTCCAGCCCGGCGCAGCTGCGGCAGATCCCCTTCCCGACTCCGCGCGGCAGCGGGTCGCGGCACTCGGCGCACTCACCGAGCGGTACAACTTGCGTGCGCTGGACGGCAGTTGTCGGGGCAGCCGTAGGCGGCCGGTTCTCCAGGCGGTACCTGACGAGGGCGGCAGCGGAGCGGAGTGCGCGTGGCAGGTCCGTGGTCAGGCAGCGGCGGAGGTCGGTTTCGGTGGCGCCGGTCGCCAGTGCGGCGTCGATGAGCGGCGCGAGGCTTTCGACGTCACGAGCGCCCAGGCGCAGCGCCGGTTCGCGGTCGGCGAGGCGTTCCAGGAACGCCGCCCCACGGTTGGGGGTGTTGTCCATCGGTGTTTCACCCAAGGGGCATGCGCCGACGGCCTGCCCCGTCGCGTCACCGACGGGCGGGTCCTGGACACTCGGCCCGAAGGCGACGGCGACCTCCTCGGGGGAGGTCAACGGCACGTTGGAAGCGACGACTTGGGTGGTCCAGCGACCGGTCTCCGGGTCCTGCGTGCGCCGGGTGTGGAGGTAGCCCTCCTCCTCCAGCTGCCGCCTGGCCTTGCGTACGGCCAGACGGCCTTCCGGCATCTTCTCGCCGAGGGACTGGACGGTTTCCCGGGAGCCCTCGGGGAGGGACAGGGCCCAGAGGAGGAGGCGTACGGCCGTGCCGTTCAGACGCGGATTCCGGATGATCTCGTTCGGAACCTGAGAGAAGAAACGGGCAGGCGGGATAGCATGCTTGAGCATCGCGGTGGACCTCTGATCCATTCGCCGGTGAAGGCCCTCAGATCGGTGTTGCTGCACCGCTGGGGGCCGCCCCGCGTTTACACACGGAGCGTGATGACGCGATTACTGTAGCGCGGACTTTGCGGCGAAGTTTACGAAAGCCGTCCACCTGTCCACCGAAATGGCCGGGGTGGGGCCGGAGTTGGCGACCACACCGCCGAGCTCGGCCGGGTGACGATGCCGCACGTTTTCGGCAAGCGCCGCATCGTGCTCGTAGCGTGAGGCCATGACCACACGCGCGCCATCCCCGAGCGGCGGGTCCTGGAGGACCTGGTTCGTACGGGGACCGTCGATCCGGACAACGCGGCGTCGGCTCGCGGACTCGGCGACTGGCAGCCGCTGCCCGCTCGGACGGGCGCCCCATCCACGTTGTCCGACGTGTTGCTGCGGATGCGTGGCGAGGAGGACCGGTGATCCTCCTCGCGTGCGTCAGGGCACCAGGCTCCTGAGCCCGATGTCGACGGGGAAGGGGACGGCCGTCTTCAGGCGATCGCGGTGGATGCCGGTGGCGACGTACGTGTGCGTCATGGTGTCGAGTTCGTAGGTGTGGACGGCGGGGGCGCCCGCCTCGTCCTCGATGCGCCAGAAGTGGGGGATCCGGGCCTGCGCGTACTTGAAGGGCTTCAGGGACCGGTCCCGGTCGGCCGACTCCTCCGAGACGACCTCGATGACCAGCACCACGTCCGCGGGCGCGTACCAGGTACGGTCCGGGTCGTACGCGGCGGTGGTCACCAGGATGTCGGGCTCGGGGCGGCTCTTCCTGTCCAACCGGACGGTCATCTCACGCTCGGTGTCGAACCCCGCCGGAGCGGCCTGCCGAAGGGTGAAGGTCAGGTTCTCCACCAGCCGGGAGTGCCAGGACCGCTGCGGCGACATCCTGAAGATCAAGGATCCGTCGAGGAGTTCGGTGTGCCGCGGCGCCTGGGGAAGGTGATCGAGGTCGTCCGCCTCCCAGCCACTCGGCCTCGGCGGGATCATCCAGTCGGGGCGTTCAGCGGTCACGGCTTCCTCCAGCGCCTGAGCAACGACGTCCAAGGACATGATCCCGGATCGCGGATGCGGGCCACATGGCTGAGGCCGGCCCAGTAGATGCCTCCGGCCCGCGAGCGGTGCGGCTCAGGCGGCCCGCGCTCCGGCTCGCCACACCTCCGAGACCAGCGGGACGCCCGGGCGGTACGCGAAGTGGACGTGGCTCGGGGCGTCCAGGAAGGTCAGGTCGGCGCGGGCGCCCGGGGAGAGGTGGCCGACGTCCGTGCGGCGGAGGGCCTTCGCGCCGCCCGCCGTGGCCGACCAGAGGGCCTCGTCGGGGGTCATGCCCATGTCCCGTACGGCGAGGGCGATACAGAAGGGGACGGAGGACGTGTAGGACGAGCCCGGATTGCAGTCCGTCGACAACGCGACCGTCGCGCCCGCGTCCAGGAGGCGGCGGGCGTTCGGCCACTCGGCGCGGGTGGAGAACTCGGCGCCGGGGAGGAGGGTGGCCACCGTGTTGCCGTTCGCGAGGGCGTCGACGTCCGCATCCGTGAGGTGGGTGCAGTGGTCGGCGCTCGCCGCGTCGAGCTCTACTGCGAGTTGGACACCGGGGCCGTAGCTGAGCTGGTTCGCGTGGATGCGGGGGAGCAGGCCCTTGGCCTTGCCTGCCACCAGGATCGCGCGGGCCTGGTCGCCGTCGAAGGCGCCCTTTTCGCAGAAGACGTCGACCCAGCGGGCGTGGGGGGCGCAGGCGTCCAGCATGTCGCCGGTGACCAGGTCCACGTATGCCGCCGGGTCGTCGGCGTAGTCCGGGGAGACGATGTGGGCGCCCAGGTAGGTGACCTCGTCGGTGTGGGCCGATGCGATGCGCAGGGCGCGTTCTTCGTCCTGGACCGTGAGGCCGTAGCCCGACTTGGTTTCGAACGTTGTCGTGCCCTGGCGGAGGGCCTCCGCCAGGTGGTGCTTGAGGTTGGCTTCCAGGGACTCGTCCGTGGCTGCGCGGGTTGCAGCCACTGTGGTGCGGATGCCGCCCGCGGAGTAGCTCTGGCCCGACATGCGGGCGTTGAACTCGGCGGTGCGGTCGCCGGCGAAGACGAGGTGGGAGTGGGAGTCGACGAAGCCGGGGATCACGGCGCGGCCGGCCGCGTCGTGGGTGGTGTCGGCTGCGGGGGCCTTGGTTGTTGGGCCGGTCCAGGCGATTTTGCCGTTCTCGATGACGATGGCGGCGTTGTGGAGTTGGCCGAGGGGGCCCTCGCCGAGGGTCGGGTCGTTCGTGACCAGGGTGCCGATGTTGGTGATGGCCGTGGTGGTGGTCATGGTTCCTCTCCGTGGTGGCCGGGGTTCTCCTCCCCGCCCCGCCCCTTCCCGAAAGCCCTCAATCGCCGGGCGGGCTGGGTGGGCGGGCCTGCCCGAAAGTCCTGCCGGGCGGGCTGGGTGGGTAGGCGGGCCTGCCCGAAAGTCCTGCCGGACGGGCCTGCTCAATCGCCGCAGGGGCTTGATAATCAAGCCCCGCCGGCGATTGAGGCGATCTTTCAGCCCCTGCGGCGATTGAGCAGCGGGGTCCGGGGCGGAGCCCCGAGGCGTTAGGCGTGCAGCGCTGCGATTGTCGACGTCAGGGCTTCGGCGACGTTGCCGAGGCGGGCGTGGGTGCCGTCGCGGACCACCACCCGGCCGCCCACCACCACGTCGGAGACGTCTTCCGCGCTCGCCGCGAACACCGCCGTCTCCGCGCCGAAGCGGGGCTCGGGGCCCGCCGTGCGGACGGAGTCGAGGCGGATCGTGACCAGGTCGGCGATCGCGCCCGGCTCGATCGCGCCCGCGTCGTCCCAGCCGAGGGACGCGTGGCCGGCGGCCGAGGCCGCGCGGAGGAGGGCCGCTGCCGTCCAGTGGCCGCGCGTACGGGTACGGAGGCGTTCGTTCAGCTCCATGGCGCGCGCCTCTTCGAAGAGGTCGATCACCGCGTGGCTGTCGGAGCCGAGGGAGAGGGGCGAACCCGCCCGCTCCAGTGCCACCGCCGGGCCGATGCCGTCCGCCAGGTCGCGTTCCGTCGTCGGGCACATGCAGGTGCCCGTGGACGAGCCGCCGAGCAGCGCGATGTCCGCGTCCGTGAGGTGGGTGTTGTGGACGCCCGTCGTGCGGGGGCCCAATACGCCGTTGTCCGAGAGGAGTTGGGTGGGGGTGCAGCCGTGGGCCGCCTCGCACGCGTCGTTCTCCGCCGTCTGCTCGGAGAGGTGTACGTGGAGGGGGGCCCGGCGGGCCGACGCCCATTCCGCGACCGTCGAGAGCTGTGCGGCGGGGACCGCTCGTACCGAGTGGACGGCAGCTCCGATCCGGGCGTGCGCGCGGTCCTTGAGCAGCGACGCGCGCTCCGCCCACGCCTGCGCCGTGCCGTCGCTGAAGCGCCGCTGGTGGTGGTCCGGTTCCTTGCCGAAGCCGGAGGAGACGTACGCCGTGTCGAGGAGGGTGATGCGGATGCCGGCTTCCTCGGCCGCCGCGATCAGCGCCTCGCCCATCGCGTTCGGGTCGGCGTACGCCGTGCCGCCGGGGGCGTGGTGGAGATAGTGGAACTCCCCCACCGCCGTGATCCCTGCCAGTGCCATCTCCGCGTAGACCGCCCGCGCCAGCGCGTGGTACGTGTCCGGCGTCAGGCGGTCCGCCACCGAGTACATGACCTCGCGCCACGTCCAGAACGTCCCCGAGCCGACCTGCACGGTCGATCGGAGCGCCCGGTGGAAGGCGTGGCTGTGGGCATTGGCGAGGCCGGGGAGGGTGAGGCCGCGCAGCGCGGTCGCGCCGGGCGTGGGTGCGCCGACCCCCGTGCGGACCGCCGTGAAGCGGCCCACCCCGTCTTGCTCGGACACGTCCACCGCCACGCCCGGCTCGACATGCGTGCCGAGCCAGGCGTGTTCCAACCAGTACGTCGTCGTCTGCGTCACGTGCAGGCCAGTCCTTCCAGTACGTCGGCCAGTGCGCGTACCCCTTCCAGGCAGTCGTCCTCGGCCGCGTTCTCGGCCGGGGAGTGCGAGACGCCCGTCGGGTTGCGTACGAACAGCATGGCGGTGGGGATCGACTGGGCGAGGATTCCCGCGTCGTGTCCCGCTCCCGTTCCGAGGACGGGGACCCGCAGGGCGTCGGATGTGCCCAGGATGCGGGCGAGCTCGTCGCGCAGCGCGTTGTCGAACTCGACGATCGGCGTGAACGACTCACGGGTCAGCGATACGTCGATGCCGTGCGCGTCGGCGTATTCGCGGGCCGCCCTCTCGATCCCCGTGACCGTCGCGTCCAGGGACTGCTGGTCGGCGGCGCGCGAGTCGAGCCAGCCGCGTACGAGGGAGGGGATCGCGTTGACGCCGTTCGGCTCGACCGAGATCTTGCCGAATGTCGCTACTGCGCCTGCCAGTTGGGCTTCGCGACGGGCAGCCAGGACCGTCTCCGCGTAGGACAGCATCGGGTCGCGGCGGTCGACCAGGCGGGTCGTGCCCGCGTGGTTGGCCTCGCCGCGGAAGTCGAAGCGCCAGCGGCCGTGCGGCCAGATGGAGCTGGCGATGCCGACGGCGTCGCCGGACAGGTCGAGGGCGCGGCCCTGCTCCACGTGGAGTTCGATGAACGCGCCGATACGGTCCAGGCGTTCGCGGTCGGCGCCGATCGCGTCCGGGTCGTGGCCCGCCCGCTCCATCGCCTGCGGGAGGGTGATCCCGTCGGCGTCCGTGAGCTGGTGGGCCGCCTCGCGGGTGAGGACACCGGACGTGAGGCGGGAGCCGACGCAGGCGAGGCCGAAGCGGGCGCCCTCCTCGTCGCCGAAGTTGGTGATCGCGAGGGGCTTGGTGAACTCCGCTCCCCTGCGGTGGAGTTCGTCCAGGGCGGCGAAGGAGGAGACGACGCCGAGGGGGCCGTCGAAGGCGCCGCCGTCCGGGACGGAGTCCAGGTGGGAGCCCGTGACGATGGCGTCGCCGGCCTGTGGGTCGCCTTGCCAGGCCCACTGGTTGCCGTTGCGGTCCAGTTCGTAGGTCAGGCCGCGGGATTCGGCCTGGGCCTTGAACCAGGCGCGGCAGTCGGTGTCGGCCGCCGTCCAGGCGTAGCGCCTGTAGCCGCCGGAGTCGGGGTTGCGGCCGATGGGGTGCAGCTCGCGCCACATCTCCAGGAAGCTCGGAGGATTCCCCACCCCGCCCCTTCCCGAAAGTCCTGCCGGACGGTCCTGCTCAAACGCCGCAGGGGCTTGAGTGGCGGGACCGGCTTGATTCGTCACTCGCCCTCCCGCATCGGGACGCGGACGCCGCGCTCGGCCGCGACGTCGATCGCGTGGTCGTAGCCCGCGTCGACGTGGCGGATGACGCCCATCGCCGGGTCGTTCGTGAGGACGCGCTCGATCTTCTCCGCGGCGAGCGGAGTGCCGTCCGCGACGCAGACCTGGCCCGCGTGGATGGAGCGGCCCATGCCGACGCCGCCGCCGTGGTGAAGGGAGACCCAGGTCGCGCCGGACGACGTGTTGACCAGGGCGTTCAGGAGCGGCCAGTCGGCGATCGCGTCGGAGCCGTCCTTCATGGACTCGGTCTCGCGGTACGGGGACGCGACCGAGCCCGAGTCGAGGTGGTCGCGGCCGATCGCGACGGGGGCGGAGAGCTCGCCGGACGCCACCATCTCGTTGAACTTGAGACCCGCCAGGTGGCGTTCGCCGTAGCCGAGCCAGCAGATGCGCGCCGGGAGACCCTCGAAGGCGATGCGGTCGGCGGCCATGTCCAGCCAGCGGTGCAGGTGCTTGTTCTCGGGGAAGAGTTCCTTGATGGCCTTGTCCGTCTTGGCGATGTCCTCGGGGTCGCCGGACAGTGCCGCCCAGCGGAACGGGCCGAGGCCCTCCTCGAACAGCGGGCGGATGTGCGCCGGGACGAAGCCGGGGAAGTCGAAGGCGCGGTCGTAGCCCGCCTTGCGGGCCTCGTCGCGGATCGAGTTGCCGTAGTCGAAGACCTCGGCGCCCGCGTCCAGGAAGCCGACCATGGCCTCGACGTGCAGGCGCATCGACTGGCGCGCCTTCTCCGTGAAGCCGGCCGGGTCCGCCTCGCGCTCCTTGTCCCAGTCCTCGACCGAGACGCCGACGGGCAGGTAGGCGAGCGGGTCGTGGGCCGAGGTCTGGTCGGTGACGATGTCGATCGGGGCGCCGCGGCGCAGCAGCTCCGGGAAGACCTCCGCGGCGTTGCCGACGACGCCGATGGACAGGGCGCGGCGCTCGTCGCGGGCCTGGACCGCCAGCTCAAGCGCATGGTCGAGGTTGTCGGCCTTGACGTCGAGGTAGCGGGTGCCGATGCGGCGGTCGATGCGCGTCTCGTCGACGTCGACGCAGAGCGCGACGCCCTCGTTCATCGAGATGGCCAGCGGCTGGGCGCCGCCCATGCCGCCGACACCGGCGGTGAGCGTGATGGTCCCGGCGAGCGTGCCGTCGAACTTCTTGCGGGCGACCGCGCCGAAGGTCTCGTACGTGCCCTGGACGATGCCCTGCGAGCCGATGTAGATCCACGAGCCGGCCGTCATCTGGCCGTACATCATGAGGCCCTCGGCCTCCAGCTTGCGGAACTCCTCCCAGTTGGCCCAGTCGCCGACCAGGTTGGAGTTGGCGAGCAGCACGCGCGGCGCCCACTCGCTGGTGCGCAGCACGCCGACCGGCTTGCCGGACTGGACGAGGAGGGTCTCGTCCGACTTCAGCGTCTTCAGCGTGCGCACGATCGCGTCGTACGCCTCCCAGGACCGGGCCGCCTTGCCCGTGCCGCCGTAGACGACGAGCTTGTCGGGGTGCTCCGCCACCTCGCCGTCCAGGTTGTTCATGAGCATCCGCAGGGCGCCCTCCTGCTGCCACCCGAGGGTGTTGAGCTCGGTGCCGCGCGGGGCTCGTACGGGGCGGGGTCCTGACATCGGCGGCCTCCTGGTGTGCGTATCCATCAGCTGTTCAGTCTTCTATTCACATCCTGACTCCCTGAATAGGACTAGTCAATAGGTGGTCATCGGCGTACCGTGGCCGCCGTTCACGATCCGGGCCAGATCCACATCAATCCGCCACCTTCTGCGGATGGTTGGCGGATTTTAGTCCTCCAGCGCATGTTCCACTGGAAAATGCCATAAGCCTCACCTGGCCTCCGCACCGTCCGTAGCCTCGTCGTCACAGCTGCACCAGTGACACATGCACGACGATCAGGTGGGGAGTTCGAGGCGTGCCCGGAATCGACGAGTGTCTCCTGGAGGTCATGCGGCTTCCCGGAGCACGCGGTGCCTCTGTCGTCGACTGGACCAGCGGGCTCGCCCTGGGCGCGGTCGGCGACTCACGCAACGGGGACCATGAGGAGAGCGCCGCCGAGACCGCCGAACTGGCCCGGCTCGCCGCCGAACACACGGCCTTCGCCCCGGCCGCCGGCAGCGACTGGGCCCCGGGCAGCGCTGCCGACAAGGCGCCGCCCGTGGAGGACGTCATCGTCACCAACCGCGACGGGTACCACCTGCTGCGCTTCGTGCGGACCACCTTCGACAGCAGCGTCTTCGTACATCTGTGGCTGGACCGGACCGAGGGCAACCTCGCGCTCGCCCGGCTGCGGCTCACCGACATAGCCGACCGGCTGGTCCTGGGATGAGCACCGAGACCGCCGCCGGTGTCTCGCCGATGCTGACCCGCCTCGCCGACGAGCAGGCCACCGGCGCCCTGATCCGGGAGCACGGCACCCTCTACCTCGAAAGCGGCCGGGTCGTGCACGCGGAGTCGCCCGCGACGCCCGGCATGGACGTACTGCTCACCACCGGCGGTGCGGTGCAGGCCGAGGGGTGGTCGGAGGCCGTGGACCGGGCGGGCGCGCTCCGGCGGGTCGGCCGCTTCCTCGTCGAGCAGGGCAGGCTCTCCGACGGGGCGCTCGAACTGTGCCACCTGGGCGCCCTGTTCGACGCCTCGTATTTCACGCTCGCCCCCAGCAGCGGCCCCACCCGGTTCCGCTACGGCGTCTCCCACTGGTTCGGGAAGGTGCGGCCCGTGCCGGTGGCGGCCGTCGAGCGGGAGACGCTGCGCCGCCGCGAACTGCTCCAGCGGATCTGGCCGGAGCCGGACACGGACACGGCGCCGCTCACCCGGATCGTCCGGCACGGCGAGGTGGGCGTGCCACCGCGCAGACGCAGCGTCCTCGACCTGGTCGACGGCGAGCGGACGGCCTCCCAAATCGCGCTCACCCTGGGCAGGCCCGCCTTCCACACCCTCGTCGACCTGCGGCGCCTCGCCGCGTGCGGCCTGGTGACCACGGCCCCCGCCCCGGCTCCGGCTCCGCCCGAGTGGCTCGGGCTCGGCGTCGTCGAGGACCCGGACGTGGCCCTGCTGCGGCGGCTGCGCGCCGGTCTGGAGGCCCTGTGAGACGCCTGCTGCGTATCTCGCGCACCCCCGAAAGGAGACCTCCGATGGGACCTCCCACGGTCGACCAGGGCGAACTCCTCGCCGAACTGCAACGGTTGAGAGTCCGCGTGCCCCAGGTCACCGGCGCGCTCGCCGCCAGCGTCGACGGCCTGGTCCTCGCCCAGGACACCCCGGGCGTCGAACCAGAGGGCGTCGCCGCGCTCACCGCCACCGCGCTCGGCGTCGCCCAGCGCCTAGCCGACGCCACCGCGCAGGGCGCCTTCCGCGAGCTCCTGGTGCGCGGCGCCGACGGCTACATCGCGACCTACGCGGCCGGGGACACCGCCGTCCTCACGCTCCTCGCCGATGACCGGGTCAACGTCGGCCGCCTGCATCTCGAAGGGCGCCGCTCCGGCGCCCGCATCGGGGACCTCACCACTCCCTCCGAGGAGGAAGCGCCGCCCGAACCGGCCCCCCGCACCCGCGGCCGGTCCCGCGCCCGCACGGCTCCCACCACGACGACGGAGACCGGACTCCCTGTCCGGCCGACCACCAACGTGCCGCCGCAGCCCACGCGTTGACCACCGGCACACCTACAGAAAGCACGCCCACAGAAAGCACGAAAGGACCAGCACCATGGCCAACATCGACACCGCACTCAAGGACGCCCTCGCCTCCATAGAGGGCGCCTCCGCCGCGGCCCTCGTGGACTACACGAGCGGCATGGCCCTCGGCACCATCGGCGGCTCCAAGAGCTTCGACCTGGAGGTCGCGGCGGCCGGCAACACCGACGTGGTCCGCTCCAAGCTGCGCACCATGGAGCAGCTGGGACTCAAGGACGGCATCGAGGACATCCTCATCACCCTCGGCTCCCAGTACCACCTGATCCGCCTGCTCCAGGGCCACGGCGGCAACGGACTGTTCCTGTACCTGGTGCTGGACAGGTCCCGCGCGAACCTGGCGATGGCCCGCCACCAGCTGAAGAAGATCGAGGCCGAGCTGGAGGTCTGAGCACGTGAGCAGGCGCCGCACTCCATGAAGCGCGGCGCCTGCACGACTAGCCCTCCCAGTCGGACTCCTCGCGGTCACGGCGCTCCCGCCTGCGGACGGGTCCCCACCGCACCGCGTGCAGCGCGTTCACGCCGACGATCCCGCCCCAGGCCACGAAGAGCCCGGGCAGGTCGGCGTTGACCACGGCGATCGCGGACAGCGGGATGGCGAGGACGAGGGAGACCACGGCGAAGCCGAAGCGCTCGCCCCAGTTCTCGGCGCCGGAGTCGCGGGCCCCACGGGCCACGGTGATCCGGTTCTCGGCCAGCTGTCGTCGCACCCTGCGGTCGACGACGGAGTCGAGCCGCTGCTCGACCTTGTCGAGGAACGAGTCGACGAGCGCCGGCTCGTACTCGTCGCCCAGTTCCCTGCGTGCGTGCAGGGTGGCGTCGAGTTCCTTCTTGAGTTCGGCGTCGCGTGCGTGTTCGCGGGCTTCCATGCCGTCCGACGTTACGGAGCCGAGGCGCCCACCGCAGTAGGGCTGTCCCCCGTCTTCTCAGTGGGCCAGTCCCCCGCCCGGCCCCGGGCGAGCAGCCAGTACAGGACGGCCGGGACGACGAGCCCCACGATCCACGACACGTCCGCCCCGCCCAGCGGATCGACGAGCGGGCCCGTGTAGAAGGCGGTGGCCAGGAACGGCAGCTGGGCGAGCAGCCCGATGCCGTAGACCACGAGCGCGTCCCAGCGCCAGCCGCCGTAGCGGCCGTTCGGGTCGGAGAGGGCCGGGAGGTCGTAGCGCTCGCGGGAGATCAGGTAGTAGTCGACCAGGTTGATCGCCGACCACGGCGTGAAGAACGTCAGCAGGAACAGCAGGAAGTCCTTGAACGAGGTCAGGAAGCTGTCCTTGCCGACCAGCGCGACCACCGTGCCCGCGACCATGATGATCCCGATGTAGAGCGCCCGGGCGCCCTGCGAGAGGGTCCGCTGCCCGCGGAATCCGCTGATGCCGGTGACCATCGACATGAAGCCGCCGTACGTGTTGAGCACGTTGACGGTGAGCTTGCCGAGCGCGATCACGAAGTAGAAGAAGGACGCCACGAGGCCCGCGCCGCCGAGCGACACGACGTAGCCGACCTGGTTGTCGATGAACTTCTCGCCCGCGCTCGCCGCGACCAGCACACCGAACGCCATGGACCACTGCGAGCCCAGCGCGGACCCCGCGAGCGTCCACCAGAACGTGGACTTGCCGCTCGTCGTACGCGGCAGATAGCGCGAGTAGTCGGCGACGTACGGGCCGAAGGCGAGCTGCCACGAGGCCGACAGGGAGACGGCGAGCAGGAACATCGGCATCGAGAAGTGCGCGTCGGACAGCAGCGCGCCGACGTCGGTCTGGTCGAAGAGCCGGATGCCCAGGTAGACGAAGGCGAGCGCGCACACCACGCTCGCCAACCGCCCGAGGACGTGGATGACGCGGTAGCCGACCGTCGCCACGATTCCCGTGACGAGCGCGAAGACGATGATGCCCGTCGTGTCATTGGTGTGGGTCAGCTGCGCGGTGGCCTGACCTGCGAGCACGGTGCCGCTCGCGAAGAATCCGATGTACATCAGGATGACGAGGAGCAGCGGGATCACGGCCCCCTTCACCCCGAACTGGGCCCTGGACTGGATCATCTGGGGCAGCCCGAGCTTCGGCCCCTGCGCCGAGTGCAGTGCCATGACGGCGCCGCCGAGCAGATTGCCGAGCACGAGCCCGACCAGCGACCAGACCACGTCGCCGCCGAAGACGACGGCGAGGCCGCCGGTGACGACGGCCGTGATGTGGAGGTTCGCGCCGAGCCAGAGGGTGAACTGGTTGAACGCCGTGCCGTGCCGTTCGCTGTCCGGCACGACGTCGATGGAGTGCTTCTCCACTACCGCTGCCATCCGATGGCCTCCCTACTTCTTGCTGATCCCGTGGCGGCGCGCGTAGTCGTCCGCGACGTCCTCGGGGTCCTTCTTGTCCTTGTCCACGAGCCGGTTGAGCTCGGTGAGGTCCTCGGTCGTCAGCACGTTGCCCAACCGGGCCAGTGCCTTGCGGACGGTCGAGTCGGCCTTGCGGTCGGCGATCAGCGGGACGATGTGCTGACCGGGGACCAGGTTCTTGGGGTCGGTGAGGACGACCCAGTCGTTGGCGGCGATGTCGGTGTCGGTCGTGAACAGATTCGCGACATCCACATCGCCCTTCTTCAGTGCGCCCTTCACCAAAGGACCTGAGGAATCAAGGGACTTGAACTCCTTGAACTCGACGCCGTACACGTCCTTGAGCCCGACCGCGCCGACCTGACGCTTCTTCACTTCCGGGGCGGCGCCGATGACGAGCTCCCCGTTGTGCTTCGCGAGATCGGCGAGGGACGTGAGCTTGTACTTCTTCGCGGTCTCGCGGGTCACCGCGAACGCGTCCGAGTCCTCGGCGAGCCCGTACGGCAGGATCTGCAGGCCCGCCGGGAGCACCATGGCGAGGGCGTTCTGCATCTCGCCCTCCTCGGTGGCCTTCGACTTGGTGTCGAGGTAGTGCAGGAGGGCGCCCTGGTACTCGGGCAGCAGGTCGATGTCGCCGCTCTTGAGGGCGGGGATGAGGATCTCGCGGGTGCCGAGGTTGGGCCGCACGCTCGTCTTCACGCCCTCCGCTTCGAGCGCGGCGGCGTACAAGTACCCGAGCACCTGGTTCTCGGTGAAGTTGGCGGTGCCGATGGTGACACCCTTCTTGCTGGAGCCGCCGCCCGAGACCGAGCCGCCCTGCTCGTCGAGCGACGTGATGCCGCTGGAGCAGGCGGCGAGCGCGGGGACGGAAGCCGCGGCGGCCAGGCCGCCGAGGAGGGTACGTCGGTTCATCTTGCTCATCTGGCGTGCTCCTAGGCGGACTTGAGAGTGGTGGGGCGGTGACGGAAGAGGAGCCGCTGAAGGCCGGACAGCGCCAGGTCGAGGACGATGGCGACGACCGCGACGAGCACGGCCCCGCCGAGCACCTGCACCAGGTCCCGCTGGGCGAGCCCGTCGAAGACGTAGCGGCCGAGCCCGCCGAAGGACACGTACGCGGCGATGGTGGCGGTGGCGACGACCTGGATGAGCGCGAGCCTCAGCCCCGTCATGATCAGCGGCAGCGCGAGCGGCAACTCGACCTGGAACAGCACCTGGTGGGCCCGCATGCCCTGCCCGCGCGCGGCATCCCGCACCTCGGGATCGACGGCGGTCATGCCCGCGTACGTATTGGTGACGATCGACGGCACGGCAAGCGCGACGAGCGCGATATAGACCGGCCACATGGAGAGCCCGCTCGCGAGAAACACGAGCACGACGAGCCCGACCGTCGGCAGCGCCCGCCCGAAGGACGACAGGTTGATGGCGACGAAGGCGCCACGTCCGGTGTGACCGATGAGCAGCCCGACCGGCAGAGCGATGGCGGCGGCGACGAGCGTGGCGAGCAGCGAGTACTGGAGGTGCTCGGCGACGCGCGTCGCGATGCCGTCGCTCCCCGCCCACTGCTCCCCGCTGACCAGCCAGGCCCCGAGGTTCTTGAAGAGTTCGAACATGGCGGGTTCAGGCCTTCCGGGTCCGGGTCCACGGGGTGAGCAGCCGCTGGACGCCGACGAGCAGCGCGTCCGCGACGAGCGCGAGCAGCAGCGTCAGGACGACGCCGACGATGACCGGGGTCGGAAAGTTCCGCTGGAACCCGTCCGTGAACAGCTGGCCGAGCCCGCCGTCCCCGATGTACGTCGCCACGGACACGAGCGAGATGGCCATCACGGTGGCGATCCGTACGCCCGCCATGATCACGGGCAGCGCGAGCGGCAGCTCGACGGTGAGCAGGGCCCGCATCGGCCGCGTCCCCATGGCCTTCGCGGCCTCCTTGGTCTTCGCGGGCACGGAGTCGAGGCCCTCGACGGTGTTCCGCAGCAGGACGACGAGGGTGTAGATCGTCAGCCCGATGACGGTCGTGGTGCGGGTGAGCCCGGAGACGGGCAGCAGCAGCACGAAGACGGCGATGGACGGAATGGTGAACAGCACGTTCGACATCCCGAGCAGAAACCCCCGGAGCGCCCGCACCCGATGCGCCACCACGGCGAGCGGCAGGGATATGACGAGCCCGAACAACACGGCACTGAGCGCGGCTTGAAGGTGAGAAAGGGTGAGTGTGGCGAGATCGGACTGATGTTCCCCGATCCAGGACCAGTCGATGGTCACGCGACCCCCTCAGCACCCTCGGACGCCTCCGCGCCACCAGCCCCGCCAGCCTCGTCGGCCTTCTCGACACCGTCGACCTTCTCAGCGCCATCGACCTTCGCGGCGCCGTCGACCTTCGCGGCGCCATCGGCCTTCGCGGCGCCGTCGACCTTCGCGGCGCCATCGGCCTTCGCGGCGCCATCGGCCTTCGCGGCGCCGTCGACCTTCGCGGCGCCATCGGCCTTCGCGGCGCCATCAGCCACCTCGGCGCCATCAGCCTTCTCGGCGCCATCAGGCACCGGTGCGGCCAAATCAAGCCCCTGCGGCGATTGAGCAGCGGGGTCCGGGGCGGAGCCCCGAGGCGTTGCGCCGGACTGGGCGTCACTGTGCGCTCGACCGGACCGCTCATGAACGTCGTCCCGGGACGACACACCCGTGAACACCCCATCCGCATCGACGCGGACCACCAGCCCGGAGGGCGACGCCACCGACTCGTTCAACGCGGACAGCAACGAGTCCCCGTCACGGAGCGCCCGCACAGGGGCTTCGGCCCCGCCAACCCGCTCGCGCCAAGCGACCGGCCGACGCGCCCCGTCCAGCACCAGCTCCCACGCCCCACCCTCGGGCGCAGCAGCTTGCGCCACATCCCCCAACGTCGAGAGCGACAACAACTTGAGCCCCCGCTCAGCCCCGAGGAAGTCCGCCACGAACTCGTCCACCGGCCGCGCCAACAACTCCTCCGGCGGAGCACACTGCACGAGGTGCCCACCCTCCCGGAACACCGCGATCCGGTCCCCGAGCCGCACCGCCTCATCGATGTCGTGCGTAACGAACACAATCGTCTTGCTCAACTCCGTCTGGAGCCGCAGCAGTTCATCCTGAAGCTGCGTACGAACGACCGGGTCGACCGCCCCGAACGGCTCGTCCATCAACAGCACAGGCGGATCCGCGGCCAGCGCCCTCGCCACCCCCACCCGCTGCTGCTGACCACCGGACAGCTGATGCGGATACCGCTTGCCCATCTCCGCGGAGAGCCCCACCCGCTCGAGCAGCTCACCGGCCGCGACCCGCGCCTTCTTCCGCCCCCAGCCGAGCAGCAGCGGCACGGTCGCGACGTTGTCGAGAACCGTCCGGTGCGGAAAAAGACCCGCCTGCTGGATCACGTACCCGATCGAGCGCCGCAGCTCAGCGGCGTCCTGCTCCAGCACATCGCGCCCACCGACCCGGATCGTGCCCGAGGAGGGCTCGACCATACGGTTGATCATCCGGAGGCTGGTCGTCTTGCCGCAGCCCGACGACCCGACGAAGACGGTCACGCCCCCCTCCGGCATGTCGAGCGAGAGGTCGTGCACCGCTGTCGTGCCGTTCGGGAATCGCTTGTGGACCGCTTCGAACTGGATCATGGAGCGCCTCTGGAGTCCTCTTGCCCGTCCTGCATATCGTCATGCAGAGTTCTCGGTGCGTGAATAATTTGTCAATGCCTCCGTGTAAATCATCGGTAAATCCCCTTGACGGGACCGGATTATGAGACGCGGACGCCCTTTTGGGGCATAGGAGACCGTTGCCACTCTTCGAGGAGGAACAGACCGTGATGTCCCACCAGGACCGCTCGGCGCACGCGGACCGCTCGGCCCACCCGGTCGTCGTGCTCGACGGCCACGGCCTCCCCGTCGCCGACGTGGTCCGCCTCGCCCACGCGAGCGCCCGCCCCGTCCCCGGCACCGACGCCATGAAGCGCGTGGAGCGGTCCTGGAACGCGGCGCGGGAGATCGCCGCGTGGGGCAGGGTCTACGGCCGCTCCACCGGCGTCGGCGCCAACCGCAGCGAGGACGTGCCCACCGAGGCCGCCGCCGACCACGGCCTTCGCCTGCTGCGCAGCCACGCGGGCGCGATCGGCGACGAGCTGCCCGAGCGCGAGGTGCGGGCGATGCTCGCGGTCCGCGCGAACCAGCTCCTGGCCGGCGGCGCGGGCCTGCGCCCCACGGTCGTCACGGCGCTCTGCGAGGCCCTGGACGCGGGCGCGTACCCGGCGGTCAACGAGCACGGCTC
This sequence comes from Streptomyces sp. NPDC002754, assembly GCF_053592315.1. Classification (NCBI taxonomy): domain Bacteria; kingdom Bacillati; phylum Actinomycetota; class Actinomycetes; order Kitasatosporales; family Streptomycetaceae; genus Streptomyces; species Streptomyces sp. NPDC002754. The sequence goes on from NZ_JBSFVM010000033.1 coordinate 51,208, forward strand.
CGTCGGCACCGGCGACATCGCACCCCTGTCCCAGATGGGCCTCGCCCTCGCCGGCGAACACCCGTGGCGCGGCAAGGGCACCCCGCCCAAGCCGCAGCCCCTCGACAACAACGACGCCCTGGCCCTGATCTCCTCCAACGCGCTCACCCTCGGCCAGGCCGCCCTCGCCCTGCACGAACTGCGCGACCTGCTAGCGGCGACGGACCTGGTGGCGGCCCTGAGCCTGCTCGCGGTCGACGGCTCCTACGAGGCGTACGCCCTGCCCGTCCACGAGTCGCGCCGCCACCGGGGCAGCTTCGACGTCGCGGCCCGGATGCGCGGGATCCTCGGCGCCGACGACCACCCCACACCCCCGCTCGGCCGGATCCAGGACCCGTACGGCTTCCGCTGCGTACCGCAGATCCACGGACCGGCGCAGGACGCGGCGGACGCCCTGGAGGACGTCCTCACCGTCGAGATCAACGCGGCGGCGGAGAACCCCCTGATCTCGTACACGGAGATGGCGGCCTACCACCACGGCGGCTTCTACATGGCCCAACTCGCCCTGGCGCTCGACCACTTCCGCCTCGCCATCAGCCAGGTGGCCCGGCTCTCCACCTCCCGCCTCTCCACCCTCAACGAACCGGGCTTCACCCGCCTGCGCCCGTTCCTCGCGGACGGCGAACCGGCGTCGTCCGGCGTGATGATCCTGGAGTACGCGGCCGGTGGCGCCCTCGCCGACCTGCGCGCCTTCTCCGCGCCCGCGTCCCTCGGCCACGCCGTGCTCTCGCGCGGCGTCGAGGAGCAGGCCAGCTTCGCCTCCCTGGCGGCCCGTCAGACCCTGCGCGTGTGCGCGGCGTTCCGCCAGGTCGTGGGCTGCGAACTGGTCGCGGCGGTCCGGGCGTTGCGGCTGCGCGACCTGCGCCCGGACACGGAGCTTCCGGTGGGGCGGGCCTTCGCGCTGGCATCGCAGGAGCTTCCCGACGACGTGACGGACCGACCCCTGACGGCGGACGTACAACGGGCGGCGACCCTGCTGGGGCGATTCGCGGAGCAGTGACGGCGGGCGCGACGGCAGGGCGCCGCGGGCGCCGCATCGGCCGGGAGGTCTGGCGCCCCCGGCACCGTCCTGAATAGAATCATGCACGAAATGGGACCGTTGAATGAACCGGCGGGAGACATGAGCGAGCGCACGGACAGCACACGGAGCGGGACGGACCACGACGCGGGCGCACAGGGCCCCTCCGCCCGCCTCCAGAGCCTCTTCGAGGGGCACCGCCTCACGCCCACCCAGCGCCGCATCGCGCACTGCATGGTGCGGCGCGCGGCCGAGGTGCCGTTCCTGTCGTCCGTCGAGCTGGCCGAGCTCGCCGGCGTGAGCCAGCCCTCCGTGACCCGGTTCGCGGTGGCGCTCGGCTTCGACGGCTACCCGGCGCTGCGCAAACACCTGCGCGAGACGGCCCCCGCCGAACCGGCCTCCGCCACCAAGGCCAACGAGTACCAGCAGGCCGTCGAAGCCGAGATCGCCAACCTCCGACACCTCGCCGAACTGCTCGCCGACCCGGAACCGGTCGAGCGTGCGGGCCGGATCCTCGCCGCCTCACCGACGCTGCTCGTCCTCGGGCTGCGCGCGGCCGCGTCCCAGGCCTTCGGCTTCGCGTACTTCGCCGCGAAGGTCCACCCCGACGTACGCCTCCTCGACGAGGGCGGCACCATGCTCGCCGACCGCATCGACGCGGCCGTCCGCGCGGGCGCCACGACCCTGCTCTGCTTCGCGCTCCCCCGCCACCCGCGCGAGGTCGTCGACACCCTCGCGTACGCGAAGGAGGCGGGCCTGACCGTCGTCACCGTCGCCGACTCCGCCTTCGCCCCCGTCGCCCGCCACTCCGACCTGCTGCTGCCCGCGGCCGTCGGCACGGGCCTCGCCTTCGACACGGCGTGCTCGCCGATGCTGCTCGGGCGGGTACTCCTGGAGGCGATGTGCGACGGGCTGCCGCAGGCACAGGCACGCCTCGAGGAATTCGACGTACGGGCGGCGGAACGCGGCCTCTTCGTCGAGTAACACCCCTATGGGAAAAGAGAGTTGCGCGGGGACCGCCGCACCCCCGTGAACGGGGGGCGGGACGACGGCGGTCCCCGCGAAGGGCGCGCACCGGGTCAGGCCCGGTGTCACACCCAGGGCGTCCTTGGAGGTCCGGGAGCCGCTCCGGAGTTCCTGACGCCGCTCAGTGCCGGCCGGAGAGGGGAGCCGCTCCCCCTCCGTCCCGACATCCACCAATGTGCCGGACCCGTGTTAAGCCGGTGCTGCGCGCACGTGACGTGCTCGTACCAGTTCAGCGACTTTCGCCTTCCGCACCCGAGCTCCCCCGGTCACCCGTTCGCGTGGTCCAGTCAACCATCCACCTACGCGCGTAGGCCCCGATTGGCACAGTCGGCTCTGCCGAGCAACGCCGATCGCAAGGATTCCAGCGCGTCCGGATGGTCGCGAAGTTTCCTCAACCCTCTGCTCGTCAGAGCACTCGAAGAAGGCCGGACCTTTGAGCAATGGCTCGACGGCAGGGTCCCTGGTATCGACTACGCACGCATCACCTCCGACCAGAGCACCCGGTCGTCCGTCCTCGCCCGCGGACGCGCTCCGGGCACAGGAGTCAGGCATCAGCACGAGGAGAACGGCGAGACGGCCGACGAGTTCGGCGTGGCCATCGTCAAGTTCCATGAGGACAACGGGATCAAGGCGACCGACCCAGGCATCGCGAGACCGTCGTTCGACCAGACCGTGCACGCACTGCACTGCCGACGCACCCCCGAAGGATTCCCCGTCCGTGCGCTCGTCGCCACGGAGCACGAGCGGGTGTGGCGGCTGCCCGCCGACTTCGACCGGCTGCGCCGGGCCCTGACCGTCACCGAGGAAGGTCTCTTCATCGAACGTGGAGCGATCTTCAACGTTCGGGCGTCGGACAGCTCGGCGTCGAGCACGACGGGCGTCGACGAGGTACGTCGGACCAGTGAGCGCATCGGGCCGCAAGATGAACATGCGGAAGGACCCCGGGGAGTGGCCGGTCCTCCGCGAAATGATCGACGCCGCACTGGCGGGACACGGCTGGAACTCGATCGCCAGGGACCTGAACCACCGCGGCGTACCCACGGCCTCGGGAAAGACCTGGAGCGGGGCGACCGTTCGGCAGGCGCTCACCAACCCCGTGATGTGCGGATACCGCTTCATGAACGGCGAGTTGGTCACCGACCCCGCCACGGGCCTGCCCGTCATCGGAAAGTGGGACACGGTCGCCACTCCGGCGGAGTGGCGCGCCCTTGTGGACATCTCCCAGCAGAACGGCGCACAACGCGGCACCCGACTCACCAACGGCAGCCGACCGCCCGCCGAACCGCCCACTCAGCTACGGAAATACCTCTTCAGCGGCTTCCTCCGCTGCGGCGCCGACAAGCACGGCACGCCCTGCCGCTCACGCATGGGCGGCTGCGCCAGACCGACCGCCCAGAACCCCGACAACGTGGTGTACGTCTGCGCCTCGATGGACTGCGGAGGCACGGCCCGCAGCGCCCATGCGGTGGACGCTCACCTGTCGGGTGTCGTCGCCCGGCTCCTCTCGGAGCGCGGCACACCCCTCGATGCGCCTCGCCCCCGTTGGGAGGGAGAGCCACTGTTGTTCCAATTGGTCCAGGAGCGCCACGTGCTCACACAGGCAGGCGGTTCGCTGGAACACGCCGACGTGGTCGCAGACCTGTCAGAAAGGATCTCCGGCCTCGAAGAGACGCGCTCCTCGTACCTGGCCTCCAGCTATCCGCACTCACTACCCCGGGACCCTGACGCCTGGCCCACCATGAGCCTGCATGAACGCCGCGCGGCCATCGCCGACGTGATCGACTCCGTTGTCGTCCTGCCACTGCCGCCCGGGACGTCGCGGCGCGCCCCGTTCGACCCGGACCTGTTGCAGGTGGTCCCGAAGCAGACATCCGCACGGTAGCCGTTCCGTGCGGCCCCTCATCACCGAAGTCCTTGGGGCCGCACGGAAGGTCACCGGGTCACTTGCCCTCGTGTGCCATGTACGCCAGAAGGTCCTGCCGACTCACCACGCCTGTCGGCTTGCCCTCGACGAGCACGATCGCGGCGTCCGCCGAACCCAGCACGTTCATCAGGTCCGTGAGCGGCTCCCCGGAGCCGACCTGTGGCAGCGGCGCCGACATGTGCTTCTCCAACGGGTCCCCGAGCGTGGCCCGTTGGGTGAACAGCGCGTCGAGGAGTTCCCGCTCCGCCACGGAACCGACGATCTCGGCGGCCATCACGTCCGGGTGACCGGCGGAACGCTTCAGAACGGGCATCTGGGAGACCCCGTACTCGCGCAGCACATCGATGGCCTCGCCGACCGTCTCCTCCGGGTGCATGTGGATGAAGCCGGGAAGCGCGCCCTTCTTCTGGCTGAGCACGTCGAGAACCCGGCCCACCTCCGTCGGCTCCTCCAAGAACCCGTACGAGGACAGCCACTCGTCGTTGAAGATCTTGCTGAGGTACCCGCGCCCGCTGTCCGGCAGCAGCACGACCACGATGTCGTCGGGGCCGAGGCCCTCCGCGACGCGCAGTGCCGCCATCACGGCCATGCCGCAGGAGCCGCCCACGAGGAGGCCCTCCTCCTTGGCGAGCCGTCGTGTCATCTGGAAGGAGTCCTTGTCGGACACCGCGATGATCTCGTCGGCGACCTCCCGGTCGTAGGCGGTCGGCCAGAAGTCCTCGCCGACGCCCTCGACGAGATACGGGCGCCCGGAGCCTCCGGAGTAGACGGACCCCTCGGGGTCGGCGCCGATGACCTTCACCCGGCCCTCGCTGACGTCCTTCAGATAGCGGCCGGTCCCGGAGATCGTGCCGCCGGTACCGACGCCCGCGACGAAATGGGTGATCCGCCCGTCCGTCTGGTCCCACAGCTCGGGGCCCGTGCTCTCGTAGTGCGAGCGCGGGTTGTCAGGGTTGGAGTACTGGTCCGGCTTCCAGGCGCCGGGCGTCTCACGGACGAGACGGTCCGAGACGTTGTAGTACGAGTCCGGGTGCTCGGGATCCACCGCCGTCGGGCAGACCACCACCTCGGCGCCGTACGCGCGCAGCACATTGATCTTGTCCGTGGAGACCTTGTCCGGGCAGACGAAGATGCACTTGTAGCCCTTCTGCTGGGCCACCATGGCGAGGCCGACGCCGGTGTTGCCGCTGGTCGGCTCGACGATGGTGCCGCCGGGCTCCAGCGCCCCGCTCCGCTCGGCCGCCTCGATCATGCGCAGCGCGATGCGGTCCTTCACACTGCCGCCGGGGTTGAAGTACTCGACCTTGGCCAGGACGGTCGCCCGCAGCCCTTCGGTCACTTTGTTGAGCCTCACCAGCGGGGTGTTGCCGACGAGGTCGATCATCGATTCGTGGATGCGCACCGTGGTCTCCGGGTTCTCCTCCGTAATGGTGCCGCAAGGGTAAGGCGCACGCGCTGGACAGTGTGGCTTCATCCGGCGTTGCGATTGGCCGACAGGGATAACGGGGCAAGGAGTCCTTGTAGCCCCAAAAGAGTCGCAGAGGCAGGTGGCCGCGGAACATGTCGAGCAGGGCGAGGGTGGCACGGCGGATCGCAGCGGGTGCGGCGTACGGCGGCGGCGGGATCGGGCTGCTGGGCGCGGCCACGGTCGGAGTGGTGCTCGCCGAAGTACAGATCGCGCGACGTCAGGTCGGCAACCACGGTCCGGAGCCGGTGCACGTGCCGGCCGCGGACGGTGTGTACGGGCGGCGGATGTACGGCCCCCGCGACGGCGAACCGTTGCGCTTCCTGATGCTGGGCGATTCGACGGCCGCCGGGCAGGGTGTGCACCGGGCGGGGCAGACGCCGGGCGCGCTGCTCGCGTCCGGGCTCGCGGCGGTGGCGGAGCGGACGGTGGAGCTGCGCAATGTGGCGATGCCGGGCGCGCGCTCCGACGACCTGGACCGTCAGGTGCCGCTCGGCCTCGGCGACCCCGGCTGGCGGCCCGACGTCTGCGTGATCATGATCGGCGCGAACGACGTCACGCACCGGATGCCGGCGACGAAGTCCGTACGGCACCTGTCGGCGGCCGTCCGCCGCCTGCGCACGGCGGGCGCCGAGGTGGTGGTCGGCACCTGCCCCGACCTGGGGTCGGTGGAACGGGTCCAGCAGCCGCTGCGCTGGCTGGCCCGCCGCACCTCGCGCCAGCTCGCGGCGGCGCAGACCATCGGCACGGTGGAGCAGGGCGGGCGGACGGTGTCGCTGGGCGATCTGCTGGGCCCCGAGTTCGCGGCGAACCCCCGCGAGCTCTTCGGCCCCGACAACTACCACCCCTCCGTGGAGGGTTATGCGACCGCGGCGATGGCGATGCTTCCCACGCTCTGCGCCTCGCTCGGCCTGTGGCCGGAGGAGGAGCGCCCGGACACGTCCCGCTCCGAGGGCTTCCTCCCGGTCGCCCGTGCGGCGGCGCAGGCGGCGCAGGAGGGTGGGACGGAGGTCGCGGCGGCGATGCCGACCGGTCCCCGGGGGCCGTGGGCGTTGCTGAAGCGGCGCCGCCGCCGGCGGGTCACGACGGAGGACCCGGTCCCGGCCGACACGTGACGCCCACCCGGCCCCCGCTCCCGGGGCTCCGCCCCGGACCCCGCGCCTCAAACGCCGGCGGGGCTTGGAGTGCAGGGGCTTGATGGGGTGAGCAAGCGCTTAGTAAAGTGCGGCAGGGGTCACACCCGCACCCCGGTGACCTGAGCGGTACGTACGGGTAACTTCCCTCACGGTCAGCCGTATCGAACTCTGGAGCCGCGTGATGCCCGAAGCAGTGATCGTCTCAGCCGCCCGTTCCCCCATCGGTCGCGCCTTCAAGGGGTCGCTCAAGGACCTCCGCCCGGACGACCTGACCGCCACGATCATCCAGGCCGCCCTCGCCAAGGTCCCCGAACTCGACCCGCGCGAGATCGACGACCTGATGCTCGGCTGCGGCCTCCCCGGCGGCGAGCAGGGCAACAACCTCGGCCGCATCGTCTCCGTACAGATGGGCATGGACCACCTCCCGGGCTGCACCGTCACCCGGTACTGCTCCAGCTCGCTCCAGACGACCCGCATGGCACTGCACGCCATCAAGGCGGGCGAGGGCGACGTCTTCATCTCGGCCGGCGTCGAGATGGTGTCCCGGTTCGCGAAGGGGAACTCGGACTCCCTTCCCGACACCCACAACCCGTTCTTCGCCGAGGCCGAGGCCCGCACCGCCGAGGTCGCCACGCAGGAGAACACCAGCTGGCACGACCCGCGCGAGGACGGCCTGGTCCCGGACGCGTACATCGCGATGGGGCAGACCGCCGAGAACCTGGCCCGCGTCAAGGGCATCACCCGCGCCGAGATGGACGCCTTCGGCGTGCGCTCGCAGAACCGCGCCGAGGAAGCCATCAAGAACGGCTTCTGGGAGCGCGAGATCACCCCGGTGACGACCCCCGACGGCACGGTCGTCAGCAAGGACGACGGCCCGCGCGCCGGCGTCACCCTCGAAGGCGTCTCGGGCCTCAAGCCCGTCTTCCGCCCCGACGGCCTCGTCACGGCCGCCAACTGCTGCCCGCTGAACGACGGCGCCGCCGCCCTCGTGGTCATGTCGGACACCAAGGCGCGCGAGCTGGGCCTGACCCCGCTCGCCCGCGTCGTGTCCACCGGCGTCTCGGGGCTCTCCCCCGAGATCATGGGCCTCGGCCCGGTCGAGGCCAGCAAGCAGGCACTGAAGCGCGCCGGTCTCGGCATCGGCGACATCGACCTGGCCGAGATCAACGAGGCGTTCGCCGCGCAGGTCATCCCGTCCGCCCGCGAGCTGGGCATCGACGAGGACAAGCTGAACGTGAACGGTGGCGCCATCGCCGTCGGCCACCCCTTCGGCATGACCGGCGCCCGGATCACCGGCACGCTGATCAACTCGCTCCAGTTCCACGACAAGCAGTTCGGTCTGGAGACCATGTGCGTGGGTGGTGGACAGGGCATGGCGATGGTCATCGAGCGCCTGAACTGACCGGAGCCCGCTCGAGGCGGTCTATCTGTTCGTGATCCAATCTCCCCCAGGATGTGACGTGCATCTCGGGGGAGATTGATTTTCGCAGGTCAACCCCGTTCCCACCCCATACCGGTGCTAAACGCCCGCCAAAAGACCTGTCCGTTTCGTGACGTAATGCACTGACAGGTGGTTCGTCCAGGCTTCAAGCTGATGTAGGAAGTCGGGGGTCGACTTGAAACCGGGAGTACGTCAGTGAGCGCCATGCCTGCCGCCATAAGTGTCCTCGTGCTCGCCACGGCCGCTGCCACGGCCGTCGGCGTCGCCACCCTTCAGCACGTCAAGGGTCTGCGCCGACAGGTGTCGGAGCTCAGCGACGAGCTGAGCAGGGACCGCGCCCTCGGGGCGCTGCCCGGCGTACCCGCCGCGCGCACCACGCCGGACGCGGAGGAGATACGCAACGCCGTCGCCGACGCCCTCGCCGAGGAGCGGGAGCGCGAGCTGGCGGAGGCCCGGGCGTTCTGGGCCGCCCAGGAGGCGCGGGACAGCTCGGAGCTGCCGCCGTTCCTGGCGGGCGGCGCGCTCGGCGACGACATGTTCCTGCCGCGTCAGGCGGACCTCGCGGGCCTGGAGCCCTTCGAGCCGGAGGACGAGTTCGCGGGCACGGCCGCGCTCGACGAGATCGTCGAGGAGTCGCCGGAGCTGGCCGCGGCCCGCCGCAGGCACCCCTCGCACCCCGACTTCGTTCCGGTCCAGTCGCCGGTCGTGGGCGACCATGAGCGCACGGTGCAGTGCCTCGAGGAGCTGGCGCAGACCCGCACCGCCCTCGCCGACGTCCGGCCCGGCCCGCTCGGCACGCTCGACGTGTACGTGTTCACCGACGGCACGACGCTCTGCATGACCCCGGGTCACCGGGAGACGGCGGAGCAGTTGGCGTCCGCCCTGCGTGAGGGCCAGACGCCCGTGCTGCTGGGTGGTTCGGGGGTCTCCGGGGCCTACGCGCTGACCTTCGAATGCGGCGACGGCAGCGTCTACATCCTGGCGGACCGGGTCATAGCTTCAGCCTGAACCGTGATTGCACCCTCGGGGCTCCGCCCCGGACCCCGCGCCTCAAACGCCGGCGGGGCTGGATGTGCGGCGGTCTGAGCATTTCAAGCCCCTGCGGCGATTGAGCCCCGGCAGTTAGACCCCGGCTCGCTTCATGGATTGCTCGACGAGGTCCACCGCCTCCGCCAACTCCCCCGCCTCCCGGAGGGAAACCGCCAAGTCGCGGCCCGCGACCGTCACTTGGTCGGCCGCGGCGAACATCCCCGCATCGGGCATCTCCCGCACCACCGCACCGGGCTCGTCCAACTTCTGGGACCGCCCCGAAAGCTCCCTGGCCAGCGCCAGCGCCTCCGCGGCAGCGCCCCGCTGCAATCTGCTCTGCGGCGCGGCCCTGAGCCGATCGGCGAACTGATCCACTGCTGCGGTCAAAGACGTCGTATCAAGCACGCGCCGACTGTAGCTGTTTACAAGGCCCGGGCGCTCAGGCACGGTGGCGTGAAGGACCGGCCACATCGAAGCGTTCCGGAGGCGCCGATGTCCCAAGTCTTCTCCGAGGAGACCCACCGCAATCTGCTGGCTCGCATCCCCCACTGCACCGGTCGTGAACTCGGCGACTGGATGCGCACCGTCGAAGAAGGCCCCTGCTTCCTTCGTTTCGAAGAGAAGGTCAGTTGGCTGCGTGGCGAGCACGACCTCGCGTACGGCCACGCGAAGGCGATCATCCACGAGTACGACCTGAGGCGCGCCGCACGGCGATTCCGTTAGCGCCCGCTCCCCTTCACGAACCCACCTCACGGCAAGGGGCCCGCACACCGAAAAGGTGTGCGGGCCCCTGACCGTCGGGCGACGGTTACGCCTAGTCGCTGCCCTGCAGGATCGCGATGAGCCGCAGGAACTCCATGTAGATCCAGACCAGCGTCATGGTGAGGCCGAACGCGGCGAGCCACGCCTCTTCCTTCGGAGCGCCGTACGCGACGCCGTCCTCGACCTGCTTGAAGTCCAGGGCCAGGAAGCACGCGCCGAGCAGGATGCCCGCGATGCCGAACACGACACCGAGCCAGCCGCTGCGGAAGCCGAGGCCGTCACCGCCGCCGAAGACGGCGAACAGCAGGTTGACAGCCATCAGCAGGACGAAGCCGAGGGCCGCCGCCATGACGAAGCCGTAGAAGCGACGGTTGACGCGGATCCAGCCCGCCTTGTACGCGACGAGGACCGCCGTGAAGACGGCCATCGTGCCGATCACGGCCTGCATGGCCGCGCCGGGGGCGATGTACGTGTCGACGATGCTCGAGAGCACGCCGAGGAAGACGCCCTCGAGGGCGGCGTACGCCAGGATCAGCGGCGGGGACGCCTTGCGCTTGAAGGCCTGGACAAAGCCCAGGACCATCGCGACGAGGCCCGCCCCGATCGCGATGCCGTACGACTTGCCCATGTTGGCCTCGTCGATCGGCAGCAGCGCCCAGGAGAGCGCAGCTGTCACGATCAGCAGACCGAGCGTGGTGGCGGTGCGTGTGACGACGTCGTCGATCGTCATGCGGCCGGTGGTGGGCGCCTGCGGAGCCCCGTACTGGACGTCCTGCTGCGCGTAGGGGTTCTGCGCGTACGGGTTGCCGGCCGGGGCCTGGGTGTACGGACCACCCTGTGCCGTGCCGACAGCGGGGCCCCCGGCCTGCGGCGCCTGCGCGTTCGCGTTGAACTGCGCGTAGCCGTTGTCGCGGCTGAACCCCCGTCGCGAGAAGACCGGGTTGCTGCTCCTCATTTCACTCCTCCATGGCCACCCTGTATGGCCTTGCCATCAAGAGTAATGGTCTGGCAAAGATCCGACCCTAGTGCTCAGGGAGGATCTTTCCCATCCTGTTACGAGGAACGTTCCGTGCACCCGCTGTGTTCCGCCTTCCGGCCCCTCATACGGGGAATCCTGTGTACGCCTCCGCCAGGTCCGTTTCGGCCGCCTTCGACGTGGTCACGCGGTCCAGCTGGGCCAGCTGGATCTTGTCGTCGAAGGCAGTGGCGTCGGAGGCGCGGTGCAGCATGGTCGTCATCGCGTAGGAGAAGCGTTCGGCCTGCCAGACGCGGCGCAGGCAGGTCTCGGAGTACGCGTCGAGCGCTTCCGTGTCGCCCTTCTCCACGTACGCGGTGAGGGCGCGGGCGAAGGTGATGACGTCGCCGACGGCAAGGTTCAGGCCCTTGGCGCCGGTCGGCGGGACGATGTGCGCCGCGTCCCCGGCGAGGAAGAGGCGGCCGTGCCGCATCGGCTCGTGGACGTACGACCGCATGGGTGTGACGGACTTCGACGTGATGGGGCCGCGGGCGAGCCGCCAGGCCGGGTCGTCGACCTTCAGGCGGCGGTCGAGCTCGGCCCAGATCTCGTCGTCGGACCAGGACTGGGGGTCGGTGTCGACGGGAACCTGCAAGTACGCGCGCGTGATGTGCGGGGAGCGCATGGACATGAGGGCGAAGCCGCGGTCGGAGCGGTTGTAGATCAGCTCGTCGTGGGAGGGCGCCACGTCGGCGAGGATGCCGAGCCAGGCGTACGGGTAGGTGCGCTCGTACGTGCGCGTGAGCTCCTCCGGGACGGCCCCCCGCGCGACACCCCAGAAGCCGTCGCAGCCCACTACGTAGTCGCAGTCGAGGATCTGCTCCTCGCCCTCGTGGCGGAAGCGGACGCGCGGGCTCCCGGTGTCGGCGCCCTCGACCTCCAGCGCCTCGGCCTCGAACAACAGGGGCCCGCCGTCCGCCAGTTGGGCCGCGATGAGGTCCTTGCAGACCTCGGTCTGCGCGTACACCATGACCTGCTTGCCGCCGGTCAGGGCGGGGAAGTCGACGCGGTGCCTGCGGCGGTCGAAGCGCAGCTCTATGCCGTCGTGCGGCAGGCCCTCGCGGTCCATGCGCGCGCCGACACCGGCCTCGCGCAGCACGTCCACGGTGCCCTGCTCCAGGATTCCCGCGCGCTGACGCTGCTCTACGTAGGCGCGGTCACGGCTCTCCAGGACGACCGATTCGATGCCGGCGTTGTGCAGGAGCCTGGCCAGGAGCAGCCCGGCCGGGCCCGCTCCGATGATGCCGACGGTGGTGCGCATACGGGATCCCTCTCGCGTCATTGCGTTCGTTCGCCTGTGGTGCCGTGGTCACCAGGCAGTGCGTTCGCCTGGTGAACTTTCGTTCATCGAGTTATGTGCGGATCTTCGCCCCGAGCGGGGCGGGTGTCAATGGTCGCGAGGGCCCCCGGGCCGACCGGGCCGCACGGGAGCTGGGTGATGGCGCGTCAACGCCCCTGGGAGGAGAGGAGGTTGGGGGCAGCGACGCGAGCGGAGGGGAAGGTTCGGAGGTGCCCGGAACCGGACTTGAACCGGTACGCCCGTTAAGGGCAGCGAGGTTTAAGCTCGCCGTGTCTGCATTCCACCATCCGGGCAGGCTGTGGGGCTCCGCGTCGACGTTCCGAGCCTATCCGGCGACGTCCCCCGATCAGCGGCGGTACGTCCCCACGTTGTCTTATTTTATTGACGTCTGAGGGTGCATCAGCACACGCGGGGGCCCGTCAGCACCTGCCGGGAGCGCTGTCGCCGCCGAGGACGGGCTCCCAGGGATTGACGGGATTTCACCGGCCCGATCCACGCGGCACGGCTCGGCGCCTCTCAGGGACCGGGGTCATCCCCAGGTATGAGTCCGGCTTCCTCGATCCCTCCGAAGTCGCCCTCCGGAACGAGAGCTGCGGCTGACCTTCCCGGCCGGATCGGCCGCGACGATGGAAACGTCCCCGTAAGCAGAACCCTGACCGACAGGAGAACCCTCCCGTGACCACCACCCCGCTCGTGGGCCGGCCCGCCACCACGGCCGCAGCCCGCGCCACGGATCTGTCCAAGATCTACGGACAGGGCGAGACCAAGGTGGTCGCGCTCGACCAGGTCTCCGTCGAGTTCCGGCAGGCCGAGTTCACCGCGATCATGGGCCCGTCCGGTTCCGGCAAGTCGACGCTGATGCACTGCGTCGCGGGCCTCGACACGTTCTCCTCCGGGTCCGTCCGGATTGGCGACACCGAGCTGGGGTCGCTGAAGGACAAGCAGCTCACCAAGCTCCGCCGGGACAAGATCGGCTTCATCTTCCAGGCGTTCAACCTGCTGCCGACGCTGACGGGCCTGGAGAACATCACGCTGCCCATGGACATCGCGGGCCGCAAGCCCGACAAGCAGTGGCTGGAGAACGTGATCCAGATGGTGGGCCTCTCCGAGCGCCTCGGGCACCGGCCCGCGCAGCTCTCCGGCGGGCAGCAGCAGCGGGTGGCGGTGGCCCGGGCGCTGGCCTCCAAGCCGGAGATCATCTTCGGGGACGAGCCCACGGGAAACCTTGACTCGCGGTCCGGGGCGGAGGTTCTGGGCTTCCTGCGGAACTCCGTGCGGGAGATGGGGCAGACCGTGGTCATGGTCACGCATGATCCTGTCGCGGCGGCGTATGCGGATCGGGTGGTGTTTCTGGCGGACGGTCGGATTGTGGATGAGGTGTACGGGCCGACGGCTGACTCCGTCCTTGACCGGATGAAGCAGTTCGACGCCAAGGGGCGTACGAGCTGAGCACTCCGCCGCTCACGGGGCTCCACCCCGGACCCCGCGCCTCAATCGCCGGCGGGGCTTAAAAGATCGGGGCTCCGCCCCGGACCCCGCTGCTCAATCGCCGCAGGGGCTTGATTTGCCCAGCCGCGCGCCTCAATCGCCGCAGAGGCCTGATTTGCCCGGAACCGCACCTACCCAGGACTGAGTAGAACCGCCATGTTGAGAACCGCTTTGCGCAATGTGTTCGCGCACAAGGCACGGTTGCTGATGACCGTGCTCGCCGTCATGCTCGGCGTCGCCTTCGTCAGCGGCACCCTCGTCTTCACCAACACCATCTCCGGCGCCATGGAGAAGTCCTCGGCCAAGGGCTACGACCACGTCGACGTGGCCCTCACGCCCGGCTACATCGACGGCGGGGGCGACAAGGTCGGCGAGGAGGCCAAGCTGACCGACTCCTCCCTGGAGAAGGCGCGGAGCGTGCCCGGCGCGGCCTCCGCGTACGGCGTGCTCAGCGGGTACGCCGCCATCGCCGACCAGGACGGCAAGGCCGTCGGCAACGGCTTCTCCACCAAGGGCGGCAACTACTCGGGCACCTCGCAGCACCCGGACTCCCGCTACCCCCTCAAGGACGGCGCCGCCCCGCACGGCAAGAACCAGGTCGCCCTCGACGCGGACACCGCCAAGCGCGCCGGCTACAAGGTCGGCGACCAGGTGCGCATGTCCATCGACGGGCCGGTCCTGACCCCGACCGTCACCGGCATCTTCACCACCGACGACGGCAACGTCGCGGCCGGTGGCTCCCTCGCCCTCTTCGACACGGCGAGCGCGCAGCAGCTCTTCCACAAGCCGGGCGCGTACGACGAGATCGACGTACGGGCCGCCGCGGGCACGAGCCAGGACCAGCTGCGGGCCGGGCTCGACAAGGCGTTCGCCAAGGACACCGTCGACATGAAGACGGGGCAGCAACTCGCCGACGAGCAAGCCAAGATGATCTCCGATTCGATGAGCTCCATGCAGAAGCTGCTCCTCGGCTTCGCGGGCGTCGCGCTCTTCGTCGGCATCTTCATCATCGCGAACACCTTCACCATGCTGGTCGCCCAGCGCACCAAGGAACTGGCCCTGATGCGCGCCGTCGGCGCCACCCGCCGCCAGGTCACCCGCTCGGTGCTGCTCGAAGCGTTCGTCGTGGGCGCCGTCGCCGCCGTCGCCGGTCTGGCCGCCGGCATCGGGATCGGCGCGGGCATGCGGTCCCTGATCGGCTCCACGGGCGCGGTCATCCCGGCCGGGCCGCTCGTCGTCTCCGTCAGCACGGTCGTCTCCGCACTGGTCGTCGGCGTCCTCATCACGATGCTGGCCGCCTGGCTGCCGGGCCGCCGCGCCGCGAAGATCCCGCCGGTCGCCGCGATGAACGCGGTGCACGCCGCCCCGACGGCCAAGTCCCTGATCCTGCGCAACACGCTCGGCTCGCTCGTCTCGGCCGTCGGCATCGCCGCCGTGCTCGCCGCGACGACGATGAAGGGCGACGCCGGTCAGGCTCCGATGGCCCTCGGCGCCGCACTCCTCGTCATCGGCGTCTTCATCCTGACGCCGCTGCTGTCCCGCCCGCTGATCGCCCTCGCGGCCCCGGTCCTGCGCGCCTTCGGCATCTCCGGCAAGCTCGCCCGCCTCAACTCGGTTCGCAACCCGCGCCGCACCGCCGCCACCGCGTCGGCGCTGATGATCGGCCTGACCCTGATCACCGGCCTCACGGTGATCGCCGGCAGCGTGCAGTCGGCGATCAACAAGATGGCGGCCGACTCGATCAAGGCCGACTACGTCGTCTCCATGGCGAACGGCAGCGAGCTCTCCTCCGACGTCCGCAAGACCCTCGACGAGACCCCGGGCGTCACCGCCGTCAGCGGTATGTCCAGCGCGCCCTCGGTGATCGGCCGCGACTACGAGGACCTGTCCGGCGTCAACGGCAAAACGATCGGCCGACTCGCCGAACTCCCCATGAAGAGCGGTGACTTCAAGGTCGGCGGCACGAACGTCGTCGTCGACGACAGGACCGCGAAGGCCCACGACTGGACGGCCGGCTCGCACTTCACCGTCACCTACGAGGACGACAAGAAGCAGCAGCTGACCGTCGCGGGCGTCTACGAGTCGAACGACATGATGAGCGGCATCATGGTCGACGCCCCCACCCTCGATCCGCACACCAAGACCGTCACCGACATGCAGGTCATGGCGAAGATGTCGGGCGGCGCCTCCGACGCGACCAAGGACAAGCTCACCAAGGCCCTCGGCGAGAACCCGGCGATCAAGATCCAGGACCGCCAGGACATCTCCAACGAGGTCGCCCAGATGTTCACGCTGATGCTGAACATGCTCTACGGCCTGCTCGCCATGGCGGTCATCGTCGCCGTGCTCGGCGTCATCAACACCCTGGCGATGTCGGTCTTCGAGCGTCAGCAGGAGATCGGCATGCTCCGCGCGATCGGCATCGACCGCAAGGGCATCAAGCGGATGGTCCGCCTGGAGTCCCTGGTGATCTCCCTGTTCGGCGGCGTGCTCGGCATCGGCCTCGGCGTGTTCTTCGGCTGGGCCGCAGGTCAGCTCATCGGCAACTCCATGTCGACGTACGAACTGATCCTGCCCTGGGGCCGGATGGGGATCTTCCTCGCGCTCGCCGCGGTCGTCGGCATCCTGGCCGCCCTGTGGCCGGCCCGCCGCGCGGCCCGACTGAACATGCTCGCCGCGATCAAGTCCGAGTAGGCGGCGGCAGAACATGAGATCGGGGCGCATCCGCAGTCGCGGATGCGCCCCGACTCGCTTGCTGGACGCGCTAGCTGACGATGTTCCAGGTGCGCGCCCGCAGCGGCATCCCGGACGTCCCGCTCTCCGGTGTCTTCACCGCGAGGACCTGGTTGACCCCGATGCGGTTGCGTTCGAAGCTGATCGCGGACGCGGCCATGTAGAGCCGCCAGACCCTGGCCCGGCCGGGACTGACCATCTTCAGGGCCTCGGCCCAGCCGGCCTCCAGGTTCCTGACCCACTGGCGCAGCGTGAGCGCGTAGTGCTCGCGGATCGCCTCGACGTCGCGCACCTCGAAACCGGCCCGCTCGAGCTGTCCCGCCGTGGAGCCGACCGGCGCTAGCTCCCCGTCCGGGAAGACGTACGCGTCGATGAACTCGTCGACCTCGTACGCCGATTCGTCCCGCTGGGGCCGCCGCGCGATCTGGTGGTTGAGCAGCCGGGCACCGGGCTTGAGGAGGGCGTACAGATCGGACGCGTACTCCAGGTACCGCTCTGCGCCCACGTGCTCGGCCATGCCGATGGACGAGATCGCGTCGTACGGGCCGTCGCGCACGTCGCGGTAGTCCTGGACACGGATCTCGACGCGGTCGGTCAGACCCTCGTCGGCGACCCGCTTCCTGGCGTACGCGGCCTGCTCCTGGGAGAGCGTCACGCCGACGACGCTCACGCCGTGCTCACGCGCGGCGTGGATCGCCATGGAGCCCCAGCCGCAGCCCACGTCGAGCAGCCGCATGCCGGGCTTCAGGTCCAGCTTGCGGGAGATCAGCTCCAACTTGTCGCGCTGGGCCGATTCGAGACCCGCCTCGGGCGACTCCCAGTAGGCGCACGAGTAGACCATCGACGGGCCGAGGACCAGCTCGTAGAAGTCGTTGCCGACGTCGTAGTGGTGGCTGATGGCCTGCTTGTCGCTGCCCTTGGTGTGCAGGTGGAGACGGCCACCCCTGCGCATCTCCTCGGGCGGCGGTGCGGGCGGCAGCGGGGCACCGGCGAGCTTCACCAACTCCTTGGCCGCGGCGCGCACCTCGGGGTCCTTGAGGGCCTTGGCGAGGCTCTTCGACTCCTCCTCGTCCGCGTCGGGGTCCCGCTCCCAGATGAGCCCTGCCATCTGGTCGAGGGCCGCGTACAGGTCGCCCTCCACGTCCAGGTCGCCGGCCACCCAGGCCCTGGCGAGCCCCAGTTCTCCCGGTTTCCAGAGCAGTCGGCGCAGCGCGCGACGGTTTCGGACGATGAGCACGGGGGCGTCCGGAGGACCTGCCTCCGAGCCGTCCCAGGCGCGCAGGCGCACCGGGAGTTCGACGCCGAACAACTTCTCGGCGATGTTCTTCAGCCGCTGGGCGGCGTTCTGCATGGCGGACACCTCCGTGACGAGACGATTCTCGGAAATCCCGGAACGGTTCAACACCACGTAAACACCGGCGGGGCGCCTGCGCAGTCCCGTTACCGAGTCACAGAACGGCAAAATACCTGTAGCCACCACGCATATCGGTCGGAAACGCCGAAGGGGCCGCCCGCACCACGGATGGCGAGCGGCCCCTTCGGGGTGAATCAACTGCAGGTCAGGAGGCCTTGGCCTTCTCCTCGACCTTCTTCTCCGCGCTGTCGTCGGCCTTCGGCGTCTCCGCCGCGGGCTTCGGCGCCGGCTTGGCGGCCTCGTAGAACTCCTCGCGCGGAGTCTCCAGGGCGCCGAGCGCGGTGATGTCGCGCTTCTGGAACATGTTGATCGTCCACTCGGCGATCACACGGATCTTGCGGTTGTACGTCGGCATCGCCATGCCGTGGTAGCCACGGTGCATGTACCAGGCGAGACGGCCCTTGAGCTTGATCTTCATCTTGCCCATGACGATCATCGCGACGCCCTTGTGGAGGCCGAGGCCCGCCACCGCACCCTTGTTGGCGTGCTTGTAGTCGCCCTGCGGGAAGCCCCGCATGCCCGAGACCACGTTGTCGCCGAGGACCTTGGCCTGGCGCATCGCGTGCTGGGCGTTCGGCGGGCACCAGGCGTTCGGGTTGCCGTTCGCACGGCCGACCAGGTCCGGAACCTGGGCGTTGTCGCCCGCGGCCCAGATGTAGTCGCTGCCGGCGACCTGGAGGCTGGCCTGCGTGTCCACGTGACCACGCGGGCCGAGCGGCAGACCGAAGCGGGCGAGAGCCGGGTTCGGCTTGACGCCGGCGGTCCACACGATGGTGTTGGAGTCGACCTCGAGCCCGTTGCTCAGGACGACGTGACCGTCGACGCAGGACGGCATCGTCGTCGAGAGGTAGACCTCGATCCCGCGGGACTCCAGGTGCTTGCGGCCGTAGACGCCGAGCTCCGGGCCCACCTCGGGCAGCACCTTGTCGGCGGCGTCGACGAGCACGAAGCGCATGTCCTCGCGCTTCACGTTCTTGTAGAACTTGGCCGCGTCGCGCGCCAGGTCCTCGACCTCACCGATGGTCTCGGCGCCCGCGAAGCCGCCACCGACGAAGACGAAGGTGAGCGCCTTGCGGCGAATCTCCTCGTCCGTCGTCGACTCGGCCTTGTCGAGCTGCTCGAGGACGTGGTTGCGCAGGCCGACGGCCTCCTCGACACCCTTCATACCGATACCGGCCTCTGCGAGGCCCGGCGTCGGGAAGGTGCGGGAGACCGCGCCGAGCGCGACCACCAGGTAGTCGAAGGGAACCTCGTACGCCTCGCCGACGATCGGCGCGACGGAGGCGACCTTGCGGTCCTGGTCGATGGAGGTGACGCGGCCGGTGAGAATCTCGGCGCCCGGCACAGCGCGTCGCATGGGGACGACGACGTTGCGCGGCGAGATGCTGCCGGCGGCGGTCTCGGGGAGGAAGGGCTGGTACGTCATGTACGAGCGCGGGTCCACGACCGTGACGGTCGCTTCGCCGTAGCGCATCTTCTTGAGAATGCGCCGCGCCGCGTACAGGCCTACGTACCCACCCCCGACAATGAGGATCCTGGGACGCTCCGTGGTGCTCATGCCATCGAGTATCCACCCGACTGGAGGGGGTCGCTCGTGCGCCCCTTCACAAGCATGTAGGGGGGCTCTGCTACACTGCGCCGCCCACGTGACCCATGTCATGACACTCCGGGGGAACCACCGCACCGCCCCAGACGTTGCTCACCCCTCTTGAGCAGCCATAGTGAGCATTCGGCGGTACTGAACCACTTCGGTCCGCAATCGACCCGCAACGCTGCGGCAACCTCACGCGCACCCCGCTGACGGGCTCCCGTGAACCCCCGAACGGGCCCGCGATCGCGTAACAGCCTCCAAGTGGGCCGATTTCCTTGTGAAGAAGTTCACGAACTTTCCCGACAGGGTGTCGTGGCGTGGCGCCAGAAGCGCCCCGCGCGGCGCTCAGACGCTGTGCGGGGCGCTCAGGAGAGAGGTTTTCGGGGCCTTTTCCGGGCCTGTTTCAGGCGATGGACCAGGCGATCCCGTCGAGGATGTCGTGCTCGCTCACGACCACCTCGCGCGCACCGGTCCACTCCATGATCAGACGCAGTACGAGCGCGCCGGAGGCGATGACGTCGACCCGGCCGGGGTGGATGACCGGCTTCAGCGCGCGCTGGTCGTGCGTGGACGCCAGCAGCCAGTCGGTGAGCTCGGCGACCTTGTCGAAGGAGATCCGGGAGTGGTGGATCGCCGCCGAGTCGTACTCGCTCAGCCCGAGGGCGAGCGCGGCCACCGTGGTGACCGAACCCGCGAGGCCCACCAGCGTGCGGGCGGCGGTCAGCGGCACCGTCTGGTTCACCAGGTCGAGGGCCGCGCCGATGTCCTGGCGGATCGCCTCGATCTGCGCCGGGGTGGGCGGGTCGGTGGCCTGGCCGGTGGACTCGTCGACGAGGTGGCGCTCCGTCATCCGTACGCAGCCGATGTCCACGGAACGGGCGGCGCCCACGGTGTCGTCGCCGACGACGAACTCGGTGGAGCCGCCGCCGATGTCGACGACCAGGTACGGCTTGTCCAGGTCGGCCCTGCCGGTGAGTTCCTTCGTCGCGCCCGTGAAGGAGAACGTCGCCTCCTGGTCACCGGTGATGACCTCGGGCTCGACGCCCAGGATGTCGAGGACACCGCTCACGAAGTCCTCGCGGTTCTCCGCGTCGCGGGAGGCGGAGGTCGCCACGAAGCGGAGCTTCTCCGCGCCGTGCTCCTTGATGACCTCGGCGTACTCGCGGCACGCCGCGAACGTCCGCTCCAGGGCCTCCGGCGCGAGCCGGCCCGTCTTGTCGACGCCCTGGCCGAGCCGGACGATCGTCATCCGACGGTCGAGGTCGACGAGTTCACCGGTTTCCGGATTCGCGTCCGCGACGAGCAGCCGGATGCTGTTGGTACCGCAGTCGATGGCGGCAACCCTGGTCATGGCGGTGGTCTCCTGAGGTCGTCGTGATGGTGATGCGGTGAAATCGCCCCCGCCGCCCCTTCCCGTCCCGTCCCGTCCCCGGGGCTCCGCCCCGGACCCCGCGCCTCAATCGCCGGCGGGGCTTGATTGGCAAGCCCCGCCGGCGATTGAGGCGGCCCGTCCGGCAGGACTTGATACTCGAGCCCGTCCGGCGGTTGAGGACCTTCGGGAAGGGGCGGGGTGGGGAATTGATCAGTCGGCAGGGGTGACGCAGGGGCCCTTCTTCCACCACTCCGGGAGCATGGCGATGGCCTCGTCGCCCAGCGGATTCACACCCGGCCCCGCAGCCAGCGAGTGCCCCACCAGGACATGCAGGCACTTCACCCGGTCCGGCATGCCACCGGCGCTCGGAAAGCCCTCCAGGACCTCGATGGCGTCCCGGCGGGCGATGTAGTCCTCGTGGGCCGCACGGTACTGACGCGCCAGCTCCGGGTCCGTCCCCAGGCGCTCCGTCATCTCCTTCATCACGCCATTGGCCTCGAGCGTGCCGATCGCCGACGCCGCACGCGGACACGTGAGGTAGTACGTCGTCGGGAACGGAGTGCCGTCCTCCAGACGCGGCGCCGTCTCAACCACGTCCGGGTTGCCGCAGGGGCAACGGTGCGCGATGGCGCGCAGGCCGCGCGGCGGGCGCCCCAGCTGCTCCTTGAACGCCTGGATGTCGGCGTCCGTGGGCGCGGTGGGCTCGGTCTGCGGCGGGGGCGTTTCCATCGCTCGGGTGTTTCCTTCAGTGATCGTCAGTTGTCGACAGAGATGGTCAATTGTCCGCCTGGTCGGCCTTGTCGACGCCGTCCCAGACGTTTGAGTACCAGGGGCGGTCCTCCGCGCCCTGCTCGGCGCGCTCGGCGGCAGCGGTGCGCTCGCTCGGCACCACGTAGCCGGTCTCGCCCGGCATCACCATGTGCAGGCGCTCCCGGATGCGCTGCTCGGCGAACGCGTCGTCCTGCCAGCGGGCCTTCTGGTCGCGCAGCTTGTCGACCCGCTGCTTGGCCTCCTGCTGCTGGCGCTGCAGGTCCTCGATCTCGCCGCGCTGCGATACGTACTGCCTTATCGGGTACGCCAGCGCGACCACGAGGGTGCACAGGACGAGGGCCAGCAGGGCCGCGCGGCCCGTGAGCCGGGAGCGGCGGGCCTGCCGCTTGCTCTGCGAGCGGTAGACGCGCTCGGCGGTCTGCTCGCCCAGAACGCGCAGGCGGGTGGCCGTCGAGAAGCGATCTCGGGAGTCCCTGTCCCGCACCTTTCCGGGCATCGCCTGCTCCCGCCTCCCCGCTCACGTACGTACGTCCCCGCACACGGTACGGGACCGAGTGCGGGGACGTACGGAACTACCGGCTCACGCGGGGGCCGGGTTCAGCCCTTGAAGCGCGGGAAGGCCGAGCGACCGGCGTAGACCGCCGCGTCGTCCAGGATCTCCTCGATGCGCAGCAGCTGGTTGTACTTGGCGACACGCTCGGAGCGGGCCGGGGCGCCGGTCTTGATCTGGCCGCAGTTGGTGGCGACGGCCAGGTCGGCGATGGTGACGTCCTCGGTCTCGCCGGAGCGGTGGGACATCATGCACTTGAACCCGTTGCGCTGGGCGAGCTCGACGGCGTCCAGGGTCTCGGTCAGCGAACCGATCTGGTTCACCTTCACGAGCAGAGCGTTCGCCGAGTTCTCCTCGATGCCGCGGGCCAGGCGCTCCGGGTTGGTGACGAAGAGGTCGTCGCCGACGATCTGGACCTTGTCACCCAGCTTCTCGGTGAGAACGTTCCAGCCGGCCCAGTCGTCCTCGAACAGCGGGTCCTCGACGGAGACGAGCGGGTACGCGGAGACGAGCTCCTCGTAGTACTCCGTCATCTCGGCGGCGGAGCGCTCCTTGCCCTCGAACTGGTACTTGCCGTCCTTGTAGAACTCGGAGGCGGCGACGTCGAGCGCGAGGGCGATCTGCTGGCCGGGAACGTAGCCGGCCTCCTTGATGGCCTCGAGGATCAGGTCGAGGGCCTCACGGTTCGAGCCCAGGTTCGGGGCGAAGCCGCCCTCGTCGCCCAGGCCCGTGGCCAGGCCCTTGCTCTTCAGGACCTTCTTCAGCGTGTGGTAGACCTCGGCGCCCCAGCGCAGGGCCTCGGAGAAGGACTCCGCGCCGATCGGGGCGATCATGAACTCCTGGATGTCGACGTTGGAGTCCGCGTGGGATCCACCGTTCAGGATGTTCATCATCGGCACCGGGAGAAGGTGCGCGTTCGGGCCGCCCAGGTAGCGGAAGAGCGGCAGGTCCGACGCCTCGGACGCGGCGTGCGCGACGGCGAGGGAGACGCCGAGGATGGCGTTGGCGCCGAGCGAGCCCTTGTTGTCGGTGGCGTCCAGGTCGAACATCGCCTGGTCGATCAGGCGCTGCTCGGTGGCGTCGTAGCCGACGAGCTCCGGGCCGATCTGCTCGATGACGGCGAGGACGGCCTTCTCGACGCCCTTGCCCTGGTAACGGTTGGGGTCACCGTCGCGGAGTTCGATGGCCTCGAAGGCACCGGTGGAGGCACCCGACGGGACGGCCGCACGGCCGGTGCTCCCGTCGTCGAGGCCGACCTCGACCTCGACCGTGGGATTGCCTCGGGAGTCCAGGATTTCCCGGGCTACGACGACGTCGATGGACGGCACGAGCATCTCCTTCTGGGATGTGACGAAGCTTTGCGGGCACCGTCGGACAACGGGTCCCGCATCCCCGAGCGTAACCGGCCCGAGGGCATCGGCCATCCGAACGCCCGTCTTGTGGACAACGCCGTTAGCGAAATGTTCCTTAACGGAACAAAAACAGCGACCTCCCTCCCGGCTGCGCCGGGAGGGAGGTCGCCGAAGTGAGCGGCCCGTGGGGACGGGGTGCGGCGGGGCTCGGCGTCCGCCGATGCCGAGCCCGTACCTGGTGGCCCTGTGCGGGCCTGGTGGCCCCTGCGCGGGGCCGGACGGTCTTAGCTGAGGTGCAGCTGCTGACCCGGGTAGATCAGGTCCGCGTCCTTGACGATGTCCTTGTTCTTCTCGAACAGCTTCTGCCAGTTCGAGTCGTGCGCCTCGGCGATCTTGCTGAGGGTGTCGCCGGTCTTCACCTTGTACTCGCCGTCACCCTTCTCGACCTTGTTACCGGTCGGGGTGGTGACGGTGTCCTGCTTCGGAGCCGCCTGCTTCGGGGCCTCCTGCTTGGGGGCCGCCTGCTTCGGGGCCTCCTGCTTCGGCTGCTCGCGCTGCTCGGAGCGGTCGGCACGCTGCTGCGTGCTCTGGGTGTCCTGCTGCTGCGAGGACGAGTCGTCCGCGCCACCCTCGTTCGGGGTGGAGGACAGGCCCGAGCCGCAGTTCGGCCAGGCACCGTTGCCCTGCGAGGCGAGAACCTTCTCGCCGACGGCTATCTGCTGCGCCTTGGAGGCCTGGTCGGCGGTGGAGGCGTACTGCGAGCCGCCGTAGGCGGACCAGGTGGAGGACGAGAACTGCAGGCCACCGTAGAAACCGTTGCCGGTGTTGGTGGACCAGTTGCCGCCGGACTCGCACTGCGCGACCTGGTCCCACTCGGACGTGGTCGCGGCGGAGGCCGAACCGGCACCCATCAGCGGCACGGCGACGGCGGCAGCGGCGACTCCGCCGAGCGTGGCGACGCGAACGGCCTTGGAGGGGCGGCGGTGCTTGTTGTTGCCGGAAAACAGCATGGAGATATCTCCTCACCGACGCCTGCGAGGTGAGCTGTCGGGTTCGGACCAGTGAGTGTCCGGCAGACGCATCCTTGTGCGCTGCTTAACCCCAAGCCCGTCCGGTCTCCCGGAAGGGCGGCTTACCTGGGTCCCCCGCTCCTGCCTACGGCGCTTACGCGTCGACTGTTCCCGTACGGACGTTGGCAGGATTCGGCGTGACGTCCATCGGGGCCCGCTGAAGCGAGCGGTCACGAACGTAAGCGGTCGATCCGTCCGATTTCAAAGTCGATCAGGGGCTTTGAGACCCATGTCTCACTCGATCGACATCGGACAAAGCCCCCTCAAACGGCCCGAACTCCCGCTACCTTTTGCCCGATCCGTCCCCAAGATCCAGGCTCTGACCAGGAAGGATGAGGTCTGGGTCGGTACCTACCGTCTCCTTGTTCCGCTCGTAGAGCGCGTCCCATCCGCCGTGCACGTCCTGAGCCTTCGCGATGTCCCAGAGGTTGTCGCCGGCGTGCACCTCGTACGTGTCGTCGCCGCGCTTCTCGTCACGCGAGGCGTGACGCCCCTCTCCCGTACGGGAGTCGGAACCGTCGTCACCGGCACGGTCTCCGCGGTGGCGGCCCGCCGTGGCGTCGTCCGACGCGGCACCGTCACCGTCACCGGAGGGGGAGGCGGACGGCGAGGCCGTTTCGGAGGAGGAGGAGGCCGTGTCGTCGCCGTCAGAAGGTGCGTGGGACTTGTCACTTGAGGGGGACGGGGAGCCCTCGGCGCTGCTACCGGAGGTATCGCGCGAGGGGTCGGCCGACGGCTCGTCCGACGCGTCGGAACCCTCACCGCCGTCGTGACCCTTGTCTCCCGAATCGGCTGAATCGGTGGAGCCCGCCTTGTCGGCGTCGTCGTCCGACTTGTTGTCGGCATCGGTGTCCGACGGCTCGGACGCGGAATCGGATGCCGACTCGGACGGCTGCGGCGACGCGGAGACGCCCGGATCGACCTCCGCCGAGTCGTCGCCCTTGGTGAGGTCCGCGGTGAGCGAGCACATCGGCCAGGCACTCACACCCTTGGCGTCAAGAACCTTCTCGGCGACGGCTATCTGCTGCGAGCGGCTGGCCTGGTCGGCACGCGGGGCGTAGTCGAGCCCCCCGTACTGCTCCCATCTCTCCTGCGTGAACTGGAGGCCGCCGTAGTAGCCGTTACCGGCATCCAGGCTCCACTGCCCACCGCTCTCGCACTCGGCGAGCTTGTCCCACGCCTGCGTGGTCGCGGCGCTCGCGCCGCTCGCGGCGAACAGCGGGATCGCGATGGCGCTGCCGGCGACTCCGGCGGCGACGACGAGAGCAGGGGCCTGGCGGGGGCGACGGTGTCGACCGTTCCCGGAGAGCATGCGGTTGCCTTTCGCGAGACTGATGCTGCTACGCGCGACGGGTGGTGCAAGTGGTGCGGGTTGTGCATGTGTCGCGATGATCCGTGAACGTAGCTGCACTCGAACGCCTGTCACAAGTCGATGCAGCGAAGATCACGTGAATGTCACATTGCTGACGGCCCGTCAGTTCCGGCGGGGTTCTGACGCGTCGTGAACTCCACCGGGAGCGTGCGCAGTCCACGCATGATGAGCCCGCCACGCCACCGCAAATCGTCAGGTTCCACCGCAAGTCGCAGGTCCGGGAGGCGCGTCAGGAGCGTGCCGAGGGCGGCCTGTCCCTCCAGGCGCGCGAGCGGGGCGCCGAGGCAGTAGTGGATGCCGTGTCCGTACCCGAGGTGCTGGTTGTCGCGGCGGGAGAGGTCGAGGGTGTCGGGCTCGGTGAAGCGCGCCGGGTCGCGGTCGGCGGCGGCGAGCACGACGAGAACCGGGTCGCCCGCACCGATCTCCACGCCGCCGATGGTCAGCGACGCCCTGGCGAACCGCCACGTGGCCATCTCCACCGGCCCGTCGAAGCGCAGGAGTTCCTCGATCCCCGTCTCCAGCAGGCCCGTCTCCCCTGCCGCGATCGACCTCTGCAGAAGCCCCCTCTGCTCGGGATGCGTGAGCAGGGCGTACGTGCCGTTGCCGATCAGGTTGACGGTCGTCTCGAACCCGGCGAAGAGCAGCACGAAACACATGGCCGCCACCTCGTTCTCCGTGAGGTGTTCGCCGTGGTCGGAGGCGCGGATCAGGTCGGAGATCAGGTCGTCCGTCAGGTCGCCGCGTTTGCGGTGGATCAGGTCGACCAGGTACGCGCGGATCCGCTTCACCGCGCGGCCCACTCCGCCGCGGGGGCCGCCGCCGTGGCGGATCATCATGCCCGCCCATTCGCGGAAGTCGTCCTGGTCCTCGCGGGGGACGCCGAGGAGGTCGCAGATGGCGTAGATGGGGAGGGGGAAGGCGAAGTCGTGGATGAGGTCGGCTTCGCCGTTCGCCGCGAAGGCGTCGATGAGGTCGTCCGTCAACTGCTGGACGCGTGGCGCGAATTCGGCGACGCGGCGTGGGGTGAACGCCTTCGAGACGAGGCGGCGCAGGCGGGTGTGGTCCGGCGGGTCGATGTTGAGGAGGTGGGTGGTCAGCTCGGCCTTGCGTTCACCGGGGATACCCGTCTTGCCCTTGGCGTGGCTCGGCTCGTCGTGGTGGTCCGCGTTCTTGCTGAGCCGTGGGTCGGCGAGCGCCTGGCGGGCGTCCGCGTACCGGGTGACCAGCCAGGCCTCGACGCCGCTCGGCAGCGTGGTGCGGTGCACGGGGGCGTGCTCGCGCAGCCAGGCGTAGGCGGGGTACGGGTTGCCGGCGAACTCCCAGCTGAAGAGTTCGGGGGCGCTGGAGGGAGTGGGGCTCTCGGTCACCACCTGACCGTAACCGGCCCTATGAGGTGGTGAGCCCCTCGGTCGTGCGTACCGCGTCCCGGTAGGCACGGGCGGCGGCTCTGAGTGCTGCCTCCGGGTCGACGCCTTCGGCCTCGGCGCGCAGGGCGAGGGTGAGGAGTTCGTAGCCGATGTCGTCTCCCGTGGGCACCGGGACGTCCAGGTTCGCCGTGCGTACCCGGGAGGCGAGTTTGGCGGCGAGGGCGAGGGACGGCTGGCCGAGGGGGACGCCGTCCGTGACGGAGGCGCGGCGCTTGGACTCGCCCTTCTTGCGGAGCCAGATCTCCCGGACCTCCTCCGGGGTCGCGGCGCTCTCGTCGCCGAAGACGTGCGGGTGGCGGTGGATGAGCTTGTCGACGATGCCGCCCGCGACGTCGTCGATGGAGAAGGGGGCCTCTTCCTCGGACTCCGCCGAGGCCTCCTCGGCGATGCGGGCGTGGAAGACGACCTGGAGGAGTACGTCGCCGAGTTCCTCGCGCAGTTCGTCGCGGTCGTTGGTCTCGATGGCCTCGACGAGTTCGTAGGCCTCCTCGATGGCGTACTTGGCGAGGTCCTCGTGGGTGCGCTGCTTCGACCAGGGGCATTCGCGGCGGATCCGGTCCATGACCTGGACGAGGTCGAGGAGGCGGGCGCCGGGCAGGTCGTAGGAACCGGGGAGCAGTTCGAGGTTCGGCATCTGTTCGCGGCCCGAGCCGGCGAGCCGCGCCAGGCCGTCCGTGAGCTGCCGGTCGCCCTCGGCGGTGGCGAGGACGACGAGTGTGCGCCCGCCGTCGGCGCAGCGGTCGACGAGCTCGCGGGCGGTGGGCGCGGCGATCGTGACCTGGACGCCCGCGTCCTTCACGTACGGCAGCTGCGGGTGCGCGGCGTCGGCGCACAGCACCTCGTCGGCCGTGCGCAGCGTCTGCCAGGCCTGCCAGGAGAGGAGCCCGGGGGCGACCCGGTGGCTGGTGGTGAGCAGGACGACGCGGCCGGCGGTGTCGCCTGCGGCGGCGGGGGCGTGGTGGTCGTGCGCCTCGGGTTCGTTCACCCCTCGAACGTAACGCAGGCCACTGACAACCCCGCCTCCCCCGGGTCTACGCGGTCTGCTGCTGGGCCGGGGCTTCCTTGGTGATCTGTCGCAGCCAGGGTGTCTTGGCGTCGACCCGGCTGTTCTTGGTGACGTCCCAGGTCCCGTAGCGGGGGTTGAGGTCGACGTTCAGCTCCTTGGAGGCGCTGGTGAGTGCCTTCCAGAAGACGGCCTTGCCCTGGGGGGTCTGCATGTCGGCGCCGAGCGCGGTCGACAGCTTCTGCGCCTCGATCTCCGTGCGCAGGCTCTCGGTGAGCCGCTTCGGCGGGACGTTGTACTGCTGCAGCCAGGCGACCTCCAACTGCTCGGAGCCGCCCGCCTGTTGCTCCAGGCCGGAGCGCATGCTCTGCATCTCCTTGCGGGTGACGGAGATGTCCGCGTCGGTGGCGGCGCGGTGCAGGACGCGGTCGAGGACCATCGTGTGCAGTGTGTTGCGGGTGAGGCCGCCGGTCTTGGCGATGGCCTGTTCGTACTGGGCGGAGTCCTTGGTGGCGGTCTGTTGTGCGTCCCGCACCTCGTTCACCCGGTTCTCCAGCTGCGAGACGGTGATCCGCTGGCCGCCGACGACGGCCGCGGCACCGGGGTGCGCTTCGCTGCCGCAGGCGGTGAGGGCGGGGACCGCGGCGATGGCGGCGGATAGAGCAACTACGGTGCGGCGGCTGTTGCGGCGGTGCAAGGTGGGGCCTCCCTGCGAGCAGTTTGTGCTTCGGTGCACAAAGTCCGGCGTTGATCGATGTTAGGCAGTGACCGCTTGCTAGGCCACCTATTCGACAACGATTCGCCAGGAGTTGAGGTACCGGAGTCGGCAGGACGTACCCGGGATCAGCCGCGTACCTGGCCCAGCCACTGCAATGTGCGGCGCACTTCCGCGGGGAACGGGTGGCCGGGTCCGTGCAGCCGTTCGGCGTCGTGCAGCAGTCGGGTCAGCGTCTCGTGGGCGGCGCCTCTGTCGCCCACGGAGAGCAGCAACTGGCCGATGCGGCGCCGTACTTCGAGGGCGAGCACGGTGAGTGTGCCGTCCTGTTTGACCATGACGTTCCGTGGCTTGAGGTCGCGGTGCACGATCGGCACCGCGTGCACGGCGGAGAGCACGGCGCACAGTTGCGCGGCGACGGCGACCGCCCAGGGCCAGGGGAAGGGGCTGTGCTCGGCGAGGTCGGCGCCGTCGATGTACTGCATGACGAGGTACAGCTCGTCGCCGTCGCTGCCCGCGTCGTGCACGGTGACGAGACCGGGATGGTCGACCTGGGCCGTGACCCGGCATTCGCGCAGGAAGCGGCGGCGCAGCTCGTCGGCCTCGGCGCCGGCGACCCGGTCGGGGCGTACGAGCTTCACGGCGACGCGGCGGTCGAGGCGCTGGTCGTACGCCGTCCAGACCTGGCCCATGCCGCCCTGGCCGATGAGCGTGGAGAGTTCTTGACTTGCATCCCCGCCCTGAAGGGCGGGGATTCTGGCCTTCCGCTTCCGTTGCTGTGCAGCTACGCGGCACAGGGTTCGGGCGGGAATCCTTGGCTTCCTGTTTCTGCACGTGGTGCCGGACGTGGTGTCCCGGTCTTACCTACGCTCCGCAGGCTGTCACCGCACAGTCCGGCGGCCTTCTTCACGTTGATCGCGGCGTTGACATCCCGGTCGTGGACCGCGCCGCAGGCAGGGCAGGTCCATTCCCGCACGTCGAGGGGCTTGGGCCCGTCCTTGGTGCCGCAGGTCGAGCAGGCCTGGCTGGTCGGCTCGTACCGGCCGATCCTGATCAGGG
>NZ_JBSFVM010000034.1:0-69825 GCF_053592315.1 Streptomyces sp. NPDC002754
GTCTCTCCTCGTACCGTCGGCGGCGTGCGTGCTGTTCAGGCGATTCGTAACGCAGGACCGGGAGTTGGAGGCGGCCGGTCCCGCTGATCGGGAGGTCGGCCGCGGCAGGCGCGAAGAGCCTCCGGCGGAATCCCGTGCACACCTCTTCCTCCTGGTCCCGCACGTTGCTAGCTTCCAAAAATAGAATTCATTTCAGGAGAGCAGGAGGAGGGCCCATGACGGTTGTCAATGACGTGGCTGCTGTGGACACGCCCGCTCGCAAGGAGCTTCCGCCGTCGATGGTCGAGCGGATGACGCTGATCATGGACACGGCGAGTTCTTTCCACAGCCTCATGACCGCGATCGGCGAGGCCGCGGTCGGCGGCCGGATACGGGTCCGAAGCGACGAGCCGGACAGCGGGCCGGGGACTTCCTGAAGCACCCCGATCGGCCACCGGCCACCGGTCATCGGTCATCAAGGCACGGGATCCCGGACGGGAGAGAGAAGCCGGAACATGCAACTCGAAGGACGCGTCGCGATCGTCACAGGAGCCGGCGACGGCATCGGCGCCGCGGTGGCCCGGTGGTTCGCCGCCGAGGGCGCCGGCGTTCTGGTCGCGGAACTGAACGAGGAGACTGGCCGCGCCACCGCCGAGCGGATCGGCGGCCGCTTCGTCCGCACCGACGTGGGCGACAAGGCGCAGGTGCGGGCGATGGTCGACACGGCGCTCGAGGAGTGGGGCGGCGTGGACATCCTGGTCAACAACGCCTGGTCGCCCGGGAACGTGGGCCGTGTCGAGGACAAGACCGACACGATGCTGGCCCGAGGCCTTGGCATCGGGTTCTACGGGCCGTTCTGGGCGATGCAGGCATGCTTCCCGCACATGCGCCGGCGGGGATGGGGACGTGTCATCAACATGTGCAGTCTCAACGGTGTCAACGCCCACATGGGAACCCTGGAGTACAACGCCGCGAAGGAGGCCCTGCGCACCCTCACCAGGACCGCGGCGCGCGAGTGGGCGCCGACCGGAGTCGTCGTCAACGCCATCTGCCCCGGTGCGAAGAGCGCCGCCTTCCACCGGATGATGAGCGAACACCCCGAACTCGAGGCCCAGGCCGCCGCCATGAACCCCATGGGCCGGATCGGCGACCCCGACCGCGACATCGCCCCCGCGGCGGTGTTCCTCGCCGGAGAGGGCGCCCGCTACGTCACCGGCAACACGCTCTTCGTCGACGGCGGGGCGCACATCAACGGGGTGGCCTGGGCGCCGGACCTGCCCTGAGCGGCCCGTAGGCACGTGTCACTGTCCCCCGAGGCGATCGCCTCGGGGGACAGTGGTCTTCGGCCGACCGGATTCAGCCGATGTGCTCGGCGGCGAACTCCCTGAGGGAATCCTGTTTCTCCTCGACCGGGCCGTCCATCGGCAGCCCCTTCATCGCCCACGGTGACACCGTCACGTTGGTGACACCCGCGGCCGCGAGCTCCGCGTAGCCCTCGGCGCCGTGGCGATCGGCGCCCGACGCCTGGATGTCGAAGGGCCGGTCGGCGGTGCCGAACTCCGCGCGCAGGGCGCGCAGTCGCGCGATGGTCGTGACCAACTCATCGAATCCCATCAGCGCCGAGGTCCACCCGTCGCCGACCCGGGCCGCGCGCCGCAGCGCCGCGTCGGTGTGGCCGCCGACGACGAGGGGGACCTCGCGCGGCGGAGCGGGGCTCATCCGGAGCCTGTCGAAGTCGTAGAACTCGCCGTGGTGTTCGACCATGCCTCCGCCGAGGACGAGCCGGATCACCTCGATCATCTCGTCGACCCGCGCACCCCTGCGCTCGTACGGCACCCCGCACCACTCGAACTCCTCGGGCGCCCAGCCGACCCCGACACCCAGCTCGAACCGTCCCTGGGTGAGGTTCGCGACCGTGCCGACCTGTCTGGCCAGGAGCAGCGGGTTACGGGAGCCGAGCTTCAGCACGTTCGTCCGGAAGACGAGGGACCGGGTCACGGCGCCCATCGCGGCGGCGGCGATCAGCGGGTCGGCGAACGGGGCCTCCTCGGTCCACATGCGCCGACCGTCGGACGTATAGGGGTACTTCGCGGCGGCGCGCTCGGAGAAGAACACCGAGTCCGGCAGCGCGACGGCATGGAATCCGCACTCCTCGGCCGTCCTCGCCAGCGGCACGAGCTGGTCCAGCGGCACCATGGCCGGCGCGAGCGTGAACCTCATAGCCCCGCACCCGGCAGCTTCACGACCTTCGACGTCGGGATGGGATGCGCATCGGCCTTGATCCAGCGCAGCGCGAAGGTGCCCTCACGGTGCCCGTCCGTGTTGATCCAATTGCCGTGGCCCGGGTCCTTCGCCGCCACCACGATGGTCAGGGTGCCGTCGTCGTTGAGCTTCGCCGTGTGGTTGTTGAGGTAGATGTTGGTGCGGTGGTAGTCGAGGGATTCCATCCAGAAGTTCTGGAGCACGAAGTTGAAGTACTCGCAGTTCGGTACCTCGGTCTCGATCACCCACTCCTCGTCCTCCGCCAGTTTCCAGTAGCCGTGGAGATAGAAGATCGTCGGGTCCCCGCCGGCCTTCTGGAAGTAGTCCTGGCCCCAGTCCACGATCTCGTTGGGCCGAGGCGCGAACTTGCGGCACCACTCGAGGAAGGTGTTCGCGGTGCCGCGGACGTTGCCGACGGCCGCGGTGAGCCGCTCGCCGATCTGCTCGGGGGTCAGCGGGGTGAACTCGCCGTCCGGGTCCAGGCATTCGATGGTCAGCTCGGCGGGGATCTCGTGGGGGCGGTCCTGGTGGGTCTGCCGCACGGAGATGAGATTGCTGTCCGGTGCGAGCGGGAGCCAGTCGCCTTCCGCGGGCTTGTCCACGCTCGCGATGATCGAGAACCCGCCGTGCTCGTCGACCGTGAGGTCGTGGGCGTGCAGATCGCCGGTCTGCAGCATGGTGCCGTCGATGTGGTAGCGGTTGACGCGTGACCCGAACGTCACCAGCGGTATGGTGCCGCGCCTGCCGGTGATCCGGTAGGTGTGCCTGCCGGAGATGTTGGCACGCATGTAGACGTTGTCGGGGTTGTCGGCCCCGATCTTGGTGCTCATGTTCGGGTTGGGCGCCGATGTGAAGCTCGGCCAGCGCGGGTCGGTGTACTCGACGCAGTTGATCGTCGCGTACCGGAGCAGACGGCTCAGGTAGCGGACGCCCTCGGCCTGCGTCAGCGGATCCTGCGGCACGATGTCGTCCTGCAGGACGCTCCCGGCGTCCAGCAGATCGGCGCAGAACTTCTCCCATACGGCGTTCATGGTCATTCCCCTTGCTCGGTCGGATGTGTGCGGACACCGGGTCGTGCGTGGGTGGCGAAGTGTTCGTCGACCTCGGCCCCGGTCAGGCCGAAGTCCTCCAGGTAGTAGCGGTGTTCGGGGCGCCGGTGGGCGCCCAGGCTCCTGCGGTGCGAGGCCTCGATCGCCTCGCGCGCGACGGCCGTGAACTCCAGGCCGAAGTGGCCATAGATGTCCTCGACGGTGCCGAGCGGATCGGTGACGAAGTCCTGGTAGTCGACGTCGAGGAACTGCCGGGGGTCGTAGCGGCGGCGGGCCGTCTCGAAGTGCTCGATTCCCCGTGACCACAGGGCGAGTTGGGTGCGGCCGATGGTCTTCCGGTCGTATGCCTCGGACATGTCGTGCTTGCCCTGCTCCGCGAGGCTGCAGGTCGAGGCCATCGCCGTGCGCGGCGCGCGGTGCGTCCGGATGATGAGGGCGTCCGGGTAGATCCGCATGATCTCGTCGAGCGCGAAGACATGGCTGGGGTTCTTGAGCACCCAGCGCTTCTCCGGGTCGTTCATGCCGATCAGTTGCAGGTTCTTCTTGTGCCGGGCGTAGGTGTCGGTCCAGTCCTGTCCGGCCAGCCACGTCGAGTACGTGGGGAGGTACGAGACGCACTCGAAGGCCACGGAGCGCATCGACTGCTGCAACAGCTGCCAACATTCCTCGACTTCGTCGGCGTCCATGAAGTGCACCTTCATCAGCTCCGCCTCGTTGCGCCGACGCGCGGCGAAGTGGGCCTGGACGCGCTGGAAGTCGGGGTGGTCCGGCCAGTCCTCGCGGGTGGGCCGCGGCTGCGGGGCCTCGGCGAGCCATGTCTCGATGCCTTGCTGGCCGGGGTCGGCGGACAGCAGCCGGTGCAGCGCGGTGCTGCCCGTGCGCATGAGGCCGCAGACGAAGACCGGCCGTTCGATCGGTACCTCGGTGTGCTCGGGATGCCGGGCGAACGCCGCCTCGCTGAGCACCCTGCCCTTCAGAGCCTTCGTCAGCATGGCGCGCGCGATGGTCCTGCCGTGCGGGGTGAGCCGCGCGTCGTTGTCGAAACTGGAGATCAGTACGTCGAGGCCCTCGCGGAAGTCGTCGTCGCCGAAGTCGGTGAGCCCGGTCGCCTCGGTGGCCAGTGCGAGGAGTTCGTCGGCGGTCCCGACCGTGGGGGAGTGATGGTGGACGGTCATGTGTGTCTCTCCGGTTCAGTGGTGGGCGTGCCCGCAGTTGACGTCCAGGCACTGCCCGCTGATCGCCCGCGCGTGGTCGGAGGCGAGGAACACCGCGGTGTTCGCGATGTCGTCGGGTTCGGGCAGCCGGCGCAGATCGGTCTCCGCCGCGATCTCGTCGTAGAGCACGCTCGGTTCGACGCCGCGCTCGCGCGCCAGGCGCTCGAACCACGCCTGGACCGAGTCCGCCCAGATGTAGCCGGGCGCCACGGAGTTGACGCGCACCCCCTGCGGCCCGAGCTCCAGGGACAGGCTCCGGGCGAGGGCCAGCAGCCCCGCTTTCATGACCCGGTAGGTGCCGAACCCCGGCAGCCGGTTCCGCAGCACCATCGAGTTGATGACCACGATCGAACCCTGGGCCTCCACGAGCGCGGGCGCGACCTTGCGGGTGAGGCTCAGGGCCGCCAGCAGGTTGATCTCGAGCCCCTGGCGTACGTCGTCGGGTTCCGCGTCGAGGAGCCGGACCTGGGCGGGCTGGACGAACGCGTTGTGGACCACCGAGTCGAGGCGGCCGAAGGCGTCGTGCGCCTGCTGCGCGAGGTTCTCGACCGAGGCGTCGTCGGTGAGGTCGGCCGGCACCACGGCGGCCTCGCCACCGAGGCCGCGGATCTCGTCGGCGACCGCGTCCAGCCTGGACCGGGTGCGGGCCGCGAGCACCAGCCGGGCTCCGGCGAGGGCGCTGCGTACCGCGAGGGAGCGGCCGAGGCCAGGGCCCACCCCGGACACCAGGACGACCTTTCCCTCCAGCAACGGGATCCGGGTCACGGCGCCCACTCCACCGGGTCGGCGAGCGCCAGGGGATCGAGGACCACGCTGAGCGAGACGATCCGGCACGCGTCGTCGAACTCGAACAGGTCGGTGGCCACGAAGGGAGTCATGCCGGCCCGCTCGACACGGAGTTGTGTCGCGGCGAATCTCCCGGTCACGGTGATCGGCGAGAGCAGGCCGACGGTGAAGTCGACCTTCGCGTTCTCGGTGTCGAACGCCCGGATCTCGTCGACCCCCCGGTAGGCGGCGACACCGAGCGGCTCGTGCTGGACGGCGTCCTCGGCGAACAACGCCACGAGCGCGTCGACATCGTGGCTGCCGAGGTGTCTAACATAGGACTCGATGGCCGAGTGGATTTCTTCCCGACTGGGCATGGGGCTCCTTTGTCAGGCGATGGCGCCGCGCGAGCGAAGCACGTCGACGATCCGGTCGGCCGCCTCCGCCGGCGAGGCGGACGTGGTGTCGATCCGTACCTCGGGGGAGAGCGGGGGCTCGTAGGGCGAGTCGATTCCGGTGAAACGGGGCAGCTCGCCGCGGCGCGCCTTCCGGTAGAGCCCCTTCGGGTCCCGCGCCTCGGCGACGTCGAGCGGGGTGTCCACGTGCACCTCGCAGAACCGCTCGGGCCCGACCAACTCCCGGGCCGCCTCCCGCTCGGCGCGGAAGGGCGAGATGAACGACGCGATGACGACCAGACCCGCGTCGGCCATCAGCCGGGCGACCTCGGTGACGCGCCGGATGTTCTCCACCCGGTCGGCATCGGTGAATCCGAGGTCCCGGTTCAGGCCGTGGCGCACGTTGTCGCCGTCCAGGAGATAGGTGTGCACGCCGAGCGCGTGCAGCCGGCGCTCGATCTCGTTCGCGATCGTCGACTTCCCGGAGCCGGACAGGCCCGTCAGCCACAGGACCTGGGGGCGATGGCCCATCAGCTCCGCGCGAGCGCGTTCATTGACGTCGACCACCTGCCAGTGCAGGTTGTCCGCGCGCCGCAGCGGGTGCGCGATCATGCCGGCGCCCACCGTGTTGTTGCTCAGCCGGTCGATCAGGATGAAGCCGCCGGTGTCCCGGTTGGCGCTGTACGCGTCGTACGGCACCGGGCGGTCGAAGCTGATGTTGCAGACGCCTATCTCGTTGAGCGCGAGGGTGTTCGCCGCCGCCTTCTCCAGCGTGTTGACGTTGATCCGGTGCTTGGGCCGGGTGATCCGTGCCTGCACGGTCATGGTGCCGATCTGGCAGAGATACGAGCGCTCGGGCAGCATCTCCTCCTCACCCATCCACACCAGGTGAGCCTCGAACTGGTCGGCGACACCGGGCGCGTCGTCCGCCACGGCGAGCACGTCACCGCGGCTGACGTCGATCTCGTCGGTCAGCGTGACCGTGACCGACCGGCCGGCCGTGGCCTCCGTCAGGTCGCCGTCCCTGGTGACGATCCGGGCGACCGCCGACTCCCGGCCGCTCGGCAGCACCCGCACCCGGTCGCCCGGCCGCACCACGCCGCTGACGATCTGACCGGAGAACCCGCGGAAGTCCAGGTCCGGCCGGTTCACCCACTGCACGGGCAGCCGGAACGGGGCGGCGCGGAGGTCGTCGTCGATCTGGGCGGTCTCCAGGTGCCCCATGAGCGTCGGGCCTCGGTACCAGGGGGTGTTGGGGCTGCTCTCGATGAGGTTGTCCCCGACGTACGCCGATATCGGGATGGCCACGACGTCGCTCAGACCGATCTCGTCGGCGAAGGCGGAGTACTCGCCGACGATCCGGTCGAAGACCTCCTGCGAGTAGCCGACGAGGTCGAGCTTGTTGACCGCGAGCACCACGTGCCGGATGCCGAGGAGCGACACCAGGTAGGAGTGCCGGCGGGTCTGGGTGAGCACGCCCTTGCGGGCGTCGACCATGATCACCGCGAGGTCCGCGGTCGAGGCCCCGGTCACCATGTTGCGGGTGTACTGCTCGTGGCCGGGCGTGTCGGCGACGACGAACTTGCGCTGTTCGGTGGAGAAGTAGCGGTAGGCGACGTCGATCGTGATGCCCTGCTCGCGCTCGGCGGCAAGCCCGTCGACGAGCAACGCGAAGTCGAGGCCCTCGCCTTGGGTGCCCATCTTGCGGGAGTCGGTCTCCAGCGCGGTGAGTTGATCCTCGAAGATCAGCTTGGACTCGTAGAGC
This sequence comes from Streptomyces sp. NPDC002754, assembly GCF_053592315.1. NCBI lineage: Bacteria > Bacillati > Actinomycetota > Actinomycetes > Kitasatosporales > Streptomycetaceae > Streptomyces > Streptomyces sp. NPDC002754. Next base: position 7,430 of record NZ_JBSFVM010000034.1, read on the forward strand.
AGCCGGCCGATCAGGGTGGACTTGCCGTCGTCGACGCTGCCGCAGGTGAGGAAGCGGAGCATGCTCTTGCTCGCGTGCTGCTCGAGGTACTGCTCGATGTCGTCGGCGATCAGATCGGTCGCACGGGTCAACGAACGGGTCATCAGAAGTAGCCCTCCTGCTTCTTCTTCTCCATCGACGCACTGCTGTCGTGGTCGATGACGCGGCCCTGGCGTTCCGATGTGTGGGTCAGCAACATCTCCTGGATGATGTCGGTCAGGGACTCGGCGACGCTCTCCACGGCCCCGGTGAGCGGGTAGCAGCCGAGTGTGCGGAAGCGCACGCTTCTCAGCTCGGGTTCCTCACCCGGCAGCAGCGGCATCCGCTCGTCGTCGACCATGATCAGCGTGCCGTCGCGTTCGACGACCGGTCTCCTCGCCGCGAAGTAGAGCGGCACGATGGGGATGTGTTCCTGCCGGATGTACTCCCAGACATCGAGCTCGGTCCAGTTGGACAGCGGGAATACGCGCACGCTCTCGCCGGGCGACTTGCGCACGTTGTACATCCGCCACAGTTCGGGGCGCTGCTTCTTCGGGTCCCACCGGTGTTCGGCCGAGCGGATCGAGAAGATGCGCTCCTTGGCCCGCGACTTCTCCTCGTCCCGGCGCGCACCGCCGAACGCGGCGTCGAACTTGTAGAGGTCCAAGGCCTGTTTGAGCCCCTCCGTCTTCCACATGTCGGTGTGCACGGCCGACCCGTGGGTGAAGGGGTTGATCCCCTTCTCCACGCACTCGGGGTTCCGGTACACCAGCAGGTCCAGATCCGCGGCGGCCGCGGTCTCGTCGCGCAGGGCGTACATGTCGCGGAACTTCCACGTCGTGTCGACGTGCAGCAACGGGAACGGCAGTTTGGACGGGTGGAACGCCTTGCGCGCGAGGTGCAGCATCACCGCGCTGTCCTTGCCGACCGAGTAGAGCATCACGGGGTTCTCGCTCCCCGCGACCGCCTCCCGCATGATGTGCATGCTCTCGGCCTCGAGCCGTTCGAGGTGGGTCAGAGTGGGTGTCATCGTCCAAGTACCCCCAGCGCACGGTCCGTCAGTTCGGGACGGCAGATGAGCAGATCGGGCAACCAGGGGTTGGCCTGGTTGTAGTGCGGCTCGGATCCGTCGATCCGGGACACGTGCAGTCCGGCGGCGCGGGCGACCGCGACGGGCGCCGCCGAGTCCCACTCGTACTGGCCGCCGGCGTGGGCGTAGATGTCGGCCTCGCCGCACACCACGGCCATCGCCTTGGCCCCCGCCGAGCCCATCTCGATCAGTTCGGCGCCGAGCGCCTCGGCCATGGCCATCACCGGCTCGGGCCGACGGGTGCGGCTGACGGCCACGCGGGGCACGGCGGGCAACGTGGCGGGTGCGGCGAATGTGTCCGCCGTCGAGAAGGTGACACCGAGGCCGGGCATCGCGACGGCGCCGGCTACCAGTCGCCCCGCCTCGACCAGCGCGACATGCACGGCCCAGTCGGAACGTCCCGGTTCACCGAACTCGCGTGTGCCGTCTAGGGGGTCGACGATCCACACCCGGTCTGCCGCGAGCCGGGCGGGGTCGTCGGCGCCCTCCTCGGAGAGCACCGCGTCGCCGGGGAATCGCTGGGCGAGCGTGGCGACCAGAAAGTCGTGCGAGAGCCGGTCACCCGTCGCGCGCACCTCGGAGGGATCGGCGCCGGCGCGTTCCCGGTCCGTGCGATGGGCGAGCAGCAGGGCACCGGCCTCGGTGGCGGTCTCCGCCGCCGCCCGCCCGTCGGCGGCGCGGCGCCGAGCGCTCCGGGAGGAGTGCGTGAGCACAGTTGATGACGCATCAGGGTTCGTCATGGGGAGGACTGTAGACCCGGAATGAACATCGTTCAATCCATTCTGAACAACGTTCGTTCTTGGCTCTCCGTGCCGGCAGGGCCGACTAATGTGAGCGCATGAAGGATTCGAACAAGAAGTCCGTCTACGGCGACGCGGAGGCGCGGCGCCGGATGACGCTGGACGCGGCCGCCGAGCTCCTGGACGAGGGCGGGTACGCGGCACTCACCATCCGGTCGGTGGCCCAGCGCGCGGGCACCAGTACCGGGCTGATCTACCAGTACTTCGCGGACAAGGAAGAGATCTTCATCGCCCTGCTCAGCGAGAGCCAGATCGAATCCACCGCCTTCGTCGAGTCTCTCCCCAGGGATCAGGGCGTCGCGGCGCTGCTCGCGTCGGTGATCCCCCACTCCGCCCGTCAGTGGAGCCGGGTGGGCAGCCTGACCGCGACCTGGAGCAACTCCGAAGGCGACGCTCGGTACGATCGCAAGTCGGTCCTCGAACTGCGCGAGACGGCACGCCGCTACGACGAGGCGCTGCACACCGCTCTCATCGAGGCGGCCGACCGGGAGGGCCGCACCCTGCGCGAGGATCCCGCACTCGTCCGCTTCGTGGTGGCCGCGCTGATGGGCGTCAGCGAAAACCTCGCCAACAACTGGGCCCAGCACCTCGATCCGCAGGACTTCATCGCCTTCGCCGCCGACACCATCACGCGAGGCATCACCGCACCGGGTGCGACCGAATCCTCCGGCCGACCGGTGGGGTGAGACCGCTGCAGCCTCGAGCCGGTCCGGCAGGTGCGCCAATCGCAGCGGGCTCGGCGGCGGCAGCACACCGCGGGCAGGGTGGCTGCGGAAGGACTCCAGGAGGTACGCGACGAGTCGGCGGGAGGCCGCCGGGCCGTCCGGGAGTGCGGTGACCAGCGCGTCGTTGGTCAGCCAGACGATTCCCGGGTCGGACGGGTGGACGTCGGGCCGCAGCGCGCCCGCGGCCTGGGCCCGGCGCACCAGATCGGTGATGTCCTGCTGGAAGTCCGTGGGCTCCTGGTCGGGCGCGGCGCGCCAACGCCGGCATCGGCACCGCAGCTCCGTTCGGCGAGGTGACGGAGGAACTGATCGACTCGCTGTTCGTCACCAACGTCAAGGGAGCGATCTTCACCCTGCAACTAGCGCTGCCGCTGCTCAGTGCAAACGCTTCGGTGATCCTGACGGGATCGACCGCCGGGACACGGCCTGACCCGGGACTCGAGGTCTACGGAGCGACGAAGGCCGCGGTCCGCAACCTGGCCCGCGGTTGGGCCCACAGCTCGCGCGCGCATGGCTTTCGGGTCAACGTCGTATCCCCGGGTGGTACACGCACCCCTGGCCTGCTTGAGCTGGTCCCGCCCGAGGTTCTCGAGCAAGCAGAAGGTGAAGTCCCTCTTGGTCGGCTCGCCGAACCCGAGGAGATCGCCGCCGTGACGACGTTCCTTGCCTCGGACGCGTCGAGTTTCGTCAATGGTGCCGAGTTCTTCGCCGACGGTGGTTACGCGCAGGTGTGAGTGCTCTCTTCATGGAAGGGCCGGACTCCGAGACCCTCTGGGCTCGTAACACGATCACGATCCGGGCCACTTGAGGCGTCTCCACGCACGCGCGGGTCGTTGGCGGTGTGCGCCCCGAAGACGGGGTTCCCTATCGGGCGTACTTGCTGTCCCGGTCCCGGAGGAGGAAGCGCTGCGACTCCAACCGGGGCCCCTGGGTGGGCGGTGGGGCCGGAGTGCTGCTGCGTGGGGTAGATGCCGGCTGCGTGGAGGATCTCCCGGACTGTGGACGGGGCGATCGGGTAGCGGACGCGGGCGATCTGACGGCGCAGCACCGCGTTCTCATGCCGTAACGCGAGAGTCTCTGCGTCTTTGGCCGTGCGGCTGCGCAGTACGGCAGAAAGGCACCTTGATCAGGCTCCGGACCAGGGTGGTGACGGTCGACAGTGACATTGAAGGATCAAAACTGTATTTCCGAGCGGGACACGTGGGTGGCAACACCGGAGCGGAACTCTGACAGCACGCTGTGGTCGACGCCCGGATCCTGAAGGTCCAGGCCGAGTGCGTACTTCCAGGCGAGGTTCTCGCGAACCTCGTCAGCAGCCTGTCGGTCGGTCAGATTCGCGGCCTAGTTGTGTTGTTGCATGAGGTTGGTTACGCGACAGGGCCTCTCACTCTCCGGCGTCATCGAATCCGTCGCGCAGGGCTCGCAGCGCCTCCAGCTGCCGCGCGGTGCGGTCGTGAAGTTCTTGGAGTAGGGCGATACGGCCGTCCAGGGCTCCGACGGCCTGGGTGTATTCGCTCTCATCGAGTGCCTCGTAGGTCTCCGCATCGCAGACCGCTCGCACGGTAGAGGTGATCTCGTCGAGGGTCAGACCGTAGTCGAGCAGAGTCCTGATATTGCGCACCCGGCGGGCGTCGCTGTCCTGGAATTCGCGGTATCCGTTGGGCAGGCGAATCGAACACAGCAGGCCCGCTGCCTCGTAGTGGCGGATCTGCCGGGGCGAGGAACCGGAGATCTGCGCCAGCTCACCAATCTTCATGAGGACGCTCCCTATGGGCACGGTGCGCGCTTGACCTTGACACGGATGTCAATGTCTACCTTAACGCTCAGGAGAAACCGCGGCGAATACTGCTTTTGCCGCATAACGGGTCGATGGCAGCTTCGTCGTCCCGAAGGCCCTGACAGCACAGGAGGAGTCATCATGCTGCGTGTCGAGTTCGATCGTTTCGGCCCGCCCGAGGTCCTGGAAGTGCGGGAGCGGCCGGAACCGCTGCCGACCCGAGACCGCATCCGAGTACGGGTCCGGGCCCGCACCGCCAACGTCAGTGATGTGGAGCTCCGGCGCGGCGACACCCCGCAACGACTCAAGGATCTCGGCCTCGCCTTCCCCGCCGTACTGGGCTGGGACTTCGTCGGTACTCTCATCGATCCGGCTCCGACGCTCCCCGCCGGCTCCGCTGTGGTTGGTTTCGTCCCTTGGCTCGGTTCGGAGGTGGGCCGCGGCACCTATGCGGAGGTCATCAGTGTCGCGCCGCAGTGGGTGGCCGCGCTGCCGCCGGACCTCGATCCGGCGCGTGCCGCCGTCTTCGCGATGAACGCCCTGACTGGCGCGCAGGCCACCGATCGCATGGGGCCCCTTGAGGGAGCGAACATCCTGATCGTTGGTGCTGGCGGCCCGGTGGGCATGAGCGCTGCCACCGCGGCTGCAGCTGCGGGGGCGCATGTCTATGTCACCGGCTCGATGGCAGACGAGGCGCTTGCCGCTCAGGGCTACGCGGGAGGGCTCCTTCGTGGCACGCCGGAGGAGATGGCCACTGCGGCCCGTGAGGTGGTGCCGGGTGGCATGGACGCGGTCTTCAACGCCGCAGTTGCGGGCCCCGGGCTGATCCGCGCGGTGAAGGACGGCGGCGCCTTCGTCTCCATTCACGTCGCCGACAAGAACGAGCCGGAGCGCGGCGTCGCCGTCGAGAAGGTCGTAGTACAGGCCGACCCTCCTCGCCTGACCTCCCTGCTCACCACGTCTCTCCTCGACCGGATCCGCATCGAGACGCTCCCGCTTGCCCAGGCACGCGAGGCCCACGAACGCCTCGAGCGCGGTGGCCTTGCCGGGCGCAAGATCGTGCTGGTCTCGTAGGGCCACCTCTTGCGCGGATACGGAGAGTGGCAGCAACGGCGACGCCGACGTCTCCCACGCACGCTGACAGGCCAGCCGCAGACAGCCGCCTGGCAAGGCATCCCCGAGGGGAGCCGTCCTGGTGGCCTGGCCGCTGGGAGACCGAGGGCGTCCGGATGCGCATGAACTCCGCGTCCTGACATGGTGGGCCACCCCAACGCACCGCTGACACCGGAAGGGCGTCGCCGGCTCTGCGAGCGAGTGGACGCCGGACGCCCGATCGCGCATGTTGCGGCCGAGGCCGGCGTTTCACGGCGCTGCCTGGGCAAGTGGTACGCCCGCTGGACGGCGCACGGCGAGAACGGACTGCTCGACCGCTCCTCCCGGCCGGATGCCAGCCCGGACCACACCGCCGAGGAGGTCGCGGACCTGGTGGAGGCGCTGCGACGGCAGACCAAGTACGGCCCCGTCCGCCTCGCCGCCGACCTCGAACGCCTGCACGGCATCACTATCTCCCCGGCCACCGTGCACCGTGTTCTGGTCCGGCGAGGTCTCAACCGGTTGCGCGACCTGGACCCGCCCACCGGCGAGCAGATGCGCGAGGTCATCCGCTACGAGTACGAACACGCTGGTGACCTGGTCCACGTCGATGTCAAGAAGCTCGGACGCATCCCCGAGGGCGGCGGCTGGCGCATGCACGGTATGGGCACCGAAGCAGCTCGCGCCTCCAAACGGACCGGTCCAGGCAACGGCAAAGTCGGCTACGCGTACCTGCACTCGGCGCTCGACGACCACTCCCGGCTCGCCTACACCGAGGCCCTGGACGATGAAAAGGCCGTGACCGCGGTCGCCTTCTGGCACCGCGCCGTCGCCTTCTTCGCCGCCCATGGCATCGCCCCGCTCCGCCGCTGCCTCACCGACAACGGTGCCTGCTACCGCTCCACGACCTGGGCTGACGCGCTCACCGTGACCGCCACGAAGCACAAGCGCACCCGCCCCTACACCCCGCGCACGAACGGGAAAGTGGAGAGATACCAGGGGACGCTCGCCCGCGAGTGGGCATACGTCCGCGACTACAGCTCCGAGCACGAACGCCGCATCGCACTCGCCGAGTTCGTGAACTACTACAACCACGAGAGACCACACGCCGCGCTCGGCGGCCGACCACCCATCAGCCGGACTGCCGGAAGCGACTACCGCCTCGTCTTCGACCAGCCGCCAGAACCGATCGCGGGCATCCCGCAACAGCTCACCTTCGAGGACCTCGTGTAACCAACCTGGTGAGACACGACACCTAGTGCACCACCGTGACCACTTGGCCGAACGCGTCAGCAAAGGCGGCGTCCGGGAACGGCTCGCCGAGCCGGTCATGGACCTGCACCGCCAGCGGCGCCTCCCGCCTGCCCCGGTACGTCGCCCGGATCGCCGCCGTGACCTGCGGATCCGGCTCAGGCCAGGACTGTCGCTGCATCGGCACGACACACTCCGATCTCCAAGGAAGCACGACAAGACCAGCGACCAGCATGATCCCGTCCGCAGGAATCGTCGTTCCTCAGTGACCAACTCCGGCTCACCGTATGTGAATTGGATCAGCCGCAAGATCGCGCAGTGCTCGCCACGCCGCCGAGATCGAGAACCGGTCGGACAGTATCTGCACGGTCGCATCCGTCGGCGTCGGCGAGGGTCCCAGTCCTGCCGGGCGAGAAGCTGCGCGTCGATGCTTCCGTTGCTTGTGAATCGACCAGCGAAGCGGTGAACACCGAACGAGGGGCTGATGCAGGCCAGGCGTACCTACGTTCGCGTCGACGCCTCTTCCTGAGGCGGCGCGGTCGACGCCCGTACGACGAGTTCCGTGGCGAGTTCGATGTGGTGGGACTCGACCCGCTCGCCGTTCGCGAGGCGCAGCGCGGTGCGCAGCGCGACGCCGCCCATCTCGCGCAGTGGCTGGCGCACGGTGGTCAGCGGCGGTGACGCCATCCGGGCCAGGTGTGTGTCGTCGAAGCCCACCACGCTCAGGTCCTCGGGGATGCGCAGGCCGCACGTTCGGGCAGCCTCGATGGCGCCGAGGGCGATCTCGTCGTTGCCCGCGAAGATCGCCGTCGGTGGTTCGTCCAGTCCAAGGAACGCGGTGGCGCCGAGCAGGCCGGCTCGGTGCGTGAACGCTCCGTGCCGGACGTAGGTGTTGGGCGTCGGGGCGCCCGCTGCCTCCAGGGCGGCGCGGTAGCCGTGCATGCGGGCCTGGTTGCACACGGCCATGGTCGGTCCGCCGAGATAGCCGACGCGGCGGTGGCCGAGACGGAGCAGATGCCCGGTCGCGGCCAGGCCGCCGGCGAAGTTCGTCGCTCCGACGCTGTGAACCTGGCTGTGCGGCAGGTGGAGCGGGTCGAGGACCACCAGCGGAAGTCCGGCCTTGGCCAGCTGCTTCACATGTGCGGAGGTGTACATGCTGGTGACCGCGATGAGAGCGTGCCGCCCCGCCGACACCAGGTCCCGCGCCCAGTGCGGGGCGGGTGATGACTTGCTGATCACGACCGAGGTGCCCAGTTCGGCGGCGGCTTCGATGATGCCCTCAAGGGCTTCGACCGAGTACGTCTTGAGGTCGTTGTTGAACTGCACCTCGATCGTCGGGTTCTTCGCGGCCTCGCTGTGCCGGAACACCGGGGCCAGGTAGTCGTGCTCGCGAAGCAGCACCTGCACCCGGGCACGGGTCCCCGGCGCCACGTCGCTGCGGTCGTTGACCACTTTGGACACGGTCGCGACGGAGACCCCCGCCTCGCGGGCGATGGTCGCCAGGGTGGTGCGTCTAGCGTGCGGTGGCATCGGCTTCTTCCAGGGTTACGTCCACTCCGGGGTGACGTCCACCGGTGTGGTGAACCGCCGGTCGTGGCCGACCTCCCGGGTGGGGCCCGTCAACCGTACGGTAGCCCGGCAGGGCAGCTCCTGCGACGAGGTGCCGACCTGCACGTCGACCTCGCCGGGTTCGACGATCCGGGTGAGATCGCGTCCGGTGAACGCGGTCCGGTCGGCGTGCACCCGGAAGTTCACGCGCGCACTCGCCCCCGGATCGAGGTCGACCTGCGTGAAGCCGGTCAACTGCCGTACGGGTCGCGTGACTTGGGCGACGGTGTCGCGCAGATACAGCTGGACGACCTCGCGCCCCGACCTGGCACCCGTGTTGCGCACAAGCACCGACACCGTGAACTCCCCGTCGGTGGGGATGTCGTGCGCGCTCACGCGCAGGTCCCCGATCTCGAACGTGGTGTACGACCTGCCGAATCCGAAGGGGAACAGCGGCGTCGGGTCGACGCTGCTGATGCCCTGCGTGTGTGCGCCGAGCGGCGGCTGCAGATACGTGCCGGGCTGTCCGCCCCGGCGGCGCGGAATCTGCACCGGCAGCCGGCCCGCCGGCTGGACGCGCCCGGTCAGCACACCCGCGATCGCCGCCGCACCCTCTTGTCCCGGCATGAACGCCTGGACGAGGCCGGCCGCCCGGGGATGCACCTCGCCGAGCGCGTACGGGCGACCGGACAGCACGACCACGACCACGGGCGTCCCGGTGGCGAACAGCTCCGCGAGCAACTCGGCCTGAACACCCGGCAGTTGTAGGTCCTCCACGTCGCAACCCTCGCCGGACGTGCCTGCTCCGAACAGACCCGCGCGGTCGCCCACCACCGCGATGCACAGCTCCGCCTCGCGGGCCGCGGCCACCGCCGCGGCGAAGCCGGACCGGCCCTCCTCGCGCACGTCGCACCCCGGCTCGAAGACGATCTCGGAGTCCGGGAGTTCGCCGCGCAGCGCGTCCACGACCGTCGGCGCGGAGATGCCGAGCGGCAGACCGGGGTGGCGGGGCAGAACGTGGTTCGGGAAGGCGTAACAGCCCATGAGGGTGCGCGAGTCGGCCGCGCACGGCCCCACCACGGCGATTCGCCCCGGCGCCGCACGCCCCGCATCCGCGTCGAGGAGCGGCAGCGCGCTGCCCTCGTCGAGCAGCACGACGGATCGCTCGGCCAACTCCCGCGCAAGGGCCCGGTTGTCCGGTGAGTCCAGGTCCGTTGCCGCGGCCGAGGCGACCGAACCCTCGGGCGTCCAACCGGGATCGAGAAGGCCGAGCTCGACCTTCTGGGTCAGCAGCCGGCGCACCGCCCGGTCGAGCAGGGACTCGGCAAGCTCGCCACGACGGACCCGTTCCTCCAGGTGCCGGCCGAACGTGAGGGTGTCCGGCAGCTCCACGTCGATGCCCGCGCCGAGCGCCATCACGCCCGCCTCGCCGAAGTCGGCCGCGACCCCGTGCAGGCCGGAGAGGAACGCCAGCGACCCGTAGTCGGAGACGACCGTGCCGGTGAACTGCCACTCTTCGCGCAGCAGTTGGGTCAGGAGCCAGGGGTCGGCTCCGGCCGGTACTCCGTCGATGTCGGAATAGGAGTTCATCACGGAGCGGGCACCGCCCACCGCGATCGCCGTCTCGAACGGTGGCAGGATGACATCCATCAGTTCGCGTCGGCCGATCGGTACGGGGCCGTGGTTGCGGGCGCCGCGGGCGGCCGAGTACCCGGCGAAGTGCTTCAGGGTGGTGATGACACCCGCGCCCTCCACCCCGCTGACGTACGCGGCACCGAGCATCGACACCAGGTACGGGTCCTCGCCCATGGTCTCCTCGACCCGGCCCCACCGGTAGTCCCGCACCACGTCCAGGACCGGTGCGAGCCCCTGGTGCACTCCGACCGCCCGCATGTCCCTCCCGATCGCCCCGCCGAGGCGGTGCACCAGGTCCGGGTCGAAGGCCGCCGCCCACGCAAGCGGAGCGGGGTAGACGGTGGCGCCGTAGGTGTTGAACCCGGTGAGGCACTCCTCGTGGGCCAGGGCCGGGATGCCGAGCCGGGAGCTCTTGACGACCGCGTGCTGCTGCGCGACAAGCAGGTCCGCGCCCTTCTGTACGCTCACCGGACGGCTGCCGTACACCCGCGTGAGGTGGCCGAGCCCGTCCTGCGCCGCCTCCTCGAGCGGAACCCGCCCCGCCTCCTCGAACACGGCCTCCAAAGGGGCCACTTGAGGTCGCTCGGCCTTCCCGTCACCGGCCTTCCCGTCACCGGTGTCGCCGTCGTCGGCCGCTTTGCGCCCCACGAAGTTGCCGAGCCAGCGGCTGCCGAGCTGTGCGACCTTCTCCGTCACCGTCATCTCGGCGAGCAGTGCGTCGACCCGGTCGGACACGGGCAGCACCGGGTCCTGCCAGCGCGGCAAGACCTGCCCTTTCCCGGCAAGTGAATCAGCTGCGGACATGCGCATCCTCCTCTGTCCTCAGCCGCAGCGTGTCGAAACATTTTCGATGTCTGTCGCGGCTTCTGTGTGCGTCGTGTCTGCCGGACGCTACGCACAAGTGCCTTGCCCCACAACGTTATTGCGCATGCCTTGACACCCCCGTGCCCGCTACCTAATTTGCACTCACAGAGCTAAACGCTGGTTGGATTTCGAAAAGTTTTCACGGTGGCTCATGAGCTGCCGACGGCTCCCGAGTGCGGAGAACAGATATGGAAATCCCCCTCTCACGACGTCCCGTCTCAAGACGGACCGCCCTCGGCATCGCCGCCGGCGTCCCGCTCTCCGCGGCGCTCGCGGCCTGCGGCTCCTCAGGGCCCAGCAAGAACGGTGCCGGCGGCAAGGGAGCCACTTACTGGTACCTGAGCGGCCAGCCCGACGAGGGCGTCAGGGCCGATACGGTGGCGGCCTTCAACAAGTCCCACCCCAAGAGCCAGATCGCCGGCACCGCCTTCCAGAACGACGCGTTCAAGACGAAGATCAAGACCGCCATCGGCGCCGGGAAGGCGCCCACCATCATCAAGAGCTGGGGCGGCGGGACGCTGCGCAGCTACGTGGCGGCGAGCCAGGTCGAGGATCTGACCCCGTGGTTCGAGCAGCACCCCGAGGTCAAGAAGACCCTGTTCCCCACCTCGTTCCCCGCGGCGACCGTCAAGGGCAAGATCTACGCGATGCCCGTCGAGCGGGTGCAGCCCATCTTCCTCTACTACAACAAGAAGGTCTTCGAAAAGGCCGGTGTGAGGCCGCCGCAGTCGTGGGACGACATCATGTCCCTGGTTCCCAAGTTCAACGCCAAGGGCATTGCCCCGTTCTCGCTCGGCGGGCAGTCCCGGTGGACGAACATGATGTGGCTGGAGTTCCTCTTCGACCGCATCGGCGGCCCCGAGGTGTTCCAGGCCATCTTCGACGGCGAGAAGAACGCCTGGTCCGACCCCGCCGCCATCAAGGCCCTTGGCATGGTGCAGGACCTGGTCAAGGCCAAGGGTTTCGTCAAGGGCTTCTCGTCGATCACCGCGGACTCCAATGCCGACCAGGCGCTCCTGTACACCGGCAAGGCCGCGATGATGCTGCACGGCTCCTGGTCGTACGGCATCCAGAAGCACGACGGCGGTGACTTCGTCTCCAGCGGCGGCCTGGGCTACATGAACTTCCCGTCCGTCGCGGGCGGCAAGGGCGATCCGAGCAATACCGTCGGCAACCCCGGCGAGTACCTGTCCATCTCCTCGAAGGCCAGCGCGGAGGAGAAGAAGATCGCCAAGGAGTTCTTCGCCAAGGGCATGCTGCAGGATGCCGAAGTGAAGGCGTGGATCGACGGCGGCGGCGTTCCGGTCAAGGTGGGCACGGAGAAACTGCTCGCCGCTTCCAAGGACGCCGATTTCCTGCAGTTCACGTACGACATTGCCACCAAGGCCAAGACGTTCAGCCAGTCCTGGGACCAGGCGCTCAGCCCGACGGCGGCGGAGACGCTGCTCGACAACATCGCCAAGCTGTTCCAACTGTCCATCTCGCCCAAGCAGTTCGCCACCAACATGAACAAGGTCATCGGTACATGACCTCGCTCACCGCCCACCCGCCGCGTCGCGGTCGGCGCAGCATCCTGCCGTGGCTGACCGCGCCGGCGCTGGTGGTCTTCGTCGGCTTCGCCGTCATCCCGCTCGTCGGCGTCTTCGCCCTGTCCTTCACCACGTGGGACGGCATCGGCGCCATCCACCCCTCGGGTCTGACCAGTTGGCGGTCCGTGCTCAGCAACCCCGGCCTGCCGCACGCGGTGTTGGTGACGTTCGGGGTGATGATCGCGTCCTGGGCGTTCCAGACGCCGATCAGTATTCTGCTCGGTACGTTCATGGCGGGACGCCAGCGCTACCGGGCGCTGCTCGGAGTGGTGTACTTCATCCCGCTGATGCTCAGCTCAGCCGCGATCGCCGTCGCGTACAAGGCACTGCTCAACCCGACATTCGGGCTCGGCGCGGGACTTGGCGTCGACTGGCTCAGCAAGGACTGGCTGGGACGGCCCGGACTCGCCTTCGGCGTCGTCATCTTCATCGTCTCCTGGCAGTTCGTCCCCTTCCACTCGCTGATCTACCAGGGTGGTGTGCAGCAGATTCCGAAGTCCCTTTACGAGGCGGCCCAGTTGGACGGCGCCGGGCGGATCCGGCAGTTCTTCAGCATCACGCTGCCCCAGCTGAAATACACCATCATCACGTCGTCGACGCTGATGGTGGTCGGATCGCTGACCTTCTTCGACCTGATCTACGTCCTGACCGAGGGAGGACCAGGAGACGCCACCCGGGTCCTCGCGCTCGACATGTACAAGCGGGGCTTCCAGGCCAACCTGATGGGTCCGGCCAGTGCCATCGCGGTCATCCTCGTCCTGGTGGGTCTCGCCTTCGCCCTGCTGCTGCGCCGGCTCGGCGGCAGGGATGCCGCCGCGAGCCAGCTCGAGGGAGCCTGACGTGACGACCACACTGACCAAGGCACAGCGTCAGGAAGAGACCGCCCGTCGCGAGCGGCGCCCCCGCCCAGCCACTCAGCGCCGCAACTGGCTCGGCGGCCTGGCCGGCTGGTTCTGGCTCGTCATAGTCGCCGTTCCCCTGTACTGGACGCTCATCACCAGCTTCAAGGCCCAGAGCACCTACTACGCGAGCAACCCGCTGGTCCCGTCCGGCGACCCCACTCTCGACAACTACCGCCTCGTCCTCGAAAACGACTTCGTCGGCTACTTCGTCAACAGCGTCGTGGTCACCGTCGGCGCGGTGGTGCCGGCGGTTGCGATCTCCTTCATGGCCGCCTACGCGATCGTGCGCGGCGGCCGCGCCCGCTACCTGCGCGCGGTCAACGGCCTGTTCCTCATGGGCCTGGCCATCCCGCTGCAGGCGACGGTGATCCCGGTGTACCTGATCATCATCAGGCTGCATCTGTACGACAGCCTGCTGGCGCTGATCCTTCCGTCGATCGCCTTCGCCATCCCACTGTCCGTGCTCGTCCTCGCCAACTTCATCCGGGACGTGCCCAAGGAACTGTTCGACTCGATGCGGGTCGACGGCGCCACCGAGTGGGGCACCCTGTGGCGCCTCGCGGCCCCGCTCACCCGCCCCGCCATCATGACCGTGAGCATCTTCAACGCGCTGACCATCTGGAACGGATTCCTGCTCCCGCTGATCCTCACGCAGAGCCCCGACATGCGGACCCTGCCGCTGGCCCTGTGGACCTTCCAAAGCGGCGAGCACGGCGTCAACGTCCCCGCCGTTCTCGCCTCTGTCGTCCTCACCACGCTGCCGCTCCTGATCCTGTACGCGTTCGGCCGCCGGCAGTTGCTCAGCGGCCTGACGGCCGGGTTCGGCAGGTGACTGGGCCGGATGTGCTCGGACGCGCCTGGCGCGGTGGCGTCCGAGCGGATCCGGCGGCTATTGGCCGAGCGCGAGGACGTTCACATCCGTACGGGTCTGTGACGGCCCGTGGGCCCTTCCCCACGGAACAGGCCGCTCTGAAGTGTGTCTACCTGGCCGTGTCATGAGCCTGGATCCCACCGGCACCGGACGCAAACGCTGGACCATGCGCTGGAAGGCCGCGCTCCAAGCCTTCGACATCACCTTCGACGGCCGACTCACCGCCGGTCGCAGCTAGATCAACCCGACCGAGTTCCACCGATCGCTACACAGACCCGGGCTGGGGTATCAGGAGCCTGGCGCGCCACACCGCGGTGGACGCCCGGCCGGTGTCCGGCGCGGCAGCCGCCGTGCGTGCCTGCTGCAACTGGTCAGCGGCGGCGTTCGCGAGCAGTGCCACGTCGGAGGTGACGGCGAAGAACGCGCCCCGGCGGCCAGCCAGTCGGGCAGGTGGGCGGCAGAGCCCATTACTCCGGCGGGAGACGTCTCGGCGCGGGCCGCACGGATCGCTGCGCAGGATGCCGCGACGACATCGGGGTGACCGGGGTTGCCCGCGTGGCCCATGGACGCGGCCAGGTCGGAGGGGCCGAGCAGGACGGCGTCGGCTCCGGGAGTACGGGCGATGGCGGCGGCGTTCTTCACAGCGGTCGCCGACTCGATCTGCACGATCACACCTGTCGTGGTGTCGGCGGCGGCTTGGTAGTCCTCGAACCGGCGCCACCGTGAGGAACGCCCGAGGCCGCTGCCCATGCCGCGGATGCCGTGCGGCGGATAGCGGGTCGCGGCGACAGCTGCGGCGGCGTCCTCGGCCGTGTCGATCATTGGGATGAGGAGGGTACGGGCGTCGATCTCCAGGTATCGCTTGACGGTGACGGGGTCCGCGGACGGCAGGCGCACCACGGCCTCGGTCCGGGGGCGGCCGGCGGGCAGGCTCGCTGCGGCGCTGTCGATCGCCTGGAGTTCGCGGAGCACGGAGCGCACGTCGTTGGGGGCGTGTTCGGCGTCGATGAGCAGCCAGTCGTAGCCGATGCCCGCGAGGATCTCCGCCGGGTACGCGTCGGCGAGCGCCAGCCAGAGGCCGACCTGTCGTTCACCGGCCCGCAGGCGGTGCAGGAAGGTGTTCGTGGGGGTGGGGTGGGTGTGCGTCCTGAGAGTGGAGTCGGCCCTGCTGGCCGCGCTCGGCGACGACCGGCTCAAGGTTCTGGAAGCCTTGTCGCTGCTCGTGCGGTCGATGGAGTCGAGGCTCGCGATTGCCTCGAAGGAGGCACCGGCGGGTGAGTTCGCGGGAGGACTCGG
The DNA here is from genome assembly GCF_053592315.1 of Streptomyces sp. NPDC002754. Lineage (NCBI taxonomy): Bacteria > Bacillati > Actinomycetota > Actinomycetes > Kitasatosporales > Streptomycetaceae > Streptomyces > Streptomyces sp. NPDC002754. The sequence continues at coordinate 22,888 of NZ_JBSFVM010000034.1, forward strand.
CGGCCCGGAGTCCTTCATCGCGGGTGGGGAGTGTGGGTGCGCATCTTGATTTCCCGGGGCCGCGGCGAGATCGCGTGAGAGGCGCCGGCAGCCGGAGCGCTCACGAGCGCGCTACATGCCCTTGACCTGACGTGGAGGTGCCAGTTCGGGCTTCCGATAGGAGTCGGAAGCCCGAACCGGCCGGGAAGGGCTGCTACTTCGCTGCGAGTTCGGGGGCGTCGCCCCGACCGGTGGCGGAGGGCTCGGCCGGGGACCGAGTGGGGGTGCGGTGGGGGCGGACGCCGATCATGCCGACGGCGGTAAGGACCGCGGCCAGGGCGGCCGCGGTGCCGCAGATGAGGAAGGCGGTGCTGAAGCCGCTGCCCAGCGCGTCGAGGGCGAGGCCGTGCGCTGCCGACCCCGGAGCGCCGTGCGGCAGGCTGTTCACGGCGATGGGTCCCCCCTCCGCGGCGATCCCGCGCGCGGCTCCCAGCTGCTCCGCCGGCAGGTCCGCGACGTTCAGTTTCGACGCGAACGCCGTTCCCGCGTTGCTGAGGGCGACCGAGGTGACGACGACCGGGCCGAGCGCGAAGCCCAGATCGCGGAGCATGTTGGTCGTGGCGCTCGCCATGCCCGCCAGCCGCGGGGGCACGCTGTCCAGCGCCACGGCCGTCACCGAACTCACGCACAGAGCGAAGCCGACACCGATCAGCAGTGCGGGCGCGACGAACGGGGTCAGGCCGAGGTCGGTGATATCGAGCCGGGTGCACAGGAGGCAGCCGACGGCCATCAGGACGAAGCCCGAGGTCAGCAGCCAGGTCGGGGCGACCCGGTGCAACAGCCGGGAGACGACCGGTATGAGGACGAACGCGGGCCCTTGCAGTAGCAGGAACGGGATGGCGACGCGAAGCGGGTCCTGGTGCTGCACCGGTCCGAGCCACATGGCCGTCGCGAAGCATGCGCCGAGAAAGGCGAGCATGCCGATGACCGCGACGACGGACGCCACCGTGAAGGCCCGGTTCCGGAACAGGGTCAGGTCGAAGATCGGGGACTTGGCGCCCAGTTCGACCAGGACGAAGCCTGCGAGGAAGCAGAGCCCGAGGACGGCGGACATGATGACAGGGAGGGTTGCCCACCCCGACTCGGGTCCCTCGACGGCCGCGTACAGCACCAGGATGAGGCCGATGGCGAAGGTGATCTGGCCCGGTATGTCGAGCTCGCGGCCCTCGGGCGATCGGGACTCGGAGGTCAGCGCAAGCGTGAGCGCGATGCTCAGCACGGCGACCGCGACGAGCACCCAGAAGGAGCCACGCCAGGAGCCGACCTTGGCGAACGCCCCGCCGAGGAAGGGCGAGACGGCGGCGCCCGCGGAGAGGAACCCGCTCCACAGAGCGACGGCGTGAGCGCGTTCCCGGGCGTTGCGGGTGACCGACACGAGCATGGTGAGCGAGCCGGGGAACAAGGCGCCGGCGCCGAGACCGTTCAGCGCGGCACCGATCCAGAGGACCTGCACGTTGGGCGCGACCGCGGCCACGGTACTGCCGATGGCAACGAGGCCCGCTCCCGCGGAGATCAGCTTCTTGCGGCCGAACAGGTCGCCGAGCACGCCGAAGGTGAATTCGAAGCAGACCACCGCGACCATGAAAGCCGCGGTGATCCAGGTCAGTTGGGAGCCGTGGGTGTTCAGGTCCTCCTGGAAGAGTCCGAGGAGGGACACCGGCAGTGCGTTGGCTACCTGCGCCACGAACACCGCACAGCAGGTGGCAGCCAGCGTCCCCGCGTAGCCCGCCTTCCGGGCCGCCCCCGCTGTGGGGCTGTGGGACGTCGTCGTCCCGTTGTTGCCAGTCATTACTTCTCCCTGACTGTGAAGGTGAAGTGCCCCGCCGTCGGGCGGGGCCGCTTCGGCCGACTGCCGAAGCGAGGAGAGCGTGAGAGTTGCGGTCGCTCACCGTTCTCGCCGGGACCCGGGCGCGCCGACGGGCTTCTCGTCGAGCGCTGCGGGCCTGTCCTGGAGGGGCAGGTGTGGCGAGCCGCTGTCGTACTCGAGGTGGAGGGGCACGGCAGGAGTCAGGCGCGGTGTCGTGGAGAATGGCATCTCGCTTTACGTCGCGTCAATAAAATGTTCGCTGTTTAAGCAAAATGTTCACAGCGTAAGGGTCGGGCTGCTTCGGCGGGGCGACACCTGTTCCGGCGGCGGTGCCGGCAGGGGCTCAGTGCGTCGCGGCCAGGTCCGCCGCCGGCGCGCGTGCCGCGACGCGCAGGGCGACGCCCAGGGCGGCGATCGGCGACCGGAGGCCGCGGGGGTCGTAACGCACGCTGGGCATCGCCCGAGCTCGGTCGTCACCTTCTTCGCACGCCGTCCGTTGCGGTAGTTCTCCCGGCCGCCCTCGGCCCGCTCGCCGGGCTCGTGGCCCGGGTGGGCGGTCAACTCATCTTCGAGCGCGGACTCCAGCACCCGCTTGGTCAGCTGCTGCAGCAGCCCGCCCTCGCCGGTCAGGCTCACCCCGTCGGCCTTCGCCTCGGTGCCACCTGTCACGTCAGTCATCAACTGTCGCTGCCTACACGGGAGTTACACCACTCACCGTACGGACCCCGGGCAGAGGGAGGAGCGAGACGCCGACGCACGGGAAGGCGGCGGCATCATTCTTGCGGAAACCGGCGGCACCCCCTACAGGAGGGCCGACGAGGCAGGAGCCGTGGTCCGAGGCGCCAAGACCTGTCAGGGCATGAACGCCTGGCACGTCGAGGACGAGGGGCAGCGCATCAGTCTGCGAGTCTTGCGAGACCGAGTCGTGGCCTCCGGAGCCTTGTGGCCGCACGCCGTCGCTCGGGCATTGTCTGAGGCTCTCCAGGCCTGAGACGATCGGTAAGACCGTAGGGCTGGACGCGGAGGGGAAGAACATGATTGTTCTGGTGCTGCTATGCATCTTGGCGCTCACCGTCGGTGGGTGTGCATGTGTGGTGTGGGCGGCGCGCGGCGGACCCCGCTGGGTCCGCGGCGTAGCGACAGCAACTCTCGCCGCGGGCGAGCTGGTGCGTCACTCCCAGAAGGACCGACGCCGGAGCTCCACCAGCGGCGGCGGTGACTAGGAACGGTCAAGGTCAACTGGCAACCTGTCAGGATCACCTGTCAGAGGTCAGCTGTGGGGTGGGCCACGTTGGTTGAGGACGAAGAGCACAACTCCCACCGCCCGCACCATGGCATCGCTTGCGTGGTTTCCGGCAAGGCCGGCGTCAGATCGTTCGGGGTGGTCAGGGCAGCAGCCGCGGTCGACGATCCCAAAGCCATTCCGGGGAACGCCGGGCGAACGCCTGCAGGAAGTCGCCAAGAATACCTGCTCCGGGCCCGCTCGCTTCCTTCACTGTGCAAGTCAGGAACCGGCTGTCGAGCTGCCCCGATACCTCGATGATTTCCATCGGGGGGGCGCCCTCGATTTCCTGCAGGCCCTCTTCCGGGGCGGCACGCATGTCGAGTGCGAAAAGGTAGTCATCAATGCGGAGTTGGCGCTCCGAGGCCCACCCCGATTCCAGCACGTTCACCAGCCCCTCCCGCTCCATCAGCATGTTTTCAATGGACTGAGTCGGAGTGGTCATTTTCTCGGCCGCTGCAGGACTCACCCGGCTGCGCTCAACGTTAAGGCGCTGACGGTCACGCGCGGCCACGCGTGAAAGGTCGGTGGCGGTCAGGCGGGTAAGTGCCCGAGGGGTCAGCGGGAACATCGAACGATCGCCTGAAGGGAATGCCGTCACTGTCTACTCTCACTGAAGGGTCAGGATCCATCCCAGGCGCCGTTGAGGCTGTTGCCTCGCGTGAAGAAACTGCAGGCCAGAGCCGAAATGGTAATTCCGGGCGGGACACCGTGGGACGGCGCCGTACCGCGCGCCACCTGCGCTGCCGCTGCGTCCGCCGCCGCGCCGTTCCTGCCGACGGCAGCCGGTCTGCAGCGCTGACACCAGCGGCCGAGCGGTCGGACGACGGCCTCCGTCGCTGTCGTGAAGCGGCATCGACCACGGCCGGCGGGCCGTATGTACCCGTCTGACGGAGCTACTGGGCTGCGTCGAGCCGGATGGGCGGATGGGGCACGGCGGCAGTGAAGTTGTCAGAAGGGCGAGGCGCCGCGATTTCGGGGGCCGCGCGCTCCAGGAGGATCCCGGGCAGGTTGTCCTCGGTGGAGACGAGGACCGCGGCGGAGATGGCCGCGGCCAGCTGGAGCGCCTCGGGGGTGGAGAGCGGCGTCGTGCCCAGCCCGGCCGCCTCCAGCGGGATCAGGGTGTCCACGGTGTGCCACACGCCGGTGTCGATCGTGCCGAGCAGTACGGCCCGAGGCACCTGGGTGAAGTCGGTCTCCACGTACTGCACGCCGTTCGGCGGGAATTGGGCCTCGGTGAGTCGACGGTGGTCGTCGGAAGCCGGGTCGAGGGCCACGCGCAGGGGACCGGTGCGGTGGCCTGCCGTGCTGTCCGTGCGGGAGACCGTGACCAGGGTGCCTGGAGCGTAGTAGGTGCACTCGCCAAGACTGATTGAGCGATGCCCCTGCGTACTGCCGGGCCGGAGCAGGTCATCGGCGGCGCCCGCCGATACGAGGGCGAGGTCGGCCTCTTGGCGGCCCAGCGCCGCCAACCGGCCTTCCGCGCCCCGCTGATGGCCGATGGTGGTGAGGATGCCCGAGTCGGCGAAGACTCGTGCCACCGCCCGGGCGACATGGGTCGCTTCGAGGGGCGCGTTCGGCGGCAGGAGCAGGTGCACGGGGGCGAGGCGGGCCGCCGACCACAGCTTGCCGGTGTCCAGGGCGGTGACGAAGGTGCCCTGGTGTCCCCGGGCCACCAATGCGAGGGCGTGTTCGTCGCGCAGGGTGCGTAGTGCCTTTTGCACGGTCCCGGAGCCCACGCCCAAGGTGTCTTGGTAGTGCGTGGTGGTGGGGAGCCGGCCGCCGGTGCCGACGCGTAGCGCGTCACGGGCGATGGCTGCCGTCGGATCACCGGCTGTGCTGGGGGTCACTGTCATCAGGTCTGCGTGTGCTCTCGCGTATTCCGGTTCCCGCGGCCCGAGTTGACGGGCCACGGGACGGTTGATGGTGGGTCAGCCGAGGAACTTCCCGGCCGCGTCGGCGGACATCCCATCATGGACGACCGCCGCAAGCCCGGACAACACAGCCTCGGGGCTGGGCGCGCGGAACACCCGCCGTCCGAACATCACGCCCCCGCCGCCGGCTCCCACCGCGTCGGCGGCCAGGCGCAGGGTGTCCTCGGGGTCCTCGCCACCCTTGCCGCCGGCGAGGAGCACAGGCGCATAGGTGCTGGAAGTGACTTCCTGCCAGGCCTCGGCCGATCCGGGCCACAGTGCCTTGACGAGGTCGGCGCCGATGTCTGCGGAGATACGGCAGTAGGCGCTCATCACCTTGGCGCTGAGCGCGTCCGGGTCGTCGCCCTCCAGGGCCGAGCGCGGTTCGATGATGACACCGAGGCCGAGGCGTTCGCAGTCGCGCACGATCCGGGCGTTGCGCTCGATCTCCGCTCGCTCCAAGCGGCTGTCGCGCTGGCCGAGGTAGAGGTACGTCATCACCGCGTCGATGCCGGCCGCGGCGACCGACTCCAGGTCGGAGAGCTGGGCGAGCACGCCCTCGCTGCGGCCGTCGGCGCCCGGGGTGTAGACGCCGCGGGCGTGGCTCTTCCAGTCCAGGTGCAGGACGAGGCCCGGCCGGTCGCGCCCGATGAAGGTCGACTCCACGTGCGGCACCATGCCCGGCGTCACCATGATCGCGTCGGCGCCGCGCATCCGGGCGAAGACGGCGCGGATCTCGTCGAGAGTGCGCAGTCCTTCGGTGGGGCCGCTGTTGACGCTGTGCGAGGCGGCCACCACGACGGCCCGTCCGCTCTCGGGGCGCACCAGCCGTCCGAGCCTGATCTTCTTGCCGGTCCGTGCGTCCATGGTGACTCGCTTCCTTGAATATGCAGCTTGCGGAGAATTGCATTTTGAGCCTAGGATCCGGAACGGCGGCTGTCAATCGAGCCGCTCCGGCCCACCGGCGGTGCCGAGACCGACCCGCCCTCAACGAACGCCGGTTCCCGCAACCCAGGAGCTCTCATGGCAGACCTGTCCACGACTCTGGCCACGCTGACCAGCGTGCTGGGGCCGGAGGCCGTCCGCACCGACGACACGTCCCTCGCCTCCTCCAGTCACGACTCCTGGCCCCTGTCGACCAAGCTCGCCAGGCTGGAGCGGCACGAGCACCGCGGTGACGTGGTGGTCCGTCCCGCCGACGAGGGGCAGATCCGCGCCGTGCTGGCCACCGCGGCACAGCACGACGTTCCCGTCACCGCGCGCGGCCTCGGCTCGTCCGTCACCGGCCAGCCGCTGCCCGTGCGAGGCGGCATCGTCCTCGACCTCTCGGCGCTTCCGGTCTCGCACGAGCTGGACGAGGAAGACCTGGTCGTCACCGCCTCGGCGAGCTGCAACGGCGGCGAGCTGGAGGACGCGCTCCAGGCTCGCGGCTACACCCTCGGTCACTCCCCGCAGTCCCTGTACCGCTCCAGCGTCGGCGGCTGGCTCGCGACACTCGCGACCGGCCAGTTCTCCTCGTACTACGGCGGCATCGAAGACCTGGTGACCGGCTACACCGTCATCCTCGCCACCGGTGAAACACTGCGCCTGACGGCGTCGCCGCGCGCGGCCATGGGCCCGGACCTGCGCCGTCTCTTCCTCGGATCCGAAGGGACGCTGGGCGTGATCACTTCCGTCACCCTCAAGGTGTTCCCGCTGCCCGAGACCCGTCTTCTGGAGACGTACACCCTGCCCTCGGTGGAGGCCGGCGTCGCGGTGATGCGCGCCCAGGCGGCCGCCGGACTGCGCCCGTTCCTGCTGCGCCTGTACGACCCCGTGGAGGCGCGCCACGCACTGCAGGACGAGACCGTCGACACCGCCGTGATGTTCGCCGGGACGCAAGGGCCGAACGATGTCGCCCGCGCCGAACTCGACGCCCTGGGCCGCATCGCCGCCGAGTACGGCGGTACCCCCACCGGACCCGAAGGGGCCCAGAAGTGGATGGGACGCCGCTTCGACTTCTCCTCCGTGGAGACGCTGCTGGACCAGGAGGGCGGATTCGCCGAGACCATCGAGGTCGCCCACACCTGGCGCGGCATCCTGCCCCTGTACCACGCGCTGGCCGAGGCGCTGGCCCCGCTCGCCGACGAGGTCCTGGGCCACTTCTCCCACGTGTACACCCAGGGCACCTCCCTGTACCTCATCCTGCGCGGCCACGCGGAATCCGACAGCGCCGCGGTGGAGCGGCTCCGTGAGATCTGGGCGACGGCGATGCACGTGGCCCTCGAGCACGGCGCCGAACTCTCGCACCACCACGGCGGGGGACTTGCACGCTCCCCGTACACCCGGCAGTCCCTCGGCGCGAGCCACCTCCTGCTGCGCCGGCTCAAGAACACCCTCGACCCGGATGGCGTCCTCAACCCCGGCAAGCTCGGACTGAACTGACGCCGTATCCGCTCTTCCCACCCCGCCGCCGCTACACCGGCGGGCCCGCACCCCGACGCGTGAGGAGGCCCGGAAACAATGTGGTTTCTCGGCATCGACATCGGCACCACCCACCTCAAGACGGTCGGCGTCACGGACGAGGGAGCCGTCCTGCCCGCGGGCCGCATCCGTACCCCCACCGTCACCCGTGACGGGCTCACCTTCCACGATGCCGAGGAGGTGTGGACCCGCACCCGAGAACTCGTCACCCGATACGCGGCCACCACCGCACACCCCCACGGAGCGCTCGCCGGGGTGTGCGTCGCCAGCTTCGGACAAGAAGAGGCCGTGCCGGTGGACACGCGTGGGCAGGCGCTCCATCCGTCTCTGGCGTGGTGGCAGAATCCGCCGCGGACCGCTCTGACACCGGACACCGCCGAACTCCTCGACTCCTACGAGCACTACACGGCGACCGGCATGCGCCACCGCCCCGCCCAGACTCCCGAACGCACTGCACACCTGCGGGCCGAACAACCGGAGGTATGGCGCTCCACGGCCCGCTGGGTGGACTTCGGCAGCCTTGCCGTGCACCGGATGACCGGTCGCTGGACATCGGCCGCCGCCCAGCTCACGCACAGCCAGTGCTTCGACCTGGTCACACTGGAGCCACTGCCCGACGTCATGCACCGCCTGGGCCTCACTCCGACGATGTTCCCCGAGCCGCTGCCGGTGGGGGCCATCGCCGGCGCCCTGCGACCCGACGTACTACCCGGAGTGACACTTGCGGGCGAGGTCCCCGTTGTCATCGGCGGCCACGACCAGGTCGTCGCCGCCCACGGTGTGCACCGCGACAGCGGGGCCCGCGTACTGGACTCGATCGGCACCTCGGAGTACCTGATGGTCGCCTCCGACAGCTACGCGCCCGAGCGCCGCGCCTGGGATCTCGGCATCGACCACAGCCGCTCCTGGTCGGCCCAGGGGTACCTCCTGGGCAGCGCCACTCCGACCGGCAAGCTGGTCCAGCTGCTCGCCGACCTGTTCTACGACGGCGACTTCGACGCCCTCTTCGTCGCCCTGGCCACCCAACCCCCGGGTCCCGACACCGCGTTGCACGTCGACCTCGCCGGCCCGGACACCTCGGACGAGGGCCTGCTCAGCATTTCCGGGCTCGCTCCCGGTCTGCGCGCCGCCGATCTCGTCCGCCACGCCCTGGACCGGGTCGCCGACCACACCCACACCGTCCTGGGCGAGATGTGCGCCCTGGCCGGCATCCAGCCGGACACCGTGGCGCTCGCCGGATCACTGTGGCGCCGCCCTGAGATGGCCGCCCACCGTCAGGCGCGGTGGGGCATCGACCTGGACGTGCGCACGGTGCCCGAGCCGGTGGCGGAGTCCGCCGCACGCATCGCCCTGGACGCCGTACTGCCCGGCGCGGCAGGCGCACCACCCCTGAACTCCGCCGAGAACAAGGAAGTCGGCCCGCAGTGAACACCGTCATCGCCATCGCCTCCGTCAACCCCGCGATCGAACGGCTCCTCGTCGTCGACCGCAACCAGCCCGGCAGCGTGCACCGCCTCGCCCGGAGCGAGACTCTCGCCGGCGGCAAAGGGGTCAACGTGGCACGGGTCCTCGCGAGCCTCGCCACCGACCCGCCGGTCACTCCCGCCGCGCACCCGACGCCGCACCTGTTCGGATTCGCGGGCGGACCCACCGGACAGCTGCTGCGCGACCTCCTCGACACCGAGGAACTCGCCGCCGGCCTCGTCACCACCCGCGGCGCCACCCGGGTCAACGAGGTCCTCGTCGACCTCGCCGACCCGGAGGGCGCGACGGTGTACAACGCCACGGGCGCGGAGATCGACCAGGGTGAACTCGCGGCCCTGGAGGCGGTGTTCGTACGGGCAGCCAACGACGCCGCGGCGCTGGTCTGCACCGGCAGCCTGCCCCCAGGCGCCCCGTACGACCTGTACGCACAGTGGACCGCGAAAGCACCTGGACACGTACTGACTGTCCTCGACGCCCATGGCCCGGCCCTCGCCGCCGGGATCCGCGCCTGCCCGGACGTCGTGAAGGTCAACGCCGAGGAACTCGCCGCCGTGTCCGACGCAGGCAGCTCGGCGCTCGCCGCCGCTCGAATCTGGCGGGACCGTGGCACCGGATGCGTCATCGTCACCGACGGACCGCGCCCCACGCTGGCACTCACCCCCGACGGTACGTACGAGGTGACCGCCCCCGACGTCCCGACCCGCAGCGCGGTGGGTTCCGGCGACGCGTTCTGCGCCGGGCTCGTGCACAGCCTGCTCACCGCCGCCGACCGCGGCTGGGGACGTCATCTGCGCGTCGCCGCCGCCTGCGGTGCCTCCAATGCGGCCTCACTCACCGCGGGACTGTCCAGCGACCATCCCGTCCGCTCCCTCTACGACCGGGTCACCGTCCGCCGCATCGACGACTGACCTGCGCACGCGGCGAGCACCCACGCCACATGTGACACCGACAACCACCCCAGGGCCGTTGCGGCCCTCCAGGACGGAGGTCCTGATGGACAGTACATCCTCCCCGGCCGGCTCCACCACGGCTCGGGGCACCGGCTCCATCGACGGTCCCCGCCGCCGAAACGGGCGCGGACACATGGCCAACGTCGTCGTCATCACCATGGTCACCGCCGTCGGTGGATTCCTGTTCGGCTTCGACAACGGCGCCATCTCGGGCGCCACCGGCTTCATCCAGGACCGCTTCCACCTCACCCCCGGCGGCCTGGGCTGGGTGACATCCAGCATCGTCGTCGGCTGCGTCATCGGCGTGGTGATCGCAGGACGCCTCAGCGACGTGGTGGGCCGCAAGAAGGTCATGCTCGGCACGGCCCTCGTGTTCCTCGTCGGCGCCTGCGGCGAGGCACTCGCCCCGACCTCCGGATGGCTGGTGTTCTTCCGCATCCTGGTCGGCATCGGGATCGGCACCGAGACAACAGTGGCCCCGCTCTACATCGCCGAGGTCGCCCCCGCCGCCGTCCGCGGACGCCTCGTCTCGTTCAACCAGTTCTTCAACACCATCGGCAACCTGGTGGTCTTCGCCGTCAGCGCGGTCATCGCGCACGTCAACAGCGAAGCGTGGAACATCGATCAGGGATGGCGCTGGATATTCGCCCTCGGAGTGATCCCCGCGGTCGCCTTCTTCCTGATGCTCTTCCTGGTGCCCGAAAGTCCGCGCTGGCTGGCCCGAAAGGGCCGCAGTGACGAGGCGTTGACCGTCCTGGAACACGTCAACGCCACGCCGGAGGACGCCCGTTCGGAACTGACCGCCATCGAGGGCGCACTCTCCCAGGAACACGCCGGACTGCGCGAGCTGCTGGCACCGGCACTGCGCCGCATGCTCGTCGTCGGGGTCGGCGTGGCACTCTTCCAGCAGATCACCGGCATCAACGCGATCTTCTACTACGCCCCCGAGGTGTTCCGCACCGCCGGCTTCGGCTCCGACGGCGCCATGATGAGTACCGTCCTGATCGGCGTCGTCCTGGTCGTGGCGACCCTGGTGTCCATGCGCCTCATCGACCGGGTGGGCCGCCGCGCACTGCTGCTGGTCGGCTCCACCGCGATGACGGTGCTGCTCGCCGGTACCGGGATGGTCTTCCGTGCCGCCCACCCGAACGCCGCCCTGCTTCTCGTTCTGATCCTCGCCTACGTGGGGTTCTTCGCGGTCTCCTTCGGCACCGTCGCCTACGTGATCATCTCGGAGATCTTTCCCACCCGGGTCCGCGGCGTCGCCGCCTCCGTGGCGACCTTCGCGCTCTGGGGCGGCAACTACCTGGTCTCGCAGTTCTTCCCCGTCCTCGTCGACGGTATCGGGGCCTCCGGAACCTTCTTCCTCTTCGCCGGCATCTGCCTGCTCGCCCTGGTCTTCACGGCGACGCTCGTCCCCGAGACGCGAGGCCGGAGCCTCGAGGACTTGGCGCCCACCGGGTGACCAGCAACAGCTCGCAGAGCGCGGGGCCTTGGACGACTGGTGCCGTCCCCGCCCGAAGGCTCAGGAGCAGCTACGTCGGGCAGCGGTGGCAACGCGCCGAGGTCGAGTGGGATCCCCGCGAGCACGGCCGCCGAGCTGTGTCCCGGCTCCCGGTTGCAGGGTCTCGGCGGCGGGCGGCAGGTGCCACCAGCCCCACGGCCCGACCTCGGTCACCGCTCCACCGAGTGGACCCAGGAGGACGGACGTGTCCAGGCGCATGGTCTCGCCTGGATCCAACTCGGCGTAGGGTCCGAAAACTTCGCACTCCGCGATGCGCTGCGTCGGCTGCAGCTCGCCCAGGGGATACCCCAGCCTGGGGTGATCCATCCGGATGCTGCGGGGAACCCGGTCTTGCCGACAACGTCCTGGGCCGGTACATGCGCCAGGCGGGGCCCGTGCCGCTCGACCTTAGGGTTGCCGGTTCCGGCCACCAGCTGCGTCGCCGTCGGCCCGGAGCCGTCGAGGCCGACCACCTGCCCCACGGTTTGGGTTCCAGCTATGGTGGCTAACTGGAGGCGTGGGTGGTGTCGTTCTCGGAGAGTGGTTCTACTCGACCGGCGTGCGGTAACGCAGTGCTGAGTGGCGCCGCTGTCGGTTGTGGCAGACCTCGATGTACTCGAAGACCCCGTTCGCCAACTCGTCCCGGGCTTCGACCGCTTGCGGTTCAACAGCTCGATCTGCATCGAGGACCAGAACGACTCCATCATCGCGTTGTCCAGACCGTCTCCGACCGCACCAATTGATGGCAAGGGTGCGAACTCAGCGGGGTAGGCACGGGGCATGTCCGGCGGGCGGTCCAGGCCCACCGGACCTGGTTCCGGCAGACGGTCCTGAACCTCGCGACCGCTGCGGGCTGCACCGACAGCGAGCACACCACCGCGGTGCTGATCCTCCTGCGGGACGGTGCGATGGCTGGGGGAGACCTGGATGATCCGCAATCGGTGCGTGAGCACTGATGCGGACTGTCTCCGCCCTCCTTGAGGACGGGCGCAAAGCCCGGTAGTGGGGGCGGTGTCCGCCGCTCCGGTCCCTACGTCACCCTTCCGTTCGCCCCAACCGGCAGGTCGGAAAATGCGGCAGCCGTGGAACGAACTCAGTGCCTTCCTGCGCGCGAACCGCGCCCGCACCGAACCGACCGACGTGGGTCTGCTCGCCGGTGGTGGCAGCCGAAGAGTCAAGGGCCTGCGGCGGGAAGAGGTGGCTGTGCTCGCCGGCGTGAGCGTCGACCACTACGCGCGCCTGGAACAGGGGCGCGAGCGCCACCCCTCACCGCAGGTGGTCGACGCGGTGGGGCGGGTGATGCGCCTGACGCCGGACGCAGGGACCCATCTCTTCCGGCTGGCGGGCCTTCACCCCGCGCTCACCTCGGCCGGGGGCCGTGACCTGGCCCATCCTTCTCTGCTGAACCTGCTGGACGCCTTTCCCGCAGCCGCCGCCTATGTGCTGAGCCCCGCCTTCGACGTACTCGCGAAGAACGCCGTCGCCACCGCACTTCTCGCACCCTTCGAGGGCACCTCGAACACGGTCCGGGTGCTGTTCCAGCATCCTCGTGCACGAGAGGTCTTCGTCGAGTGGCCCGTCGTGGCGCGCGCCACGGTGCACGCGCTGCGGCTGCACGCGGGCCGGTTCCCCGACGACCCCGGCATCAGCGGTCTCGTGGCGGAAATGTCGCAGGAATCACCGGACTTCCGCGGGGTGTGGCAGGAGAACGAGGTCGAGAGCATGCCCCGGGCGTACAAGGTCTTCGTGCTGCCCGGCGCCGGCCGTATCGAGCTGACGTACCAGACCTTCGACGTCCACGACGCTCCAGGACAGCAGCTCCTGGTCGGCGTTCCCGAGCCCGGCAGCGCGAGCGCCGCGGCGGTCGCGTCCCTCGTGGCGCCCGCCGAGCGTGGCGCGACCATCGCGTGATGTCCTGCCGGCGCCGCGACCGCGGTGTGCGAGAGCTCCGCGCCAGCTCCGACCCACGCGGGGCCGCCCCGCTCACGGCTTCCGGATAGGTTCGTTCCATGATCACCACCTCCGCTCGGCTGCTTCGGTTGGTGTCCTTGTTGTCCAGCAGGCCCACCTGGTCCAATGCGGAGCTGGCGCGACAGCTGGACGTCACCGAGCGCACGGTGCGCCGGGACGTCGACAAGCTGCGTGAGCTCGGCTACGGCGTGGAGTCCGTACCGGGGCCGGGCGGCGGCTACCGCTTCGGCGCGGGCAACCGCATGCCGCCGCTGAACCTGGACGACGACGAGGTGTTCGCCGTAGCCGTGGCGCTCAGGGAAGCCGCACACGGAGCGGCACTGGGTGCCGACCCGGCAGCACTGTCGGCACTGCTGAAGCTGCGGCAGATCCTCCCCACCCGGATGGCGAGGCGGCTGGAGGGGCTCGATGCCACCGTCGAACACACCCCGCGCTGCGAGACCCCCCGGGCGTCCGCCGACGTGCTCCTGCTGCTGGCCTCCGTCTGCCGGGCCTCCGAGCGCACCACACTCACCTACCGCGACATGCATGGCACCACCACGGTCCGGTGCGTCGATCCGTACCGCCTGGTGTACACCGGCGTCCACTGGTACTTCGTGGCCCGCGACGTCGAACGGTCGGCCTGGCGGACGTTCCGTGCGGACCGGGTGGTGGAGGCCGAGTCCACCGGGGAGGTGGTCGAGGTGCCGGACACCCCGGACGCCGCGCAGTTGGTCTCCGACACCATCACCCGCACCGGATATCCCTTCTTCGCCCGCGTCCGGCTTCCGCTGTCCCACGACGACGCCCGGCGCTTGGTGGCACCCATCGTCGCCACCCATGAACCCGACGGGCCGAACGCGACGGTCATCAGCATCGGCGGGTCCGACCCCGACCAGCTCGCCGGTTACCTCCTGAGCCTGCGCACGCCGCTGGAGGTGCTGTCCCCCGCCTCCGTTCGCGAGGCGCTGCTCGCCCGGCTCGACGCTCTGTACCGAGGGAACGAAGCGGGCCGGCAGGGAGCCGACGAGCAGCCGTGACGAGCCGCTCGTGACGACCGGGAGGGTCACGCGGCGACCGGTGGGAGACCAGGACCGTATGTGTCCGGATCTGCTCCTAGCCTGGATGCGAGGCACACAGCACCGAGCGCGTCACCGCTCGGGACGGGCCTTTCCCGCAGTCCCACCTCATTGCCTGTTCATGGGAGCGCATCATGTCAGCCACCCCCCGCCTGCTGATTTACGGAGCCACCGGTTACACCGGGAAGCTCGTCGCCGAGCACGCCAAGGAGTCGGGCCTCGACGTCGTCGTGGCCGGCCGCAACCAGGAGCGCGTCAAGGCACTCGGTGAGGAACTTGGTGTCGACAGCCGGGCATTCACGGTCGATGACCCCGCACTCCTGCGAGACGCGCTCGACGGCATCACCGTGGTCCTGAACGTCGCCGGCCCCTTCCAGCGCACCGCGGGCCCGCTGATGGACGCCTGCATCGACAAGGGTGTGCACTACCTCGACACCACCGCCGAATACGACGTGTTCGCCACCGCGCGTTCCCGGCACGCCGAGGCCGCGGCCGCCGGCGTGATGGTCATGTCCGGCGCCGGCTGGGACGTCGTGCCCAGCGACTGCGTGGCCGCGCATGCCGCGGCACGCGTCGACGAGCCCATCGGTCTGCGCCTGGCGCTCAAGCTCCTCAGCGCGACCCCCGAGGAGTCGGAAGGCTTGAATCTCTTCTCCCGCGGGTCCATCGTCAGCGCCACCGAGGGCATCGGTGACCTGGGCGTGCTGGTCCGCAAGGACGGGGACATCGTCGCGCTGCCGGAGCCCAAGGCCGCTTCGTTCGACTTCGGTGACGACGGTCCGGAAGAGTGCGTATCCGTGTCCATGGGCGACCTGATCACCAGCCACTACGCCACGGGCATCCCCTCGATCGAGGTGTACGTGCAGGTCGGCCGGCCGCTCCCCATCGACCTGGACCTCTCGACGCTGCCCGACGGCCCTACCGCCCAGGAGAGGGAAGTCGGACGCAGCAAGGTCGTGGCCGAGGTCACCGGCCGGGACGGCAGCGTGGTCCGTTCCCTGATCGACACACCGACCGGCTACCGGTTCACCCAGCTTTCCTCCGTGGAGATCGCCCGCCGTGTGTTGGCCGGTTCCTTCACGCCTGGCTTCCAGTCGCCTTCCTCCGCCTACGGGCCCGAACTGGCTCTCGCCGTCGGCGACTCGCAGATCAAGGACCTGTAGGGGACACCCCGGGGCACGGACCTGCTTCACCGAATGGCCTGGGTGTGGCACACCCGCCCTCGCGCAACCTCCCTCTTCGGGGCCCTGTCGGCGAGTGTGGAGTCCACGCCCCACCGCGGACCATCGTCCGCATCCGTAGTTCTGAGACTGCGAGACCCAGAAGGAAACACCATGTCACTCACCTCGTACCGCACCCTCGGCCGCTCCGGGCTCCGCGTGAGCCCTCTGGCCTTCGGCGCCATGAACTTCGACGACGGCAGCTGGGGTTCCGGCCCAGAAACCTCGTTCGGGCTGCTGGACCATTACCTCGACGCCGGCGGCAACTTCGTGGACACCGCCAACATGTACAACAGCGGCGCTTCCGAAGAGACCCTGGGCCGCTACTTCGCCCAGCGTCCCGGCCGCCGTGACCGCGTCGTCCTGGCGACGAAGTTCGGCGGCAGCATGGCGGCCGACGATCCCAACTCCGGCGGTGCCGGCCGCAAGGCGATCCGCGCCCAACTGGACGCGTCTCTGCGCCGGTTGAACACCGACTACATCGACCTTTACTGGATGCACCAGTGGGACCGGCACACTCCCGTCGCGGAGACCCTGTCCACCCTCACCGATCTGGTCCGCGCGGGAAAGATCCACGCCATCGGCCTGTCCAACGCGCCCGCCTGGTGGGTCGCCGAGGCCGCCACCACCGCCCGGCTGCGGGAATGGGAGCCCGTCGCCGCACTCCAGGTGGAGTACTCCCTGCTCGCCCGCAGCGTCGAGGGCGAGACTTTCGGAGCCGCCCGCCGCTTCGGACTCGGCATCACACCATGGAGTCCGCTGGCCAGCGGGGTCCTGACCGGCAAGTACTCGCGCACCGCCACCCAGGTGGCCGGTTCAGGGCGCACCGCGTACGCCGCCTCCTACCTGAGCGAACCGACCTTCGTCCTCCTCGACGCCCTGCAGGAGATCGCCGACAGCCTCGGTACGACAGTGGCAGCGGTGGCGCTCGCCTGGGTGCGGCAGCGCTTCGAGGTGACGTCCACCCTGGTCGGCGCCCGGACACAGGAGCAGCTGGCCGCCAATCTCGCCTCGCTCGACGTCACGCTCACCGACGCGCAGATCACCGAACTGAACAGCCTCACGGCAGTCACCCTCGACTACCCCCACAGCATGATCGAGTCCATGGTCGGCTTCCAGCAGGGTGACACCACGGTCAACGGCCTGTCCGCCAAGGCGTTCGTCCGCTGACCGCCATCAACAGCACTGCGTGACGAGAACGGAACACATCATGGCCGAGACACTTGAGATCACCACGTTGCGCCCGGTCCCGGGCCTCTCCGCCGCCGACTTCGTAAAGGCGAACGCAGACATCGACGCCTACCTGAAGCGACAGTTCGGCTTCCTGTGGCGACGCATCGTCGAGACCGGCGACGGACGCATTATCGACTCTCACGTCCGCGCCACGATCGACCACGACAGCATGGACCGGCAGCTCACCACCGCGCTGCACCACGTCACATGACGGAGAGACCAGCATGCCGTTCGCCGACGAACTCATCAGCCGCCACACCGTGCAGAACCTCACGCACGCCATCCGGGCCGCCGCTCCGGACGCCACCCTCACGGCACTGCACGCGGCAGCACGGCAGATCGGCCCGCTGCCACTCAGACAGCGCGCCGACCTGCTGCGCGACGCACTGCTGACAGACCTACCGGGCGATTACGGCACACTCGCCCGGACAGTACGAACGGCCCGCGACAATGCACCTCAGTTCACCGGATGGTTGATCTGGCCGGTCACCAGCGCGCTCGCCACCCGCGCCGTCCAGGAAGGCGAGACCGCCCCCTTCGACGACGCCATGGCGCTCCTCGCCGACCTCACCGGGCGGCTCTCCTCCGAGTTCGCGATCAGGACACTGCTGCGACACGACCTCGACCGGGCACTCCGCGCCATCGCGGACGACTGGACGGGATCGGCGGACCCCGACGTGCGCAGGCTCGCCTCCGAAGGCACCCGTCCCTATCTGCCCTGGGCGGTACGTGTGCCACAGATCCTGGCCCGTCCCGGAGCGACCGTCCCCATCCTGGACGCCCTCTACCGGGACGAGAGCGCATACGTACGCCGCTCGGTCGCCAACCACCTCAACGACCTCAGCCGCGACCACCCCGAGCTCGTCGTCGACACGGCGCGCCGCTGGCTGGACAGTCCTGATGCCACCACGGAACGCCTGGTACGGCACGGGCTGCGCACGCTCATCAAGCGCGGCCACCTCGGGGCACTGGAACTGCTCGGCTTCGCTCCCGCCGTCCTGGACGTGGTCGGGCCCCGGCTGGACCGGGACATCGTCCCTCTTGGTGAGAGCGTCCAGCTCACCGCCTCGATCCGCAACGTAGGTGATACTGCGGCGCGGCTGACGATCGCCTACATCGTGCATCACCGCAAGGCCAACGGAAACCGGACCGGCAAGACCTTCAAACTGACCACCCGAACCCTCGAACCGGGCGCACAGATGGAGGTGATGCGGGAGCATTCGTTCCGGCCGATCACGACACGCCGCTACTACCCCGGGCGACATGCAATCTCCCTCCAGATCAACGGAGTCGAGTCCGAGCGGTCCGAATTCGAACTGGCTCCCACAGACACACCGTGACGTGCGGCACGGAGGGAAGCCGGGCGGTCTCCGGGCCCCTGTAGGCGATCACCGGCTACGTCCACCTGCCTTTAGCGTCGTCAATGACACCGACCATCTCCCCGGAGGGACACCTAGTGAACGAGACGCCGGAACGCGACGAAAAGGCCGGCCTCATCGAGGCCGATGAGAAAGCACTGCAGGTCCGAGCCCAGTACGAGCAGATCGAGCAGCGCGTACTGGGCCGGACCTGGACCCTGCCCGAGCTCGCGCTCGGCTTCACCAACGACGCGGCCTACGTCGGGCGCCTGGTGCTCGCCGCTGAGCGCACCTGGGGCATCGACGGTGACGTGGACGCCGAACTGCGGCACAAGCTGGCCGAGTGCCTGTGGTGGGTCTTCGTGCTCGCCGACCGGCTCGACGTCGACATGCCGGAAGCCTACGAGGCCACCATGGACCGCATCGGCGACGGCCTGCAGCGGACCCTGCAGAGCATGCCCGAGGGCCCGAACCCGGACTTTCCGACCGGTGAAGTGGGCACACAGTGAGCGCGGTGTCGCACCGATCACAGGCCGGCCCAGCCCGGCACCGCCGAACGGCAGGCATCACCGCGCGTGGCCTGCCCCGCCAGCAAGGAGTCCTCTGATGAGCACCCATACCGATACCGATCCTGCGATCCGCTATTTGGCCGTCACCTTTGACTGTCCCGACCCTGCCGAGCTGGCCCGCTTCTACGGTGAGGCACTCGGCCTGCCCGTCACTCTTTCCACCGACGGTTTCGTGCTGCTGGGCCGTGAAGGGGCACCCGGGCTGGGCTTCTACCGCGTCGAGGACTACCAGCCCCCCAGCTGGCCGGACTCCTCCGTACCGAAGCAGGCTCACCTCGAACTGGGCGTGGAGGACCTGGATGCCACCCAGGCCAGGCTCATCGCGCTGGGAGCCGTCGAAGCGGAGGTGCAACCGCTTCCCGAGCGCCGGCGAGTCATGCTGGACCCGGCGGGGCACCCTTTCTGCATCATTCTGTGAGGCCACGCTCTCGTTCCGCCGGCGCCTCAGCTGTGCTGACTGACGGGGATGTAGTGGGCGTAGGCCAGTCCCTTTTCTGATGGAAGCCGCGGGGGCGCCGACAGGGCAGGGGCGGGTCCGCTCCGACCGGACGACCAGGCGCCGCCCGGGGTTCAGGCGGGCGGCGGGCCGTCGTGGTTCACGAACGGCGCCGAGCCGTCGGCTCAGGTCGTCGGCGACTGCGGTGGCTGACGGATCCAGTCGGGGAGGAGGGCGTACAGACGGACAGCGATCTCTTCCGGGTCGCAGTCGGTGATGCCCCCGACGGCGGCAGAGAAGACTCCGTGCACGCCGGAGGCGGTAAACACGTCCTCGACGGAGTTGTGCGGGCCGGATTCCCGCTCGTCGGCGCCGAGGTCGCGCCGAAGAGCGCGGAGCTGCTCCAGGAGAAGGTCGCCGATCCCCATCAGTCCGCTCGGCGATTGCCAGGTCGAAGCCAGCAGGAAGAGGCCTCTGCGCTGCCTGAGGGAGTCGAGCATGGCGTTCAGCGTCGCCACTGCCACGGCGGTCGGGTCCGCGCCCATCCGCCGATCGCTGATGTTCAGGTCGTGAAGGGAGCGGAAATCGTCTGCGATCACGAATACTGCCGCCTCTTCGACGGAGTCGAAGTGGTTGTAGAAGGTGGCGCGGTGGATGCCGGCAGCTTCCGAGAGGGCGGAGACCGAGGGGCACGACTGTGTCCGCTGCATGAGGTCGGCAAGTGCATCGGCGATCGCCCGTCGCGAGCGCGTGAAGCGCGGGTCCGCGTCGTTTGCCGGGGGCTGATCACTCACCATGGGCGCACTTTACTTCGAGGGTGATCACAGCGCTGCACCCCCGGGTCGCTGGGGCAGTCGCCGAGAACCGGCCATCGGCAGGTACGCCAAGGGCGCGTCGCAGGCGCCGGCGAGGGAGGGGATTCACGTCGGACATGTCGCTCCTTCGGTCGGGTTCGTTCTCGACGCTACCGCTATTCGACACCTGTCGTTTAGCGGTCTACGGTTGATCGTGTATCGGCCCGCCAAGTAAGGAAGCACCATGTCGACAACAGGCAGCAGCACCTCCACCGCGGCAATCACGGACAAGTTCGCCGTGGTGGAGACCATCTACCGCTACGCAGCCGGCCTCGACCTGCGTGACAAGGAACTTCTCTCGTCCGCGTTCACAGACGATGCAGTAGCCGATTTCGGTCCGGCCACGAAGAAGGCCGGCCAGGAGTACCCGCCGGTGGAAGGCCGCGAGATCATCGCCGCAGCCCTGTTGGCCTCGCTCGGCCACCTGGACACCACGCACTCCGTGAGCAACCCGCGCGTCAGCCTGGACGGCGACAGGGCGAGCCTCGAGGCGATCGTGGCGTGCCAGCACCTGCCCCGAGAGGACCACTCACGCCACGTCCTCATGACCAACCGCTACGACGTCGAACTTGTCAGGAGCGGGGAGGTCTGGCTCATCCACCACGTCACCGTCGACAACGCCTGGACCCAGGGAGACCCCACCGTCCTCGCCGGAATCTAGGAACCTGCCTGGCGACGGACCGTCTTCGCATCGCTCTCGGTCAAAGCCGGCGCGCCCCAGCGCACAGCCGCCGGCGCGGTCCAGACCGCAGGCCGCGCATGGCGCTTCATCTCCCCGGCGTCCCGGTGCGGCCTCCGCACAGGACATCAGGCCTGCCTGGGTGCGGCGCCCCCCTTCGTGCAGCCTCCCTCTCGTGCGTCGCGTCCATGAGTGTGGAATTCACACCCCCCACAGGCATTGCCGCAATCCAGCGCGCCCACGACCTGGGTGTCACCTTCCTCGACACCCCCGAGTTCTACGGTTGGGGCACCGGCTCCAACGAGAAGCTGCTCGGTGGGGCCGTCAAGAACTTCCGCGAGGAGGGTCGTCCTGGCCACCAAGCTCGGCTTCGACATGTCGCTGCCCCCGAGGAGATCGGGGTCGCCCTCGACAGCCGCCCGGACAACATCCGCAAGGTCGCCGACACGTCGCCGGCCCCGAAACCGTCCGCAGGGCGCACGCCGTGCCGCCGATCTCACGCTGAGCAAAGCCGATGTGGCCGCAATCAACGAAATTCTGCCGCACGGCGGCTACGGCGCCCGCCACGGCGAGGACTACGTGCCCACCTGGGCCGCTGCACGATCGAGTGCCACCACGACCCCGAGACCGCGACGCTCACCGCCACCACCCGCTACGGACCCTGTGGGTGCCGCACGGCACCCTCGGTGCTCTCGCGCAGCACCAACCTGTGGGCCACCACCAGGTCCTGGGGGGAGCGGGCCGCGGCCGAGGAGGTCTCCGTGGGGGTGCGGTCGGTGGCCTCGTCCATTCGGCGGGCCAGTAGTTCGACGGCGATCCTGGCGATTGCGGCCTTGTCGGGAGCCACCGTACTCAGCGTCGGCGTGCTGAACCGTCCGCCCTCCACGTCGTCGAAGCCGATCACGGCGACGTCCTCGGGCACCCGCACCCCGTTTTCGTAGAGGGCTCGCAGCGCTCCCAGCGCCAGTTGGTCGTTGAGGCAGAGCAGTGCGTCCGGCTGGGCGCCCTCGCGAAGCGCCCGGGTCACCGCCTCGGCCCCGTCGGGCATCCGGAAGGAACGCACGGGCAGCAGTGCGGCCGGGTCGAGGGCGAGGCCGACCCCGGCGAGGGCGGCGCGGTAGCCGCGAGTGCGGGCTTCCGCGGTGCCGAGGCCCGCGTCGTCCCGGCCGCCGACGGCGAGAATCGTACGGCGCCCGAGACCGATGAGGTGCTCGGTCGCCTCCCGCGCGGCCTTCTCGTTGTCGATGGCGACGTGGTCCGCGCCCTCCTCCAGCAGCTCGCCGAGCAGCACGGTTGGTGGCGTGCCCGTGCGGTCCCGCAGGTCGTCGGCGGTCAGGGCGAGCGGGCTGAGGATGACTCCGTCGACGAAGGTGGAGTCGAAGCCCGTCAGGGCCGCCAGTTCGTGGTCGCGGTCCGCGCCGGTCTGGTGGATCAGCACGGTGAGGGAGCGCTGTTCGGCCTCGCGGATGACGTGCCAGGCGAGTTCGGCGAAGTAGGGGACGTCGAGTTCGGGGACGACCAGCGCGATGATGCCGGTGCGGCCCTTGCGCAGGTGGCGGCCGGCCAGGTTCACCTTGTAGCCGAGCTGGTCGATGGCCTCCTGGACCACTCGCCGGGTCCGCGCCGAGACATGGACGTAGTCGTTGATCACATTGGACACCGTCTTCTCGGACACCCCTGCGTGTCGTGCGACGTCCTTGATCTTCGGTCGTACCACCGGCCACCTCTCTGCCCCGCGTCGGCCCCGAGTCTAGATCGTGGCGGGCCGGGGCCCGCTGTGCGTCGCCCCTCCGTACCGGCTCCCTGCCGCGGACTCTTTACAGCCAATGTACATCGATGTAAAAACATGCCACCGCACCGCGTCAGCAGGTGCGCGCCCTGCCTGCCGGGCCCGGAGGGCCACCTCGGCAGTGGTCCGCCGCCGGGTCCCACACGCGTGTCCGGCCGTCGAAAGGTCAATGATGACTGCGCGACCCCCTGTCACCGCTCCACCTCCGGCGTCCGCCGCCGGCCGTTTCTCCCGCCGTCGCCTGCTGGGCGCGGGCATGGCCGGAGCGGGCGCGCTGCTCGGCGCGGGCTCGCTGTCCGGATGTGCCTCCCCGGCCTCGGCCTCCGGCTCCACCGCCCTGAGCGTCTGGGATCTGTTCCAGGGCGGCGACGGCCTGCTGATGGACGACATGATCAAAGCCGTTTCCAGAAGTGGACGGGGCTTCGACGTCGACCGGACGATCCTGGACTGGGGGCCGTCCTACTACACCAAGCTGGCCATGTCGGCCGCCGGCGGCCGGTCCTCGGACGTCGCGGTGCTGCACCTGTCCCGGCTGGCCGGTTACGCCCCGGGCGGCCTGCTCGACCCCTTCGACCTGGACCTGCTCGCCGAGTTCGGTGTCACACAGACGGACTTCACCACCGCGGTGTGGAAGCGGACCCAGCACGACGGGTCCGTCTACGCGATCCCGCTGGACGTCCACCCCTTCATCGTCTTCTACGACAAGGACGCCGCCGACAAGGCGGGCCTGCTCGACTCCTCCGGAGAGCTGGCGCCCATGGGGTCGCCGGAGGCCATGCTGGACGCCGGTAAGGCGCTGGCCGAGGCGACCGGCCACGCGGGCATCGTGTTCGGACACATCAACGACACCGCGCAGAACTGGCGCCTGTTCGCCGCCCTCTACGCCCAGACCGGCGCCGCCTTCACCCTCCCCGAAGGCGGCCCGCCGCGGATCGACGTCGATGCCGCGACCCGGGTCGTGTCGTTCATGCAGCGGCTCTTCGACGGCAAGACCAATCCCAGGAACCTGGACTACTACGCGGGTCTCACCATGTTCACCTCCGGCCGCGGCGGCATGGCCATGCTCGGCGAGTGGGAGCTGCCGACGCTGAAGGAGTCCGACATCCGGCTCGGCGCCGCGCCCTTCCCCCAGGTCTTCGACCGGCCCGCCGTCTACGCGGACAGCCACAGCTTCGTCCTCCCGCACCAGAAGGCACCCGATCCGGCCCGGCGGCGCGAGGCGCACCGGTACGTCGCCGAGATGGTGAAGCAGAGCCTGACCTGGGCGAGCGCCGGCCACATCCCGGCGTACCAGCCGGTGCTCGCCAAGCCGGCGTACGCCGCCCTGAAGCCGCAGGCCTCGTACGCGGATGCCGGGAAGGTGGCGGTCCTCGATCCGCCGAACTGGTTCACGGGGGCCGCCTCCAGTTTCCAGGTCGGGATGTGCCAGCCGCTCCAGTCGGCGCTGCTGGGCGACATCACCGCCGAGAAGGCGGTGCGGCTGATGGTCCGCGAGGCGGACACGTTGCTGAAGCAACCCAACCCGGTGGCCTGACGAGTCGAAGGAGCCATTCCCATGACCACCACCGCACCCCCCGGCACCGGTCCGCAGACCAGACCGGCGCCCCGCCGCGCCGACCGCTCCCGCCGCACCGGACGGCGGCGCTCCCTGAGCGCCCCCGGCTCGGGCCTGGTCTTCGTCCTGCCGTTCCTCCTGCTGTTCGTCCTCTTCCTGGTGTGGCCCATCGTCCAGGGACTCTGGATGAGCTTCACCGACTCCTCACTGACGCTGCGCGACACGGCCTTCGTCGGCTTCGACAACTACGTCGAGGCCTTCGGTGATCCGGACGTCTGGAGCAGCCTCGGCAACACGGTCTTCTTCACCGCCGTCTCCAGCGTGCCGCTGATTCTTGTCGCGCTGGCCATGGCGCTGCTGGTGCACAGCGGAATCGCCGGGCAGTGGGCCTGGCGGCTGGCGTTCTTCGCCCCTTACCTGCTGCCGGTGACCGTGGTGACACTCATCTGGTCCTGGCTCTACCAGCCGGACCTGGGCTTCGCCAACCAGCTCCTGGGCACGCTCGGCATGGAGCCGGTGGGCTGGCTCTCCGACGAGTCCGTCGCGATGTGGGCGATCGCCGCGCTCACCGTCTGGTGGACGGTCGGCTTCAACTTCCTGCTCTACCTCGCCGCCCTCCAGTCGCTGCCCACGACCTTCGACGAGGCCGCCGCGCTGGACGGCGCAGGGGCGTGGCGACGGCTGTGGTCCATCACCCTGCCGCAGCTCCGCCGGACCACGGGACTCGTGGCCATGCTCCAGATCCTCGCCTCGCTCAAGGTGTTCGACCAGATCTACATCCTCACCAAGGGAGGCCCCAACAGCTCGACCCGTCCCATCCTCGAATACGTCTACGACGTCGGCTTCACCGGCTACCGGCTGGGCTACGCCTCGGCCGTTTCCTACCTCTTCTTCGCGCTGATCATCATCGTCTCGCTCGTGCAGCTCCGCCTCTTCCGCCCGGAGGACTGACCGTGTCCGCTTACTCAACGCCCTTCCAGTCGCGGCGTCCCCGGGAGGCGGCCGGCTCCCCGCTCCTCCTCGGCCACGGGCGGCTGCCCCGAGCCCTGGCCGGGACCGCGCTCGTCGTCCTGGCGGCCGTCTGGCTGCTGCCGTTCGTGTGGGCGATCGCCACGTCCGTACAGAGCGAACAGGACGTCTCCAAGCCCGGACTCTCCCCGTTCAAGGGCGCCTTCACCCTGGACGCGTACCAACAGATCCTGGAACGCGGGAACGTGCCCGTCTGGGCCTTCAACAGCGTCCTCATCGCGGGCCTGGTCACCCTCGTCACGGTGGCCGTCTCCACGCTCGCGGCGTTCGGCTTCTCGCGCGGCACGTTCCGCGGGCGCCGGGCCCTGCTCGCCGTCACCGTGGCCGCCATCATGGTCCCGCCGCAACTGCTCATCGTGCCGCTGTTCAAGCAGATGCTGCTCTTCGACCTGGTGGACACCTACGCGGCAGTCATCCTGCCGCAAGTGGTCGCCCCCATGATGGTGTTCATCCTCAAGCGCTTCTTCGACGGCATCCCCCAGGAGCTGGAGGAGGCGGCCCGCATCGACGGAGCCTCCGAATTCCGAGTCTTCTGGTCGGTGATCCTGCCCCTGTCGCGGCCGATCGTGGCCGCCGTGGCGATCTTCGTCTTCATCGGGGCGTGGAACAACTTCATGTGGCCGTTCATCGTGACCAACGACTCGGACCTGATGACCCTCCCGGTCGGTCTGGCCACGGTGCGGGACTCCCACGGCGTCCAGTACGTACCGGGGATGGCGTCCGCGCTGCTGGCCGCGCTGCCGCTGATCGTGGTGTTCCTCTTCTTCCAGCGCCGCATCGTCAACTCCGTGGCCACCACCGGCCTCGGCGGTTCCTGACCCCACTTCCCACCGACACCCCATCGATCGACTGGAGCATGTGTGCCCACTCACTCCGTACCGCGCCCGGAGTACCCGCGACCGCAGTTCACGCGCCGCGACTGGCTCAACCTGAACGGCGCCTGGCAGTTCGAGCGCGACCGGGGGGACAGCGGCCTGGAACGAGGTCTCCTCGGCCGGGAACTGCGCGACGAGATACTTGTTCCCTTCCCGCCCGAGTCCGAGCTCTCGGGCATCGGTGACACGGACTTCCTCCACGCCGTCTGGTACCGGCGGACCGTCACCCTCCCGCCGGAGTGGGCAGGGCGGCGGGTGCTGCTGCACTTCGGCGCGGTCGACCACGACACCACTGTCTGGGCGAACGGCGAGGAGGTCGCCCGGCACCGGGGCGGCTTCACTCCGTTCACCGCCGACCTCGGCGACATCACCCGCGAGGGCGCGGAGCTCGTCATCACCGTCCGGGCCCGCGACCCCAGGTCCGGCCCGCAGGCACGCGGCAAGCAGGCCGTCCAGTACGCCAACCACGACTGCAACTACACGCGGGTCACCGGCATCTGGCAGACCGTGTGGCTGGAGCCGGTGCCGGAGACGCATCTGCGGAGACCTCGGATCACGCCGGACCTCGCCGGTTCTGCCTTCCTCCTCGAACTACCGCTGTCCGGTAACCGGCCCGGCCACCGGGTGCGCGCCGTTCTGACCGATGGCGACGGCGAGGTGAGCCGGGCCGAGGCACGTGCGGACCTGGACCTCGCCCCGCGCCTGCACCTGCCGGTGCCCGAGCATCGGCGCCGCGAGTGGGGCCCGGACGACCCGCACCTGTACGGCCTGCGCCTCGAACTTCTCGACGCCGGCGGGGAGGTGGTCGACAGCGCCGAAAGCTACGCCGGACTGCGCGCCGTCGGACTACGGGGCAAGGCCGTCCTGCTCAACGGTCGACCGGTCTTCCAGCGGCTCGTTCTCGACCAGGGCTGGTACCCGGACGGGCTGATGACCGCGCCGACCGATGGGGCACTGATCCGTGACATCGAACTGGCCCTGGCCGCCGGCTTCAACGGGGCCAGGCTGCACCAGAAGGTCTTCGAGGAGCGCTTCCTGCACCACGCCGATCGCCTCGGCTACCTCGTCTGGGGCGAGTTCGGCGACTGGGGCTGTGAGACCGGCGGCTCCTCGGGCGACAACCAGAAGCCCGACGCTTCCTACGTCGCCCAGTGGCTGGAGGCCCTGGAACGCGACTACTCACACCCCTCGATCATCGGCTGGTGCCCGTTGAACGAGACGTATCAGAAGCTGCACGACCGCATCACCCAGCTTGACGACGTCACGCGGGCGATGTTCCTGGCCACCAAGGCCATGGACACCACCCGGCCGGTGATCGACGCGTCCGGCTACGCCCACAGGGTGGCCGAGACCGACATCTACGACGCTCACCACTATGAGCAGGACCCGGCGGCCTTCCGGCAACTGATGTCCGGGCTCGCGAAGGGCGAACCGTTCGTCAACGCCCACGAGAGCGGCGCGGCCTATTCACTGCCGTACGCGGGGCAACCGTACTTCGTCAGCGAGTTCGGCGGCATCTGGTGGGATCCCGAGGCGGCGGCCGAGCTGTCCGGCGAGGACCGGACGCAGTCCTGGGGTTACGGCGAACGGGTCCGGGACGAGGGCGAGTTCCACGCCAGGTTCAGTGGCCTCACCGAGGCGCTGCTGCGCGATCCTGACATGTTCGGCTACTGCTACACCCAGTTGACCGACGTCTTCCAGGAACAGAACGGTGTCTACCGCTTCGACCGCTCCACCAAGCTCGATGTCGCCCGGATCCGCGCAGCACAGACGCGACCCGCCGCCATCGAAGAGCAGGGGTGACGGTGTGACGCTGTGACGGGGGCCGCGGTCGTGACCGTGGCCCCCGTCGTTCACGTCACACCCGTCACACCCGTCACCGAGGAGTGATGGCGCCGGTGGCGAAGTACGGCTTGCACACCGTGCCGTCGAAGTCCGTGGCGATCTGGAGAACCTGTCGGCCGTCCGCCGAGGGCAGCAGCGGGGAGCTGTAGTTCTCGCAGTAGTTGACCTGAGGGTCGGACACGTTGACCGGTGCTTCCATCTCCGACCAGGGCCCGCTGCCGTTCTGCGTGTTGGCGAGGATCGTCCGTCCGCTCTCCGCGGCGACACTGCCGTCCTTGTTGAGAAGGCGCTGTCCGATCAGTAGCAGTCGCCCGTTCGCCGCGCCGTCCGGTGCGGGTGCCCAGGCGATGGTCGGCGTGG
Source organism: Streptomyces sp. NPDC002754 (assembly GCF_053592315.1). NCBI lineage: Bacteria > Bacillati > Actinomycetota > Actinomycetes > Kitasatosporales > Streptomycetaceae > Streptomyces > Streptomyces sp. NPDC002754. Next base: position 51,162 of record NZ_JBSFVM010000034.1, read on the forward strand.
CGCGGAAGTACTTGCCGTCAGCGGTCTCGGGGCGGACGCCGAGGTCGGTGACGTTCCCCCAGTTCCAGCCGTCGGCGGAGGTGCGGTAGTGCACCACGCACTGGTACTGGCCGCCGGGGGTGCAGATCTCGTAACTCATGAAGTAGGTGCCGTTGGGCAGCTTGCGCACCAGTGGCATGCCGGGCCGGTCCGTCTGCAGGGCACTGGCCACGGTGTCGTGACGCTCTTGCCAATGGATGCCGTCGTAACTTCGCGCGGCCGCCAGTTTTTGACTGTGAGCAGAGTCCGTCTCGTCGGCGTAGTGGCAGACGAGGGCGCCGTCCGCGGCGATGGAGAACTCCGGTTCCCACAGGCCGCCGGTGCCGGTGGCGACGGCGCACGACGACAGGTGGGACCAGGTGCGGCCCACGTCGTCGCTCCGCCAGATCCGCAGCGCCATTCGACGGTCCTGCTCGTCCTGGCCGGCTGCGGAGGCCCAGAGCAGGGTGCCGGCGGGCAACTCGCCAACCTGCTGCGGGAGTTCGAACAGGGTGGTGCAGCAGAGTCCCTGGCCGGCAGCCGAGTCGGGGTCCGAGACCCGGCCGACCTCGTGGAACGACGCGCCGTTGTCGGTGCTCTCGTGGATGGCGCCGACGCCGTTGTTCCCGTCGAAGGTGGTGACGCCGGCGAGGATGCGGCCGTTCGCGGCACCGCTGTGGGCGAGCCGGACGGTGCGCGGGTAGAGCCCCGTGTCGTCACGCAACGGTGTACCTGTGGCTGTGACGGAGTGGTCGGCCTTCGCCGCTGGGGCGGGCGAAGTGGGAGGCGACGCGACCGCCTGGGCGGTGAGCACCGTGCCGAGCAGCGCCATCAGGGCAAGCAGTGCCACGTGGGAGCGAAGACGTCTAAAGGTGTGGAGCAGGTAGAGCGTCAACACCGTTCTCCTTTTCAGTGGAACTTCCTGCGGAACTTCCTGGGGACGAAATCCGCGCCAGGCTAGAGCCGGATGTACATCGATGTAAACAGCGGGGAGGCCGGGAATCGCTGTGGCATCAGAGGAGGTTTCATCTCGGACGGGGTGTCTCATCCTGAGGGGTGGGGTTTCTCCAGGTTAGGACGGTTTCTCCGGTGACCCGGCGGGCCATGGTGTCGATCATCGCGAGGTAGATCATGGCTCCGGAGCTGGCGGGCAGGGCCTCGTAGTCGCGGGCGAGTCGGCGGTGCAGCATGATCCATGCCGAAGGTTCGCTCGACTGGCCAGCGGTGGGGAATGGGGTCGAATCCCCTGCTCCCAGGCTTGCGTTGGACGATTTCAAGGCCGATGCCGAGGCGGCGGCGCTTTCGACGAGGTGCTGGCGGTAGCCGCCGTCGGCCCAGATCTTGCGCAGTCGCCGCAGAGTTCGGGAGGTGTGCTCGATCAGGGGCATGCCGGCGGTGGAGTCCTGCACACTGGCGGTGGTGACCAGGACGGACAGCAGCATGCCGAGCGTGTCGGTCAGGATGCTGCGCTTTCTGCTGACGATCTTCTTCGCGGCATCTGTGCCCTGAATGGCCAGCGGGACGGTGTGTCCGGTCTTCACGCTCTGCGCGTCCAGGGCCCCGGCACTGGGCTCGGAATTCCGTCCGGCCTGCTCGCGTAGCTGGTGCCGCAGCAGTCCGTTGAGTTTGGCGAAGACGCCTTCGTCGCGCCAGTACGCAAAGTAGTGGTAGGTGGTCTCCCAGGGCGGGAAGTCATGGGGCAGGTAGCGCCAGGGTATGCCGGTGCGGTCCACGTACAAGATCGCATCGAGCAGGTCTCGCAGGGTGTACTTCGGCGGGCGTCCGCCGGGGATGCCGGCCTGGCGGCGCTAGGTGCGCCACTCGGTCAACACCGGTTCCACCAGGGCCCACCGGTCGTCGGTGAGATCACTGTCGTAGGCGCGGCGTGTGCCCATGTCCTTGGCATACCGCGTTGCGGAACCCTCGGCCAGGGGCCGGACGGGTCCCGCCCATTTCCGTGCGATACCAGGCTTTTGTGAATGAGGCAGGCGTGGAAGCTGATATCCACCCCAAAGGTGCATTCCTCATCGCCACCTTGGCATCCTCGCGTCACGCCAGCCACTGATACCACATCCGTCACTCTGGCAGCCCGTCAAAACCTGGACACTCCAGCAGAATCCGAGATGAGACCTCCTCTGAGCTACCGAGAGGCCCTGCCCTCGTGCGCGCGTAGTGGCCCTCGTGGTCGTCGTGTGAGGAGCCGACGGCGACGTACGAATATGAGCTGAGCGCGAGGGGCTCGCTACCCCAGCGAGTGATCCGGTAGACGGCGGGGCCGGGGACGGCGGCGCCGTAGAATGCGCGGAGCGAGTCGAGCACCGGGGTGACGAGTTGGTTTATCGGCACCCGCAATGCCGGCCACCTTGAGGCCGACAACCCCGCGCCCGGCTTCCATCTGCTGCGCGCAACCGCCACGAGCGGCCGCCCACATCCGCGAAGCGCATGGGAGCAACCCCCACCAGTACGGAGAGCGCAAGGAATCGAATATGAGCGCAGCGCGACATGGCGGTACTCGTAAAGGATGCCACCGAGTCGGTTGTGTCGGCGAACGCTGAGAGAGGTTGTCCGCTCCGGGTCGGTGACCGGTTCCGGTAGAGCTCGAAGCGGCGCGGCTTGGCCGAGCGTCCGGTCCATCGGCGCCGTTTCTCGGATCTCCCTACGGCAGCAGGGTGTTGGGGGCAGGCCACTTGACCTCTGCCGCCCGGTCCGACGAACGGCCGTCAGGTGTCCGACATCGCCACCAGGACGCGCCGGGTCCCTTCGAACGGGCGTCGGCCATGGGCAAGCAGGACGTTGTCGATGAGCAGTACGTCGCCGCTCTGCCAGTCGACGTCGACGGCGCTCCGCAGCCCGCGGTCGATGATCTGCTCGATGTACGCGTCGGGGATCGCGGTCCCGTCGGCGAACGTCACGTACTGCGGGAATTCGTTGGGCGTGAGGATGTCGTACAGCTCGGCGGAGGCCTCGTCCCCCAGTCCTGCCGGATGCCACTGGTCGGCCTGGTTGAACCAGACCTCGGCGCCGGTGACCGGGTGCTTGGTGGTCGACGGGCGCAGCTGGGTGACGCGCAGACCGTCCGGGCCCCACTCCCAATCGGCCCGCGAGTGCCTGAGGAACTCCTCGACCACCGCGCGGTCGTCGGTTTCGAAGGTGTCCTGCCAGCTCTTTCCGAAGCCGAACCCGTCGTGCAGGTTCTGGACGTAGCGGATGCCGCCTGCGAACGCGTCGCGCACCTCGGCGTCGAGCGAGTCGAGCCAGAGCTGCCCGTCGAGCACCGGAGTGGCGCCGCCCGACTCCGCCGCCTTCTCGCAGTAGAAGGTGAGCCGGGTCGGCCAGCGATGGGCGTAACTGAGCTCGTTGTGCATGGAGATGGTGTACTGCTGCGGGTACTCGGTCGAGGTGTAGAGATTGCCGCCCACTTTGGTGCGCGGCGAGTTGCCGTGCACGTACGGCAGGCGGTCCGGCACCAGCCGGGAGAGCACAGGCTCGATGGTCTCGGGCGAGACGCCGAAGCCCCTGAAGATGAGCGCCTTGTGCTCGGTGAGCAGCTCGGCGAGACCGTCGGCGCCCAGCTCGTCGAGCCGATCGACGAGGGCGGACGCACCGGCCTCGTCAGCGCTTGTCTCGTACGGCCGCCAGGCACCACTGCCTGACTCAACGGTGTCCAACACGTCCTCCAAAAGCGCGTCGTGTCTTTGGGGTGTGACCGCGGTCAATTCCCCTTCATGGCCTCGATCAAGCTCTTGGGCCGCATATCGGTCCACGACTTCTCGATGTATGCGAGGCACTCTTCCCGAGCGGCCTCTCCGAATACGGTCTGCCAGCCGTCGGGCACATCCACGAAGACGGGCCACAGCGAGTGCTGGTTTTCGTCGTTGACCAGGACCACATAGTTTGCGTCAGGGGATTCAAAGGGATTCGCCATCTTGCTGACCTCTTCTCTTGGCGGCGAGCCGGGTTAGATGCCCGCCTTGTTCGCGACATTCTTGGGTGTGCCGTTCGAGTGCTGACCCGCGAATTGCGTGCGGTAGAGCTCGCTGTAGAGCCCGCCGGCGGCGAGCAGGTCCGTGTGGGTTCCGCGTTCGCGGATCCGGCCGCCATCGAGAACGAGGATCTGGTCGGCTTCCAGGATGGTCGACAGCCGGTGGGCGATGACCAGGGACGTGCGGCCCGCGAGGGCAACGTTGAGAGCCCGCTGGATCGCCGCCTCGGACTCGGAGTCCAGGTGCGCGGTGGCCTCGTCGAGGATGACGACCGGCGGTGACTTGAGCAGGAGCCGGGCGAGGCTGATGCGCTGCTTCTCACCACCGGAGAGGCGGTAACCTCGGTCGCCGACCACGGTGTCGAGACCGTCGGGCAGTGACGAGATCGTCTCCCAGATCCGGGCCGCCTCGCAGGCCTCGACGAGCTCCTTCTCACTGGCGCTCGGCCTGGCGTACAGCAGGTTCACCCGGATCGTGTCGTGGAACAGGTGCGCGTCCTGAGTGACGACGCCGACCGTGTCGTGCACGGACCGCATGGTCAGATCGCGTACGTCGTGACCGCCGACGCGTACCGTCCCGGAGATGGTGTCGTACAGCCGGGGGACCAGGCTGGTGACCGTGGTCTTGCCGGCGCCAGAGGGGCCCACCAGCGCGGTGAGCTTGCCGGCCGGCGCGTGGAAGCTCACCTCGTTCAGGACCATCGCGTCGCCGGCCCGCGCCGGCGTGCGCAGCGCGATCGACTCGAGCGAGGTAAGGGACACCTCGTCGGCGGCCGGGTACCGGAAGGAGACCTCGTCGAACTCGATGTCCGGGGCGAGGCCTTCGTCGAGCGGGAGCGGCCGGGCGGTGGGGCGTTCGTCGACGAGCGGCTTGAGATCCAGCACCTCGAAGACGCGGTCGAAGCTGACAAACGCGATCATGACGTTGACCTGCATGTTGGACAGCTGGTTGATCGGTCCGTACAGCCGCAGCAGCAGTGCGACCATGGCGACGAGGGTGCCGATCTGGAGCGTGCCGTGGATGGTCAGCACGCCGCCGAGGCCGTAGACCAGTGCGGTGGTCAACCCGGCGATCAACGTGGCGATGAGGACGAGAACGCGCCCCCAGACGGCTGTCCTGATCGCGACGTCACGGACCTCGACCGCCTTCTGCGTGAAGCCCTCGGACTCGTCCTCGGGGCGGCCGTAGAGCTTGGCCAGCATCGCGCCCGACACGTTGAACCGCTCGTTCATCAGCGAGCCCATGTCGGCGTTCTGGCGCATGCCCTCGCGGGTGAGCCGCTGCAGTCGGCGGCCGACGAGCATGGCTGGAGCCAGGAAGAACGGGATCATCACGAGCGCCGCGAGAGTGATCTGCCACGACAGGTAGAACATCGTGATCAGCACGAGCACGAGGGTCAGCAGGGTCGACAACGTCTGCGACAGCAGCGTCGTGATCGCTCGCTGTGCGCCGACCACGTCGGTGTTGAGCCGGCTGACCAGGGCTCCCGTCTGGGTGCGGGTGAAGAAGGCCAGTGGTTGCCGCTGGACGTGCTCGAACACCTGGCAGCGCAGGTCGCAGATGATGCCCTGGCCGACCCGTCCGGAAAACCAGGTCTGGGTGAAAGCGGCCAGCACTTCCACCAGCGACAGGGCGGCGACGAGCAGGGCGAAGCCCACCACGAAGCCTTCCCGGCGCTGCGCAATCCCGTCGTCGATGATTATCTTCAGCAACAGCGGGCTCGTCGCCGTGATGGCCGAACCGGCGACGGTCGTCAGCATGACTACCGCCAATGACCAGCGATATCGCAGGGCATAGGGAACGATGCGTCGCACCGTGCCCGGCTTGATCTTCTGTTTGGTGATCGACTTGTCTGCGCCGAGCGGCATCAGACCCATGCGCGGGCCGCCCATCATGGCCACGGAATCCTCCTCTTGTCGCGGTCCCAAGCGGCACGGGTGGCCGATGCGTCAGTGACCGTACCGGCGGAGTCCAAGCGCGTGAAAGCCTGTGCTGTTCAACTACGGCGCGGCCACAGTTGAACAGCACGGCCGTCGGCGAAGGCCGCGGGATAAGGCGGCGGTTAAGGTTCCCGCTCACCGTCGGGAAACCTGCCGCAATCCAATCTCTAAGGCATGCAGGTACTTTCCGATCCCGTGGCCATGAAGGCCGTCGTCCTCGCCCTCGGCCCGACGTGCCGTGCCGAGCGGCACACGTGGAGGCTGAATCATGTTCGAGTCTGAGACCACGGCCCAGGCGCGGGTTCCCGAACAGGAACAGGAACAAGAGCTGGAGCTGGAACCGAAGCCGGCCCAGGAGTACGAGGAGGAGCCGCCGCCGACGGGGCGCCGGCGCGTGCCCTGGAAGACGCTGAGCGTGCTCGTGGTGCTGGCGGTGGGCGCCGCAACCGCGGTGTATGTGGTGGGGCGCGACGACGACAGTGCGCCCAAGCAGCAGCTGTCGTCGCTGCCGACGAAGCCGGTGCTCCGTACGAATATGGTCAACACCAGTGAGATCGACGGGACGTTGGGCTATCGAGGCCGATACACAGTGCTCGCCGAGAGTTCGGGACGGCTCACGTGGCTTCCCTCGAACGGTGATGTGATCAAGCGGGGCGAGCGGGTCTTCGAGGCGAACGGCCGTGCCGTCCCGCTCATCTACGGGTCGGTGCCACTGTGGCGGGACCTGAAGGTCGGGGTGTCCGACGGACGCGACGTGCTGGAACTCGAACGCAATCTGCAGGCGCTCGGCTACGGCAGCTACCTGGCCGTGAACGAGGAGTTCAGCTCGGCCACAAGGTCGGCCGTGAAGGAGTGGCAGGAGGATCTCGGGGTCACCGAGAACGGCGTCGTGAAGCCGGGTGAAGTGGCGGTGCAGAAGGACGCGATCCGGGTGACCGAGGTCAAGGCGCTGCCGGGCGCCCCGGCCAAGGGCAACCTGTTCACCGCCAGCAGCACCGGGCGGTGGATCACGGTGGACGTACCGGTCAGTGATCAGGACATCGCCAAGAAGGGCGCGAAGGTCCGAGTGACACTGCCCGGAAAGAAGACCGCCCAAGGACACATCGTGTCGGTCGGCAAGGTGGCGACCGCGGGTAGCAGCAACTCCCAGTCGCAGACCGGGCAGGGCACGCAGGACGCCACCATCCCGGTCTACATCGAACTGGACAAGCAGAGCAGCGCGGGGGACCTGGACAAGGCGCCGGCGACGGTCGGCTTCACCAGTACCGAGCACAAGGACGTCCTGGCGGTACCGATCAACTCGCTGCTGGCCGCCGGCAGCGGCTACCGGGTGAAGGTGGTGAGCCCGCAGGGGAAGGTGCGCTCCGTGCGGGTCGAGCTCGGCATCTTCGACGGGAACAACGTCGAGGTGAAGGGCGACCTCCGCGAGGGCATGAAGGTGCAGGTGCCGCGCTCATGACCGCAGGGATCGAGGCCGTACAGGAGCCGGCCGCGGTCATCGCCGTGGAGGAGGCGAGCAAGGTCTACGGCGGCAACGTGCGGGCTCTGCACCGGGCATCGCTCACCATCCGATCCGGTGAACTGGTGGCCATCGTGGGCCCCTCGGGGTCGGGCAAGTCGACGCTGCTGAACCTGATGGGGACGCTGGACCGGCCGAGCTCGGGTCGCGTCCTCATCCACGGACACGACGTGGCCACGCTGCCCGACCGGCGGCTGTCGGCGGTACGGGCGCACTGGATCGGGTTCGTCTTCCAGCAGTTCTTCCTGACCCCGCACCTGTCCGCCCTGGACAACGTCGCGACCGGCCTGCTCTACCACGGCCTCTCCCTCCGGGAGCGCCGGCTGCGGGCGAAGGCGGCGCTGGAGCGGGTGGGTCTCGGCCACCGTCTGTACCATCGTCCGCAGCAGATGTCGGGCGGCGAGAAGCAACGGGCCGCGATCGCCCGGGCGGTGGTGGGGAACCCGCCGCTGCTGCTCGCCGACGAGCCGACCGGAAACCTCGACTCGGCATCCGGGGCGGGGGTGCTCGAGCTGCTCAGCGAGCTGAACCGGGATGGCACCGCGATCGTGGTGATCACCCATGACCTGGACGTCGCGGCCGCGCTGCCGCGGCGCCTGGAGATCCGCGACGGCCGAGTCCAGGCCGATACAGGGGTGTTGACATGAGGGAACTGCCCGAGACGTCCCGACTCCGCGGAAGGGACCTGATCGCGGTCGGCCTGGACGGACTGCGCGGCCGGCCGCTGCGGGCCGTGCTGTCCGCGCTGGGCATCGCCATCGGGGTGGCCGCCATGGTCGCGCTGGTCGGCCTCAGCAGCGCCAGCCGGGCCGGACTGATGGCCGAGATCGAGGAGATGGGCACCAACCTGCTCACCGCCAAACCCGGTACGACGCTGAGCGGCGACACCGCGAAACTCCCCACGGACGCGGAGGGCATGGTCTCCCGCATCCCCGGCGTGACCGGCGTGTCCGGGATCGGCCTGGTGGAGGACGCGACCGTTCGACGCACGGACAAGATCTCCTCGGCCAAGACCAGCGGCGTCGCCGTCCAGGCCACCCGTACCAACCTGCTGAAAACGCTCAGCGGCACGGTGCGCTCCGGCGCCTTCCTCAACTCCGCCACCAGCCAGTACCCGTCGGTGGTGCTCGGCTCCGACGCCGCCGACCGGCTCGGCATCGACCGAGCCGACGCGAACGTGTATATCGGCGGCCAGTGGTTCCTGGTCGTCGGCATCCTCGACGAGCTGCCGCTCGCCCCCGAGATCGACCGCTCGGCCCTGGTCGGCTGGCCCTACGCCGCCCGCCTCGGGTTCGACGGACACGTCACCTCCCTGTACGAGCGGTCCACGGACGCGGCCGTGTCGTCGGTGCGCGACGTGCTGGGGCGCACCATCAACCCCAAGAACCCGGAGGAGGTTCAGGTCAGCCGCCCCTCCGACGCGCTCACCGCCCAGGCCGCCGCGGAGGAGACCTTCAACGCACTGTTCTTCGGCCTCGGCGCCATCGCGCTGCTGGCCGGAGGCGTCGGCATCGCCAACATCATGGTGATCTCGGTGCTTGAGCGGCGGCAGGAGATCGGGCTGCGAAGGTCGCTGGGCGCGACCCGCGGCCAGATCCGGATGCAGTTCCTCACCGAGTCGGTGAGCCTGTCGGCATTCGGCGGGGCCGCCGGCGTGGTCATCGGACTTGCCGCCTGCCTCGGCTACGCCCTCTACCGCGACTGGCCCCTGACCCTGCCCGGCCAGGCCATCGCGGGCGGCGCCCTGGCCGCCGTCGCGATCGGCGCCGTCGCCGGCATCTACCCCGCCCGCCGCGCCGCCGGCCTCACTCCCACGGAGGCCCTCGCCACCACCTGACCGACGACCGACAACCCCCGGCCGGTCGTCAGGGTGCCTCCGCGTCCGCTCATGGGCGCGGAGGCACCCGTTTTCCGTGTGCTGCTCCGGCTGCGCGCTCGCTGTAAGAGTTCGGTTAACGCCGACGGTCACCGGGGCGAAACCTGGTGGCAGCCATGCTGATGAGCATGAAGAAACTCAACCTCATCGCGGTGGTATTGACGGCCACCGCCATGTTCGGACTGACCGCGTGCGGCGACGATTCATCCCCGAAGAAGGCCGCGCCCTCAGCGGGGGACGCCGATTACGACCGCATGCAGAAGTTCATCAAGTGCATGGCCGAGCAAGGGGTCGACGTTCCGGAACCCGCCCCGGATGAGGGCGGGGACAAGGACAGCAATATCGAGAAGCCCGACGGCGGTTCCAAGGCGAAAGCCGAAGCGGCACGGGCGGCCTGCGCGAAGTACGCCCCCAGCGACGACATCAACGAGGACATCACGGAAGCCGACAAGGACCTGGCGCTGAAGAAGGCCGAGTGCCTGCGCGGCAAAGGCGTCAACGCCAAGGACCCCAAGCCCGGGACCCTGGACGTCACCGTCGAGGGCACCGTGGACAAGGACAAGCTGGCCAAGGCCTTCAGCGCCTGCAACAAGAAGGTCGGGGCCGACGAGGGCTGACGGTCGCCGGTCACCGCTCCGCCCTCGCCGATGGGGCGGAGCGCGCGCCGTTCAACTGAGCCATCCGCGCAGTTGAACACGGGTCGTCGACCCTATTCAGACACTCCTTGCTCATATTCCCCGCATGGGCTGGAATGGCCGAGCCGGCTGGGGCGGTGCGTTACGCCTGGGTGGTGTTACGGCGTCGCATTCGAGCTCCTGGGGAGAGACATCGATGATCCCGTTGTCGTTCGCGCAGCGTCGGCTCTGGTTCTTGGCCAAGCTGGAGAATTCGGGTCTCACCTACAACAACGTCATTGCCTTGGCAATGCACGGCCCGTTGGATGTCGCGGCATTGAGCGCGGCTCTACGGGATTTGCTGGTGCGCCATGAATCGCTGCGCACCGTCTTTCCCACCGTGGCCGGCGAACCTTACCAGCGAATCCTCGAACCGGGGAATCTCCACTGGGAGTTGGACGTGCGCCGGGCGGCGCCCGAGGACGTGGACGAAGCCAGGGCGGAAGCGGCCGGCTGTGCCTTCGACCTGGCATCTGAAGTGCCCATCCGCGCGACCTTGCTCGGCACGGCGCCCGACGAGCACGTACTGATCCTGGTCGTCCACCACATCGCCACCGACGCCTCGTCCCACCGCCCGCTGGGGCGCGACCTGTCGACGGCGTACGCGGCGCGGGCGCGCGGCGAGGCACCGTCATGGGAGCCGCTGCCGGTGCAGTACGCCGACTACGCCGTGTGGCAGCAGGAGTTGCTGGGGGAGAGTGCCGACCCGAGCAGCCGCCTCTCCGTCCAACTGGACTACTGGCGGCGCACTCTGGCGGGAGCGCCGGAGGAACTGGCACTGCCCGTGGACCGGCCGCGTTCGGCGGCGCCGGGCCAGGCGGGCCACCGGATCCCGCTGCGAGTCCCGGCGCCCACGCACGTACGGCTCGCCGACCTCGCGCGCGCCGAGGGCGTGACGGCGTTCATGGTGCTGCAGGCCGCTCTGGCGGTGACACTGTCCCGGCTGGGCGCCGGACACGACATCCCCATGGGTGCGGCGGTGGCGGGGCGCACCGACGAGGCGCTGAATGATCTCGTCGGGTTCTTCGTGAACAGCCTGGTCATGCGTACGGATCTGTCGGGAGACCCGGACTTCCGACAGGTGCTGGCCCGGGTCCGCCGCACGAGCCTGGACGCGTTCGCGCATCAGGACGTGCCCTTCGAGCGGCTCGTCGAGGAATTGGCCCCCGGGCGATCGCTGTCCCGACACCCCCTGTTCCAGGTCATGTTGACCGTGCAGAACACGGCCGGCGCGGTGCTCGACCTGCCCGGGGTGGCCGTCGAGCCGCTCCCGTCGAACATGTCGGTGGCCAGGTTCGACCTCGATGTGATGATCGAGGAGGTGTTCGACGAGCACGGCCGCCCCGACGGCCTCGCGGGCGTCGTCATCGGAGCCGACGCCCTGTTCGACGCGCCCACGGTGGCCGGCATCGCGCAGCGGCTCATGCGGGTGCTGGAGACGGTGGCCGCCGACCCGGACATCCCGCTGCACGCCGTGGACGTGCTCGACTCCGAGGAACGCGACCGCCTTCTCGTCGAGTGGAACGACACCGCGACGGATCTGCCGGGTGATTCGGTCCTCGCGTCCTTCGAGCGGCGGGTCGAGCGGACACCCACCGCCACCGCCGTCCTCGACGGCGGCCGCACGGTCGACTACGCAGAACTCGACGCGCGTGCGCGGCAGTTGGCGGGTGCGCTGGCCGGGCTCGGCGTGGGCGTCGGTGCGGTGGTGGGATTGTGCCTGCCGCGGAGCGTCGACGCGGTGGCGGGCGTCCTGGCGGTGTGGAAGGTGGGCGCCGCCTACCTGCCGATCGATCCGGCGAACCCGGCCGAGCGGGTCGGCTTCGTGCTGGCCGACAGCCGGGCCGTGGCCATGGTGACCACCGAGGACATCCTCGACGCCCTGCCGGTGGTGCGCGTGCCCGTGATCGCCGTCGACGCCCTCGACACCGCGGTCGTCGGCGACATCGGGCCCGCGTCGCCCGGCACCGCGGAACTGGCGTACGTGATGTACACGTCGGGGTCGACCGGCCGGCCCAAGGGCGTCGCGATCACCCACGGCGGACTCGCCAACTACGTGAACTGGGCCGCCGAGGCCTACGACATGGGTGACGGCGGCGCCGTCCTGTACTCGTCACCGGCGTTCGACCTGACCGTGACGAGCCTGCTGGTGCCGCTGGTGGCCGGCGCGGCGATCTCGGTCAGCGAGGACGGCGGAGTCGAGGGACTGGCCGAAGTGCTGCGCTCCGGCGGCGGGTTCGACCTGGTGAAGGTGGTCCCGGCACACCTCCCGATGCTGGCCCAACTGCTGCCTGCCGAACAACTGGCGCGCGCTGCGCGGCGCTGGGTGGTCGGCGGTGAGGCACTGCCGTCGCAGGCGGTGTCGTCCTGGCTGGAAGCGGCGCCGGACGCGGTGGTGGTGAACGAGTACGGCCCGACCGAGACCGTCGTCGGCTGCTCGATTCACGAGGTGCGGGCCGGCCGACGAATCGAGGGCGCGGTGCCGATCGGGCGGCCGATCGCCAACACGCGCCTGTACGTGCTGGACGACGGACTCGCCCCGGTGCCGGTCGGGGTGCCAGGAGAGCTCTACGTCGCCGGGGACGGCCTGGCACGCGGCTATGTGGGCCGCGCGGGCCTGACGAGCGAACGATTCGTGGCCTGCCCGTTCGGTTCCGGTGAGCGGATGTACCGCACCGGCGACCTGGCCAAGTGGATCTCCGACGGCGACCTGGTATTCCTGGGCCGCGCCGACGACCAGATGAAGATCCGCGGGTTCCGCATCGAGCCCGGCGAGGTGGAAGCGGTCCTGCGCACCCATCCCGCGGTGGCGCGGGCCGCGGTCGTCGCGCGGGAGGACACCCCGGGAGACGTACGGATGGTGGCCTACGTCGTCCCCGACGACGAAGGCGCCCCGCTCGACGGCGATGCCCTGCGGGAACTGGTGGCGCGACAACTGCCGGACTACATGGTCCCGACAGCCGTGGTGCCCCTGCACGACCTGCCGCTCACCGGTAACGGCAAGCTCGACCGCAAGGCGCTTCCGGCCCCCGACTACGCGAGCGGCGCCGGCGCGGGGCGCACGGCGACGACCGCCCAGGAGGAGCTCCTCTGCGGGGCGTTCGCCGAGGTGCTGGGCCTGGAGACGGTGGGTCTTGACGACAGCTTCTTCGAACTCGGCGGGCACTCCCTGCTCGGCGTACGACTGCTGTCCCGCATCCGCCTCGTGCTGGGCGCGGAGCTTCCGCTGTCGGCGCTGTTCGAACGGCCCACGGTCGCCGGCATCGCCGAGTGCCTCGCCGAGACCGGCGCGGTCCCGGTACGGCTGGAGTTGACGGCCGGGCCCCGCCCCGAACGGCCGCCGCTGTCGTTCGCGCAGCGCCGGCTGTGGTTCCTCGCCCAGCTCGAAGGCCCCAGCCCGACCTACAACACCACCGCAGCGATCCGCCTCACGGGCGGCCTCGACATCCCCGTGCTCGCGGCGGCACTGCGGGACGTCATCGCGCGCCACGAACCACTGCGCACCGTGTACCCGACCGCCGACGGCGAGCCGTTCCAGCGCATCCTCGACATGCAGGACCTGGAATCCTGGGACCTGGCGGTGCGCCACGTCGACGCGGCCGGTGCCGCCGAGGCGGTGACGCGGGCCACCCGGCGCGCATTCGACCTGGCCGAGGAAGTGCCGTTCCGGGCCTCGCTGTTGCGGGTCGCCGAGGACGAACACGTACTGGTGCTTGTCCTGCACCACATCGCCAGCGACGGGTGGTCGCTGGCGCCACTCGGACGTGACGTGTCGGCGGCGTACACGGCGCGGGCACGGGGTGAGGCGCCCGCGTGGACCCCGCTGCCGGTGCAGTACGTCGACTACGCGCTGTGGCAACGGGAACTACTGGGCGACGAGTCCGACCCGGACAGCCTGCTGGCGACGCAGATCGAGTACTGGCGGCGCACCCTCGCCGGAGCCCCACAAGAGCTGACGCTGCCCACCGACCGGCCGCGCCCGGCGGTGCCCAGCCGCCGCGGGCACCGGGTGCCGTTCCAGGTGGGCGCCGAGATCCACCAGCGGTTGGTGGATCTCGCCCGCGCCGAGGGCGTCACCTCGTTCATGGCCCTGCAGGCCGCGTTGGCGGTGCTGCTGTCCCGGCTCGGCGCCGGCCACGACATCCCGATCGGCATCCCGGTCGCCGGACGTGCCGACGCGACGCTGCACGACTTGGTGGGAAGCTTCGTCAACACCCTCGTGATCCGCACCGATCTGTCCGGGGACCCGGAGTTCCGGGAGGTCCTGGCACAGGTCCGGGAGACGAGCCTCGGGGCCCTCGCACATCAGGACGTGCCGTTCGAGCGGCTGGTCGAGGAACTCGTCGAAACCCGGTCGCTCGGCCGGCACCCGCTGTTCCAAGTGATGCTCACCGTGCAGAACGTCGAACGTGCCGAACTGGACCTGCCCGGCGTCCACATGGCGAGCGCCGGCACGAGCGACGTGGACACCGCGGCAGCGCCTGCGGCGCGCCACGACCTGCACTTCACCGTCGGTGAGACCTTCGACGACCAGGGACGCCCCGCGGGACTGCGCGCACTGGTGACCCTGGCCGAGGACCTGTTCCACGCCGAGACGGCGCACCGGATGGCCGCCTGGTTCGTACGGGTCCTGGAGACGGTGACCGAGACCGCGAACACGCCGCTGCACGCGATCCAGGTACTCGACGCCCACGAGCGGCACCGCCTGATCCACCAGTGGAACGACACCGCGGCGACCGGGCCGCGACCCGCCCTCACCAGCCTGTTCCTGGACCAGGTGGCCGCGACACCGGACGCGACGGCCCTCGTGGCCGACGGCACCGAGGTCACCTACCGCGAGCTCGACGCGTCCGCGGACCGACTCGCCCGACACCTCCGCGCCCTGGGCGTCGCCGATGAGTCCGTCGTGGGACTGTGCGTGCCCCGCGGCATCCAGATGATCACGGCGATCCTGGGCGTGTGGAAGGCCGGTGCCGCATACCTGCCCCTCGACGCCCAACTGCCGCCCGAACGCCTCGCGTTCATGGTCGACGACAGCGGCGCGCGCGTGGTGCTCGTGGACCAGGACTCGGATCCCGCGAGCTTCGCGGCACCGGCGGGGGTGCCCGTAGCGACGATCGACGAGGCACTGCACCCTGCGGATCCCACTGGGCCCGAACCGGCCGCGCCGGTCGTGACGGCACCCGCCGGCCTCGCCTACGTGATGTACACCTCGGGCTCGACGGGCGCACCGAAGGGTGTCGCGGTCACCCACGGAGCGCTGGCCAACTACGTGGCCTCCGTCTCCGAGCGGCTCGACTGGACCGGCGAGGGTGCACGATACGGACTGCTGCAACCGCAGGTGACCGACCTGGGCAACACGGTGGTCTTCGCCAGCCTGGCCACCGGAGGGCAGCTGCACGTCCTGGACGCCGAAGCGGTGACCGACCCGGTCGCCGTGTCCGCGTATCTGCGCGAGCACCGCATCGACCACGTCAAGGCAGTGCCGTCACACCTGGCGGCGCTGGCCGCGGACGCGGGCACGGGCGCCGTGCTGCCCGCCCGCTCCCTGGTGCTCGGCGGCGAGGCGGCCCCCGCCGCCTGGACGCGTGACCTGGTCGCGGCGGCCGCCGAACGGCGCGTGTTCAACCACTACGGGCCGACGGAGACCACCATCGGAGTGGCCACCGCCGAGTTGTCACCCGCGGCCCTCGCCGAGGGCGTCGTCCCGATCGGCACACCCATCGCCAACACCCGCCTGTTCGTCCTCGATGACGCGCTCGCCGCGGTACCGACCGGGGTCGTCGGCGAGCTGTACGTCGCCGGCGCCGCGCTGGCACGCGGCTATGTGGGACGCCGCGCGCTGACGGCGGAACGCTTCGTGGCGTGCCCCCACGGCGTCGGCGAACGGATGTACCGCACCGGCGACCTCGTCAAGCGGACCGCCGACGGCGACCTGGTGTTCGTAGGCCGCGCCGACACCCAGGTGAAGATCCGCGGCTACCGCGTCGAACCCGGCGAGGTCGAGGCCGTCCTGGTCCAGCACCCCGCCGTCTCCCGCGCCGCAGTGATCGCCCGCGCGGACGGCGCGAGCGGCGACCGTCTCGTCGCCTACGTCGTGCTCGCCGAAGGCGCGTCCGGCACCCGGGACCTGCGGGAGTTCGTGGCGGCGCGGCTGCCGGAATACATGGTGCCCGCGGTCGAAGTGGCTCTCTCCGAGCTGCCGTTGACCGAGAACGGGAAACTGGACCGCACGGCGCTGCCCGACCCCGACGACGGCACGGCCGTCCACCACGACCGGGAACCGTCGGGCGCGACCGAGACCGCGCTCTGCGAGATCTTCGCCGAGGTCCTCGGCCTGGACCGGGTCGCAGTGCATGACAGCTTCTTCGACCTGGGCGGACACTCCTTGCTCGCGATCCGGCTGCTGTCCAGGATCCGCTCCAGGCTGGGCGCGGAAGTCAAGATCAGGACGCTGTTCGAGGCACCGTCGGTGGCGGACCTCGCTGCCCGAGTCGAAGGCCCCCGCAGCGACCGGACCCGCCTCCCACTCCGAGCGAGTACACGCCCGGAGTGCCTGCCGCTGTCCTTCGCGCAACAACGCCTGTGGTTCCTCGGCCGGTTGACCGGACCCAGCCCGACCTACAACATTCCCCTGGCCATCCGATTGACGGGCACCCTGGACGTCCCGGCACTGGCGGCGGCACTGCGGGATGTCATCGCGCGCCACGAACCGCTGCGCACCGTCTACCGCTCCACCGACGGCGAGCCGTGCCAGCAGATCATCGACCCGGACGAACTCGACTGGCGCCTCACGGTGACCGACGTACAGCCCGAAGCCCTGACCGAGGCCGTCGCGCAGACCGCGAGCTACGCCTTCGACCTGTCGGCGGAGCTGCCGATCCGAGCATGGCTGTTCGACCTGGGAGCGGACGAGCGGGCCCTGGTCCTGGTCGTGCATCACATCGCCACCGACGGCTGGTCGCATGCCCCGCTGGGCCGGGACCTGTCGACGGCGTACGCGGCACGGCTGCGGGGGGACGCTCCGGTGTTCGCGGCGTTGCCGGTGCAGTACGCGGATTACGCGTTGTGGCAGCGGGAGTTGCTCGGGCAGGAGTCCGACCCGAGCAGCCTTCTGTCGCAGCAAGTGGCGTACTGGCGCCGAGAGTTGGCCGGTGCCCCGGAGGAACTGGCGCTGCCGGTGGACCGGCCGCGTCCCGCGGTGGCGAGCCAGGTCGGTCACCAGGTGCCGCTGCGGGTGCCGGCGGAGGTGCACCAGCGGGTCGTCGACCTCGCGCGCGCCGAGGGCGCGACCCCGTTCATGGTCCTTCAGGCGGCGTTGGCGGTCACCCTTTCGCGTCTTGGTGCGGGGACGGATGTTCCGGTGGGTTCGGCGGTTGCCGGTCGTACGGACGAGGCGCTGGACGACCTCGTCGGGTTCTTCGTGAACACGCTGGTGGTGCGGACGGATCTGTCCGGTGATCCGGAGTTCCGTGAGGTGCTGGGGCGGGTGCGGGAGGCGAGCCTGGGCGCGTTCGCACATCAGGAAGTGCCCTTCGAGCGGCTGGTGGAGGAACTGGCACCGGAGCGCTCGCTGTCCCGACACCCGCTGTTCCAGGTGATGCTGACGCTCCGAAACCTCCAGAGCGCCGCCCTCGACCTGCCCGGCGTCCACGCCGAGGCGCTCGACGGATCAGGGAACGCGGCACGGTTCGACCTGGAAGTCCACCTCCGCGAGACCTTCGACGACCAGGGACGCCCGGACGGGTTCGAAGGATCGCTGAACGGCTCGGTGGACCTCTTCGACGCACCTTCGGTCGAGGCGATCGCGCAGCGGATGGCGCGGGTGCTGGAGCTGGTGACGGCGGTTCCGGGTGTGCGGTTGCATGCGGTGGAGGTGCTCGGTGCGGGTGAGCGGGAACGGGTTCTGCACGAGTGGAATGACACGGCGGTTGCTGTTGATTCGGTGACGTTGGTTGATTTGTTTGAGGAGCGGGTGGTGGCTGCTCCGGGTGCGGTGGCGGTGGTGTTTGAGGGGGTGGAGTTGTCGTATGCGGAGTTGGATGCGCGGGCGGGGCGGCTGGCGCGCCATCTGAGGTCGCGGGGTGTGGGTGCGGGGTCGACGGTGGCGGTGGTGTTGGAGCGCGGCGTCGAGTTGGTGGTTGCGTTGGTGGGGGTGCTGAAGGCGGGGGCTGCGTATTTGCCGGTGGATCCGGGGTATCCGGTGGAGCGGGTGGCGTTGTTGTTGGAGGATGCGGCGCCGGTGGTGGTTTTGGATGACGCCGGGGTGGTGGCGCGGCTGTCGACTGCTGATGCCTCGGGCGACACGTATAGGGCTGCTTCACTGGATGCGCGGCAGCCGGCGTATGTGATCTATACGTCGGGGTCGACGGGGCGGCCGAAGGGTGTGGCGGTCTCGCACCAAAGCATTGTGAACCGGCTGGTGTGGATGCGTGATCACTTTGCGCTTGGTGCGGGTGATCGTGTGTTGCAGAAGACGCCGGTTGTTTTTGATGTGTCGGTGTGGGAGTTGCTTGGCACGTTGGTGTGGGGTGCGACGCTGGTGGTGGCCCGTCCCGGGGGGCATCGGGATCCGGGTTATGTGGCGCAGCTGGTGCGTGAGCAGGGCGTGAGTGTGCTGCATTTCGTGCCGTCGATGCTGGATGCGTTCTTGG